>NZ_CP109487.1:5185000-5822500 GCF_036227605.1 Streptomyces sp. NBC_01439 | reverse complement strand
GCTGGACTGGATCTGGGAGAGGTGGGTGGAGGTGCGTTGGTAGAGCGCGACGAGTTCGTCGGCCTCGTCGCCGGTGAGCTTGCGGCCCCTGCCCAGGAGCTGCTCCAGGCGTTCCCACTCCGCACGGTGTGCGGTCACGAAGACGTCGAGATCCATCCGGTTTGCCGCTCCCCTGTCCCAGGTCCCCTGGCCACTGCCTATTCCTAGTGTGGTCAGCTTGGCAGACTGGAGGCCTTAGGGGCGGGGGGGTAGGTCACATGAGAGGTGCTGTGGTGAGCGATCTGGTGACGGGGGACGCGGTCGTCCTGGGGCTCAGGCCCGCGCGGCTACCGAGCCGCGGGCTGGCGATCCTCCTGGATCTGGCCGTGTACGTCACCGGATACGTGCTCATCTCCGCCGGGCTGGCCATGGCCACCGCCTCGCTGGACGACGCCGCCCAGGCTGCCGTCGCGGTGGCGAGCTTCCTGCTGTTCCTGGTGGGCGTGCCGATCGCGGTGGAGACGCTGTCCCACGGGCGTTCGCTCGGCAAGCTCGCCTGCGGGCTGCGGGTCGTCCGGGACGACGGCGGGCCGATCCGGTTCCGGCACGCCCTGGTGCGCGGGGCCATGGGGGTCGTGGAGCTGTTGCTGGCCTTCGGGTCGATCGCATGCATCGCCTCGCTGGTGTCGGCGCGCGGGCGGCGGCTCGGGGACGTGTTCGCGGGGACGCTGGTGGTCCGGGAGCGGGTGCCGGGAACCCGGGTGATGCCGGTGCCTCCGCCGCCGCCGTGGCTGGCCGGGCGGTTCACCGGGCTGGACCTGTCGGCGGTGCCGGACGGGCTCTGGTTGGCGATCCGCCAGTACCTGACGCGGATGAACCAGTTGGATCCGCAGGTGGGCGCCGCGATGGCGGTGCGGCTCGCGGACGATCTGGTGGCGCGTACGGGGGCGCCGCCGCCGGCCGGGGTGCCGGCCGCCGCGTTCCTGATGGCCGTGGTGCACGAGCGGCAGTCGCGGGACGCCGCCCGGGCGTTCCGGCCGGCCGCCGCGGGTCCTGGCCCCGGGCCCGCCCCGGTACCGGGTCCGGTGCCCGTCGTGGCGCCGGTCCCCTACGCGGCTCCCGCGCCCGCGGCACCGGCGGCGCCCGTAGCGGCTCCGCGCGCCGGCGGGTTCGCGCCGCCCGCCTGAGGGGTCACTCTTCCTCGAAGGCCGAGGGCGGCGTCTCCAGGTGTTCGAGTTCGATCCCGGGGGCCGACAGCACCACGTCCCCGGCGATGTGGATCGTGTGGACCTCGCCCGTGTCCAGGGCGCTGACCCGGTACTCGTCCACCAGCAGCGGGCCGCTGTCCGTGGGGTGTTCCTGGCGGGCTACGAGGGCCCAGGCCTGGTCGACCGTACGGGGTGCCAGGACCGGGTCGGTGAGGGCCAGGAGCCGGACGCGGGTGGCGGGGGCGCCGGGGGTCAGGCGCAGCAGCCGGGCCGTCGCGACGAGGAAGGCCGGGGAGGTGCCGGTGAAGCCGGGGGCGGCGATGTTGCCCTCGGTGGCCTCGGTGCCGGTGGGGTCGGTACGGACCCAGGTGACGCCGTCGATGGCGGCGCCGCGCACCTGCCAGCTCGCGGCGTTGACCTCCATGCGGATGGGGCGGCCCAGCTCGTCGATCGCCAGGTCGACGGAACCGCGGTGGTCCCCGTCCGGGCCGGTGAGCTGGGAGACGTAGCGCCAGCCGGAGGGCCCGGGCGCGCAGTGGAAGTGCTCCTCGCCGAGCGGGGTGTGGTCGTGCGGGTCGTGGAGCGAGTAGCGGCCGCGGGGCATGTGCGCACACTTCTTCGGATCGGAGGGGATACGGGGCAGGCCCCCGGCACATGTGCCGGGGGCCTGCTTCAGGTACGTCCGCGGTTGATCAGTGGGTGATCAGTAGCGGTAGTGGTCCGGCTTGTACGGGCCCTCGACCTGGACGCCGATGTACGCGGCCTGCTCCGGGCGCAGGGTGGTGAGGCGGACGCCGAGGGCGTCGAGGTGGAGGCGGGCGACCTTCTCGTCGAGGTGCTTCGGGAGCACGTAGACCTCGGTCGGGTACTCCTCCGGCTTGGTGAAGAGCTCGATCTGGGCCAGGGTCTGGTCCGCGAACGAGTTCGACATCACGAAGGACGGGTGGCCGGTCGCGTTGCCGAGGTTCAGCAGGCGGCCCTCGGAGAGGACGATCAGGACCTTGCCGTCGGGGAACGTCCAGGTGTGGACCTGGGGCTTGACCTCGTCCTTGACGATGCCGTCGACCTTCGCGAGGCCGGCCATGTCGATCTCGTTGTCGAAGTGGCCGATGTTGCCCACGATGGCCTGGTGCTTCATCTTGGCCATGTCGGTGGCCATGATGATGTCCTTGTTGCCGGTGGTCGTGATGAAGATGTCGGCCGTCTCGACGACGTCGTCGAGGGTGGCGACCTGGTATCCGTCCATCGCCGCCTGCAGCGCGCAGATCGGGTCGATCTCGGTGACGATGACGCGGGCGCCCTGGCCGCGGAGGGACTCGGCGCAGCCCTTGCCGACGTCGCCGTAGCCGAAGACGACCGCGACCTTGCCGCCGATGAGGACGTCGGTGGCGCGGTTGATGCCGTCGATCAGGGAGTGGCGGCAGCCGTACTTGTTGTCGAACTTCGACTTGGTGACGGCGTCGTTCACGTTGATCGCCGGGAACAGCAGGGTGCCCTCGGACATCATCTCGTAGAGGCGGTGGACACCGGTGGTGGTCTCCTCCGTCACGCCGCGGATCTCGGACGCGAGCTGCGTCCACTTCTGCGGGGCCTCACCGAGGGTGCGGTTGAGCAGGGTGAGGATGTGTGCGTACTCCTCGGAGTCCGCCGTCGACGGGTCCGGGGCCGAGCCGGCCTTCTCGAACTCGACGCCCTTGTGGACGAGGAGGGTGGCGTCACCACCGTCGTCGAGGATCATGTTCGGGCCGCCGGTGGGGGTGTTCGGCCAGGTCAGCGCCTGCTCCGTGCACCACCAGTACTCCTCCAGCGTCTCGCCCTTCCAGGCGAAGACGGGGACGCCCTGCGGGTTCTCCGGGGTGCCGTTCGGGCCCACCGCGATGGCGGCGGCCGCGTGGTCCTGGGTGGAGAAGATGTTGCAGGAGGCCCAGCGGACGTCGGCGCCGAGGGCGACGAGGGTCTCGATGAGTACGGCGGTCTGCACCGTCATGTGCAGCGAGCCGGTGATGCGGGCGCCGGCCAGGGGCTGGGCCTGCGCGTACTCGGCGCGGATCGACATCAGACCCGGCATCTCGTGCTCGGCCAGGGTGATCTCCTTGCGGCCGAACGCGGCAAGGGAGAGGTCTGCGACCTTGAAGTCCATGGGTGCTGCTCCTCATGGTTCGAGAGGGTGGGTACGGCTGGGCCGTGCGCCGTCCTGGGGACGGGACACCGAGCACAGTCCGTCGGGGGTCCTCTCTCCCCTCGGCCGGTCGCAGGGACCGCCCGACCCGCCATCAGCAGCGACGCCTGACACTGGGCACGAATCTACACCGGTCGGCGCGGCGAGCCCCAGTCGGACGGGGAAGAAGCCGGGTGCTGATTCACGGGAACCGGCCCCGGCAGGGGTTGCTGGCCGCTCCTGACGGGGCGTCGACCTGGGGGTACCGGGCATGATCCGGTGGCCGGGACCCAGTCGCCGCGCGGTTTCGGCCAGACCGTATTCTTCCGGCCGTTCGCACTGGTGGGAGGGGTTTCGGAGTCATGAAGAACAGACCTGGGCGCAAGCGGGGCATATGGGCGATCGCCCTGCTGATCGTGGGTGTCGGACTGAACGTCGGTGCGATCGCGCTCATGTTCAGTCAGTTCAAAGTGCACAGCTATGAGGGCGGCGCCATGCTGCCCACGCTGCCCACCGGGGAGCTGGTCATGGTGAAGAGGGATCCGTCCGAGGTGCGCCGCGGTGACGTCGTCACCTACGACCCCGTCGGGTGGGAGGGGCCGGGGCCGAACATCGGGCGCGTGGTGGCGGTGGGGGGCGACCACATTGCCTACGTGAAGGGGGACGCCGCCCTGACCCTGAACGGGCAGCCGCTCGAAGAACCCTACGTACTGGACAACGCTCCCGGGGCTCCGGGTCTTGCCTTCGCCGTCTCGGTGCCACAGGGCCGGGTCTTCATCTTGGGTGACAACCGCGGCAACTCCGCGGACTCCCGCTACTACGCGCAGCTCCAGCAGGGCACGCTGCCGGTGTCGGCCGTGACCGGGGTGCAGGTCCCCGAGGAGAACGGACTGATGCTGGCCCTCGGTGCCGCGTCGAGCGTCGGAACGCTGGCCCTGCCCGTGGGGATCGGGCTGGGCATCGCCGCGCTCGTGGCGCGGCGGAAGAAGCAGCCGGTACCGGCGGGGCCCGTCTGGGGCGCCGTACACGTCGACGAGCCGTAGGCGACGACGGAGACGGAAGGCCCCCGCGGGCTGCTGCTCGCGGGGGCCTTCGGGCGTTCAGGGCGGCTCGGTGGCCGCTCGGTGCTACTTGGCGGCTTCCGGGCGGTAGATGTCCGGCTCCAGGTAGATCACGCGGGCGATCGGGACCGCCTCGCGGATGCGGGCCTCGGCGGCGTTGATCGCGTCGGCCACCTCGGTCGCGGTGTCGTTGCCCTCGACCGCGATCTTGGCGGCGACCAGCAGCTCCTCCGGGCCTAGGTGCAGGGTGCGCATGTGGATCACGCGGGTGACAACGTCCCCGTCGACCACCGCGGCCTTGATCTTCTCGACTTCCTCGATGCCGGCGGCCTCGCCGAGCAGCAGGGACTTGGTCTCCGCGGCCAGGACGATCGCGATGACGATGAGCAGGATGCCGATGCACAGGGTGCCGATGCCGTCCCAGACCCCGTTGCCGGTCAGCAGGGCGAGGCCGACGCCGCCGAGGGCCAGCACCAGGCCGACGAGCGCGCCGAAGTCCTCCAGGAGGACGACGGGCAGTTCGGGGGCCTTGGCCCGCCGGACGAACTGGGTCCAGGTCTGCTTGCCCCGGATCTCGTTCGACTCCTTGATCGCGGTGCGGAAGGAGAAGGACTCCGCGATGATCGCGAAGACGAGGACGCCGACGGGCCAGTACCAGTTCTTGATCTCGTGCGGGTCGTGGATCTTCTCGTAGCCCTCGTAGATGGCGAACATGCCACCGACGGTGAAGAGCACGATGGAGACCAGGAAGGCGTAGATGTAGCGCTCGCGCCCGTACCCGAAGGGGTGCTGCGGCGTCGCCTCGCGCTGCGCCTTCTTGCCTCCGAGGAGCAACAGCCCCTGGTTGCCGGAGTCGGCCACCGAGTGGACGCTTTCCGCGAGCATCGACGAGGATCCGCTGAAGAGGAACGCCACGAATTTGGCTACAGCGATGGCGAGGTTGGCGGCGAGTGCCGCCACGATCGCCTTGGTACCGCCCGACGCGCTCATGGGTTCAGGGTGTCCTTCCTAGCCACTGACTACCGGCCGCACATTGTTGCAGCCGGTGGGCGGGGGCGCGGCGTCAGACCACCACGGTGGCACGAAAGATCGTCCCGCTTCCAGACAGTTCGACCTTTTCGCCCGCCGGTACGAAGACCGACTCGCCGGGAGTCAGGGCCAGTTCGCCGGCCCGCGGGGAGCCGGCCGTGCAGAGCAGGATCTGCGGGGTGTCGTGCGGGAGCGCGCGGGAGGCGCCGCCGGGCGCGAGGAGGAAGCGGGAGAGCCGGAACTCGTCGATGGGGGTCTCGTAGACCTCCTCGTCGTCGCCCTCGGGGCGCAGCAGGTTCGGGTCGCCCGGCTCGAACTTCGCGATCTTCAGCAGCTCGGGCACGTCCACGTGCTTGGGAGTGAGCCCGGCGCGCAGCACGTTGTCCGAGTTGGCCAGCAACTCGACGCCGAGGCCGTCGATGTAGGCGTGCGGGACGCCGGCGCCGAGGAACATCGCCTCGCCGGGCTGGAGTCGGACGTGGTTGAGCAGCATCGCCGCGATGACCCCCGGGTCGCCCGGGAAATGGTGGACCAGCGTGGCGTACGGGGTGTAGCGGCCGCCGAGTCGGGTGACGGCGGCGGCGACCTCGTGCACGGTGTGGGCCATTTCGGCGCGGTCCGCGGTCAGTACGGCCGTCAGCATTTCGCGCAGGGCGGCCTCTTCGGGGTGCGCGCGCAGCAGGTCCACGTACGGCTTGAGGCTGTCCACCTCCAGGCCCTCGAGGAGGTCCGCGGCCTCCGACGGCGGGCGGAAGCCGCACAGCCCGTCGAACGCGGTGAGCGCGCAGATCATTTCGGGCTTGTGGTTGGGGTCCTTGTAGTTGCGGTGGTCCGCGTCGATCGGGACCCCGCGGCGCTCCTCGTCCTCGAAGCCCGCCCGGGCCTGGAGCAGGTCGGGATGGACCTGGAGGGAGAGCGGGGCGCCGGCGGCGAGGATCTTGAACAGGAAGGGCAGTCGGGGGCCGAACTTGGCGACGGTGGCAGCGCCCAGCTCGCCTTCGGGATCGGCGGCGATGACGTCCGAGAGCGCCCGCTCGCCCGCTCCCCGGTCGATGTGGGAGGGGGCGCCCGGGTGGGCTCCCATCCACATCTCGGCCTGGGGCTCACCGGTGGGTTCGACACCGAGGAGCGCGGGGAGGGCCGTGGTGGATCCCCAGGCGTAGGGGCGGATCGTGTTCGTCAGGCGGTCCATCGTCGTCTTCCTGGATAGAGCTGGGTACTTCAGCGCCTCAGCTGTGTCCGCCGGAAGCCAACGCCAGGTAGGCGGTGGCGAAATCCGTGACGGCGAGGAGTTCGGCGAGCTGCTCCAGTTCGACGCCCTCCTCCGGTTCGAGCTCGCTGATCGCCGTGTCGTGGCTGTGGGCGAGTTCTCGTGCGGCGGGGGCGGCGGTGAGGCCGCCGGCGGGCCGGTCGCGCAGCAGGACGACGCGGGCGCGAAGGGCCTGGGGCTCTTCGACCCGGTCACGGAAGAAGTCGTCGGGGTCGGCTCCGGCGGCGAAGGATCCGGCGAGCAGGATGCCGTGGGCGGGCAGGGCCTCCGGAAGCACGGCGGCCAGTGCGGGGCGGCCGGCGAGTTCGGCCAGGGTGGCGGCGAAGCGGCGGCCCGCGGGGGCGGCGCCGGTGCCCTCGCTCCAGATGAGCGGGAGGGAGTCGGCCAGCTCGGCGGCGAGGGTCTTGGCCGGGTTGGAGTACGTGGCGATGGCGGGCCCGCAGCGTTCGGCCGTTCGGTCGAGCCGGTCGGCGACGAGCTGCAGGGTGTCGGGGGCGGCGGTGATCAGGCCGACCTTGTCGAGGAGCAGCAGCAGCGGCGTCAGCAGGGCCCACAGGGCGCCGGGTCCGGCCGCGGCGGACTCGTCGTACTCCTGGTACGGGGCCTTGGCCATCGGTACGAGGAGCCCGTGCGCGCCGTCCACCGCCTCGCTCAGCGGTGAGCGCTCGGGGGCGACGGCGACGACGGTGCAGCCGCGCCGGTACGCCTGCTCGGCGAGGACGGCGAGCCCGGGCTCGGTGCCGTCGGTGGTGGCGAGGAGCAGCAGGTCGACGGGTCCGGCCCAGCCGGGCAGGGCCCAGCGCAGCGCGCCGGCCGCGTGGGCGACGCCGGTGGGATCCAACCGGATGACGGGCGCGGAGGCTCCGGCGAGGGCGCCGAGCAGGTCGGCGACGCCGGTGGCGGCGGTGCCGGGCCCGGCGATCAGGACGGAGCGCGGGCGGCCGTCGGGGCGCAGCTCGGCGAGACCGGCCTCGGTCGCGTGCCGGGCGGCGGTACGGACTCTGGCTCCGGCCTCGGCCGCACCGCGGAGCAGGCCCCGGCGGTCGACGCGGGCGAGATCGTCCGGTGCGTCGAGGAGCGACTCGTCGAGCATGGCGGCCTCCGGCGGTGTTGACGGATCCAGGGTGGCGGAATCGGTCTCAGCGTCTGCGTGTGCCTGTGCGGCGCCGCAGGGGTCAGGCGGGGCGGCGGGCCTCGTCCACGAGGAGCACGGGGATGCCGTCGCGGACCGGGTACGCGAGGCCGCAGTCCTGGCCGGTGCAGATCAGCTCGGGGGTCGTCTCGTCGGCCGACTTGTCCTCGAGGGGTGAGTGGCAGGCGGGGCAGGCCAGGATCTGCAGGAGGCCGGCTTCGAGCGGCATGGGGCGTTTCCCTTCGGGCATGTGGGTGGGGCGAGGTCAGCGTACCGCCGAGTTCGCGGCGGTGCGGTGTCGTGCGGGCGGGTCGGACCGGGCCCGGAGCCGGGCCCCGGGCTCCGCCCGGACCCCGCGCCTCGAACGCCGGCGGGGCTTGATTGGGCGGAGCCCGGCTCCCAGGTGCAGCCCCGTGTGCGCCTCAAACGCCGGCGGGGCTCAAAACGGTCAGGCGCGGATGAGGGCGAGGGCCTCGTCGCGGACCTTGGCCAGGGTGGCCTCGTCACGGGCCTCCACGTTCAACCGCAGCAACGGTTCGGTGTTGGAAGCACGGACGTTGAACCACCAGTCCTCCGCCGTCACCGTCAGACCATCGAGCTCGTCCAGCTCGACACCCTCGACGTTGCCGTACGTCTCCTTCACCGCCGCCAGACGGGCCGCCTGATCACCCACCGTGGAATTGATCTCCCCCGAACCCGCGTACCGGTCGTAGGAGGCCACCAACGCCGACAACGGACCGTCCTGACCACCCAACGCCGCCAGCACGTGCAACGCCGCCAACATGCCCGTGTCCGCGTTCCAGAAGTCCTTGAAGTAGTAGTGCGCAGAATGCTCACCACCGAAGATCGCACCCGTCTTCGCCATCTCCTCCTTGATGAAGGAATGACCGACGCGGGTACGGACGGGGGTGCCACCGTTCTCGCGGACGACCTCCGGGACGGACCAGGAAGTGATCAGGTTGTGGATCACCGTGCCGGTGCCGCCGTTGCGGGCCAGCTCACGCGCCGCGACCAACGCCGTGATCGCCGACGGCGACACACCCACACCCCGCTCGTCCACGATGAAGCAACGGTCCGCATCACCGTCGAACGCGATCCCCAGATCCGCACCCTCCGCCAGAACACGGGCCTGCAAGTCCACGATGTTCTTCGGGTCCAACGGGTTCGCCTCGTGGTTCGGGAACGTCCCGTCCAACTCGAAGTACATCGGCACCACGTCCAACGGCAGACCCTCGAACACCGTCGGGACCGTGTGACCGCCCATGCCGTTGCCCGCATCCACCACGACCTTCAACGGCCGGATCGACCCCAGGTCCACCAGACCCTTCAGGTGCGCGGCATAACCGGTGAGGGTGTCCTGCTCCGTGATCGTGCCGGGGACGGTGCCCCCGGGGATCGCGGGCGCGCCCTCGTCGGACCACTTCTCCACCAACGCACGGATCTGCGACAGACCCGTGTCCTGACCCACCGGAGCCGCACCCGCACGACACAACTTGATGCCGTTGTACTGCGCCGGATTGTGCGACGCCGTGAACATCGCACCCGGCAGACCGAGCGAACCCGACGCGTAGTACAGCTGATCCGTCGAACACAACCCGATCAACGTGACGTCCACACCCCGCGCCGCCGCACCCCGCGCGAACGCAGCCGACAGACCCGGCGACGACGGACGCATGTCATGACCGATCACGATCGCCCCCACCGCCGCCCCCACGACCTCGACGAACGCGGCACCGAACAGCTCGGCCAGGGACTCGTCCCACTCGTCCGGCACGACGCCACGCACGTCATACGCCTTGACGATGTTCGAAAGATCTGCGGCCACTGCCTGCCCTCCTGAAGGTCCTGTGCGGTTCAGCAAAACCTACCCTGAACCAGGGGCAGCGCTTGAGACCGCCGGAGCGTCAGGAATCGGGCGATCTCAGGACGCGCAGGTGTCCACGACGGGTCTCGCCGGTGGACGGGCCGCCCTGGCCGGGGCCGCCGGCCTCGGCGGTGCGTCCCGGCGGCCGGGCGGCTTCGCGCACGGCGTTGGCGAGGGCTTCGAGGTCGTCACCGCTGGGGCGGGACGGCCCGGAGCCGTCGGACAGGCGCACGACGTCCCAGCCCCGCGGGGCGGTCAGGCGCTCCGAGTGCTCGGCGCACAGGTCGTAGCAGTGGGGTTCGGCGTAGGTGGCGAGCGGGCCGAGAACTGCGGTCGAATCGGCGTAGACGTACGTCAGTGTCGCGACGGCAGGGCGGCCGCACGCGGTGCGCGAACAGCGACGTACAAGGCTCACGACGTTGGACGGTACCGCACTCTTGACCGGGCCGCGACGACTCCACCGCCGCTCACTCCCCCGTGTCGTGCTCGGGGCTACCCTGCGGGGGTGACCGACACCCCTCTTCCGCCCTGCCCCGCCGAGCCTCCCGCAGGGGCCGGAACCGAGCCCCGCCCGCGTCGGCGGGACCGGCACGGGCGGGGGATGCGCGGTCCGGTGGCCCCTCCTCAGGTGCCGCTGGCGGCGAGCCGGTCGGAGCTGTTCGGGGATCTCGTACGGGATTCCGTGGAGCGGCTGGAGCGGCGCTGGCCGCAGCTGGCCGAGGTGGAGTTCCTGATCAGTGACGTGCCGGGGCCGCCGGGCGGTCCGGACGGCGGCTGGAACGACGAGGCGGTGCCGCTGGGCGCGGTGTCGGAGTCGCGCGAGGGGCGGCCCGCCCGGATCGTGGTCTTCCGGCGGCCGGTGGAGATCCGCGCCAAGACGCGGGACGAGAGGGCGATGCTGGTCCACGAGATCGTGGTGGAGCAGGTGGCGGAACTGCTGGGGCTCTCGCCGGAGACGGTGGACCCCCGGTACGGCCAGGACTGAGCCGGCCGTCGCGTACCGGGGGTGCTGCGTCATCCGGTCGTCATGCGGTCCTCATCTGGTCAGGACGGAGAGGTCCTGGGCGGCCTTGGGGACCGAGACCGTGGAGCGGTCGTCCGAGAGCCCCTGGACGGTGAACATCGCGATGCCCTCGTGCGGGAGGGACAGGGTGCGGGACGCGTGGACCGGGCCGCCCGAGACGGTCTCGACGGTGAGGGCGTAGGAGCCCTTGCCGCCCGCCGGAGCCAGGACGAGCGTCTGCGTGGTGCCCGCCTTGACATCGACGTCCTTGGAAGCCGCCTCGCCGCCACCCGTGCCCGGCGAGGCGGTGACCTTGACCTTCGCGTCGGCTCCCGGGGCGGTCAGGGACAGCACGGTGGTGTTCTCCTCGGGCCGGTTGTCGGCCACGGTCGCGCGTGATCCGACCGGTCCGGTGGCGGGGATGAAGCCGATCTCCTGCTTGGCGCCGCTGCCGCGGACCACCCGTAGTGCCGCGACGACGGGGGCGGACTTCTTGGGGTCGGACGGGGTCAGCAGCAGCGAGCCGGCCTCGCCGCGGGTCAGGTCCTTGAGGTCCGCGGACGCCGTCATACCGGCTTTGACGTGCAGTTGCTCGTTGCCCGCCGGGCTGATCGAGCCGCCGGGTGCGGCCAGGCGCAGCTTCAGGTCCGCGTCCTCCTCGCCCGGTACGAAGACGACCAGTTTCACGGCGGCGGCGTCCGCCGGGATGCCCGGCAGTACGAGCGAGCCGGCCGGGTCGACGGAGGCCGGCAGCCAGTCGGCGCCCACCCCCTCCTCGCCGACCTGCACCGATGCGCCCACCCGGCCGGCGCGCGTGGTCACGTGGGCGGTGGCGTCCGCGAGCTGGGCTCCCGGGACCAGGGTGGACAGCAGGACGGTCTTGGTGGACTTGGGGTCCACCCGGATGCTCTCGCTGGTGCCCGCGTCGGGCTTGGCCGGACCGTCCGGGCCGAACACCTTGATGTCGACGATGGCCGCGGCGTCGTCGGGGTTGGTGAGGTGGACGTAGTCCTCGCGCCCCTTGACCGTGCTCACCGCGGGGAACCAGAAGTCGGTGCCGGGGGCGGTGCAGCCGACGCCGAGCACGCCGCGGGTCCGGCCGACCGAGACCTTGGTGGTCAGCTGCGCGGTCCAGCCGGGGGCGAGGGCCCCGTCGGCGCTGCCGGTGAGGGCGGGTGCGTCGGCGCCGCTGGCGGTGGCCCCGACGGGCTTGCCCGCCTCCTTGGGTTCCAGCACCGGCTTGGCGTCCTTGGTCGCGCCGAGCAGCCGGGCCGAGCCCTTGCCCTCGCCGGCGGCCGCGCCGGGGGTGAAGGACGTGTACGTGGTCTCGGCGATGTCCGAGGAGCTGGGCCCCGGGCACACCAGCAGGGACCGTTCCACCGGCATCCGGGCGGCGGCCGGCTTGCCGTCGGCGGCCTTCCCGTCGGCTGCGGGCGCGGTCAGGGCTGCGACGCCGGTGAGGGCGGCCAGGGCCGCGGTCACCGCCGCCAGCGTCAGGGGTGCGCGCTGCTTCACTGCTGGGGGCTCCCGTCCGGACGCTGGTCGTGCGGTGCGTGGGGGTATGGGGGTTCGTACGGCTGGTACGGCTCGTACGGGTAGGTGTACTGCTGCTGGTCCGGGTCCTGGACCGGCTGGTGCCGGGGCTGCTGCGGGTACGGGTCCTCGTAGGCCTGACCGCCCTGCCCGCCCTGACCGCCCTGCTGCTCGTACTGCGGGTACTGGTCGTACGGGGCCTGCTGCTGCGGCTCGTACGCGTAGCCGCCCTGGTCGCCGTACGCCTGGTACGCGTAGCCGTCGTCGCCGTACGACGGCTGCGCCGGGATCTGCGCGTACGGGTCGGCGACCGCCGCGGTCTCCACCGGTACGGGGGCCGGTTCGGCTTCCGCGCGCAACCGGCGGGCGCGGCGGCCCTCGCCGGTCTCGCCCGGGCCGGGCCCGTCCGGGAGCGCGGCCTCCTCCTCCGGCAGGTCGTCGTCGAGTTCCGCGCGGCGGCCGGGCAGGGCCATCACCAGCAGGACCAGGGCGAGGAGGCCCTGGGCCCAGTACCAGGCGGTCCGCAGCAGCGGGTCCTCGTGGACGAGGTCGAGGCGGCCGCCGTCGGCGGGCAGTTCGAAGCCCTGCGCCCAGCCGTCGAGGGTCTTGGACTTGAGGGGCTTGCCGTCGAGGGTGGCCCGCCAGCCTTCGTCGGCCCGGTCGGCGATGCGCAGCACGCGGCCCGCGTCACCGGCGGGGATCTTGCTGTGGACCTCGACGGGTCCGGCGGCGACCGGGATCGGGGCCTCGCCCTGCTTGCCGGAGACGACGACCGCGCGCGGCAGCCAGGGTTCGACGCCCCACAGGGCGGTGCCGTCCTGCTGGTGACGACGGCTGAGGCCCGGGGTGGCGTCGAGGATGCGGCGGATCTCCTCGGGGCCGCCGGGGCGGAACATCACGAAGCGGATGGCGTAGGCGCTGAGCTGGCTCGACTGGTCGGCTCCGGAGCCGGCGACGAGGTTGGAGACGACCTTGTCGAGTCGGGTGTCCGCGCCGGTGCGGGCGGTGACGTCCGCGTCGCCGATGCGGCCTCCGGAGCCGCGGACGAGGCTGTAGGAGACGGTCGCGGGCGGGGCGAGGTCGAGGATCAGGGTGCGGGTCTGGTTGTCGTCGTCGCCCGCGTCCGCGACGAAGGCCGGGACCTGTACGGGGTCGCGGCGCTGCAGCGGGCCGTCGGCGCCGGCGAACATCCAGGTGGCGGCGGCGACCAGGGGTCCCGCGGCGGCGGCCAGGGCGATGAGGGCCGCCAGCGGCTGGCGCCAGCCGAAGCTGCGGGCGGCGACGCGTTCCCTGGCCCCGTCGGCGCCGAGCACGGCGGCCGCGAGCAGGGCGAGCCCGTAGACGAGGGTGGCGGGGCCGGCCCAGGCGGTGCGGTTGAGGACGACGGCGAGGAGCAGTCCGGCCAGGGCGGCGGCCCAGGCGGTCCGGACGGCGAAGGAGCGGTCGGTGCGCAGCAGGGCGGCCAGGGCGGCCAGGACGATGCCGATGAGCACCGCTCCGGCGCCGGTGCCGGGGCCGCCGGGGCTGATCGTGAGCAGGCCCAGGGCATCGGCGGAGCCGGCTCCGAAGGGCAGTCCGGCCTCCTGCAGGAGGCGGCCGGGGTGGGTGAACAACCCCAGTGACCAGGGGGCAAGCACGACGAGCGGGACGGCGAGGGTGGCGAGCAGCCGCAGGCCGTACGCCTTCCAGTGCGCGCGGCGCAGCACCAGCGCGGCGGTTCCGAGGACGGCGGCCAGCGGCCATACGACGGGGGTGAAGGCGGTGGTGAGGGTGAGCAGCAGCGTGTACGTCCACACCGCGCGCCGGCCGCCCCGCCGGTCGGTGGCCTGCGCACCGTCGGCGAGGTCGAAGGCGGCGACGGCGGCGCGGGCGAGGAGGGGGAGCAGGACGGCGAGGGCGGCGGTGCCGAGGCGGCCGCCGGCGAGGGCTCCGGTCACGGCCGGGAGGAAGGCGTAGGCGATGGCCGCCCAGGCGCGCAGCAGCCGGGATTCGACGAGCGGCCGGGAGGCGAAGTAGGCGGTGAGGCCGGCGAGCGGGACGGATCCGACGAGGAGCAGGGTCAGGGCGGCCTGGGTGGATCCGAACAGCAGGGTGGCGAGGGTGCCGAGGACGGCGAGGTAGGGCGGTGCGGAGGCGGTGGAGCCGGTGCCGACGGCGTGCCAGCCGTCGGTGTAGGCGCCCCAGAGCTCGGAGCCGCTGCCGGGGGCGGGCAGCAGGGCGCCGCCCATGAGGGAGCCGCCGCTGATCAGGGCGCGGCAGGCGGCGAGGGAGACGACGGCCAGGAGGGCGAGGAGGAGGGGCGCGGGGTTGCGGGCGAGCCGCTTGAGGCGGGCGAAGCGCTCGGTCTCCAGCAGGTAGTCGCCGTCCTCGCGGGGGGCGTCGAGGACGCTGCCGCCGCCGTGTCGGCCCGCGGGGGCGGTGGCGGTGTCGCGGTCGCCGCCGAAGTAGCCGGCGAGCTGTTCCGCGTTGGCCCGCAGGGAGGCTCCCGGCGGGGGGAAGAGCGGGCGCAGTTCGGCGGCGGGGACGGCGGGGCGGCGGCGGGCCTTGCGGGCGGCGAGGAGCCGGCCGGGGCGGAGCAGGGTGGCGAGGAGGCCGGTGAGTTCGTCTACGGCCTGGCCGGGGGCCTTGCCGATGAGGTAGGCGAGGGTGCGCAGCACGGTGCCGAACAGGACGCGCAGCAGGACGTACGGCAGGGCGCGGCCGGAACTGTTGGCGAGGATCGTGTAGACGGCGCCGGCCTTGTCGACGCGGTGCGGGCCGGCCGCGGTGCGTCCGGCGCAGTCGACGGTGCGGCGTTCGCGGGCGGCGGCCTCGGCGTGCCGCAGGACGGCGTCGGGGGCGACGAGGACGGTGTGGCCGGCGCTCTGGGCGCGCCAGCACAGGTCGACGTCGTCGCGCATCAGGGGCAGCCGCCGGTCGAAGCCGCCGAGCTCGTCGTAGACGTCGCGGCGGACCAGCATGCCGGCGGTGGAGACGGAGAGGACGGGGCGGACCTGGTCGTGCTGGCCCTGGTCCTGTTCCCGACGGTCGAGGCCGGTCCAGCGGCGGCCGCTGCGGGCGATGGTGACGCCGGCTTCGAGGAGCTGCTTCTTGTCGTACCAGCCGCGCAGTTTGGGGCCGATGACGGCGGCGTCGGGGTTGTCCTCGGCGACGCGGAGCAGTTCGGTGAGGGCGTCGGGTTCGGGGGCGCTGTCGTCGTGCAGGAGCCAGAGCCACTGGACGGGTTCGCCGTGGGGGAGGTCGGGTAGGTCGTACGTGTCGTCGCGCCAGGTGCGGCTGACGGGGTCCCAGCCGCTGGGGCGCTTGAGGTACGGGAGGTCCTCGGGGGTCAGGGTGCCCGCGGAGCGTGCGGATTCGTCGACCGCGGTGCCGAAGCCGGTGCGGCGGGCGAGGTGCAGGACGCGGTCGTCGCCGAGGGCTTCGGTGAGCAGGCGCGCGGAGTCGTCGGAGCTGCCGGTGTCGGCGGCGACGTGGTTCTGCGCGGGGCGTTCCTGGCCGAGGAGGCCGGCGAGTGTCCGGGGCAGCCAGCGGGCGCCGTCATGGGCGACGAGGACCGCGGTGACGACGTGCCGGGGGAACTCGGGTGTGGCTGGGGCCTGGTAGGAGGCCGTCGACTGGCTGTGCAGGGACATCGCGGTACGGGCCCTCCGGCCGGGGGTCCGGGGGTGGTGTGCCCTCGGAGGCTGCTGGACAGCGCCCCACCCTAACGGCTGCCACGACAGCGGTCCGCCTCCTGCGGGGAAGGTGCAGGAGGCGGACCGTGTGCCGTGCTGTGCGTCGCGCTCGTCGTCCCGTTCGGCGCGTTGATCGTCATGCGTCGAACTGCGCTCTGTCGTACGTGCTGTGGTGCGTTCGATATGGAGTGCGATGTGTGGTGGGTGCCTGACCAGTGGTGCGTCGGCCGTTTCAGACCGCTGCCTTTTTCAGGCGGCGGCGTTCCCGCTCGGACAGACCGCCCCAGATGCCGAATCGCTCGTCGTTGGCGAGGGCGTACTCAAGGCATTCGGAGCGGACTTCGCAGGCGAGGCAGACCTTCTTGGCCTCGCGGGTGGAGCCGCCCTTCTCGGGAAAGAAGGACTCGGGGTCGGTCTGGGCGCACAGAGCGCGCTCCTGCCACCCGAGCTCTTCGTCCGCCTCCTCGACCAGCAGTTCCTGAAACAGCTCGGTCATGTGCGCCCCTCGCTCTGTCTGTGCGTCCCCGTGACGATGTCGTCACTGATTGCTACGTAACGACACGAGTGAAATTACAAGTGCGTGGCTCCGGGGCAGTCAAGCCGAGATCTGCTATTGGGCCCCTTATTCACTCTGCGGAACCAAGCCTATGCAGAAAGTGTTCATATCGCCAAAAATCGTGACACATGCCACCGGCGTCACAGGGTGCCGCCTTTACCCCTATTCCACGTGCCACCTCCGAACGGGGTTGCGATCCGGCGGGAGAAGCGGCGCAGATCACATTCAGGTCACGGAAGTCGGGATCTGGTTTGAGAGCCGACACAGCGCCCCATCCCCTGCCGCACACTGCACAAACCTTTCTCCGGGTGCAGCAACCGGATGAGGTGAAACTTTTACACCAAACCGGACATTGGGTTGACAGTCAGGCCCCCGAGCCGTTCTCCTTGTTTGCATGTCAGCGCCCGCAGCCACCACCCGGACCCCCATTCGTGGGTTCCTGTGCGCTGCCCAGGTTCGCTGTTGCTGTTGCAGCTGTTGATGCTCGCGGAGCCCCGGCTCCCCAGAGCTCCGGCCCGCCCCCGCAGCAACCGCCAGCACGACTGACATCCGTCGAGGTACCCCCCACGATGAACAGCACGAACAGCACCACCCCCGTCGCTCCCGCCGCTCCCGTCGCTTCCGCCACGGTCGAGAGCGACCTCCAGATCGCCGGCGACATCCTCGCCGTCCAGCACCTCCTGCAGCCCGCCCGCGAACACCCGGCCACCGTCGCCGAGTTCGCCGGGCTCGCCCGCTCCATCGCCGAGGACCGCGCCTCCTGGGAGCACCTGGTCGAGTACGACGCCACCACCCGCTGGTACCACCGGCTGCGCACCGGCCCCGGTTACGAGGTCTGGCTGCTCAGCTGGGTCCCCGGCCAGGGCAGCGGCCTCCACGACCACGGCGCCTCCTCCGGTGTCATGACCGTCCTGGAGGGCGAGCTCACCGAGCACACCCCCCGCGGCCGCACCGCCCACCGCCCGGGCACCCAGCGCGTCTTCGCCCCCGGCTACGCCCACGAGGTCATCAACGACACCCTCGACGGCGCGGTCAGCCTGCACGTCTACTTCCCCGGTCTGACCGAGATGCCGATGCACAGCTGCTCCCCGGCCGAATCCGCGTCCGTCCCCGCCTGACGTCGACCGGCCTGCCACTCCCACCCGCCGCCCGACCACCACCCCTCGACGACAGCCTCCGGCTGACAGTCCCACCCGCCGCCCGACCACCACCCCTCGACGACAGCCTCCGGCTGACAGACTGTCTGCATGCGCATTGTTGTTCTGGCCGGCGGTATAGGCGGCGCCCGGTTCCTGTCCGGACTCAAGTCGGCAGTGCCCGACGCGGACATCACGGTCATCGGCAACACCGGTGACGACATTCACCTCTTCGGGCTCAAGGTCTGCCCCGACCTGGACACGGTGATGTACACCCTCGGCGGTGGCATCAACGAGGACCAGGGCTGGGGTCGCACCGACGAGTCCTTCACCGTCAAGGAGGAACTCGCGGCGTACGGGGTCGGGCCCACCTGGTTCGGCCTCGGCGACCGCGACTTCGCCACGCACATCGTGCGTACGCAGATGCTCGGCGCGGGCTACCCGCTGAGCGCCGTCACCGAGGCCCTCTGCGACCGCTGGCAGCCCGGCGTCCGGCTGCTGCCTATGTCCGACGACCGGGTCGAGACCCACGTCGCGATCACCGAGGCCGGCACCGGCGAGCGCCGCGTCATCCACTTCCAGGAGTACTGGGTCCGGCTGCGCGCCTCGGTGGACGCCGAAGCCGTCGTACCCGTGGGCGCCGAGCAGGCCAAGCCCGCCCCGGGCGTACTGGAGGCCATCGCCGCCGCCGACGTGATCATCTTCCCGCCGTCGAACCCCGTGGTCTCGGTCGGCACGATCCTCGCCGTCCCCGGCATCCGGGACGCCGTGGCCTCCGCCTCGGCGCCCGTCGTGGGCCTCTCCCCCATCGTCGGTGGCGCGCCCGTGCGCGGGATGGCCGACAAAGTGCTCGCCGCGGTCGGCGTCGAGTCCACCGCCGCCGCGGTCGCCCTGCACTACGGGACCGGGCTGCTGGACGGCTGGCTCGTGGACACCTCGGACGCGGACGCCGTCGCCGAGGTCGAGGCCGCCGGGATCACCTGCCGCGCGGTGCCGCTGATGATGACCGATGTGGAGGCCACCGCGGAGATGGCCCGCGCCGCGCTGGAGCTGGCGGAGGCCTCCCGGTGACGCGTGCGCCCGCGTACGAGGTGCGGGCCGTCGACGGGATCCCGGAGGTCAGGCCGGGCGACGACCTGGCGAAGCTGATCACGACGGCCGCCCCCGACCTGCGCGACGGGGACGTCCTGCTGGTCACCTCGAAGATCGTCTCCAAGGCCGAGGGCCGGATCGTGGAGGCCGACTCGCGCGAGGCCGCGATAGACGCCGAGACCGTACGGGTCGTCGCGCGCCGGGGTCCGCTGCGGATCGTCGAGAACCGGCAGGGCCTGGTGATGGCCGCGGCCGGCGTGGACGCCTCCAACACCGCCCCCGGCACGGTGCTGCTCCTCCCCGAGGACCCGGACGGCTCGGCCGCCGCGATCCGCGCCGGCGTGCGCGACACCCTGTCCGTGGACGTGGGCGTGGTCGTGACGGACACCTTCGGGCGGCCGTGGCGCAACGGGCTGACGGACGTGGCGATCGGCTCGGCCGGTGTGCGGGTCCTGGACGACCTGCGCGGCGGCACGGACGCGCACGGCAATCCGCTGAGCGCCACGGTGGTGGCGACCGCGGACGAGCTGGCAGCCGCCGGTGACCTGGTCAAGGGCAAGGCGGCCGGGCTGCCGGTGGCCGTCGTGCGCGGGCTGGCGCACGTCCTGGGCGAGGGCTCCTCGGCCCGCGACCTGGTGCGCCCGTCGGCCGACGACATGTTCCGGCTGGGGACCTCGGAGGCGGTACGGGAAGCCGTGACGCAGCGCCGTACGGTACGGGCCTTCACGGCGGAGCCGGTGGACCCGGGCGCGGTGCGGCGGGCGGTGGCGGCGGCCGTGACGGCCCCGGCCCCCCACCACACGACGCCGTGGCGGTTCGTCCTGCTGGAGTCCGAAGCCTCCCGGGTGCGGCTGCTCGACGCGATGCGGGACGCGTGGATCGCGGACCTGCGCTCCGACGGCAAGTCCGAGGAGTCCGTGGCGAAGCGGGTGCGGCGCGGGGAGGTGCTGCGGGCGGCCCCGTACCTGGTGGTGCCGTGTCTGGTGACGGACGGCGCGCACCACTACGGGCACGCCCGGCGGGACACGGCGGAGCGGGAGATGTTCGTGGTCGCGATGGGCGCGGGCGTACAGAACCTGCTGGTCGCGCTGGCCGGGGAGCGGCTGGGGTCGGCGTGGGTGTCCTCGACGATGTTCTGCCGGGACGTGGTGCGGGAGGTGCTGGAGCTGCCGCAGGAGTGGGACCCGATGGGAACGGTGGCCGTGGGGCACCCGGCGGCGGTCCCGGCGGAGCGGCCGGCGCGGTCCGCGGCGGACTTCGTCCAGGTGCGGTGACGCCTGCGGCGGGCCCGCCGGGCCGCCCATGCCCTGCTGGGCCCGGTCCGCGGCCGCCGTCCGGGCGCCGGGCGGTCCCGGCCCCTCGCCGCCACCGTGCCCGCCAGCCCGCGCCGGCCGGGGTGTCCGGCCCGCGGGCCGGCGGGGGCGCCTGACGGCAGGGCTCAGAAGCGGCCGATGTCGCCGCGCGGCATGCGGGGCGCGCGGCGGGGCGGGGTGCGGCCCGCGAGGAGGACGAGGCGGGCCGCGCGGTGGCGCTGTCCTGCGTACGGAGCGAGGAGCTCCAGCATGGCGGCGTCGTCTGCGTCGCGGTCGCCCGCGAGGGCGTAGCCGACGATGCCGGGCAGGTGGAGGTCGCCGGTGGTGATCGCGTCGGGGTGGCCGTTGCTGCGCTGGAGGGTCTCGGCGGAGGTCCACGGGCCGATGCCGGGTACGGCCTCCAGCCTCCGTACGGCCTCGGGCAGGTCCATCGCGGCCGCTTCCTCCAGGCGGTTCGCCACGCGGGCCGCCCGCACGATCGTGGCGGAACGCTTGGCGTCGACCCCGGCCCGGTGCCAGTCCCAGGAGGGGACCACGGCCCAGGTGCGCGGCGCGGGCACGACGTACAGGTCCGGTCCGCCGGCCGGGCCCGGGGCGGGCTCGCCGTACTGCCGGACCAGGCGGCGCCAGGCGCGGTAGGCCTCGTCGGCGGTGACCTTCTGCTCCAGGACCGTGGGGATCAGGGATTCGAGGACCAGGCCGGTGCGGGTGAGGCGCAGGCCCGGACGGCGGCGGTGGCTGGCGTACACGAGGCGGTGGCGGGGCACGAAGGCGGCGGGGTCGTCGCCCGCCCCGAGGAGTGCGGGCAGTTGCTCGAGGAACCAGTCGGCGCCGGGGCCCCAGGCCTCGGCGTGCACCTGTTCACCCGCGCGGGACACGCGGAGGGTGGCCGGGCCCTGCGGGGTGCGGCCGGTGCGCCAGAGCGAGCCGTCGGGGGTGGTGCGGAAGGTGGGGTCGGCGGGGCCGCGGCGGAGCGGGCCGAGGGTGAGGCCGAGGTCTACGGGGCCGTCGGGGATCCAGTGGCGTTCCCGGGCCCCGGAGCCGGCGGCGGCGCCCCGGCCCGCGGGTACGTCGGTGCGGCCGCCGCGGACCGCGGCGCGGGTGAGGGGATCGAAGCGGCCGGCCATGTGTCGAGCGTAGCCCGGCCCGGCCGCATCTCCCCCGGAGCTCCGCCCCGAACGCCGGCGCGGCCGAAAGACCGGGGCTCCGCCCCGGACCCCGCGCGGAGCGCCGTAGGGGGTGTGGGGCCGAGCCCCGGCAACGGCGCCGCGCCCAGGAACCCTGCGGACCGTCGGAGGCTACGGGCGGCCCTGGAGCTTCGCCGAGGCCGTGCGGGCGGCGCCGAGCTTGCCGTAGAGCTTCGTGCCCGGGCACTGGGTGGCGAAGCCGTCCCGGTGGCCGGAGATGACGTTCATCGACACGCTCCTGCCCTTGGGGTAGCGGTTGCCCCCGCCCGACGTCAGGTTGGTCTTCGCGCGCGGGTCCCGGCCGAAGAGGCCGAGCTTCCAGGCCGTGAGGCGGGCGACCGAGTTGACCACCGCCGCCGGCGGGGTCGTGGAGGTGAAGGTGCCCAGCACCGCGACGCCCATGCTGTTGGTGTTGAAGCCCATGGTGTGCGCGCCGAGGACCGCCTTGGAGACGCCGCCCGCGCGGCCCTCGTAGACCGTGCCGCACTTGTCGACGGCGAAGTTGTAGCCGAAGTCCCGCCAGCCGTTGCTGATCACGTGGTAGCGGTACAGGCTGCGCAGGACCGCGGGAGCGTCCTTGCAGGCGTAGTTGTTGCCGGAGGCGCTGTGGTGGACGAAGGCCGCCTTGACCGTGCTGGTGTAGACGAAGCCGGGCTCGCGCAGGCTCTCGTTCGCGCCCCAGCCCTTGCGGGTGACGATCCGCGGGCGCGGGCCGATGTACGGGGCGGCCGCCGCGGCCAGTTCGCCGTCGCTCGCGAAGATCGCGTCGGCGGTGGAGTCGGCCTTGTCGAGTGCGGTGATCTCGTTCGCGCCGAGCGAGGCGTGCGGGACGTTCGCCGCGGAGGACTCCGCCGTCTCCATCGTCATGGCGGGCACCGCCACCTCGCCCTTGCCGTCGCCGGGGCCGGTGTTCTTGCCGTCGGAGCCCGTGGCGGGGGGTTCCGCGCCCGGGTCGACGAGCTCAATCCGCATGCCCGTGGGCAGTCGGGAGGGGGCGCGGGTGGTCGGGGCGCCGGATTCGGCCTGGACGCGGATCTCCACGGCGTCGGACTCGCCCACCCACAGCGGGGCGGTGGCGCCGCGGATCGGGCGCGCACCGCGTTCCGCCGCGTCGGGGTCGGCGGCGTGCTCGCCGTTGTGGGTTTCCACGTCCTGCCAGTCCGACCAGGTGGCGGTCCGGGTGGAGCGGGTCCGCACCTGGACCCGGCCGTGCAGTTCGGTGGCCGCGTCGTCCCAGACCACGCCGACCAGCGAGAACGTCTTCACCTCGCGTGCGGTCAGGCCCTGCGTCTCGGGGCGGCCCGGGGAGGCGCTCGTTCCGGGGACTCCGGGCGCCCGCGTCGCCGAGGGTCCCAGCGGGACGAGCGGCAGCGATTGGGTGGACCCGGCGGGGGTTGCGGGGGCGGTCTCGGCCAGGGCGGGGGTGGGCAGCGCGAGGGGCAGGGTCAGTACGGCGGCCGTCGCGACGCCGATCGAGGAAGCAAGGAATCCACGCATGAAAAGGATGGTGAGCACGCGGATCGCCGGGCGCCATCCGAGAACTGACGCCCCGTCCGGCCCGCCGCGGATACCCCTACCCCGTACGGAGGAGCCGACGGCCCCCGTACGAGGGACGGGCCCGCGTACGCTGTGCCGGGTGAACGCCACTGACCGCACCCCTGCCGACCTGCTGCGATCCGCGCTCGCCGCCGATCCGGGCCGCCCGCTCGTCACCTTCTACGACGATGCCACCGGCGAACGCGTCGAATTGTCCGTCGCGACCTTCGCCAATTGGGTGGCCAAGACCGCCAATCTGCTCCAGGGCGACCTGGGGGCCGAGCCCGGGGACCGGCTCGCGCTGATGCTCCCGGCGCACTGGCAGAGCGCCGTGTGGCTGCTCGCCTGCGCCTCCGTGGGGGTCGTCGTCGAGGTGGGCGGGGACCCGGCCGGTGCGGACCTCGTCGTCAGCGGGCCGGACACCCTGGAGGAGGCCCTGGCGTGCGGCGGTGAGCGGGTCGCGCTCGCGCTGCGGCCGCTCGGCGGACGGTTCCCGCAGCCGCCGGCCGGGTTCGCCGACTACGCGGTGGAGGTGCCGGGGCAGGGAGACCGCTTCGCGCCCTTCGTGCCGGTGGATCCCGATGGCCCGGCGCTGGTCGTCGGCGGCGAGGAGCTCACGCACACGGCGCTGGTGGCCCGCGCCCGCGAGGACGCGGCGAAGCTCGGCCTCGGCGAGGGCTCGCGGGTGCTGACCGGGCTCGGCTACGACACCTGGGACGGGCTCTCGGCCGGACTCTACGCCGCGCTGGCCGCGGGCGGGTCCGTGGTGCTGTGCCGGAACCTGGACCGACTCCCGGCGGACGGGCTGGCGCAGCGCAGCGAGAGCGAGCGCGTCACCCACACCGTCTGATCGCCGCCCGGAGGCCCGTCGCCCACACTGGTGGAGGGCAGGTGCGGGCGATTTGTCACCCGAACGGCCCTTGACGAGCCCCTGCCCCCGGGCTGCTCCGGCGCCCCGGGGGCAGCATCGGCAGTGGCCGTGCTCACCCTTACGGCCGACGGCCCGCAGTCGTAGCGGCGAGGGGACGGACGCCAGTGACGGACAGCGCAGACATACCGGGCGGCACCGACGCGGCCGGGGGTGCGGGGCGGCCCCCGCGCAGCCGCGGGCGTCGGCGCCGGCTGCTGCGCTGGGTCGGCCTCGGGATGGCCTTCCTGGTCCTGGCGGGTACGGCCACCGGCTGGTGGCTCTACAACAAGCTCGACGGGAACATCACCGAGGACACCTCGGCCGCGGCCGAACTGAGGCGCTACGAGCGCGAGCGCCCGGCGCACCTGGCCACCGGGGCCCAGAACATCCTGCTGATCGGCTCGGACTCGCGCTCCGGCCGGAACAACGCCGGGTACGGGCGGGACAAGGGCACCGAGCGCTCGGACACCACGATCCTGCTGCACTTGCCGCAGGACCGCAGGAGCGCGACCGCCGTGTCGATACCCCGGGACCTGATGACGGACATCCCCTCGTGCCGGCAGGTGGACGGGAGCCGCACCGTCGAACGGTTCGCGCAGTTCAACTGGGCGTTCCAGTGGGGCGGGGCCGCCTGCACGATCCGTACCGTTGAGAAGCTGACCGGGATCCGTGTCGACCATCACATGGTGATCGATTTCAGTGGGTTCAAGAAGATGGTCGATGCCATCGGCGGGGTGGAGGTCTGCCTCAAGGAGCCGGTGGACGATGCCGAGGCCAAGCTGCGGCTGGCCGCCGGACGCCAGACCCTGCGGGGCGAGCAGGCGCTGGGATACGTCCGCGCCCGCCACAGCCTGGGCAACGGCAGTGACACCGAACGGATGGACCGGCAGCAGCAGTTCCTCGGTTCGCTCGTCAAGAAGGTGCAGAGCAACGGGGTGCTGCTGAATCCGGCGCGGCTGTACCCGCTGTTGGACGCGGCGACCTCCTCGGTGACCACGGACCCGGCACTGGCCTCGCTGCGTGGCCTGTACGAACTCGTGCGGGGCATGCGGGACATACCGACCGATCAGGTCAAGTTCCTGACGGTGCCCCGCAAGCCGTACTCGCCCGACCCGAACCGGGACGAGCTGGTCGAGCCCGATGCGGCGCGGCTGTTCCAACAGCTGCGGACGGACAAGCCGGTCACGGTCGCCCCGCCGGAGCCCACCCCGACCGCACGTCCGGCGGAGGCCGCGGGGTCGGACACGGGGGCCGGTTCGAACACGGACTCCACCGACGGGGGAACCATCACACCTCAGGCACCCGTCCCTACCTTTACGGGAACCACTGCGGGCAACGCCGACTGCCGGTAAAGCAATCCCAAAAGCCGGTGACCGAACCGAGTGGGATGGGCGGTTCGCCCCGTTATAAGGTGAGTGGAATTTGTCACCAGCATGGTTTGCCGCCGAACAGGGCGGATAAGGTGAGCGATCCGGTGCCCGGCCGGATCAGAAACGGGCACCAGCAGCCGGATCGTTGACCGTGCGCCTGGGGGAGGCGCGTCGCGAGGCACCGACGGAGGATTCGAGCAACCGTGGATGCGCAAAGCCGTGGACGGGCGGACGAGATCGACCCCGCCGACCAGTGGGTGCTCAATCCCCGCACCGGCAACTACGAACTGCGACTGGCCGACTCCGCCGCGCAAGCGCGGCCCAAGGTCACCGCACCCCGCAGATCACCGTCTGCTCCCCCAACCCCCACCACCCCCTCCCCCGGGGTGCCGAGGCCGCGTCGCGGCGACCCGCCCCCCGGCGGCGGTCGGCGCGGCGGGCGCTCGCGCAAGGGCGCGGGCGGCGGCGGCGGTGGACGCCGCAAGAAGGGGCTGGCCATCACCGGCGGAGTGGTGGCGTTCCTGCTGGTCGGCGGTGCCGTGGCGGGGTACCTCTACTACGACCACCTGAACGGCAACCTCAGCGTCACCGATGTGGCGGGCGCGGGCACCGGCGGTTTCAAGAAGGACCAGCCCATCAACATCCTGGTCATCGGAACCGACAAGCGCACCGGCGCGGGCAACGAGAACTACGGGGACAAGGACAGCGTCGGCCACGCCGACACCACGATCCTGTTCCACGTCTCCAAGGACCGGACCAACGCGACCGCGCTCTCCATCCCCCGCGACCTGATCGCCAACATCCCGGCCTGCCCGACGAAACAGCCGGACGGATCGACGAAGACGATCGCACCCACCAAGGGCACCCGCTTCAACACCAGCCTGGGCCAGGAGGGGCGCGACGCGGGCTGCACGATGCGCACGGTCAAGGAACTCACCGGCATCGAGGTCGACCACTTCATGATGGCCGACTTCAACGCCGTCAAGACGCTGAGCACGGCGGTCGGCGGAGTACCGGTGTGCCTGGACAAGGCCGTCAACGACGAGGAGGGTTCCCACCTCAAGTTGGACGCCGGCGAACACCGGCTGGAGGGCGAACAGGCCCTCGCCTTCGTCCGCACCCGGCACGGCTTCGGCAACAACAGCGACCTCGACCGGATCAGGATCCAGCAGCAGTTCCTGGGTTCCATGATGCGTGAGATGAAGTCGAAGGAGACGCTGACCAGCCCCAAGAAGTTCCTCTCCCTCGCGGAGGCCGCCACCAAGTCCCTCGGCGTGGACTCGGGGATCGGGTCCATCGGCAAACTCACCGATCTGGCGGGCGAGTTGAAGGGCATCGACACGAAGAACATCACCTTCACCACCCTGCCGGTGCTCGACAACCCGGCCGAACCGGTGGGCAAGAAGGCGACCGTCGTCGTCGACCACGCCCTGGCCGACCCGCTGTTGCAGATGATCCGGGGGGACGTCTCGCTCACGGAGGTCGAGAAGAAGGAGCAGGCCGCCAAGGAGGCGGCCGACGCGGACGCGAAGGCCAAGCAGGACGCCCAGCTCCAGGGCACCCGCGCGGCTGCTGCGGACGTACGGGTGAGCATCTACAACGGCGGCGGCCCGAAGGGCTCCGCCTCCACCACGCTGAACTGGCTGCAGAACAGCAAGGGCGTGCAGAAGTCCAGCAACGTCGGCAACGCGCCCGAGAAGGTCGGCGCCACGCAGCTGGAGTACGCCCCCAACCAGGCCGACCAGGCCCGGGCGTTGGCGGACATCATGGGCCTGCCCGCGACCGCGCTGAAGGTGGGGACGGCGGACGCTTCGGCGAAGACCCCGATGAAGCTGACGCTGGGTCCGGACTTCCAGCAGCCGGGCGCCCCGCTGGCGGCCCCGGTACCCCAGCAGCTGCCCGAGGACGTGCAGCGGGCGCAGGCCGACAAGGCGATCTGCGCCAAGTAACAGGACTCGGCCGGTGACACCGGCGCTCTGTTGACCAAGAAGGATCTTGAGGGGGACGTGTGAGGCGCAGCAGCGTGCGAGGGGAGGGGGCGAACGCCCAGGCAGCCGGGGAGGAGATATCCGGCGGCGGGGCGGCGGCGTCCGGCACGGTGCCCCCACAGCGGGGCGGCTCCGGGGCGGGCCGCCCGGAGGCCGGCAGCGGCCCCACCCGCAGGCAGGGCCGGCGGCGCGTGCTGCGCTGGACGGCCTCCGTGCTGTCCCTGCTGATACTCGGGACGGCGGCCGCCGGATACCTGTACTACCGCCACTTGAACGGCGCCATCCAAACGGACGCGCTGAACCTCGGTGAGACCAAACTGGGCGGTTCCAAGCCCAACGCCTCCGGGCAGACCCCGCTGAACATCCTGCTGATCGGTTCCGACGCGCGCGACGACGCGGCGAACCAGGCCCTGGGCGGGGCCACGGACACCTTCGACGGCCCGCCGCTGGCGGACGTGCAGATGCTGCTGCACCTGTCCGCGGACCGCAGCAACATGTCGGTCGTCTCGATGCCGCGCGACACGATGCTGATGATGCCCAAGTGCACCGAGCCTGCCGGCAAGGTGCACCCCGCCAGCAAGGGCCTCGTGCAGACCAACGAGTCCCTGCAGCGCGGCGGTCCGGGCTGCACGGTCGCCACCTGGCAAGAACTGACCAAGATCCCCATCGATCACTTCATGATGATCGACTTCAAGGGCGTGGTCTCGATGGCGGACGCCATCGGCGGCGTCCCGGTCTGCGTGGAGGAGAACGTCCACTCCCGCACCCGTGACGGCAAGGGCTCCGGCCTGAAGCTGCCCAAGGGCACGAGCGTCATCCAGGGCGAGCAGGCCCTGCAGTGGCTGCGCACCCGTTACGGCTTCGAGGACGGCACCGACATCGGCCGCACCCATGCCCAGCACCAGTACATGACGTCGATGTCCCGCGAGTTCCGCAAGAACGCCAAGCTCACCAACCCGGTGAAGCTCAACAGCCTGGCGCAGGCGGCGATCGAGGCCATGGTCGTGGACCCCGGGCTGGACAAGATCGACAAGCTGTACGACCTGAGCATGGAGCTCAAGAAGGTTCCCCCGGGCCGGATCACCATGACCACCATGCCGTGGGTCTACAGCACCAAGCCCGGCCTGGACGGTCGGGTCGAGCCCATGGCGGACGAGGCCGAGGCCGTGTTCCGGATGGTCCGCGAGGACATCGCGCTCGACGGCAAGGGCTCCGGGACCCCGGCGGAGGGCGCCTCGCCGTCCCCGGGCGCCTCCGCGTCCGCGTCCGCGGGAACGCCGACGCCGGCCGCCCCGAGTACGTCACCCACCACGGCCCCCACCACGGCCCCCACCACGGCACCGACCACGGCACCGGGCGCGGCTGCCGCGAATATCGCGGTCGCCGTCCGCAACGCCACGAGCGGCAAGGCCGGCGCCGAGACCCGCGTCAAGAACCGGGCGAACGAGGTGGCCTCGCTGCTGACCGGCAAGGGCTTCACCAAGGCCACCGCCGACACCCAGACCGGCGCCGAGGACACCACGGTCGTCCGCTACGCCACGGACGCCCAAGCGGCCGACGCGGGTGTCGTGGCCACCGCCCTGGGCCTGCCCGCCTCCTCGGTGCAGAAGTCCGAGGAGGTCTCCGGGATCACCCTGTACGTGGGCAAGGACTGGCGCACCGGCAACGCGCCCACCCCGCCGCCGCCCGCCCCGACCGTGGCCCCAACCTCGGCCCACGCGCTCAACGGCGACAACGAGGGCGCCTGCATGGCGATCCAGCCGGGCTTCACCTGGTAGCGCGCACGTGAAAGGGGGCCGGCCCGGCGGCTGCGACGGTGCGCACCCCCCGGGCCGGGCCCCTTCGTACGTCTCAGACCTGCGAGGAGTCCCGCTGCACGGCCGGACGGCGGCTCGCGATGACCTTGTTCGCCAGCGCCCGAGGGCTCGTCAGGAAGCCGAAGCCCCAGCTCAGGTGCATGGTCGCCAGGGCGACGGGGATCTGCGCCCGGGCCTTGATCCCGAGCCCCTTGCCCGCCGGTACGGAGCCCGCGGTGATCGCCGCGAGGTAGCCGGCCGGGAGGAGGAAGCCCAGGGGGGAGACGGTCACGCCCACGACCACGCTCGCGGCGATCGCGCAGACGAGGGTCGGCGGGGCCAGGTAGCGCAGGTTGATGGAGCCCGAGTGGTAGCGGGCCACCACGTGCCGCCAGCGCCCGTAGTCCTTGTACTGCTTGGCCAGGGCCCGTACGGAGCGGCGCGGACGGTACTGGACCATCAGCTCCGGCGAGAACCAGATCAGACCGCCGGCCTCACGGATGCGGAAGTTCAGCTCCCAGTCCTGGGCACGGATGAACTCCTCGTTGTAGCCGCCCTGCTGTTCCAGCGCTTCGCGGCGGAAGACTCCGAGGTAGACGGTCTCGGCCGGTCCCGCCTGGCCGCCGGTGTGGAACGGCGCGTTGCCGACACCGATCTTCGAGGTCATCGCGGCGGCGACGGCCTCTTCCCAGGCGTTCTCGCCCTCGGCGTGCATGATGCCGCCGACGTTCTGGGCGCCGGTCTCCTCCAGGAGGCGCACGGCGGTGGCGATGTAGTTCGGCGAGAGCATGCCGTGGCCGTCGACGCGCACCACGATCGGGTGGCGCGAGGCCTTGATGGCGGCGTTGAGCGCCGCCGGGGTCCGGCCGGTGGGATTCGGGACGGTGTGGACTCGGGGATCCTCGGCGACGAGTTCGGCGGCGATCTCGTCGGTGCGGTCCGTGGACGGCCCGAGTGCGATCACCACCTCCATCTCGCCCGCGTACTCCTGCTCCAGGATGTGGCGGACGGAATCGCGGAGGTAGTGCTCCTCGTCGAGCACCGGCATGATCACCGAGACTGCGGGCTGCTGGGCGGGCATGTGGTCCTTCAAGGTCGGGTATCGGTGTCACGTTACCGCGTACGGGGGAACCGGGTGCGCGCCGAGCGATCGGTAAGGACAGCTGCTGATCGTATGGGCCTACTGTTCTGCCGAATCGGCCGATCCGGTCAGTGCCCCGGCCGGTCTCCCTGCTGCCCCCGCGGAGGTGTCCACCGTGCCCCAGCCGCACCGTCCCGCCCGTCCTGACGGGCCGCCCCGGCCGCAGCCCGCCCGACGCGGCGGAGGCTGCCGCGCCCGGCACCGGAAGGGGCGGCCCCGGTGGGGCGTACGGCTCGCGGCCGGGCTGTCGGTGGTGGTGCTCGGCTCCGGGGCCGTCGGGCACGCCGTGATGACCGGTCTGGACACCGGGATCGAACGGGTGGACCCGTTCAAGGACATGAAGAACCGCCCGCAGGCCGGACACGGCCTCAACTTCCTGCTGGTGGGCACCGACGGGCGGGAGAAGGTCTCCCCGGAGGAGAAGCGCGAGTACCGCCTGGGCGGCGCGCCCTGCCACTGCACGGACACGATCATGCTGGTGCACCTGTCGGCCGACAAGGAACGGGCCAGCGTGATCAGTCTGCCCCGCGACAGCTTCGCCGAGGTGCCCGCGCACCGGGACCTCGTCACCGGCAAGGCGCACAAGGCCCACCCCGTACGGCTGAACGCGGCGTACGCGGAGGGCGGGCCCAACCTGACCGTGCGGACCGTAGAGAACATGACCCGGGTGAAGATCGACCACTACCTGGAGGTCGACTTCACCAGCTTCATGAAGACGGTCGACGCGATGGGCGGCGTGGAGATCTGCACGGCCAAGACCATGCGGGACCGCAACACCGGACTCGACCTGTTGCCGGGCAACCACCGCCTCAGCGGTGGACAGGCCCTGCAGTACGTGCGCTCGCGCCACGTCGACGGGGCTTCCGACCTCGGCCGGATGCAGCGCCAGCAGCGGTTCGTCGCCGCCCTGATCAAGCAGGCGACCGGGGGCGGGGTGCTGCTGAACCCGGTGAAGTTCAAGGAGGTCAGCTCCACCCTCCTCGGGTCCGTCCGGGCCGACAAGGACTTCGGCTCGGAGCAGATGCTGGCCCTCGGGCAGGCGATGCGGGACTTCACCCCGTCCTCCTCGGAGTTCGCCTCGGTGCCCATCGGCAGCCCCTCCTTCCCCGTCAAGGGCATCGGGTCCACCGTGAAGTGGGACGAGCCGAAGGCGGCCAAGCTGTTCGAGGCGCTGCGCGAGGACCGGCCGCTCGCCCCCGCCCGGCCCGGGAAGGCCGCCGGCGGCCCGCCCTCGGCGGTGCCGGTGGACGTGCCCCCGCGCGAGGTCCGCGTGCAGGTGGAGAACGGCACCCGGATCGACGGAATGGGCGGCCGGGTGGACGCCGCGCTGCGCGCCACCGGCTTCGACACGACCCGGGCCCCGGGCAACGGGGCCAGCCGCGAGGTCAAGCGCACGGTGATCACGTACGACCCGCGTTGGGACCGCTCCGCCCGCTCGGTGGCGACCGCGCTGCCGGGCAGCGAACTGCGGGCGGTGGCGGGCCAGGGCCGGACGGTGTTGGTGATCGCGGGCGCGGACTACCGCAAGGTGGTGCCGGTGCGCGCCGAGGACCCCTACCGGGGCGCCTTCGGGGTGGTCACCGGCGACCAGGTGGTCTGCGGGGACTGAGGGTTCGGGACGGCCTCGGCGTCAGTCGTCGAAGCCCTGGGCCGCCCGCTCCTCGCGCAGCGCCATGATCGCCTGGCGGCGGGCGAGCCGGTGGGTGCGGCGGATCTGGGCCTCCTGGTAGCGCCGCTCGTCCTGCTCCGTCTCCGGGAGGACGGGCGGGACCTCGCGGGGCTTGCCGTCGGCGTCGACCGCGGCGAAGACGAGGTAGGCGGTGCCGACCTGGGTGGCGGGGGTGGACTCGTTCCACCGCTCCGCGAGGACGCGTACGCCGATCTCCATGGAGGAGCGGCCGGTCCAGTTGCACTGGGCCTTCACGTGGACGAGGTCGCCCACGCGCACGGGTGCGAGGAAGGCCATCTCGTCCATGGAGGCGGTGACCGCCGGGCCGCCGGAGTGGCGGCCGGCCACGGCGCCCGCCGCGTCGTCCACCAGCTTCATGATCACACCACCGTGCACCGTGCCGAGGAGGTTGGTGTCGTTGGCGGTCATGATGTGGCTGAGGGTCGTCCGGGAGGCTGCGGTGGGCTTCCCGGGCAGCTCGCCCGGTATCTGTGTCATACGGACACCTTAGGGGTGTCTTGTCGGTCGGGCCGGATCGGGGAGCGGGTGCCCGGTGCGTGCGCGGCGGGTGTCGCGGGCCCGGCCCGACCGACGCGTCACCGTCGAGATGGCCCGTGGAGGCATCAGCTCTGCAACAGCAGCGGAACGGAATGCGGACCGGGCTGTCGGAGCACGCACCCGGGCAGGCATTCTTGGGCGCATGAATGACTGGCCAGAAGGTCGTGACGACGCGTACGGGCGCGGCAGCGCGCAGCCGCAGCCCGAGGGCGTGCAGCGGATGCGGCACATCCAGCGGCAGCCGCAGCCGCAGCAGCCTCCTCGGCCCGCGCAGCCCCCGCGCCCGCAACGCCCGGCGGGCCCGCCGCCCGCGTACGGCGTACCCCCGCAGCAGGCGGGCGGCCACGACACGTACGGCGGTTACGACAGCGGCTACAACACCGGCCAGGTCTACGGGGCTCCGCAGGGCGGTGCTCCGGGCGGTCCGGGAGGCCCCGGCGGGCCGTCCGGGCCCGGCCGCCCCGGGCGGGCGCCCGGTCCCGCGCCGGACTGGCGCAAGCGGATCAAGGTCGGCTCGATCGTGCTGGTCTCCGCGCTCCTGGTGACCTCCGTCGCCACCTACTTCTGGGCCGACTCCAAGGTGCGCCGCGAGGTGGACCTCTCCAAGGTCATCGAGCGCCCGAAGGAGGGCGACTGCACGACGTACCTGATCGTGGGCTCCGACAGCCGCGAGGGGATGTCCGACGAGGAGAAGAAGAAGCTCCACACGGGCTCGGCCGAGGGCAAGCGGACCGACTCGATGATGATCCTGGCGAAGTGCTCCAGCGGGAACACCATGATCTCGCTGCCGCGCGACTCTGACGTGGAGATCCCCTCCTTCGTCGGCTCCCAGTCCGGCAAGACGTTCCCCGCGCAGGGGCGGCGGGTCAAGCTCAACGCCGCGTACGCGGAGGACGGCCCCGAGCTGCTCGTGCGGACGGTGGAACACAACACGGGCCTGCGCATCGACCACTACGCGGAGATCGGCTTCGCCGGCTTCGCGAACATCGTGGACGCGCTGGGCGGCGTGGAGCTGAACATCGAGGAGGGCTTCAAGGACGAGAAGTCGGGCGCCGACTTCAAGGCCGGCAAGCAGACCCTGAACGGCGAGCAGTCCCTGGCCTTCGTACGGACCCGGTACGCCTTCGCCGAGTCCGACCTCCAGCGGACGAAGAACCAGCAGAAGTTCTTGTCGGCGCTGGCCAGCCAGGCCGCGACGCCGTCGACGATCCTCAACCCGTTCGCGCTCTACCCGATGCTGGGCGCGGGCCTGGACACCCTCATCGTGGACAAGGACATGGGCCTGTACGACATGGGCCAGATGTTCTTCGCGATGAAGGGCGTCAACGGCGGTGACGGCGTGTCGATGAACATGCCGATCTCCGGCCAGCGCGGCGGCAACCTCGTCTGGGACAAGGCGAAGGTGCAGCAGTTGGTGAAGCAGATCCAGAACGACGAGAAGGTCACCGTCCGCGGCAACTGACGCCGGCGGCCTCCCCGCCTCCCCGGGCCTGGATTCAGGCGTCCGGGGAGAAGCGGACGGCGGCGGCGGGCAACTGCGCGTCGCACCACACGCGGGCGCCGGCGCGCAGTTCGTTGTCGGCCCCCACGGTGGCGCCGTCGCCGATGACGACGGCGTCGAGGACGGTCCGCGCGCCGACCGCGGCGCGGGCGCCGATCAGGCTGGCGTTCACCTGGGCGTCCGGGCCGATGACGGCGCCGTCGAGGACGATGGAGCCCTGGACGACCGCTCCGGCCCCGATCCGGGCGCCCGCGCCCACGACGGTGCCCCCGGACAGCTTGGCCCCGGCGGCCACCTCGGCGCCGGGCAGGACCAGGGACTCGCCGCGGCGTCCGGGGACGGCCGGGGAGGAGACCACGCCGCGTACGAGGTCGGCGGAGGCCTGGATGATCGACTCGGGCTTGCCGAGGTCCATCCAGTAGGTGTTCTCGGTGACGCCGTGCAGCTTGGCCCCGGCGGCGAGCAGGCCGGGGAAGGTCTCGCGCTCGACGGAGACCGGGCGGCCGGCCGGGATGGCGTCGATCACGCTGCGGCGGAAGACGTAGCAGCCGGCGTTGATCTGGTCGGTGATGATCTCCTCGGGGGTCTGCGGCTTCTCGGTGAAGGCCAGTACCCGCCCCTCGGAGTCGGTGGGGACCAGGCCGAAGGCGCGCGGGTCCTCGACCCGGACCAGATGCAGGGAGACGTCGGCGTCGGCCGCCTCGTGCGACTCGACCAGCCCGGCGATGTCCAGGCCGGTGAGGATGTCGCCGTTGAAGACGAGGACGGAGGAGTCCGGGCCGCCGGTCAGGCGCTCTCCGGCGTTGCGGATGGCGCCGCCGGTACCGAGGGGCTCGTCCTCGACCACGTATTCGAGGCTGAGGCCGAAGTCGGATCCGTCGCCGAAGTAGGGCTCGAAGACCTCGGCGAGGTAGCAGGTGGCCATCACGATGTGCGTGACACCGGCGGCGGCGGCCCTGGCTATCTGGTGGGCGAGGAACGGGACGCCGGCCGTGGGGACCATCGGCTTGGGCGTGTTCACCGTCACGGGGCGCAGGCGCGTCCCTTGTCCGCCGACCAGCAGGATCGCTTCCGTCATTGCGTTCTCCCCAACCGATTCCGGCGTACGAAGGTCCAAATTTAGCCCATGCGGGTACCCCCCACGGGCGGTGCGTGCGTCAGCCTGCGCCGCAGGCCGGGGCCTCAGGCGGCGAACGGGTTCGCGTGGCCCGGCAACTGCTGCCCCGGGCGCAGGAACCGCTGCCTGCCCTGCTCGTCGCGCACCGCGAAGAACCCGGCTTCCCTCAGGCGCCGGGCCAGCTTCGCCCGGTGGATCTGACCCGCCTTCAGCGCCACGGTCAGGAACACCACGAGGCTCGCGCCGGTGGCCACCGCCTCGACCAGCGGGCCGGTGGCGAGCTGGAGCGCGGTCACGAGCACGCAGCCGAGGTAGCACAGCACCATCTGGCCCCGGCTGGTGACGAAGCGGGCCGCGAGGTCGAAGGCGATGAGGTCCTTCAGCACGGCCACGGCGCCGGCCGCTTCGGGTACGGGCTTCAGCGACCCGGGCTCCAGCCCCGGCGCCGTCCCGCCGATCCCCGCCCGCGGATGGGCGGTCAGCGTGGCCGCCTCGCGGGAGCGCGCCTCGGGGCTCGGGTCCCGGTACATCCGCAGGAGGATCTGCGCGTCCTTGTACCCGGTCGCGTGTGCCGAGCCGTACACGTAGCCGTACTGCTCCGCCACGTGCGCGAGGGCAGCCGCCTTCGGGCGGGAGCCCTGCGGGCCGATCTCGATGACGTCCTGCTGACGGGCGATCTGCCGGAGCATCCCCGATATCTGACGTTCTGCGGACATCCCGTTCCCCCCTGAGCCCCGCGCCCGGGGGCCGACCGGCGCACAGCCTAGGGTGCGGCGCCGGCCGTCTCGCACGTGGCCCCCGGCCGCACGCCGGGAGCCACGTGTTTCCGCGGGGTCGGGCCCCTACGGCAGGTTGCGGGCCATCACGATCCGCTGGACCTGATTCGTTCCTTCATAAATCTGCGTGATCTTGGCATCGCGCATCATGCGCTCCACCGGGTAGTCGCGGGTGTAGCCGTAGCCGCCGAGGAGCTGGACGGCGTCCGTGGTGACCTCCATGGCCACGTCGGAGGCGAAGCACTTGGCCGCGGCGCCGAAGAAGGTCAGGTCCTCCTTGTCACCGCCGGCGGAGACGCGCTCGGACTTGGCGGCGGCCGAGTAGGTCAGCTGGCGGGCGGCCTCGATCTTCATGGCCATGTCCGCGAGCATGAACTGCACGCCCTGGAAGTCGCCGATCGGCTTGCCGAACTGCTTGCGCTCCTGGACGTAGCCCTTGGCGTAGTCCAGTGCGCCCTGGGCGATGCCGAGCGCCTGGGCCGCGATGGTGATGCGGGTGTGGTCCAGCGTCTTCATCGCGGTGGCGAAGCCGGTGCCCTCGGCGCCGATCATGCGGTCGGCCGGGATCCGGACGTTGTCGAGGTAGACCTCGCGCGTCGGGGAGCCCTTGATGCCGAGCTTCTTCTCCGGGGCGCCGAAGGACACGCCCTCGTCGCCCTTCTCCACGACGAAGGCGCTGATGCCCTTGGAGCGCTTCTCGGGGTCGGTGACGGCCATGACCGTGTAGTACTCGGAGACGCCCGCGTTGGTGATCCAGCGCTTCACGCCGTTGAGCACCCAGAAGTCCCCGTCGCGCACGGCGCGGGTCTTCATGCCGGCGGCGTCGGAGCCCGCGTCCGGCTCGGAGAGCGCGTACGAGAACATCGCGTCGCCCTTGGCCAGCGGGCCGAGGTACTTGGCCTTGAGCTCCTCGGAGCCGGAGAGGATCACCGGGAGCGAGCCGAGCTTGTTCACGGCCGGGATGAGGGAGGAGGAGGCGCAGACGCGGGCCACTTCCTCGATCACGATCACGGTGGCGAGGGCGTCGGCACCCGCGCCGCCGTAGGTCTCGGGCACGTGGACGGCGTGCAGGTCGCTGGAGACCAGGGCGTCCAGGGCCTCCTGCGGGAAGCGGGATTCCTCGTCGACCGCGGCGGCGAACGGCAGGATCTTCGCCTCGGCGAGCGAGCGGACCGACTCGCGGAGCATGTCGTGCTCCTCGGCCGGGCGGTACAGGTCGAAGTCGGCAGAACCCGCCAAGATCTCTCACTCCCCAGGGTGATGCGTGATGCTAACTACCGTTAAGTAACCCAAGCCTAGTGGTCCGGTCACGGATGGCGATATGCACGGACCACGTGAGATGGGTGACAGCGGCGGTCTCCTGGGGAACGTCCCCGCTGGTGGGCCCGACTATGCTCAGTGGCCGCAAACGGCCCCGCACCTCTGGAGCACCCATGGCCCCGCTCAAGATCACTGTGATCGGCACCGGATACCTCGGTGCGACCCACGCCGCCGCGATGGCGGAACTGGGATTCGAGGTGCTGGGGCTGGACGTGGTGCCCGAGAAGATCGAGATGCTGGCCTCGGGTCGGGTCCCGATGTACGAGCCCGGGCTGGAGGAACTGCTGGCCAAGCACGTGGCCGGGCTGCCGGGCTCGACCGGCCGGCTGCGCTTCACCACCTCCTACGAGGAGGTCGGCGCCTTCGGCGACGTCCACTTCGTCTGCGTGAACACCCCGCAGAAGCACGGCGAGTACGCCTGCGACATGTCCTACGTGGACTCCGCGATGGCCTCGCTGGCCCCGCACCTGACGCGGCCGGTCCTGGTGGTCGGCAAGTCCACGGTGCCGGTGGGTTCGGCGGAGCGGCTCGCGGTGAAGCTCGCGGAGCTGGCCCCGGCGGGCGCGGACGTGGAGCTGGCCTGGAACCCGGAGTTCCTGCGGGAGGGCTTCGCGGTGGACGACACCCTGCACCCCGACCGGATCGTGATCGGCGTCCAGGGCGACCGCGCCGAAAAGGTGCTGCGGGAGGTGTACGAGACGCCGATGTCGGAGGGGACCCCGCTGGTGGTCACCGACTTCCCGACCTCTGAGCTGGTGAAGACCGCCGCGAACTCCTTCCTCGCCACGAAGATCTCCTTCATCAACGCGATGGCCGAGGTGTGCGAGGCCGGCGGCGGTGACGTGGTCAAGCTGGCCGAGGCGATCGGCTACGACGAGCGGATCGGCGCGAAGTTCCTGCGCGCCGGGATCGGCTTCGGCGGCGGCTGCCTGCCCAAGGACATCCGGGCCTTCATGGCGCGCGCCGGCGAGCTGGGCGCCGACCAGGCGCTGACCTTCCTGCGCGAGGTCGACTCCATCAACATGCGGCGCCGCGGGCACATGGTCGAACTGGCCCGGGAGGCCGTGGGCGGTTCGTTCCTCGGCAAGCGGGTCGCCGTGCTGGGAGCCACCTTCAAGCCGGACTCCGACGACGTACGGGACTCCCCCGCGCTGAACGTGGCCGGGCAGATCCACCTCCAGGGCGGCCAGGTCACCGTCTACGACCCCAAGGGCATGGACAACGCCCGCCGCGTCTTCCCGACCCTCGGCTACGCGGACTCCGCGCTGGAGGCGGCCCGGGGCGCGGAGGTCGTCCTGCACCTCACCGAGTGGCGCGAGTTCCGTGACCTCGACCCGGCGGAGCTGGCCGGTGTGGTGACCGACCGCCTCGTCCTGGACGGCCGCAACGCGCTGGACCCGGTGCGGTGGCGGGCCGCGGGCTGGACCTACCGGGCGATGGGCCGCCCGCGGGCCTGACCCCTGCGGGGTTGCTCAGCAAAGGGGAAAGGACCCGGGGCTCCGCCCCGGACCCCGCGCCTCAATCGCCGGCGGGGCTGGTTCTGGCGGGGCTGAGCTAGCGGCGGTGGCCGGCGGCGCGGGAGGTGAACTCCGCGTCGCGCAGGACGCGCTGGGCGTTGCCCCAGGTCAACAGGGCCACCTCGGACTCCGGCCAGCCGCGCTCCAGGAGCTCCGCGATGAGCCGCGGATAGCCCGAGGGGTCGGTGAGGCCCGTCGGGCGGGGGTGGCCCGGTCCGGTGCCGAAGGTGGCGCCGAGTCCGACGCCGTGCGGGCCCGCGATGGCCCGTACGTGGTCCAGGTGGTCCGCCACCGCGTGCAGGGAGTCCCCGGTGCGCACGGTGTCGAAGGTGACCATCGCCAGGCCGTTCGCCTCCCGCACCGCGGCCAGGACCTCGTCGGTCACGTTGCCCGGATGCGGGTTCAGCGAGGCCGCCCCCGTGTTCGAGATGATCACCGGCGCCTTCGAGGCCCCCGCGACCCGGCGGGCGACCGCCGGTGCGCAGCCCGTGAGGTCCAGCAGGATCCCCAGCCGGTTCGCCTCGCGGACCACCTCGTGGCCGAAGGCCGTCAGTTCCTCCTGCGCCCAGGGCGCTCCCGAGGGCGCGAGGATCCGTACGCCCAGCGCGTGGAAGGCGCGCAGTACGCCCAGCGAGCCGGTCAGCGTGCGGCCGGGCACCGGGCCCAGGAACGAGGCGATGCGGCCCCGATTGCGGGCGTCCGCCAGGTCGTCGGCGCCGAGGGCCAGGCAGAGGCTGTTCGGGTAGCGGCGCATCAGGGTCAGCGCCGTGTCGATCTGGTCCAGCGTGTCGGAGAGCACCTGGTCACCGGGGGCGTCCTCGTGCGCCCGCCCCGACGGCACGAGCAGGGACCAGAACTGGGCCCCCACTCCCCCGGCGCGTAGCCGCGGGATGTCGGTGTCAACGCCCGCGTCCGAGGTTTCGATGTCGTGGTACGGGCTCTGGTGCAGGGTCCGGACCAGGGTGTTGCACCCGTCGACCACGGGATGGACGGCCAGGAGTGCGACGGCCCGGTCGAGGGCGCCCGCCGCCACCGCCGCCGCGGGTGCGGGGAGGTCTTCGGCTCCGATGCCCACGGAGTGGGGTTCGTCCTGCAGGTCGGCCATGGCGTTCGCTCCGGTGTCGGCGGCAGCGGGGAAGGGGCGCTGTCACCGTGACACGCAGGACGGCCGGGCCGCCCGGCGGACGCAGCGTTCGAGTGAACCCGCAGGTCACACCCTGTCACCGCGTCCGCCGGGCACCGCGTCCGCTATCGGATCACCGCGTTCGACGGGCCCCGGGAGGCCGACAGGTCGCGGGCCACCGACTCCGCGTCGCGCAGCACCCGTACCGCGTTGGTCCAGGTCAGCTTCGCCAGGTCGACCTTGGACCAGCCGCGCGTGAGCAGTTCGGCGACGAGGTTGGGGTAGCCCGCCACGTCGTCCAGGCCGGACGGGGTGAAGGCCGTGCCGTCGTAGTCCCCGCCGATGCCGATGTGGTCGATGCCGGCCACCTCGCGCATGTGGTCCAGGTGGTCGGCCACCGTCGCGGCCGTGGCCACCGGGCGCGGGCGCCCCTCCTCGAAGGCCCGGTGCAGGGCCATCGCCTCGGGGGTGGTGTCCAGGTGGTGGAAACCGTGCGCGCGCAGGTTCTCGTCCGCGGCCAGGGTCCACTCGACGGCCGCCGGGAGGATGAACTTCGGCACGAAGGTGGCCATCGCCACCCCGCCGTTGCCCGGCAGCGTCGCCAGCACGTCGTCGGGGATGTTGCGCGGGTGGTCGCAGACCGCTCGCGCCGAGGAGTGCGAGAACACCACCGGTGCGGCCGAGACCTCGATCGCGTCCCGCATCGTCGTCGCCGCGACGTGCGAGAGGTCCACCAGCATGCCCACGCGGTTCATCTCGCGGACGACCTCGCGGCCGAAGTCGGTCAGGCCGCCGTGCCGGGGCTCGTCGGTCGCCGAGTCCGCCCAGTCGATGTTGTCGTTGTGGGTGAGCGTCATGTACCGCACGCCCAGCTGGTGCAGGGCGCGGAGGGTGGCCAGCGAGTTGTTGATGGAGTGGCCGCCCTCGGCGCCCATCAGCGAGGCGATCTTGCCGTCGGCGCGGGCCGCTTCCATGTCGTCCGCCGTCAGCGCCCGCACGAGGTCGCCGGGATAGCGGTCGATCAGCTGGGCGACGACGTCGATCTGCTCCAGGGTGGCGCTGACCGCCTCGTCACCGGCGTAGTCGGAGCGCACGTAGACGGACCAGAACTGCGCGCCGACCCCGCCGGCGCGCAGCCGGGGGATGTCGGTGTGCAGGTGGGCGGACTGGTCGCCCGCGATGTCCCGTCGCGCCAGGTCGTAACGCACCTGCTCGCGCAGCGCCCAGGGCAGGTCGTTGTGGCCGTCCACGACGGGGTGTTCGGCCAGCAGCTCGCGCGCCTCGTCCAGACGCTGCGCCGCGCTCACTTTCCGAACCCGAAGGACTCCGCGTTCGCGACCTTCGTGCGCAGCCGCTTGCCCTTTTCGGTGGCCTGGTCGTTGAGCTCCTGCTGGAAGTCGCGCATCCGGACCAGCAGCTCCGGGTCGTGGGCGGCCAGCATCCGTACGGCCAGCAGGCCCGCGTTGCGCGCCCCGGCGACCGAGACGGTGGCGACGGGAACCCCGGCGGGCATCTGGACGATCGACAGCAGCGAGTCCATGCCGTCGAGGTACTTCAGCGGCACCGGCACGCCGATGACCGGCAGCGGGGTGACCGAGGCGAGCATGCCGGGCAGGTGGGCGGCGCCGCCCGCGCCCGCGATGATCGCCTTTAGGCCGCGGTCGGCGGCCCGCTCCCCGTACTCGACCATCTCGCGCGGCATCCGGTGCGCGGAGACGACGTCGACCTCGTAGGGGATCTCGAACTCGTCGAGGGCCTGGGCGGCCGCCTCCATGACGGGCCAGTCCGAGTCGGAGCCCATGACGATGCCGATGACGGGGGCTGCGGTGGTGCTCATGCGGTGACCGTTCCTCTGAGGTAATCGGCAGCGTGGCGTGCGCGCTCCAGCACATCGTCCAGATCGTCGCCGTAGGTGTTGACGTGGCCGACCTTGCGACCGTGTTTCACGTCCTTGCCGTACATGTGGATCTTGAGCTGGGGGTCGTGGGCCATGCAGTGCAGGTACGCCGCGTACATGTCGGGGTAGTCCCCGCCCAGTACGTTCGCCATGACCGTCCACGGGGCGCGGGGGCGCGGGTCGCCCAGCGGAAGGTCCAGGACCGCGCGCACGTGGTTGGCGAACTGGGAGGTCACGGCCCCGTCCTGGGTCCAGTGACCGCTGTTGTGCGGACGCATCGCCAGTTCGTTGACCAGGATCCGGCCGTCGGTGGTCTCGAACAGCTCCACGGCCAGGTGGCCGGTCACGTCGAGTTCCTTGGCGATGCGCAGGGCGAGGGCCTGGGCCTCGCCCGCGAGGGCCTCCGAGAGGTTCGGGGCCGGGGCGATCACCGTGTCGCAGACCCCGTCCACCTGGCGGGACTCGACGACGGGGTAGGCCACCGCCTGGCCGTGCGGGGAGCGGACGATGTTGGCCGCGAGCTCGCGGACGAAATCGACCTTCTCCTCGGCGAGGACCGGGACGCCCGCCTTGAAGGGGGCCGCCGCGTCCTCGGGGGTGCGGACGAACCACACCCCCTTGCCGTCGTACCCGCCCCGCACGGTCTTGAGGATGACGGGGAACCCGCCCACCTCTTCCGCGAAGGCGGCCGCGTCGTCCGGATCGCTCACGATCCGGTGGCGGGGGCTGGGCGCGCCGATCTCGTCGAGCTTGGCGCGCATCACCCCCTTGTCCTGGGCGTGCACCAAAGCGTCGGGCCCCGGGCGGACGGGGATGCCGTCCGCTTCCAGGGCCCGAAGGTGCTCCGTGGGTACATGCTCGTGGTCGAAGGTGATCACGTCACAGCCGCGCGCGAAGGCGCGCAACGTCTCCAGGTCGCGATAGTCGCCGATGACGACATCGCTCACGACCTGGGCCGCCGAGTCCTGCGGGGTGTCACTGAGGAGCTTGAATCTGATGCCGAGGGGGATGCCCGCCTCGTGGGTCATGCGGGCGAGCTGGCCGCCGCCGACCATACCGACTACCGGGAACGTCACTCCTCCAGGGTATCCGTCGGTATTCGGCCATCGGGACCCGCATGGGCACGGCTCCGGCCCGAGCTGCCCGTGTGCCGTGCGTCGCAGGGTGCCGGAAGGCACAGACGTAGCGCAGGGGGGACACTTAGCATGGGCGGGTTGACGGAGAACACCGGACGCCCCGTAAGCGGGCGGTGACCGACAGGACTGACCTACTGATGAGCACGCCTGGCGGATCTGTCGTCGAACGTGTACGCGGCCTCGTACGAGAGGTGGCCAAGTTCGGGGCGGTCGGCGGTCTGGGTGTCCTGGTCAACCTGGGCGTCTTCAACCTGATCCGCAACACCACCGACCTGCAGGTGGTGCGCGCGAGCGTGATAGCCACCGTCGTGGCCATCGCCACGAACTACGTCGGCTTCCGCTACTTCGCCTACCGGGACCGCGCCAAGAGCGGTCGTACCCGCGAGCTGTCCCTGTTCGCCGCGTTCAGCGGCATCGGCCTGGTCATCGAGAGCGGTGTGCTCTACACCGCCACCTACGGGTTCGGCTGGGACGGCCCGCTCGCCAGCAACGTGTTCAAGTTCATCGGCATCGGGACCGCCACCGTGTTCCGCTTCTGGTCGTACCGGACGTGGGTCTTCAAGGCCCTGCCCGCGCCGGTGGAACAGGCCGAGCCGATGCCGGAGCCGGCGCCCCTGCCGAAGCCGGACCGCAGGCCGGAGCCGATGCCCGAGCCGGAGCCCGCGAACAACTAGAGCATCGCGGCCCTGGGCCCTAGTAGGGCTTGGTCAGGTTGGGGCTGGTGTTGCGTGTCCTAAGGGCTCGGTGAGTCGTTCAAGACGTGTGACGCCGGAGGAAATTGCAGCTGTACGTGGCGAGTTGGAGGACTTCGCGGCGGAGGTTTTCGAGCCGTTCGCGCGTAAGGATCAGCGTCGGTGGGGGCGGGTTTACCTGCGGGGCCTGCTCACGGACGGGCAGCGCAAGTCGGTCGAGCCGATGGCCGCCCGGCTGGGCGAGGACGGGAACCGTCAGGCCCTGGCCCACTTCATCACCACCAGCCCGTGGGACCCCGCGCATGTGCGGGCCCGGCTGGCCTGGAGCATGGAGAAGGCGATCCGGCCCACCGTGCTGATCTTCGATGACACCGGCTTCCTCAAGGACGGCAATGCCTCGGCGTGTGTCTCGCGGCAGTACACCGGCACTGCGGGCAAGGTCACCAACTGCCAGGTGGGCGTCTCCCTGCACCTGGCCTCGGACCACGCCTCGGTGGCGGTCAACTGGCGGCTGTTCCAGCCCGAGGCCTGGGACCCCGCCTCGCCGAAGGCGGACCCGGCCAAGGTCGCCCGCCGCACCGCCTGCGGCATTCCCGACGACACCGGGCATGTGGAGAAATGGCAGCTGGCCCTGGACATGCTGGATGAGACCCGCTCGTGGGGCATCGAGGTGCCGCTGGCCGTCGCGGACGCCGGATACGGAGACGCGGCGGCATTCCGGCACGGCCTGCAGGCCCGCGGCCTCAACTACATGGTGGGGATCTCCACCACCCTCTCGGCCCAGCCCGGCGAAGCCGTGCCGGTGACCGAGCCCTACTCCGGGAACGGACGGCCACCCGTGGCGAAGTACCCGGACAAGCCGCAGTCGGTGAAACAGCTGGTCATCGCGGCCGGCCGGAAGACGGCGAAGCCAGTGCAATGGCGTGAGGGCTCCCGGCCCGGCACCGGCCGCAGCGGCTTCAAGCGGATGTACTCGCGGTTCGTGGCCTTGCGGATCCGGCCTGCCGGTCGCGAGGTCCGCCACACGGTCGAGGGCCCGGAACTGCCCGCATGCTGGCTGCTGGCCGAGTGGCCGGCCGACCAGGGCGAACCCGTTCAGTTCTGGCTCTCCGACCTGCCCGCCGACACCCCGCTGACCACCCTGGTCCGCCTGGCCAAGCTCCGCTGGCGCATCGAGCACGACTACCGCGAGATGAAACAGGCCCTGGGACTTGCCCACTTCGAGGGACGCACCTGGAACGGATGGCACCACCACGTCACCCTCGTATCCGTCGCCCACGCCTTCTGCACCCTGCAACGACTGGCCAGAGCCCCAAAAGACATGGCGCCGGCCTGAGCCTCTACCAAGTCGTCCGCGAGCTACAAACCCTCCTCGCGACATGGACCGGCGCATGCCCCACCTGCCACCGCGGCATACCCACACCAACCCCAACCTGACCAAGCCCTACTAGGTCCTGTCGTCAAAGTAGCGCCGGTCAGGCCCGCGGCGTCCGGTGCCGTGCATCGCAAGGCGGAGGGGCGCCCGAGTACTGGACGTACTTGGGTGCCCCGACAACGCGGCGAGGTGCGGTGCCGGGCGTCGCGGGCCCGGGGGCACCTCCCAGCGGTAGCTGGGGGAGGGACTTTGACGACAGGGCCTAGGCCTAGCGGACCGTGGCCTGCGGTTCGGCCCGTTCCGGGGCCGTCCGGCTGAGGAACAGCGCGAAGACCGGTGGCTGCGTCTGGAGCAGTTCCAGGCGTCCGCCGTCCGCCTCCGCGAGGTCCCGGGCCACTGCGAGGCCGATCCCGGTGGAGTTGCGGCCGCTGATGGCCCGCTCGAAGATCCGGTTGCCGAGGTCCGGCGGGACGCCCGGTCCCTCGTCCGTGACCTCCAGCACCGCCTGGTTGCCGATCACCCGGGTGCGCAGCGCGACCGTGCCGCCGCCGTGCATCAGGGCGTTCTCCACCAGGGTGGCCAGCACCTGCGAGACCGCGCCCGGGGTGCCGACGGCCCGTACGCCCTGCCGTCCGGAGCGCACGATGGCCCGGCCCGCGCTGCGGTAGGCCGGCCGCCACTCCTCGACCTGCTGCTTGACGACCTCGTCCAGGTCGAAGGGGACCGCCGAGCCGGTCCGCGGGTCCCGCGAGTTCGTGAGCAGCCGCTGCACCACGTCCGTGAGCCGCTCCACCTGGGTCAGGGCGATCGTCGCCTCCTCCCGCACGGTCGCCAGGTCGTCGGTGACCGTGATCTCCTCCAGCCGCATGGAGAGGGCGGTGAGCGGGGTGCGCAGCTGGTGGGAGGCGTCCGCGGCCAGGCGCCGCTCGGCCGTCAGCATCCGGCCGATCCGCTCGGCGCTGGAGTCCAGCACGTCCGCGACCCGGTCGAGCTCGGGAACCCCGTACCGCTTGTGCCGGGGCCGCGGGTCGCCCGATCCGAGCCGCTCCGCCGTCTCGGCCAGGTCGGTGAGCGGGGAGGCCAGCCGGTTGGCCTGCCGTACGGCGAGCAGCACGGCCGCCACGACGGCCAGCAGGGCCACCGCGCCGACCACGGCCAGGGTCCGCCCGACCTCGCGGGTCACGGTCGAGCGGGATTCCTCGACGACCACGACCTCGCCCTGCTCCCCGCGGGCGGTGCCGCGGATCACGCTCTCGGGGATCGGGGTGCCCACGTCCACGGCCGGCTGGCCGGGGACGGTGATCCGCGCGTGGTGGCCGGCGTCCAGCTGCTCGCCGAGGGCCACGGGGTCGATCGGCTTCTTCTCGAGGACGTTCGCCTCGACGATGCCCACGAGCCGCAGCGCCTCGGACTCAATGCGGTCCTGGGCGCTGCTGGTGATGGTCCGGGTCTCCACGATGACGAGGGAGACCCCGAAGACGGCGATCACGACGAGCACCACGGCGAGCGTGGAGTTGATGAGGCGGCGGCGCATGCCCTAGAGCATGCCCCAGGTGGGGGCGGAGGAGGCGGTCAGCTCTTCTCGAAGCGGAAACCGACGCCCCGCACGGTGGCGATGTAGCGGGGGTTGGCGGCGTCGTCGCCCAGCTTCTTGCGCAACCAGGAGATGTGCATGTCGAGGGTCTTGGTGGAGGACCACCAGGTGGTGTCCCAGACCTCGCGCATGAGTTGGTCGCGGGTGACGACCCGGCCCGCGTCGCGGACCAGGACCCGCAGCAGGTCGAACTCCTTGGCCGTGAGCTGGAGCTCCTCCTCCCCCATCCAGGCCCGGTGCGATTCGACGTCGATCCGCACGCCGTGGGTGGCGGGGGGCTGGACGGCCTCGGTGGCACCGCGCCGGAGCAGGGCCCGGACCCGGGCGAGCAGTTCGGCCAGCCGGAAGGGCTTGGTCACGTAGTCGTCGGCGCCGGCGTCCAGGCCGACGACCGTGTCGACCTCGTCCGCCCGGGCGGTGAGGACCAGGATCGGGAAGCCGTGGCCCTCGGCGCGCAGCCGGCGGGCCACCTCCAGGCCGTCCATGCCCGGCAGGCCCAGGTCGAGGACGACGAGGTCGACGCCGCCCTGCAGTCCCGCGTCCAGGGCGGTGGGGCCGTCCTCCCGGACCTCGACCTCGTACCCTTCCCGGCGCAGGGCGCGGGCCAGGGGTTCTGAGATGGATGCGTCGTCCTCGGCGAGCAGTACACGCGTCATGTGGGTGATGGTAGTCCGCGGCGGCTGAAACCAGAGGCCCCCGGGAAGCCCCCTCTCTATCTGGGCTTATGAACTACTAAGCGCCTTCGAATATGTCGAACGGTTCCCGACGCGCCTTGTGATCCATCTCTCAAGTCCTTTCATATGCCGCAGTGTCGTGTCGTATGGTGGCGAGACGCCTGATGCAATACCTCAGGGACCTTTGTGCCGAAAAGCGGCACGAAGGTCTCTATTTCTGTCCGGAACCGGACGGGCGGTCCCCTGGGGCCCGCCCGGCCCGTCTTGACGGCAGTGAACGACCTGTTGGCCGGGCCCTCGCGCGATGACTGCGCGGGAGGGCGCGGATCCCGGTGACGGATGCCCTTCCGCCCCCCCCATCCCCGTGGGGCGGGCCCCGAGGCGTGGGGTGGGAGATCCGTCCGCCGGTGCCGGCCACCCCCCACCGGGCGCGGATGAGCTCACGAAGCCGATGCGTCCCGAGCAAGCAAGGATCGACCATGGCTTCCAGCCTGATGAAGGAGTCGGCGGATCCGTCCGCCGAGAAGACCTTCTTCGGCCACCCCCGTGGCCTGGCCACTCTGTTCATGACCGAGATGTGGGAGCGCTTCAGCTTCTACGGCATGAAGGCCCTCCTCCTCGTCTACCTGCTCTCAGGTGGCCCGGACGCCAAGAAGGGCAGCCTGGCGGGCGGCATAGGGATGGACGAGGGCACGGCGATCACCGTGTTCTCCATCTACGTCTCCATGGTCTACCTCCTCGCCCTGCCGGGCGGGTGGCTGGGCGACCGTGTCTGGGGCCCCCGCAAGACCGTGACGATCGCGGCCGTGACGATCATGTGCGGCCACATCGTCCTCGCCCTTCCGGGCGGCGGGACCTTCTTCATCGGTCTGGCCCTGGTGGCCGTGGGCTCCGGTCTGCTGAAGGCCAACATCTCCACGATGGTCGGCCAGCTCTACAAGGACGCGAACGACCCGCGCCGTGACGGTGGCTTCACCATCTTCTACATGGGCATCAACGCGGGTGCCTTCTTCGCGCCGCTGATCATCGGCACCGTCGGCCAGAAGGTCAACTGGCACCTCGGCTTCGCGCTGGCCGCGGTCGGCATGGGCATCGGTCTGGTCGCCTTCCTGCTGGGCACCAAGAACCTGAACCCGGTCAGCTCCGTCGTCCCGAAGCCGCTGTCGGCCGGAGAGCGCACCGCCTGGATCCGCAAGATCGTCATCGCGGTCGCGATCGTGGCCGTGTTCTACACCGCCGTGGGCATGGCAGGCATGTTCACCAAGGCGTGGGCGACCATCCCGCTGACCCTGATCGGTCTGATCGTCCCGACCGTTGTGCTGATCCGCATCAAGCGGGACAAGGACCTCGACCGGACCGAGCAGTCGAAGATGACCGGTTACATCTGGTTCTTCCTCGCCGCCGCCGTCTTCTGGATGATCTACGACCAGGGCGCCTCGACCGTCCAGTCCTTCGGTGAGACCAAGGCTTCCGGCTCGCTGCTCGGCTTCGAGTTCCCCTCGTCCTGGTACCAGTCGCTGAACCCGCTCTTCATCATGTGCCTGGCCCCGATCATGGCATGGATCTGGATGTGGCTGAACCGCAAGGGCAAGGAGCCCTCGACGGTCGGCAAGTTCGCGATGGCGCTGTTCATCATCTCGGTCTCGTTCTTCTTCTTCCTGGTGCCGCTCGGCATGGCCGCAGGCGGCCAGTCGGTAAGCCCGATGTGGCTGGTCGGCATCTACCTGATCCACACGGTGGGCGAGCTGTGCCTCTCCCCGGTGGGTCTGTCGGTCACCACGAAGATGGCCCCGGCCAAGTACGCCTCCCAGATGATGGGCGTGTGGTTCCTGGCGGTCACCGCCGGCGACTCCATCACGAGCCTGCTCTCCGACCCCGCCGTGTTCGGTGTGGACCTCAACGGCACCGGAGCGGTCGCGATCGAGGCCACCCTCGCCTGCCTGGCGGCTCTCGCGGTCTTCATGTACCGCAGGAACGTCAAGACGCTCATGGGCGAGGTGCGCTGACGCACGCCTCCACGCGGGCGACGGCCCGGCACGCCTTCCGGCGTGCCGGGCCGTCGCGGTGTTCGGGGCCCTCCAACGGCGCCGTGGAATCAGGCGCCCCGCACCTCGGAGCCGAATCCGACGAGGAAGGACTTGGACCCGCAGCGGACCGAGGCGGCCGAGCCGGTGGGGGCCCAGTCGCTGCGGTAGGTCCGGCGCACCACGTGTTCGCGGGCACCCTGCACCATGTCGCAGATGATCTTCGCGCGGTGCTGCGCACCGGAGGCGAAGCGTCCGGTGCACCTGGACGTGGCATTCGGGCGGCCCATGCCGTCCAGTTCCGCGGTCGTCCTGCAACCGCCGCCGGCAGCGGCCGCGGAGACCGCCGGCGCTCCGAGCACACTCAGGGCCGAGGCGACGGCCAGCGTCGCGACGGCGAATTTCAACTTCATGGGACTGTCCGTTCTCCGATGTGAAGCAGGAGCCGACCGCGCGCCGGTCGGGCTCGCGCCCGCCCGCCAGGAGGTCGCTCGCCGATCTTCGCCGGACCGTGGGAGAACCGGTATCCGCCAGTCGGCGGGAACTGCCTCCCCGAAGGGGGGAAGGGAGAACGAACGGCGCTGTGCGGGCGCGCCGTCCGAAAGCCGTGCGCGCCCCGGCATCAGAGCCAGGACGCGCACGGTCGCTCGACGGTGGCTTCTCGTCGGTCAGCGGGTGCCGCGCAGGCGGCGCCACGGGGTGAAGGTGAACACCGCGCCGCCGAGCAGGATCACCGTGCCGGCGACCAGGGCCAGGGCCTTGATCCCGCCCTCGTCCTCCGCGCCGGTCTCGGCGAGGCCGCCCGAGGTGGCGCTGCCGGTGGTGCTCGTCGAGGAGCCGGAGCCCCCCGGCTGTGCGGCGGTGTCCAGTTCCAGCGAGACCCCGCTGCTCGTCGCCTTGCAGGGGACGTTGATCGGGGTGGCGCCGGGGGCCATCGTGACGTCGATCGTCAGCTGGTCCGGGCTCAGCGTCACCTTGCCGCTCTTGCCGGGCTTGTAGGTGCCCGTCATGTCGCTGAGGCTGACCGGGGCCTTGTCCGGGATCGGCTCCGCGTTGGCCGGGCCGGAGACCTTGACCGTGCCGCTGTCCGCCCCGCCGAGCTTCACGTCCATCGAGGGCTTGAGCGCTCCCGCGGGCAGGGCCATGGGCGCCGCCATCGCACCCTTGGCGGTCTTGACCGTCAGGTCGTAGCTGCCGCCGTTCTTCTTCGCGTTGATGGTGACCGGGGTCTTGATGCCCCCCGGGACGACCGGACCGCAGTCGAAGGCCACCTCGACCGCCTTGCCGGGGAAGTCGGTCTGGCCGCCCCCGCCGCCGGAGGCGGAACCGCCCGAAGCCGATCCGCCCGAAGTGGTGGTGGAACCGCCGGTGGTCGTGGAACCGCCCGAGGTGGTGGAGCCGCCGGTGGTCGTGGAGCCCCCCGAGGTGGTGCCACCGGTCGTCGTCCCGCCGCTGGAGCCGGCCGCCACGTCGATGGTGGCCCCGACGCCCACGCTGCCGGTCGGGGCGCACTTGGTGACGAAGGTGCCGAAGGAGAAGGTGACGGCCACGTCGTACTTGCCGGGGGTCAGCGTGATCTTCCCGGCCTTGGTGAGCTTCAGCTTTCCCTTCATCACGGACATCACCATGGGCGCCTTCTTCGGGATCGGCGGGTTCTTCTTCTCCCCGACGACCTTCAGCTCACCGCCACCGCCGCCCACGGTGATCCAGCCCGTGGGCTGGACCGCGTCCTGCGGGATGTCCATCAGGTCCGTGTTGTTCGAGGCCGGCTTCACCGTCTCCCAGGACACGTCGACCTCGTCGCCGACCTTCGCCGAGGCGGGAGCGGTGACCTTGGCGGTGGTCTCCCCCTCCACCGGACTACCGCCCCCGGCCGGGGGAACGCACTTGACGTTGAACTTGGTCTCCGCGGCCTGGGCGGGAGTGGCTCCGATGGCGATACCGGCGCCGCCGAGCATCAGCGCGATCACGGCCGCGCTCACCCTCCGTTGGGTTTTCACGAATGTCCCTTCGTCGTCGAACGGTTCTCAGACGGTGCGGACGCCTGTGGTGCTGTGCCCGGCGTGCTGTCCGGGGTGAACCACGGCAGGACCGCCGTGGTGGTCTGGGGGGACTGCTCCGGGCGGTCGGGGCCCAGGGCCGGCTCCGGGGGCCGCAGGGCCGGGATCTTCGGCAGCCGGGCCGTCACGGCGGAGGCCGCCGCCGCGGCTGCGGCCGCGGGACCCGTACCGCGGTGGCGGCCGGCGGCGGGCGCGGCGCGCGGCCGCACCCGGTCGACGATCGCCATGCCGATGCGGAAGACCGCGGCCGGGATCACCAGCAGGAGCAGGCCCCAGAAGAGCAGCACCCCGTACGGGCGGTCCACGCCCCAGGGCTGCGTGGCCACCACGGTCTCGCCGTACTTGAGGGAGATCGTGTAGTCGCCGTGGGCGCCGGCGGCGAGGCCCACGTCGAGCGCGATCTCCGCCTTGCCGCCGGGCGGGATGGTGCCCTTCCAGCGGGCCTCCTCCCACAGCGGGGCGAACACCCCGTGCGCGGTGCCGAGCTGGAAGACCGGGTCCTTGACCGGGACCGGGCCGAGATTGCCGACGGTGACCTTGAACTTCCGGGCGGGCGGGGCGCCGAACCAGGTCAGCACCCCGTCCTCGCCCTCCAGCCGGACCCCGGTGAGCATCGCGAGGCGGGCCGTACCGGATTCGGCGGGCAGCTCGGCGACCGGGTGGTCGGTGATCTTCAGGGGGGTCGCGACGGTGGACTGGTCACCGTTGACGGAGGTGACGTTGACGATGCAGGGGCACGGCTTGGGCGGTGCCACCACGGGCAGCTGGGCGGTGAAGCGGCCGTCGGCGCCGACGGAGACGGCGGCGCCGTCGGCGTTGGCGCAGCTGTTGGTGCCGCCGATCATGTTCTGGCCGCAGACCAGTAGCATCACCAGCGTCTTGGCCGGCCAGCCGGTACCGGTGACGGTGATCCCGGTGCCCTTGGCGGCCTCCTGGAGCGAGAGCGCCACGGCCGGCTCGCCCTCGGCGGCCGCGGCCGGGCCCGTGGGGAACAGGGCGAGGGCGCACACCGCCAACCCCGCGGCCAGCAGGGCTCCGACTCTTCTCACCTGGCGGCTCCCGTCAGTTCGTGGTGCGGTGCAGGGGTCGTCGGTCCGGCCGCGGACGGCGCGTGCGGCTCCGGGTCCGGTCCCGGTCGGGGCCGCCGGCCGCGTACGAGGTACAGCGCGGCGGCGGTGGCCGCGCCGAGGCAGAGCAGGCCGGCCCCGGTCCAGCTCGCCAGGCCCCGGGGGACGAGCCAGCGCGAGCCGGTGGCCACCGCGCGGGCGCCGCCGGGGGCCGTCACGGTGAGGGTGACGCGGACCCGGTCGAAGGCCGGGGCGCCGGGCCAGGGCTCGGTGAGCTCCACCCGCTGGCCGGGGAGCAGTTCCACCGGCAGGGTGCGGCCGCGGGGCGGGTCGGACACCTCGCCGATGAGGGCCTCGGCGCTGATCCGGAGGTCGGGGGCGAGGGCCACGTTGCCGCGGTTGACGAGGGTGTAGGCGATGACGGCGGCCGGGCCCCGGCCCCGTACGGCGACGTCCTCGACCGTGAGGGCGGCCAGGGCGGGGCCGCCGACCCGCAGGTGGACCCGTACTCCGACCTCGTGGCCGCCCTCGGTGGCGATCACGGCGGCGGGGTGGTCGCCGGGCGGGGAGGCGGGCGGCACGGTGAGGGTGAAGGGGACCACGGCACGGGTGCGGGGCGGGACCTTCACGGTGGCGGCGGCCCCGAAGCTGATCCAGGAACCGGCCCCGGTGGCCCCGGTGGCCCCGCTGCCGGGCGCCGCCGGGCGGACCGCGAAGGCGCCGTCGGCCGTGTTGTACGCGTCGGCCCCGCGCAGCGTGATGGTGCGCTCCCGGTCACTGGTGTTGACCAGGGCGAGGCGGTCTTCCAGCACGGTGCCGGCGGCACCGGCCAGGTAGAAGTAGGGGCGGACGGTGGCCGCGGCTCCGGCGGCGGGCTCGGCGGTCCAGCCCGGCTCGTCGGCGGCCGCGGGGTGCGCGGGGGCCGCGTACAGCGTGGCGGCGGCGAGCAGCAGGACGGCGCCGGCGCGCCTCAGGGTGTGGAGCACGTGCATGACCGGGGTGCTCCGTTCAGGACCGGGCCCGACGGCCGCGCCGGGTCAGCCAGAGCACGCCGACGGCGCCGGAGAGCAGCACGGTGCCGCCGAGGGTGCCGAGGGCCAGGGCGGAATCGGCGGGCCCGGTCTGCGGGAGGGTGTCGCCGGTGGTGTCGGGGGCGGCCTGCGTGGTCCCGCCGCCGGGTGCCGTGACGTCCAGTTCCAGCGAGGGCTTCGGGCTGTTGCCGGGGGTGCAGGTCGTCGTGGTGCCCATCGCCACGATGGTGAGCACCCCGGCGGTGAAGGTGACCTTGCCGCTCTTCTTGGGCGTATAGGTGCCCGAGAGGTCGGTGATCTTGATGGGTGTGTCCGGGGGCACGGCCTCGGGGTTGGACGGACCCGAGACCGGCACCGACGCCTTCTCGGCACCGTCGACGAGGACGACGGCGCTGGGCTTCATCGCGCCCTTGCCGAGTTCGATGGGGCTGGACGAGACGCCCTTCTGGAAGGACATCGTCAGCTTGTACCCGTCGCCCTCCTTGGCCGCCTTGATCTCGATGGGTGACACCGCCGACTTGTCCCCGATCGGGGTCTTGCAGTCGTAGGCGACGTCGACGACGGCGGCATGGGCCGCGGGGGCGGTGAACAGCACCGCCGATCCGGCCAGCGCGGAGGCCAGCGCGAGCGCAGTGGTGCGTTTGCGGTCGGACACCTTCGTCTTCCCCTCGGGCCACAGAAAACTGACGACACATCAGATCGGTGGCTCAAGGTACGCCCGGGCCCTTACGGAGGGAAGACAAAGGACAGGCCCGAATTGACCGTTCGTCAGTGGGCGCGGACGCCCTTCTGCCACACCGCGGAGACGAGCGGTACGCCCGGCCGGTAGGCGAGGTGGACGTGGCTCGGTGCGTCCAGCAGGGCCAGGTCGGCGCGGGCCCCGGGGGCCACGCGGCCGATGTCCTCGCGGCGCAGGGCGCGGGCGCCGCCGGCGGTGGCCGCCCAGAGGGCCTCGTCGGGGGTCATCCGCATGTCGCGGACGGCGAGCGCGATGCAGAACGGCATGGAACTCGTGTAGGAGGATCCGGGGTTGCAGTCCGTGGACAGGGCGACGGTGGCGCCCGCGTCGATCAGGCGCCGGGCGTCGGGCCACTGGGCGCGGGTGGAGAACTCGGCGCCGGGCAGCAGGGTGGCGACGGTGGTTCCGGCGGCCTGCGCGAGGGCGTCGACGTCGGCGTCGGTGAGGTGGGTGCAGTGGTCGGCGGAGGCGGCCTCCAGTTCGACGGCGAGCTGGACGCCGGGCCCGTAGGAGAGCTGGTTGGCGTGCACGCGGGGGATCAGCCCGGCGGCGGCGCCGGCGGTGAGGATCGCGCGGGCCTGGTCGCCGTCGAAGGCGCCCTTCTCGCAGAAGACGTCCACCCAGCGGGCGTACGGGGCGCAGGCCTCCAGCATCTCGCCGGTGACGAGGTCGACGTAGCCGGCCGGGTCCTCGGCGAAGTCCGGGGAGACGATGTGCGCGCCGAGGTAGGTGACCTCCTCGGTGTGCGCGGCGGCGATGCGCAGGGCGCGGGCCTCGTCGGCGACGGTGAGGCCGTAGCCGGACTTGGTCTCGAAGGTGGTGGTGCCCTGGCGGCGAGCCTCGTCGAGGTGGCGCACCAGGCCCGCCTCCAGCTCGGCGTCGGAGGCGGCGCGGGTGGCGGCGACGGTGGTGCGGATGCCGCCGGCGGAGTAGGCGCGGCCCGACATCCGGGCGTTGAACTCCTGGGTGCGGTCGCCGGCGAAGACGAGGTGCGAGTGGGAGTCGACGAAGCCGGGGATGACGGCGCGGCCGGCGGCGTCGAACGCGGTGTCGGCGGCGGGAGCCTGTGCCGCGGGGCCGACCCAGGCGACCTTGTCGCCGTCGATGACGACAGCCGCGTTCTCGATCAGGCCGAGGGGGCTGCCGTCGCCGAGGGCGGGGTCGTTGGTGACGAGGCTGCCGATGTTGGTGATGGCGGTGGTGGTCATGGGGTCCTCTCAGAGGGTTCGTTCCCCCACCCCGCCCTTTCGCCGTTTCCTGGGGCTCCGCCCCGGACCCCGCACCTCAAACGCCGGCGGGGCTGTATTTCAGCCCGTCCGGCGTTTGAGGACCGGGTCCGGGCAGAGCCCGGTTTCGGGAAGGGGCGGGGTGGGGGAAAGCCCGCCGCAGGCGGCACGGTCAGGAGCGCAGGGCTGCGATGGACTCGGCAAGGGCGGACGGGACGTCCGGGACCAGGGTGTGGGCGCCGTCGCGGACGATGTGGCGGCCGCCGACCACCGTGTGGCGGACGTCCGAGGCAGTGGCGGCGAAGACGGCCGTCTCGGCGCCGAGGCGCGCCAGCGGACCCGCCGTGCGCACGGAGTCCAGCGCGATCGTGGTGAAGTCCGCGAGCGCGCCCGCCTCCAGGCGGCCCGCGTCCGGGAGTCCGAGGGCGGCGTGGCCGTCGGCGGTGGCGGCGGCGAGCAGGGCGTTCGCCGTCCAGTGACCCCGGGTGCGGCTGCGCAGGCGCTCGTTCAGCTCCATCGCGCGGGCCTCTTCGAGCAGGTCGATGACCGCGTGGCTGTCGCTGCCCAGGGACAGCGGGCTGCCCGCGTGCTGGAGCCGGGTCGCCGGGCCGATGCCGTCCGCGAGGTCGCGTTCGGTGGTCGGGCACATGCACGTACCGGTGGTGGTCCCGCCGAGGAGGGCGATGTCCGTGTCGGTGAGGTGCGTGTTGTGGACGCCGGTGGTGCGCGGGCCGAGCACGCCGTGGTCGGCCAGCAGCTGGGTCGGCGTGCGCCCGTGGGCGGCCTGGCAGGCGTCGTTCTCGGCGGTCTGCTCGGAGAGGTGGACGTGCAGGGGCGCCCGGCGCTCCTCGGCCCAGCCGGCGACGGTGGCCAGTTCCGCGGCCGGCACGGCGCGGACCGAGTGGATGGCGGCGCCGATCAGGGCGTGCTCGCGGGGCTTGAGGGCACTGGCGCGCTCGGCCCAGGCCTCGGCGGTGCCGTCGGAGAAGCGCAGCTGGTGGCTGTTGGGGGCCTCGCCGAAGCCCGAGGACAGGTACGCCGTGTCCAGGAGCGTGATCCGGATGCCGGCCGCGGCGGCGGCCTCGATCAGGGCCTCGCCCATCGCGTTCGGGTCGGCGTACGCGGCGCCGCCGGGCGCGTGGTGGACGTAGTGGAACTCGCCGACGTTGGTGATGCCGGCCAGCGCCATCTCGGCGTAGACGGCGCGGGCGAGCGCGAAGTAGCTGTCGGGGGTGAGGTTCTGGGCGACCTTGTACATGAGGTCGCGCCAGGTCCAGAAGGTGCCGGAGCCGATCTGGACCGTGCCCCTCAACGCACGGTGGAAGCAATGAGAATGCGCGTTGGCCAGCCCGGGGATCGTCAGGCCGCGCAGCACCTCCGCACCGGGCGGCGGGCTGCTCACGCCGGTGCGCAGGGCACCGATGCGGCCCTCGGCAGTCACCTCCAGGGCGACGCCCGGCTCGACGTGGGTGTCGAGCCAGGCGTGCTCCAGCCAGTACGTCGTCAACGACATGCCAGGCCTTCCAGTACGTCGGCGAGGGCGAGGACGCCGGCCACGCAGTCGTCCTCGGCGGCGAACTCCCGCGGGGAGTGGGAGACGCCGGTCGGGTTCCGCACGAACAGCATGGCGGTCGGGACGGCCGCCGAGAGGATCCCGGCGTCGTGTCCCGCTCCGGTCCCGAGAACGGGGACCGAACCGCCGAGGATCCGGTTCATCTCGTCGCGCAGGGCGTGCTCGAACTCGACGACCGGGGTGAAGGACTCCCGGACGACGGCGAGGTCGATGCCGTCCTGGTCGGCGCGCTCGCGGGCGGCCTTCTCGATGGCCGTGACGACCGTGTCGAGGGTGGCCTGGTCGGCGGCGCGGGAGTCGAGCCAGCCGCGCACGAGCGAGGGGATGGCGTTGACCCCGTTGGGCTCGACCGAGATCTTCCCGAAGGTGGCGACGGCCCCGGCGAGGGCCGCCTCGGTACGGGCGGCCAGCACGGTCGCCGCGTAGGTGAGCATCGGGTCGCGGCGGTCGACCAGCCGGGTGGTGCCGGCGTGGTTGGCCTCGCCGCGGAAGTCGAACCGCCAGCGGCCGTGCGGCCAGATCGCGGAGGCGATGCCGACCCGGTCCCCGGAGAGGTCCAGGGCCCGGCCCTGTTCCACGTGCAGTTCGACGAAGGCGCCGATGCGGCCGAGGCGTTCGGGGTCGGCCCCGATGGCCTCGGGGTCGTATCCGGCGGCCTCCATGGCCTGGGGCAGGGAGATGCCCTCGGCGTCGCGCAGCTCGTACGCCTTGTCCTTGGTCAGCTGTCCGGCGGCGAGCCGGGAGCCGACGCAGGCGAGCCCGAAGCGGGCGCCCTCCTCGTCACCGAAGTTGGTGATGGCGAGCGGCCTGGAGAATTCCGCTCCCCTGCTGCGGAGCTCGTCCAGGGCCGCGAAGGAGGACACCACGCCGAGGGGGCCGTCGAAGGCCCCGCCGTCGGGGACGGAGTCCAGGTGCGAGCCGGTGACCACGGCGTCCCCCGCGAGGGGGTCGCCGAGCCAGGCCCACTGGTTGCCGTTGCGGTCCGTCTCGTACGTCAGCCCGCGCGCCTCGGCCTGCTCCTGGAACCAGGTCCGGCAGTCGGCGTCGGCCCCGCTCCAGGCGTACCGGCGGTACCCGCCGGTGCCGGCGTCGCGGCCGATGGGTGCGAGCTCGGCCCACATCTCGTGGAACGACGCGGCCTCGCCGGAGCCGGTCGTGCGGGCCGCCGGTCGCGGCGCCGCACCCTGCTCCCCCGAGCCCGGGAAGTCTGTCTCGCTCACGCGGAGTCGCCCTCGCGCATCGGGACGCGGACGCCGCGCTCGTCGGCGACCGTCTCGGCGATGTCGTAGCCGGCGTCGACGTGGCGGATGACGCCCATGCCCGGGTCGTTGGTGAGGACGCGGCGGATCTTCTCGCCGGCCAGCGCGGTGCCGTCGGCGACCGTGACCTGGCCCGCGTGGATCGAACGGCCCATGCCGACGCCGCCGCCGTGGTGGATGGAGACCCAGGAGGCACCGGAGGCCACGTTGACCATGGCGTTGAGCAGCGGCCAGTCGGCGATCGCGTCGGAACCGTCCAGCATGGCCTCGGTCTCGCGGTACGGGGAGGCAACCGAGCCGCAGTCGAGGTGGTCGCGGCCGATGGCCAGCGGCGCAGCGAGGGTGCCGTCGGCGACCATCTCGTTGAAGCGCTCGCCGGCCTTGTCGCGCTCGCCGTAGCCGAGCCAGCAGATGCGCGCGGGCAGGCCCTGGAAGTGGACGCGCTCGCCGGCCATCTTGATCCAGCGGTGCAGGGACTCGTTCTCCGGGAAGAGCTCCAGCATGGCCTTGTCGGTCTTGTGGATGTCCGAGGCCTCGCCGGACAGGGCGGCCCAGCGGAAGGGGCCCTTGCCCTCGCAGAACAGCGGGCGGATGTAGGCCGGGACGAAGCCGGGGAAGGCGAAGGCGCGGTCGTAGCCGGCCAGCTGGGCCTCGCCGCGGATGGAGTTGCCGTAGTCGAAGACCTCGGCGCCGGCGTCCATGAAGCCGACCATGGCCTCGACGTGCTTGGCCATGGACTCGCGGGCCCGGGTGGTGAAGCCGGCCGGGTCCTTGGCGGCGTAGGAGGCCATGTCGTCGAAGTCGACGCCGACGGGCAGGTACGCGAGCGGGTCGTGGGCCGAGGTCTGGTCGGTCACGATGTCGATGGGCGCGCCCTCGGCCAGCATCTGCGGGAGCAGCTCGGCGGCGTTGCCGAGGAGGCCGATGGAGAGCGGCTTGCGGGCGTCACGGGCTTCGACCGCCAGCTGGAGGGCGTGGCGCAGGTTGTCGGCCTTGACGTCCAGGTAGCGGTGCTCGATGCGGCGGTCGATGGCGCGCGGGTCGACGTCGATGCAGATCGCGACGCCGTCGTTCATCGTCACGGCCAGCGGCTGGGCGCCGCCCATGCCGCCGAGGCCGGCGGTGAGGGTGATGGTGCCGGCCAGGGTGCCGCCGAACTTCTTCGCGGCGACGGCGGCGAAGGTCTCGTAGGTGCCCTGGAGGATGCCCTGGGTGCCGATGTAGATCCAGGACCCGGCGGTCATCTGGCCGTACATGGTCAGGCCCAGGTTCTCCAGGCGGCGGAACTCCTCCCAGTTGGCCCAGTCGCCGACGAGGTTGGAGTTGGCGAGCAGGACGCGCGGCGCCCACTCGTGGGTCTGCATCACGCCGACCGGGCGGCCGGACTGGACCAGCATCGTCTCGTCCTGCTTGAGGGTCTGCAGGGTGCGGACCATCGCGTCGTACGAGCGCCAGTCGCGGGCGGCCTTGCCGGTGCCGCCGTAGACGACGAGCTTGTCGGGGTGCTCGGCGACCTCGGGGTCGAGGTTGTTCTGCAGCATGCGCAGGGCGGCTTCCTGCTGCCATCCCAGGGTGCTGAGCTCGGTGCCTCGCGCGGCACGTACGGGGCGGGGTCCTGACATGGCGTTGCCTCCTCCGATGTTGGTCAATCTATTCACATACTCCCGCCCTGAATAGATTCAGTCAACAGCTGCGGGCGGCCCCGTCGAATGATGGGATGGCGAACATGGGCACCGAGGACGCCGCCGAGAGCGCCACCGAGAGCGCTGCCGCGCGCCGCGATCTGGCCGTACGAGCCGCCGTCGAGCAGGGGATCGTCGGCGGGACCGACCCCGCGCCACCCCTGGTCTGCCTGCTGGACACGGCCGGGATCCGCGCCTCCGCCGCCGCCCTGACCGATGCCTTCGCCACCGCCCCTCCGCCCGCCGCCCCCGTGTTGCACACCTTCGCCGTCAAGGCCTGCCCGCTCGTCCCGGTGCTGCGGCTGCTCGCCGACGCCGGGCTGGGCTGCGAGGTGGCGAGCCCCGGCGAGCTGGCACTGGCCCGGGCCGCGGGGGTCCCCGCCGACCGGATCGTCCTGGACTCCCCCGCCAAGACCGGGGCCGAGCTCCGCGAGGCCCTGGTGCTCGGCGTCGCCGTCAACGCCGACAACCGGCAGGAGCTGGAGCGGCTCGACGCGCTCGTCGGCCGGGCGCCGGCCGCGTCCCCGATCGGCGTCCGGATCAATCCGCAGACCGGCGCCGGAACCATCGACGCCCTGTCCACGGCCACCGCGAGCTCGAAGTTCGGCATCGCCCTGCGCGACCCCGGCGCCCGCGAGTGGCTCGTACGGGCCTACCTGGACCGGCCGTGGCTCACCCGCCTGCACGTCCACTCGGGCTCCCAGGGCGTTCCCCTGTCCCTGATCGCGGAAGGCGTACGGGACCTGCACGCGCTCGCCGAGGAGATCAACGCGGCGGCCGGCCGGCGGCAGGTCGACACCCTCGACATCGGCGGCGGCCTGCCGGTGAACTTCGCCTCGGACGAGGAGCACCCCACCCACGCGCAGTACGTGGCCGCCCTGCGCGGGGCGGTCCCCGCCCTCTTCGACGGCTCGTACGGCCTGGTCACGGAGTTCGGCCGGTCCCTGCTGGCCAAGCACGGCCTGGCGCTGGCCCGGGTGGAGTACACCAAGACCAGCGGATCCCGGCCGATCGCGCTCACCCACGCCGGGGTCCAGCTGGCGACCCGCACCGCGTACGCCCCGGCGGCCTGGCCGGTGCGGATCCTGCCCTACGACGCGAAGGGCTCCCCGAAGACCGGCGACCCGGTGGCCCAGGACGTCGCGGGCCCGGCCTGCTTCGCGGGCGACCTGCTCGCCTCGGCCCGCGAGCTGCCGTCGCTCGCCCCCGGCGACCTGATCGGGATCCCGGACACCGGCGCGTACTTCTTCACGGCCCACTACGGCTACAACAGCCTGCCCCGCCCGGCGGTCTACGGTTTCGCGGTGGGCCCGCAGGGCCGGGTCCGATTCAGCCTCGCCAGGCCGGCGCAGGACCTCGCCGAGATCGTGGCCGAGGCAGGCGGAGACCTGCGGGACGCACTGCTCTGACCGGACCGCTCTGGGGCCCGTCACCCGAACAGGTGATTTCGTCCGGATTCCTCTCATCACACGGAACTCGCTGTGACAGTTCGGCTACGGCTCAACCCATGCGGTACCTGATAGTCCTCCTCGGGACGGCAGCTGCGTTCGGCTTCTGCTTCGCCCTGGCCCACTGGGACCCCTTCGACTGGCTGCCGGACGGGAAGGGCAGCGGCGTGGAGGTCGCCTCGGCCTTCGCCGGCGCCATGGCGACAGCGGCCCCCGGCGCGTGGTGGGCCGTCGGCAGGCGGCCCAAGGCCGTGCGCCAGCGCCTGCGCGCCAGGGAGAACAGCGATGTGATCCAGGAGAGCGGAATCGCGGACCCCGACGAGGTGGACCAGGACCTCGACGCCGCCCCCGGCGCGGTGGTCCGGCAGACCGGCGGGAGGGCCGCGCCATAGCCCTCCGCAAGCGGTCGCGGCAGCAGCTCACGGCCCACCGGAACAGCCAGGTCACACAGGTGGCCGGGGACTACGTGGTCCACCGGGCCGACACCCCGGCCGCGCCGAACGCACTGCGCGCCCTGCCCCAGGCGCCCGACGTGCTGTCCGGGCGCGAGGAGGCCATCGGCGAGCTGCTGAAGACGCTGGCACCCGACGGAAGCAGGGCCACCGTGGTCTCCGGCCTGGCCGGGGCCGGGAAGACCGCGCTGGCGCTGACCGTGGCCCAGCAGGTCATGCAGGAGGGCTGCTTCGAGGGCGGGGTCCTGTTCGTCGGGCTGCGCGGCTACCTCCCGAACGGCGCGCTCGGCGGCGGCCAGGCGGTCTCCCTGCTCCTGGGCGAGCTGGGAATCCGCGACGAGGACGTCCCGCCGACGCCGGAGGGACGGCTGGCGCTGTACCGCTCTGAGCTGGCCGCGCGGGCGGCCGAGGGGCGCCGAGTGCTGATCGTGGCCGACGACGCAGGCGAGATCGGGCAGGTACGCGACCTGGATCCGACGGGCTCGGGCCGCTGGCGCATGCACGACCTGGTGCGGTTGTACGCGGCGGAGCTGGCACGCCGGCACGCGGAAGAGGACGGGTGGGACGCCGCCGCCGAGCGCCTGATCTGCCTGTACGGGGCGTTGCTGGTGGGGTCCGACGGCCACCTCCGGGGCCGGACCGACGAGGAGTGGTCCGCGCACGTACCCGATGCGACCACGGCGTTGCAAGTGCTCGACGAGGAGCGGGACAACCTCATCGCGCTGGTCCCCTTCACCGCGGCCCTCGGCAAGTCGGCCGACGTGAACGGATTCTGCGCGTACCTGCAGACCTACCTCCGTCGGCGCAGGCTCTTCCAGGAGGCGGTCGCACTCAACCGGCTGAGCCTCGCGGAGGCGGAGCGCTCCGGTGACGCCGCGGCGCGGAACGGGACCCTGCGCAACCTCGCGATGGCCGTCGCCCAAGTCGGCAAGTTCGAGGAGGCCGCCGCCCTGCGGGAGCGGTTCGCGCCCCCGGACCCCGGGGAAACCCCGCACGAGAGGGCGGGCCGCCTGCTGAACGAGGCGAGCCTCGCACTGATCTCCGGCCGCACGGACCAGGCGGTCGCTGCCGCGGAGGAGAGCCTGCGCCTCTTCGGCGACCTGGGCGACCGGCGGAGCGAAGGGGAGGCGTGGAGCAACCTCGGCATCGCCCTCCAGGAGCAGGGGCGCTGCGAGGAGGCGGTCGCCGCCCAGGAGAGGGCCAACACCATCCTCTCGGAGGCCGGACATCCGCACTCGGCAGCCGCGGCGAGACGCAATCTGGGCGGGGCGCTCAGCGCGGCCGGGCGCCATGAGGCGGCCATCACGGCCTATGAGCAGGCCGTGGCGATGTTCGCGGAGCTCGCGGAGGTCCACGAAGTGGGCGTGGCTTTCGCCGGGCTGGCCGAGGCTCTGGACCGCGCCGGCCGCGCCCGGGCCGCCGTCGAAGCCCACGGGAAGGCCGTCCGGTGCTTCCGGCACACGGGCGACCAGCGGGGCGAGGCGCATGCGCTGGTCATGCACGGCATCGCGCTGGCCGGACTCCGGGACTTCGAGGGCGCCGCTCTGGTCCACGAGCGGGCGTGCACGCTGTCCGAGGACATCGGCGACCGCTCCGGGGCGGGCTATGCGCAGTTCTGCCTGGCCAGTGCGCTCAGCCAGAGCGGCCGGGCCGACGAAGCGCGGGCCGCGCTGCTGCGGTCCGCCTCCGCCTACGCGGAGGCGGGGGACGAGGCGAGGTCCCGGCTGGCCACCCTCATGTTCGAAGGCATCCGCAGCCGGCCGAACCGCAGGAGAGGCCGCCGCGCGGGTCGCCTCCTGCGCCGCCGGGGCCGCCCCGCCGCCCCCGAGGAGCCGTAGGAAGTGCCCGCGGCACAGGGCAAAGACGCAAGCCAGGGCTCGGGCGGATAAGGGGCCCTACTCCACGAACAGGCCGCGGGCCGCGGCCCGCGCGTCGAAGGCCTCCAGCCGCGCCTGGGCGTCCGGCAGGGCGTCCGCCATCGACTCCAGCAGCACCCGGCCCAGCAGCATCGGCGCACACGCCGTGTCGAAGGCCAGCCCGGTGCCGACCTGCGCCGGAATCAGTAGGTCCGAGTGACGGGCCACGGGGGCGAAGGCCGAATCGGCGACCGTCACCACGGTGAGGCCGGTCCGACGCGCGCGTTCCAGCGTGTCCACGACCTCCCGGGGATGGCGGGGCAGCGCGAAGCAGAGCAGCGCCGTGGCCCCTTCGTAGCGCGCCGCGTCGATGCGGTCCTCCATCATCGAGCCGCCCTCGTCGAGGAGCCGGACGTCCGGGTGGACCTTCGACGCGAAGTACGCGAACCCGCGCGCCTGGGACGAGGCCGCCCGCAGCCCGAGCACCAGCAGCGGGGTCGAGGCGGCGAGCAGCCGCCCCGCCTCCTGGACCGGCGCGGGATCGGCGAGCATGGCGGCCAGCTGCCGCAGGTTCTCGATCTCGCCCAGAACGGCCTGCTGGTACTCGTTGTACGAGTCCTCGTGCGCGGCCTCGGGCCGCTCGGCGGGGGCCACCTCGCGCAGGTGGCGGCGGAGCGCGGGATATCCGTCGAAGCCCAGCGCCACGGCGAACCGGGTCACCGAGGGCTGGCTCACCCCGGCCAGTTCGGCGAGCTCGACGCTCGACAGGAAGGGCACCTCCGCCGCCCCGCGCACCATGCAGTGCGCGATCCGCCGCTGGGTCGGCGTCAGCCGGTGCCCCTCGAACAGCTTCTGCAGCCGCGCGGCCGGGCTGTCACTCATCCCGTCCCCTCCGTCCCGGTGAAATATTCAGTCACGGAGCACTCTGCATGCGGTTATGCAGCAGGGCAAGCCGTGCCCGGGATCCGGATACGGGGGCTAGCCGCAGTGCCGGGCCCCGCCGGGGTTCCTACGGTGGGGTCATGGACGCGCATGCCCAAGACCTGAAGAAGGAATTCGACGCGACGATGGACGCCCGGCGCGAGCTGGGCCCGGAGTACGAGGCCGCGCTCGTCGATTCGTTCGTCGAGAAGGTCGACACGCAGGTCCGGCGCCGACTCGCGGAGGAACGGCTGTCCGCGGCCCGCGGTGGCGGCCGGGCGCCCTCGGACGCACCGGGGGACGGGAACCTCGGCGAACGCTTCGGCTTCGCGATCATCACCCTGGTGCTGGCGATCCCCCTGTCGGCGATCGCCGCCACGCAGGCGCGGCTGCCGGGGCTGATCGTCACCTGGGTGGGGATCGTGGGCGTGAACTTCATCCACGCCCATCGCCTCCGCCGCGGTACGCAGGACCCCCGGGACTGACCCCCCACCCCACCGCACGGGCGAACCGAGCTCGAGAAAAATGGAACGCGCGGGGACCGCCGCACCCTCGGTCGCCCGAGGGGCGGGACGACGGCGGTCCCCGCGAAGGACACGGCCGGGTCAGGGCCGTCCGCGTCCGTGGCGCAAGCGCAGTCCGGGAGCCGCTCCGGAGGTACGCGCACACCGTTCCGTGGTGCCGGCCGGGTTCCGGTCTCCCGGACTTCCCTGCCGACAACCACCACTGTGCCCGAGCCGTGTTAAGCGGGTGCTGCCGTCACGTGTCATGCCCGTACCGTTTGCGCGAAGGCCGCGCCACGGGCCGGTTGCCCGGGGCGGGGAGGCGGGCCGTGGGCCCGCGCCCCTCCCCGAGCGGGCCGGGGCTACTTCGCGGACTTGGCGAGGAAGGCCAGCAGGTCCTGACGGCTCACCACACCAGTGGGCTTGCCCTCGACCAGCACGATCGCCGCGTCCGCCTCGCCGAGCACCGCCATCAGTTCGGACACCGGCTCGCCGGAGCCGACCTGCGGCAGCGGAGAGCTCATGTGCTTCTCCAGCGGGTCGGTCAGGGAGGCCCGCTGGGCGAACAGCGCCGCCAGGAGCTCCTTCTCGACCACGGAGCCGATGACCTCGGCGGCCATCACGTCCGGGTGACCGGCGCCCGGCTTGACGATCGGCATCTGCGAGACGCCGTACTCGCGCAGGACCTCGATGGCCTCGCCGACGGTCTCCTCGGGGTGCATGTGGACGAGGGAGGGGATGCCGCCCTCCTTGTCGTTCAGCACGTCGCCGATGCGCGCGGCGGGGCCGGCCTCCTCCAGGAAGCCGTGTCCCGCCATCCACTCGTCGCTGAAGATCTTGCTGAGGTAGCCGCGACCGCTGTCCGGCAGCAGGACGACCACCACGTCGTCCGGCCCGAGGCCCTCGGCGGCCTTGAGCGCGGCCACGACGGCCATGCCGCAGGAGCCGCCGACGAGCAGGCCCTCCTCCTTGGCGAGGCGGCGGGTCATCTGGAAGGAGTCCTTGTCGGACACCGCGATGATCTCGTCGGTGACGTTCGGGTCGTAGGCGGTCGGCCAGAAGTCCTCGCCCACGCCCTCGACGAGGTACGGGCGGCCGGAGCCGCCGGAGTAGACCGAGCCCTCGGGGTCGGCGCCGATGACCTTGACTTTCCCGCCGCTGACCTCCTTGAGGTAGTTGCCGGTACCGGAGATCGTGCCGCCCGTGCCGACGCCCGCGACGAAGTGGGTGATCTTCCCGTCCGTCTGGTCCCACAGCTCGGGGCCGGTGGTCTCGTAGTGCGAACGGGGGTTGTTCGGGTTGCTGTACTGGTCGGGCTTCCAGGCGCCGGGCTCGCGCGCAAGGCGGTCGGACACGTTGTAGTACGAGTCCGGGTGCTCGGGGTCGACGGCGGTCGGGCAGACCACGACCTCGGCGCCGTACGCGCGCATCACGTTGATCTTGTCCATGGATACCTTGTCAGGGCAGACGAAGATGCACTTGTAGCCCTTCTGCTGGGCCACGATGGCGAGTCCTACACCCGTGTTGCCGCTGGTCGGCTCCACGATGGTGCCGCCGGGCTTGAGGGCTCCGCTCTGCTCGGCGGCCTCGATCATCCGTACGGCGATCCGGTCCTTCACGGATCCACCGGGATTGAAGTACTCGACCTTCGCAAGGACGGTGGCCTGCAGGCCTTCGGTCACACGGTTGAGCTTCACCAGCGGGGTATTGCCGACGAGGCTGATCATCGAGTCGTGGAATTGCACCATGTTCTCCAAGGAGGGGACTCCACGGGTTCTCCGGGAGGTCTGGCCAGAGTATGCGGAAAGGGATTGGCCGACCGTCCGTACGGGGCAGGTAGGGATCAATGAGGACCGAGGAGGTGGCCTGAAGGATGTCCAGGGCGAGAACAGCCCGCCGGATCGCGGCGGGGGCGGCGTACGGCGGAGGCGGACTCGGACTGGTCGGGGCCGCCGCGGTCGGGCTGGTGGTGGCCGAGATGCAGTTCGCCAGGCGGGCGGTGGGCTCGGGGCTGCCGGAGCCACCGCGTGCCGATGGGCTGTACGGGAGCGAATTCGGCGGGCCGGAGCAGAGCCCGGGGCCGCTGCGGCTGGGCATGCTGGGTGATTCCACGGCCGCGGGACTGGGCGTGCGGCGGGCCCGGCAGACTCCGGCGGCCCTGATGGCCTCCGGGCTGGCCGCGGTGGCCGAGCGGCCGGTCGAGCTGCGCAACGTGGCCCTTTCGGGGGCCATGTCGGACGACCTGGACCGGCAGGTCGGCTTGCTGTTGGACGGCCCCTGGCCGCCCCCGGACGTCTGCGTGATCATGATCGGCGCGAACGACGTGACCCGCCGGATGCCGCCGACCCAGTCGGTGCGGATGCTCACCTCGGCCGTGCGCAGGCTGCGCATGGCCGGCTCCGAGGTCGTCGTGGGCACCTGCCCGGACCTGGGCACGATCGAGCCGGTCTACCAGCCGCTGCGCTGGCTGGCGCGCCGGGTCTCGCGCCAGCTGGCCGCCGCGCAGACCATAGGAGTGGTCGCGCTGGGTGCCCGTACGGTCTCGATGGGAGACCTGCTCGGACCGGAGTTCGCCGCGAACCCGCGCGAGATGTTCGGCCCGGACTCCTACCACCCGTCGGCCGAGGGGTACGCGACGGCCGCCATGGCCGTGCTGCCGACCCTGTGCGCGACACTGGGCCTGTGGCCGGAGTCGGACCGGCTGGACGTGTCCCGGGACGAGGACATGCTGCCGGTGGCGAAGGCCGCGTCGGCCGCGGCGGGCCAGGCGGGCACGGAGGTCACGGCCGTCCGCGGCCCCTGGGTGCTGCTCAAGCACCGCCGCCGGCGGCGGGTGCCGGCGACGGACCCGGCCCAGCCGGTGGTGCCGTAGGCCCTGGCCGGGCGATCCGAGCGGGTTCGGGCCGCCCGCCGCGACGCCCGGACCGCGTCTCGTTCGGCGCCCACGGCCCGATGCCGCGGGCGAGTGCGGCCCGTGTCACACGCCCCGGCCGGTGACCTGGACCGTACGGGGCGGTAACTTCGCTTGCGGTCCCGCTCAGAGCCGCAACACACTCTTGGAGTCCCGATGCCCGAAGCCGTCATCGTTTCCACCGCCCGCTCCCCCATCGGGCGCGCCTTCAAGGGGTCCCTCAAGGACGTGCGGCCGGACGACCTGACCGCGACGGTCATCCAGGCCGCCCTGGCCAAGGTCCCCGGGCTGGACCCGCGCGAGATCGACGACCTGATGCTCGGCTGTGGCCTGCCCGGCGGCGAGCAGGGCAACAACCTGGCCCGCATCGTGGCCGTGCAGATGGGCATGGACTTCCTGCCCGGCACCACCATCACCCGTTACTGCTCCTCCTCGCTGCAGACCTCCCGGATGGCCCTGCACGCCATCAAGGCGGGCGAGGGCGACGTGTTCATCTCCGCGGGCGTGGAGACGGTGTCGCGGTTCGCGAAGGGCAACTCGGACTCCTGGCCCGACACCCACAACCCGTTCTTCGGGGACGCCGAGGCCCGTACGGCCGCCGTCGCCGAGAGCGAGGGCTCGTCCTGGCACGACCCGCGCGAGGACGGACTCGCCCCCGACGCGTACATCTCGATGGGCCAGACCGCCGAGAACCTGGCCCGCCTGAAGGGCGTGACCCGCCAGGACATGGACGAGTTCGGCGTCCGCTCCCAGAACCTGGCCGAAGAGGCCATCAAGAACGGCTTCTGGGCCCGCGAGATCACCCCGATCACCACCCCGGACGGCACGGTCGTCTCCACGGACGACGGCCCGCGCGCCGGCGTGACCCTGGAGGGCGTGCAGGGCCTCAAGCCCGTCTTCCGCCCCGACGGCCTGGTCACGGCCGCCAACTGCTGCCCGCTCAACGACGGCGCCGCGGCGCTGGTCATCATGAGCGACACCAAGGCCCGCGAGCTGGGCCTGACCCCGCTGGCCCGGATCGTCTCCACCGGTGTCACCGGTCTCTCCCCCGAGATCATGGGCCTGGGCCCGGTCGAGGCGTCGAAGCAGGCCCTGAAGCGGGCCGGGCTGACCGTCGGCGACATCGACCTCTTCGAGATCAACGAGGCCTTCGCGGCCCAGGTCATCCCGTCGTACCGGGACCTTGAGATCCCCCTCGACAAGCTGAACGTCAACGGTGGAGCCATCGCCGTCGGTCACCCCTTCGGGATGACCGGTGCGCGCATCACCGGCACCCTGATCAACGGCCTGCAGTTCCACGACAAGCAGTTCGGTCTGGAGACCATGTGCGTGGGCGGCGGCCAGGGCATGGCCATGGTCATCGAGCGGCTGAGCTGAGCCGTAGCGGAGGGTAGGGGTCGCGTGAGGGACGAACGCGGCACCTGCCCGCAGCGGTGGCGAAGCCCAGCGCGACCGAGAAAACGGCGGCTGAGCTCATTGGATCAAGAGCGACCCCAGGCGCCGCAAGGGATCCGGATGGATCCCTTGCGGCGTACTGACACCGGATCTAACCCGGTCGCGGCCGACCTGTGACCAAATTTCCCCCAGGATGTGACCTATCTCCTGGGGGATCGGTGTTTATGCAGGTCAAGGCTGGTACAGATGCGGCGTGTGTGACGAAAGCCCTGTCCATTTCGTGACGTAATGCACTGCACGCCATTCCCAGGTCGGGACACTCTGATGTAGGAAGTCGGGGGATCGAATCACCTCAGGAGTTAGTCAGTGAGCGCCATGTCTCTTGCCCTGCTGCTGACCACGGCCGCTGCCACGGCCGTGGGCGCTGCTGCGCTGCACGCCGTCCATGGTCTGCGCAAGCAGGTCGCCGCCCTGCGCACTGAGCTGTCGGTGCCGGTCCACCCCCGCGGTGCGACCGTCCCGCACGCCCGCAGCGCCGTGGAGTCCCCCGCCGCGGAGATACGAGCCGCCGTGGCGGAAGCCCTCGCCGAGGAGCGCGAGCGCGAGCTCGCCGAAGCGCGGGCCTTCTGGGCCGCGCAGGAGGCCCGTGACGCCGCCGACGCCCCCTCGCTGCTGGGCGGTCTGTCCGGGCTCGGCGAGGACAGCCCGGTCTTCCTGCCCCGGCAGGCCGACCTGGTGGGGCTGGAGCCCGTGCTCGGCGAGGAGATCCTCGACGAGCTCCCCGGGTATCCCGAGGATTCGGCCGAGCTGGCCGCCGCGCGCCGGCGCCACCCCTCGCACCCCGACTTCGTACCGGTCCAGGCCTCGCACCCCGGCGCCGACCACGAGCGCACCGTGAACCGCCTGGAGGAGCTCGCGGAGGCCCGTACGGCCCTCGCGGACGTCCGCCCGGGCCCGCTCGGCACGCTCGACGTGTACGTCTTCACCGACGGCACGACGCTGTGCATGACCCCGGGACACCGGGAGACCGCGGAGCGCCTTGCCGAGGCCCTGCGCTCGGGCACCGCGCCGGTCCTGCTCGGCGGCTCGGGCATCTCCGGCGCCTATGCGCTGACCTTCTCCTGCGGTGACGCCGAGGACCCCGACAGCAACGTCTACATCCTCGCGGACCGCGTCATCGCATCGCTCTGATCTCCGCCTGCTCCACCAGCCGCACGGCCTCGTCCAGCTCCTCTGACGGGGCCGTCGTGCTGTCCGGGGCCGGGTCTGCGGCGCGCAGTGCTTCGGCGAGGTCCAGCCCGGTCACCGCCACCTGATCGCCGACCGCGAAGAGGCCGGCGTCCGGCACCTCCTTCGGCTCCTGCCCGGGCGTCTCGATCCGCTGGGCCCGTACGGAGAGTTCGCGGGCCAGGTCCAGTGCCGCGGCGGCGGCGCCCTGCTGCAGGCGACTCTGCGGCGCGGCCCGCAGCCGGTCGGCGAAACGTTCCACGACGGCGGTCAGGGGCGAAGTATCAAGCACCCGGCCGACCTTACGCGCCGCCCGGGCACCATTGCCAACGGGCGAACTCTCCGGCACGGTGGCGTGAAGAGAACAGCACGGCAAACCTTCCGGAGGCGCCCATGTCCGTAGAGTTCTCCGAGCAGACACACCGCAACATGATCGACAGAATCCCCCAGACCACCGGTCGTGAAGTGTCCGACTGGCTCCGCACCGTGGACGACGGCCCCTCACTCGTCCGGTTCGAGGAGAAGGTCAGCTGGCTCCGCGGCGCGCACGAGCTGTCGTACGGCCAGGCCAAGGCGATCATCCACGAGTACGACCTGCGCAGAGCCGCACGCCGGTTCGGCTGAGCCCCCTCCCCCGATACCCCGACCGTCCCCGCACCCTGGATGCGGGAAGGCCCCGCGAGCGGTGCTCGCGGGGCCTTCCCCGTGCGGGTGCGCAGACCGGTGACCGGCCTGCGGGTCCTGCTAGTCGTCGCCCGAGAGGATCGAGAAGATGCGCAGCATCTCGACGTAGATCCACACCAGGGTCATGGTGAGGGCGAAGGCCGCCAGCCAGGCCTCCTCGCGCGGGGCACCGTAGGCGATGCCGTCCTCGACCTGCTTGAAGTCGAGGGCGAGGAAGCAAGCGCCGAGGATGACGCCGATGGCGCCGAACAGCAGGCCGAGGCCGCCGCTGCGGAAGCCGAGGCCGTCACCGCCGCCGACGATCGCGACCAGCGAGTTCACGAGCATGAGCAGGATGAAGCCCAGCGCCGCCGCCATCACGAAGCCGTAGAAGCGGCGGGTGACGCGGATCCAGCGCATCTTGTACGCGAAGAGCACGGCGGCGAAGACGCACATCGTGCCCATCACGGCCTGCATGACCACGCCGGGACCGAGGTACGTGCTGACGGCCGCGCTGATCACGCCGAGGAAGACGCCCTCGAAGGCCGCGTAGGCCAGGATCAGGCCCGGGGAGGGCTTGCTCTTGAAGGACTGGACGATCACCAGGACGAAGGCGATGAGGGCCGCGCCGATGGCGATGCCGTACGACACTCCGAGGTTGTCCGGGTCGACCGGTAGCGCGATCCAGGCGAGGGTCGCCGTCGCGATGAGCGTGCCGAGCGTCATGGCCGTACGGCTCACGACGTCGTCCATGGTCATCACGTTGGCGCGGGCCGGGGCCTGCGGCATGCCGGTGGTCGGGTCGGCCGCATACGGGTTCGTCGCGTACGGGTTGGTCCCGGCCTGCTGTGCCTGCGCGTCAAAGCCCGCGTAGCCACCGTTGTCGCGGCTGAACCCCCGTCGCGAGAAGACCGGGTTACTGCTCCTCATCTCACTCCTCCGTGGCCACCGAGCGCGGCCTTGCATCAAGAGTAATGCGCTCGCAAAAGAAGCACCCTACTGCTGGAGGAGGATCTTAAGAGAGGCCACGACGGAGCGCAGTAAATAAAAGAGGAATCCGCACGTCCGCTCACCGGCCGGACCGGCCGGGTGCAGACGATCCGGGTCGGATCACGCGGTCGCCGTCGCCACGGAAGACTTCGGGGTCCCGTGCGGGGAGACGAGCGCCACCCACGTGTTCCGCCGCGTTCCCGATCCCGGAATCGGCCGCGCCCCCACGGGGTCGGTCATGCGGGCCGGACACCGTTCCATTGATGGTGCCCGGAGCCGGACTTGAACCGGCACGGCCCGAAGGCCAGCGAGGTTTAAGCTCGCCGTGTCTGCATTCCACCATCCGGGCAAGGCGTGGCGGCCCCCGTAAAAAAGCCTTGAACGCTGAACCGAGCCTATCCGGATCGCTCCCCCCACCAACCTGCGAACTTTCCGATGTTGTCTGATTTTATTGGCGCTTGAGGGTTCGTCAGGGCCCAGAAACCGCGGTCGGCCCGCTCTGGCCGTCGGTCATGACCTGTGTGGGAATGACGGGATTTCGATGGCCCACGCCACCCCCCTGCGCCACCCTCCCCGCCACCCCGGGTGATCGCCCTCGAGTCAGGTCCCCGTCATACCAGAGGAGGACACGCGCCCGCCCGCCGTCAGACTCCAGTGGGCCGAAGAACAGGCACGGCGGCTGATCCGGGGCGGGGGTACTCGCGGCGAGGATGGAAGCGTCCCGCACAGCAGACCGAGGAGCCGTCCCGTGACCACCATGAACTACGCCCCGCACACCGCCCAGGCCGTGGCCGCCCGCGCCACCGACCTCTCCAAGGTGTACGGCCAGGGCGAGACCCAGGTGGTCGCCCTCAACAAGGTCTCGGTGGACTTCGCGCAGGGGCAGTTCACCGCGATCATGGGCCCCTCGGGCTCCGGCAAGTCCACGCTGATGCACTGCGTCGCCGGACTCGACACCTTCTCCTCGGGCTCCGTCCGCATCGGCGACACCGAACTGGGCAGCCTCAAGGACAAGCAGCTCACCCAGCTCCGCCGGGACAAGATCGGCTTCATCTTCCAGGCCTTCAACCTGCTGCCGACCCTGACGGCCCTGGAGAACATCACGCTCCCCATGGACATCGCCGGCCGCAAGCCCGACCAGCAGTGGCTGAACTCCGTGATCGACATGGTCGGCCTCTCGGGCCGCCTCTCCCACCGCCCCACCCAGCTCTCCGGCGGCCAGCAGCAGCGCGTGGCCGTGGCCCGCGCCCTGGCCTCCCGCCCCGAGATCATCTTCGGCGACGAGCCCACCGGAAACCTCGACTCCCGCTCCGGCGCCGAAGTCCTCGGCTTCCTGCGCAACTCGGTGCGCGAGCTCGGCCAGACCGTCGTGATGGTCACCCACGACCCGGTCGCCGCCTCCTACGCAGACCGCGTCATCTTCCTCGCCGACGGCAAGATCGTCGCCGAGATGTTCGACCCCACCGCCGACGGCGTGCTGGACCGCATGAAGGCCTTCGACGCCAAGGGCCGCACCAGCTGACCCGGGATCTCCTCCCCGGCCCTCTTCCAGACTTCCAGCCCCAGGACTGAGATCCCCCATGTTCCGTACCGCCCTGCGCAACGTCCTCGCGCACAAGGCCCGACTGCTGATGACGGTGCTCGCCGTCACCCTCGGCGTCGCCTTCGTCTCCGGCACCCTCGTCTTCACCGACACCCTCAGCAAGGCCATGTCCAACCAGTCCGCGAAGTCCTACGAGGGCGTCGCGGTCTCGATCACCGACGGCGGCGCCAGCCGCGGCGAAGACGGCGGCAAGGAGGGCGACCCCGGCATCAGCCAGCAGACCCTCGACAAGGTCAGGGCGCTCCAGGGCGTCGACTCCGCCTCCGGCCGGGTGACCGGATTCGCCGGCGTCGGCGACGAGAACGGCAAGCTGATCGGCTCCGGTTGGTCCAACGCCGGCTCCAACTTCGCCCCCGCCAAGGACGGCAAGGACCCGCGCTACACCTTCACCGACGGCTCCGGCCCGGCCAAGGCCGACCAGGTCGCCCTCGACAAGGACAGCGCGGCCAAGGGCAAGTACCGGGTCGGCGACAAGATCCGTGTCGCCACCAACGGCCCGGTCCAGGAGTTCACCCTCTCCGGCGTCTTCACCACCGAGGACGGCGCGGTCAACGCGGGCGGCAGCCTGGTCCTCTTCGACACCGCGGTCGCCCAGGAGCTCTACCTCCAGCCCGGCTTCTACAGCGAGGTCTCCGTCGCCGCCAAGGCCGGCACCGGCGCCGACCAGCTGCTGACCCAGATCAAGCCGCTGCTGGGCGAGAACTCCCACGCGCAGACCGGCGCGGCCCTCGCCGCCGAGCAGGCCAAGTTCATCGAGCAGGCCATGTCCGGCATGAGCCAGGGCCTGCTGATCTTCGCCGGGGTCTCCCTCTTCGTCGGCATCTTCCTGATCTACAACACCTTCACGATGCTGGTCGCCCAGCGCACCAAGGAACTGGCCCTGCTCCGCGCCGTCGGCGCCAACCGCGGCCAGGTCAAGCGCTCGGTCCTCGCCGAGGCCGCCGTGGTCGGCTTCATCTCCTCGGTCATCGGTCTGGCCGCCGGCATCGGCCTGGCGGTCGCGATGCGCTCTGCGATGGGGCTCCTCGACGCCAAGATCCCCGCCGGCGACCTGATCATCGCGCCGACGACGGTCGTGACGGCCCTGGTCATCGGCGTCGTCATCACCATGCTCGCCGCCTGGCTGCCGGCCCGCCGCACCACCAAGATCGCCCCGGTCGCCGCCATGGGCAGCGCCCACCTCCCGGCGACCATGAAGTCCCTGGTGCTGCGCAACTCCATCGGCAGCGTGCTCGCCCTCATCGGCATCGGGGTGGTCCTGCTCGGCGTGAGCCAGAAGAGCGACGGTCGCACGACCATCGCCGCCGGCGCGTTCTTCCTGGTCATCGGCCTGTTCGTGCTGCTGCCGATGCTGTCCCGCCCGGTGATCGCCGCGGTCCGCCCGCTGCTGGAGAAGGTCTTCGGCGTCGCCGGCAAGCTGGCCGCGCAGAACGCGCTCCGCAACCCGCGCCGCACCGCGGTCACCGCAGCCTCCCTGACCATCGGCCTGACCCTGGTCACCGCCATGTCGGTGATCGGCATCACCGTCGGCCAGGCCGTCGACAAGACCACCACGCAGAACATCAAGGCCGACTACCGGGTCACGATGGCCGGCGAGGGCATGAACCTCGACAAGTCCGTCCTCCCCGCCCTGGAGAAGGGCAAGGGCGTCGTCGCGGTCTCCCCGAGGACCCGTGAGATCGTCAAGCTCGGCGACACCGGCCAGCTGGTCAACGGCGTCAACCCGGCCGGTCTCTCCCAGCTGCTGAACGTCCACACCACCAGCGGCGACCTCGCCGCCCTGGGCGAGGGCAAGCTGATGGTCTCCGCCGAGGAGGCGAAGAAGAAGGGGCTGAAGGTCGGCTCCACCCTCGACGCCCAGTACGACGACGGCCAGAAGGGCAAGCTCCAGGTCGGCGCGATCTTCGACGGCAAGGGCCAGCTGGACGACTACGTCCTCGACAACAAGATCCTGGCCTCGCACAACGAGACCCAGTACCTGCCCGAGGTCCTCGTCAAGACCGACGGCGGCGCCTCCGCGGCGAACCAGCAGGTCGTCGTCGACGCCCTCGGCAAGAACCCGGCCATCAAGGTCGCCGACAAGGCCGGCATCCGCAACGAGATGGCCGGCCAGGTGAACACCGCCCTGAACATCATGTACGGCCTGCTCGGCATGGCCCTGATCATCGCGGTGCTCGGCGTGATCAACACCCTCGCGATGTCGGTATACGAGCGCCAGCAGGAGATCGGCATGCTGCGCGCCGTCGGCCTGGACCGCGGCAGGGTCAAGAACATGATCCGGCTGGAGGCCGTGGTGATCTCGCTCTTCGGCGCGGTCCTCGGCATCGGCGTCGGCGTCTTCCTCGCCTGGGCCGGCGGCAAGACCATCGCCGGCTCCGTCCCGGGCTACGAACTGGTCATCCCCTTCGACCGGATCGGGATCTTCTTCGTACTCGCCGGACTGGTCGGTGTGCTGGCCGCCATGTGGCCGGCCCGCAGCGCCGCCCGCCTGAACATGCTCACCGCCATCAAGACGGAGTAGCAACGGCAGGGACAGCGGAAGGGCCCCGGGGCGTGTCGCCCCGGGGCCCTTCCGCTTCCGCGCCCGTGCCCGCACCCGTGCAGTGGCCCTGCTAGACCGTTTCTGCGTCCCAGGTGCGCAGCCGCAGCGGCAACCGGGCGTCCCCGGCGGCCGTGGGCCGCACCGCCAGCACCTGGTTGACGCCCAGTCGGCCCCGCTCGAAGCCGAGCGCGCAGGCCGCCATGTAGAGCTGCCAGACCCGGGCCCGCCCGGGCGAGGTCAGTCGGACCGCCTCCGCCCAGTGCTCCTCCAGTCGGGCCACCCAGGCCCGCAGGGTCAGCCCGTAGTGCTCGCGCAGCGCCTCCACGTCGCGGACCTCGAAGCCGGCCCGCTCCAGCTCGCCGACGGTGGTGCCGAGCGGGGAGAGCTCGCCGTCGGGGAAGACGTAGGCGTCGATGAACTCGTCGATCCGGTAGGCCTCCTCGTCCGGCTCCGGCGGACGGGCGATCTGGTGGTTCAGCAGCCGCCCGCCGGGGCGCAGCAGGGCGTGCAGGGTGCGGGCGTACTCCCGGTAGCGGTCGGCCCCGACGTGTTCGGCCATCCCGATGGAGGAAATGGCCTCGTACGGCCCGTCCTTGACGTCCCGGTAGTCCTGGATCCGGATGTCCACCAGGTCGGTCAGTCCCCCGTCCGCGACCCGCTTGCGGGCGTACGCGGCCTGCTCGCGGGAGAGCGTGACGCCGGTAACCCGGACCCCGTACTCCCGGGCCGCGTGCAACGCCATGGAGCCCCAGCCGCAGCCGACGTCGAGCAGCCGCTCCCCGGGGCGCAGGGCGAGCTTGCGGCAGACCAGGTCGAGCTTGTCGCGCTGGGCCCGTTCCAGGGTGGAGCCGGGGCTCCAGTAGGCGCAGGAGTACACCATCGAGGGGCCCAGCACCCGTTCGTAGAAGTCGTTTCCGACGTCGTAGTGGTGGCTGACGGCCCGGCGGTCCCGGCCCTTGCTGTGGCGTGGCCCGCCCCGTCTGGCCGCCTCCTCGGCGGGCGGCGCGGGCGGCGGCAGCGGTCCGGCGAGGGCGATGAGTTCGCGCGCGGCGGCGCGGTGGGCGGCGTCGCGCCACCTCGCCCCCGGCAGGTCGCGCAGCGCGGGGAGCCCGGCGCGGCGGGCGATGCTCCCGAAGGCCGCGCCCGGGCCGGGCCCGGGCTGGGCCGTGGAGACGGCGGGGTGGACGGGCGGCAGGTCCGGCTCGCGTTCCCACAGCAGGCCCGCCACCCGGTCCAGTAGATCGAACAGATTGCCTTCGACCGTCAGTTCGCCGGCCACCCAGGCCCGGGCCAGCCCCAGCTCGCCGGGCCTCCACAGCATCCGGCGCACGGCGCGGCGGTCGTGGATGACGAGCACGGGGCCGTCGGGCGGGCCCGCCTCGCTGCCGTCCCAGGCCCGCACGCGTACCGGTAGCGGGGCACCCAGCAGGGTCTCGGCAACAACGGCGAGCCGCGGCGCGGCGTCGGTCATGGCGCACCTCCACAAAAGCTCCGACCCCTCCGTCTACCCGTCCCGGGCTCCGGGTACGCCGAAGGGGCCGCCCGCACCACGGATGGCGGGCGGCCCCTTCGGGGTCGTACAGGTCGTGCAGGTCGTGCAGGTCGTGCAGGTGGAGCGGACGGAGCAGGTGAGCCGGGTGGGGCTCAGGCCCCGCCGGTCACACCGGTCAGGCCTTGGCCTTCGCTGCCGGGGCAGCGGCGGCGGCCGGGGCCGGCGCCGGCTTGGCGGCCTCGTAGAACTCCTCGCGGGGGGTCTCCAGCGCGCCGAGGGAAACGACCTCGCGCTTGAGGAACATCGCGAGGGTCCAGTCGGCGAAGACGCGGATCTTGCGGTTCCAGGTCGGCATGGCCATGCCGTGGTAGCCACGGTGCATGTACCAGGCCAGCCGGCCCTTGAGCTTGATCTTCGTCTTGCCCATGACGATCATCGCGACGCCCTTGTGGAGGCCGAGACCCGCCACCGCGCCCTTGTTGGAGTGCGAGTACGGGTGCTGCGGGAAGCCCCGCATGCCCGAGATCACGTTGTCGCCGAGGACCTTGGCCTGGCGCAGCGCGTGCTGGGCGTTCGGCGGGCACCAGGCGTTCTCGACGCCGGCCTTGCGGGCGGCGACGTCCGGGACCTGGGCGTTGTCGCCGGCGGCCCAGATGTAGTCGGTGCCCGTGACCTGGAGGGTCGGCTGGGCGTCCACGTGGCCGCGGGGGCCGAGCGGCAGGCCGTAGCGGGCCAGCGCCGGGTTCGGCTTGACGCCGGCGGTCCACACGATGGTGTTGGAGTCGACCTCGAGGCCGTTCTTCAGCACCACGTGGCCGTCCACGCAGGAGTCCATGGAGGTGCTGAGGTAGATCTCGATGCCGCGGGACTCCAGGTGCTCCTTGCCCCAGGCGCCGAGCTTGGGCCCGACCTCGGGAAGGATCTTGTCGGCCGCGTCGACCAGGATGAAGCGCATGTCCTCGCGCTTGATCGTGGAGTAGTACTTCGCGGCGTCCCGGGCCATGTCCTCGACCTCACCGATGGTCTCCGCACCGGCGAAGCCGCCGCCGATGAAGACGAAGGTGAGGGCCTTGCGGCGGACGTTCTCGTCCGTCGTGGACTCGGCCTTGTCGAGCTGCTCGAGGACGTGGTTGCGCAGGCCGATGCCCTCTTCGACGCCCTTCATGCCGATGCCCTGTTCGGCGAGGCCGGGGATCGGGAAGGTGCGGGAGACGGCGCCGAGCGCGATCACCAGGTAGTCGAAGGGCAGCTCGTACGCCTCGCCGACGAGCGGCGTGACGACGGCGACCTTGCGGTCCTGGTCGATGCTGGTGACCCGGCCGGTGAGGACCTCTGCCTTGGGCAGCACGCGTCGCAGCGGGACGACGACGTGCCGAGGCGAGATGCTGCCTGCGGCCACTTCAGGGAGGAAGGGCTGGTAGGTCATGTACGAGCGCGGGTCGACGACCGTGACGGTCGCCTCGCCGTAGCGCATCTTCTTCATGATGCGCTTGGCTGCGTACAGGCCTACGTACCCACCTCCTACAACGAGGATCCTGGGACGCTCCGTGGTGCTCATGGAACGAGTATCCAGCACCCAAAGGGGTGTCGCTCGTGAGCCCCTTCACAAGGGCTGAGAGACCCTCTGCTACACTCCGCCGCCCACGTGACGGAGGTCATGGCGCGCGACGGGAACCAGAAGGCGCCCGGAGTCGTTGTTCACCCGTCCTGAACTGGCCTCCAAGGCCAAAAGAGGACTGGACCACAGGGGTTCGTCCATACCTCCGACGCGGATCCCGTCACCCCCGTGGATCGCACGAACACACGCGAAAAAGGGCCTGAGGGCCTCCGGAAGACCCCGAAGGGCCCTTCCTTCGAGCCAACAGACCCCTTTTCCTTGTGAAGAACTTCACGAACTTGGTGTGGATCACGGGCCCAAGAGCCCTTCACAACCTACTTCGAAGGTCGTTCAGGCGATGGACCAAGCGATTCCATCGAGCATCTCCCTCCGAACCCACATCGATTCGGCACCGGACAGGCATGTGTACGCGCCCGCGCGTACGCTGGCGGCATGAGTGAGAACGCCGTGACCGTGCGTGAAGCCCGGGCCCACCTCGCGGACCACATCAACCGGGCGGAGCAGGGCACTCCGACCGTCATCACCCGTAACGGCGCCCCGGTGGCCGCCCTGGTTCCCCTCGCGGACTTCAACGCGCTCGAAGAGGCGGCCGAGGAACTCCTCGCACGCGAGGCGGAGGCCGTGCTGGCAGAAGGTGGACCGACCGTGACCATGGCCGAGTTGCTGGCCGACCTGTTCAGTGAGCGGGCAGACGGAGCGGCGTGAAGTGGTCGGCGACCGGCGCGACGTCCACCTCACCAGCTGAGTCCGGCAAGACGACGGTGCTGCGGTCGGCCGACCGCAGCACCGTCTTCCATCGATCCGGCAGGTCACACCCGCCGCTGGTCGGCCCCGGCCTCTTCTGCGGTCTTGATCGCGATGCCGTCGAGGATGTCGTGCTCCGACACGACGACCTCCGAAGCGCCGATGCGCTCCATGATCGCCAGCAGTACCAGCGCACCCGCTCCGATCACGTCCACCCGACCCGGATGCATGACGGGGATCGCCGCGCGCTCGGCGTGCGTCGCCGTCAGCATCCGCTCGCTGATCGCGCGCACCTGCTCGTAGGAGATCCGGGAGTGGTGGATCGCGGACGATTCGTACTCCGCCAGCCCCAGCGCGATCCCGGCGACCGTGGTCACCGAACCGGCCAGGCCCACCAGCGTGCGCGCCTCGGCCAGCGGGACGCCCTCGGCGGCCAGGTCCAGCGCCGCCTCGATGTCGGCGCGGATCGCGGCGACCTGCTCGGCGGTCGGCGGGTCGGTGACGACCCCGTCCACCACCAGGTGCCGCTCGGTCATCCGGACGCAGCCGATGTCCACGGACCGCGCGGCCCGTACGTGCTCCTCGCCGACCACGAACTCGGTCGAACCGCCGCCGATGTCCACCACCAGGAACGGCCGCGGAAGGTGCTCGTGCGCCGCGAGCTCCTTGGTGGCACCGACGAAGGAGAACTCCGCCTCCTGGTCACCGGAGATCACCTCGGGCTCGACCCCCAGGATGTCCAGGACGCCCCGGACGAAGTCCGCCCGGTTCTCGGCATCCCGGGAGGCGGAGGTCGCCACGAAGCGCACCCGCTCCGCACCGAACTCCTTGATCACTCCCGCGTACTCGCGGCAGGCGGCGAAGGTGCGCTCCAGCGCCTCCGGGGCCAGGCGCCCGGTCCGGTCCACGTCCTGACCGAGCCGGACGATGGTCATCCGGCGGTCCAACTCGACCAGCTCGCCGGTGGCCGGCTCGTAGTCCGCCACCAGCAGCCGGATGGAGTTCGTACCGCAGTCGACGGCGGCGACCCGGGTCACGCCCGCGACCCCTCGTCGTCCGTCTTCTTCTCCCCGCACGGCACGACGCAGGCACCCTTGGCCCACCACTCCGGCAGCATCGCCAGGGCCTCGTCACCGAACGGGTTCACCCCGGGGCCGGCGGCCAGGGAGTGGCCGACCAGCACGTGCAGGCACTTCACCCGGTCCGGCATGCCGCCGGCGCTCGGGAAGCCCTGGAGCACCTCGATGGCGTCGCGCCGCTGGATGTAGTCCTCGTGGGCGGCCTGGTAGGCGGCGGCCAGTTCCTTGTCCTCGGCGAGCCGGGCCTGCATCTCCTTCATCACGCCGTTGGCCTCCAGCGTGCCGATCGCGGAGGCCGCGCGCGGGCACGTCAGGTAGTACAGCGTCGGGAAGGGGGTGCCGTCGGGGAGCCGCGGGGCGGTCTCCACCACGTCCGGCTGCCCGCAGGGGCAGCGGTGCGCGATGGCGCGCAGCCCGCGCGGCGGGCGGCCGAGCTGCTGCTCGAACGCCTCGATGTCCGCGTCGGTCGGCTCGGTCCGGTCGGTCTGGGGCGGGGGCGTCTGCATGCCTGGAGGAAGTCTCTTCGTTCTCGTGGATGGGTGCTGCGGTACGGCGGTACGGATCACTCGCCGGGGCGGTCGGCCTTGTCGACGCCGTCCCAGACGTTGGAGTACCAGGGGCGGTCGGAGCCGGCGTGGCCGGTCCGGTGCGGCTGCGGGGACTGGGCCCCGGGGTCGCTCATGATGTAGCCGATCTCCCCCGGGCGCAGGAAGTGCAGGTGCTTGCGCGCCTGCTGCTCCGCGTAGGCGTCGTCCTGCCAGCGGGCCTTCTCGTCACGGAGCCGCTCGAGGCGGTCCCGCGCGGCCGCGGCGGCCCGCTGCTGCTTCGCGATCTCCGAGCGCTGGGAAACGTACTGGCGCATCGGATACGCGAGGGCGACGACCAGCGTACAGAGGACGAGCACCAGGAGCGCGGCGCGGCCGGTGAGCCGGCTGCGGCGGACCTGGCGCCGCGACTGCGACCGGTAGACGTGGGCGGCGGTCCGCTCGCCGAGCTGCTTGAGCCTCGTCGCGGTGGAGAAGGTGGAGAACCGATCCCGGTTCCCGGCCATTGGTCCGCCTCCCCTAGGTACGCACTACGCAATACGTCCCCGCACACGGTACGGGACCGAGTGCGGGGACGTACGGAGGCCAGCCCCTCAGGGGGGTGATTAGCCCTTGAAGCGCGGGAAGGCGGAGCGGCCCGCGTACACCGCGGCGTCGTCGAGGATCTCCTCGATGCGCAGCAGCTGGTTGTACTTGGCGACGCGGTCCGAGCGGGCCGGGGCGCCGGTCTTGATCTGACCGCAGTTCACGGCGACGGCGAGGTCGGCGATGGTGACGTCCTCGGTCTCACCGGAACGGTGGGACATCATGCACTTGAAGCCGTTGCGCTGGGCCATCTCGACTGCGTCCAGGGTCTCGGTCAGCGAACCGATCTGGTTCACCTTCACGAGCAGGGCGTTCGCGGAGCCCTCCTCGATACCGCGGGCCAGACGCTCCGGGTTGGTGACGAACAGGTCGTCACCAACGATCTGGACCTTGGCGCCGAGGCGGTCGGTGATGGTCTTCCAGCCGTCCCAGTCGTCCTCGAACAGCGGGTCCTCGATGGAGACCAGCGGGTACGCCTCGACGAGCTCGGCGTAGTAGTCGGTCATCTCGGCGGCCGAGCGGGACTTGCCCTCGAACTCGTACTGGCCGTCCTTGTAGAACTCGGACGCGGCGACGTCGAGCGCGAGCGCGATGTCCGTGCCCGGGGTGTAGCCGGCCTGCTTGATGGCCTCGATGATGAGGTCGAGCGCGGCGCGGTTGGACTCCAGGTTCGGGGCGAAGCCGCCCTCGTCGCCCAGGCCGGTGGAGAGGCCCTTGGTGTGCAGGACCTTCTTGAGGGTGTGGTAGACCTCGGCACCCCAACGCAGCGCCTCGGAGAAGGACTCCGCGCCGATGGGGGCGATCATGAACTCCTGGATGTCCACGTTGGAGTCGGCGTGCGACCCACCGTTGAGGATGTTCATCATCGGAACGGGCAGCAGGTGCGCGTTCGGACCGCCGAGGTAGCGGAAGAGCGGGAGGTCCGAGGCCTCGGACGCGGCGTGCGCGACGGCCAGGGACACGCCGAGGATGGCGTTGGCGCCGAGCGAGCCCTTGTTGTCGGTGGCGTCCAGGTCGAACATGGCCTGGTCGATCAGGCGCTGCTCGGTGGCGTCGTAGCCGACGAGCTCCGGGCCGATCTGCTCGATGACGGCGAGGACGGCCTTCTCGACACCCTTGCCGAAGTAACGGTCGGGGTCACCGTCACGCAGCTCGATGGCCTCGAATGCACCGGTGGAGGCGCCGGACGGAACTGCAGCACGGCCGGTGCTGCCATCGTCGAGGCCCACCTCGACCTCGACCGTGGGGTTGCCTCGGGAGTCCAGGATTTCCCGGGCTACGACGACGTCGATGGACGGCACGAGCATCTCCTTCTGGGATGTGACGCTGAGTGTGCGGTGGCGTGTCAGGCCGTGGGATGGCCTTGCCGCCTAGAGCCTAACCGGCTCCGGGCACTGGGCCGCCCGACCGCCCGGACCCTGGGACGAAAAAGCGCTCGAATACCCCTCTTCCGGGACATACATCGCTTGATCATCGACGTTCGGGGGCCGCACGCAGCACCGCCCGGCGCGTGGGGCGCGCGCCGGGCGGTGGAAATCCTGCACGGGGTCAGCTGACGCCGCGTACACGTTCCTGCGGCTCTACCGCAGTGTTCAGCTGAGCTTCAGCTTCTGTCCCGGGAAGATCAGGTCGGCGTCCGAGACGATGTCCTTGTTCAGCTCGAAGAGCTGCTGCCAGCCGCCCTTGACGCCGTTGGCCTCGGCGATGGTGCCCAGGGTGTCGCCCGACTTGACCTCGTACGAGCCGTTGCCGGTCTTCGGCGCGGCCGGAGCCTCGGTGCGCTCGGAGCGGGTGGTCGGAGCCTCGGCGCGCTTGGTCTCCTGCTTCGGCGCGGCCTTGGTCTCGACCTTCTTCGTCTCGACCTTCTTCGTCTCGGCCTTCGGCTGCGGCTTGGACTGCGGCTTAGACTGGGGCTTCGACGACGCCGGGGTCTCGGAGCCGCCACCGCTGTAGGCGGAGTTCGACAGGCCCTTGCCGCAGGACGGCCAGGCGCCCTTGCCCTGGCTCTTGAGGACCTTCTCGGCGATGGCTATCTGCTGCGACTTGGAGGCCTGGTTGGCCTGCGCGGCGTACGACTTGCCACCGAACCCGGCCCACGTGGAGGGCGAGAACTGCAGACCGCCGTAGTAGCCGTTGCCCGTGTTGATGGCCCAGTTGCCACCCGACTCGCACTGCGCGACCTTGTCCCACTCGGACGTGGTGGCGGCGCTGGCGGTGCCCGCGGCCATCAGGGGGGCGGCCACGGCCACACCGGCGACACCGGCGAGCGTGACGATCCGAACAGACCGCTCGATTGCAGTACCGCGACGGTGCTTGCCCTTGCCGGAAAGCAGCATGGAGTTCTCCTCACCGACGCCTACGAGGTGAGCTGTCGGGTTCGGGCGAGTGAGTTGCCCGGCCGTGCGACCTAGCGCACGTCTTAACCCCAAGCCGGTTGCGTGACCGTCTCTCAACGGCCGCTCCCGGCACCTACCTTGGTTCCCCCGCTCCTGCCTTCGGCGCTTGACGCGACGACTGTTCCCCCCGTCCGCCGGCAGGATTCGGCGATGCGGTCGAAGGAGCTCGCGGTGGCGAGCGATTCAGAAGGTAGACAGGTCTCTCCCCGATGTTCAACGACGAACATCGGGGAGAAACGGCCCCTACTTGCGCCCCCTGCAGGGGTGTTTGCGCAGGTGAGGGCGGGGTTTGCGGAAGCCCCGAGGCGGGACACGCCAGTTGACCGGAAGAGACACATGTCTCACTTATAGAAATCCGACATTCGACTCTTTCCGGATAACTGAACTGTCCTTATTGCGGGGTTAGATCCAGGTTCTGGCCGGGCTTGATGAGGTCGGCGTCCCCGCCGATGACTTGCTCATTGGCCTGGTAGAGACCGTTCCAGCCCCCCTTTACGCCCTTGGCAACCGCGATGGTCGCCAGGCTGTCGCCCGCCTGGACCGTGTAAGTGGGGTCCGATGCGGCACCGGACGGGGCCGTCGACTCGCCCTCGGGCGCACCGCGGTGCTTGCCGCTGCCCTCGACAGGAGTGGCGCCGGTGGTCTGCGGGACCTCCGGGTTCGCGGGGGCCGTCGAGTCGACCGGGGGCAGTCCCGGCGTGACGGGCGGGGTGGTGGGCGCGGTCGGGTCCACCGGCTGCGTCGGCGCCGTCGGGTCGACGGGGGCCGGCGTGCCGGTCGGGCCGCCCGGCTGGACCGGAGCGGTCGGGTCGACCGGAGGCGTCGTCGGGACGTCCGGCGCGGGCATGACGGGCAGCCCGACGGACGGGGCGTCGGGAATCAGGAACGGGGTGCTGGACGGGCTCGCAGCCGGGGCCGGGGTCGGCGACCCGTAGTCCGTGGACGGCTTGCCGCCCCCGGTGGACGGAACGGCGTCGTCCGGGCGGGACGGCGCGGGGGCGATCGGGCTCTGGCTGCCGGGCAGACCGGGGTCCACCTTGGCGGCGGGGCTCTCCTTGACCAGGCCGGCCGAGGCCGCGCACAGCGGCCAGGCCTGCGGCCCCGTCGAGCCGAGCACCCGCTCGGCCACGGCTATCTGCTGGGAACGGCTCGCCAGGTCGGGGCGCTCGGCGAAGTCGAGCCCGCCGGCGCTCTGCCACTCTTCCTGGGTGAACTGGAGTCCGCCGTAGGCGCCGCTACCGAAGTTCGCGCTCCACGAGCCGCCGCTCTCGCACTCGGCGACCTTGTCCCACGTGGACGTGTCGGCGGCAGTGGCGCTGGTGGCGGCCAACAGCGGCATGGCCAGCGCGGAGCCAGTGACTCCGGCTGTGACGACCAGCGCGGGGACCTGGCGGGGGCGTCTGTGACGGCCGTTCCCGGAGAGCATGAGGGATCACCTTTCGCATATAACAGCGGGGTAACGGCAGAACCTAGCGGCCTTCGAACGATTGTCACAAGTCAAGGCCGAACCTGACTTTTAATCAGCTTTCGCGCAACTGTTTTGAGCCGCGAATCGAACGGGAAGAGTGCGCAGTCCTCGCATGATCAACCCTCCGCGCCAGCGCAGGTCTTGGGGTGGAACGGCAAGTTCCAGATCAGGTAGACGCGTCAGCAAAGTCGCGAGTGCGGTCTGCCCTTCGAGTCGGGCGAGCGGGGCACCCAGGCAGTAGTGGATGCCGTGGCCGTACCCGAGGTGCTGATTGTCGGTCCGGGAGAGGTCGAGGGTGTCCGGGTCCGCGAAGCGCTCGGGGTCCCGGTCGGCCGCGGCGAGGACGACGAGAACCGGATCGCCCGCCGCGACGTCCTTGCCTCCGAGAGTCAGTGGTTCGGTGGCGAACCGCCAGGTCGCCAGCTCCACGGGGCCGTCGTAGCGGAGCAGCTCCTCGATGCCGGTCTCCAGCAGGCCGCGGTCGCCGGCGGCGAGGGAGTCTTGGAGGCGGGTGCGCTGGTCCGGATTCATGAAGAGGGAGTGGACCCCGTTGCCGATGAGGTTCACGGTGGTCTCGAAACCGGCGAAGAGCAGGATGAAGGCCATGGCGGTGGCCTCGCCCTCCGTCAGGTGGTCGCCGTGATCGCTCGCCCGAATCAGGTCGGAAATGAGGTCATCGCCCAGATCGCCCCTTTTGCGATGAATGAGTTCGCCGAGGTAGGTCCGCATCTGCTTGACCGACCGGGCCACCCCACCACGTGGACCGCCGCCGTGGCGGATCATCATGCCGGCCCAGTCGCGGAAGTCGTCCTGGTCCTCGCGCGGTACCCCGAGCATCTCGCAGATGGCGTAGATCGGGAGCGGGAAGGCGAACTCGTGAATGAGATCGGCCTCGCCCCTCCCCGCGAACTGGTCGATCAGGTGGTCGGTGAGCGCCTGCACCCGCGGGGCGAACTCGGCGACCCTGCGGGGGGTGAAGGCCTTCGACACCAGTCGCCGCAGCCGGGTGTGGTCGGGCGGGTCGATGTTGAGCAGGTGCGTCATCAGCTCCGCCTTGCGCTCCCCCGGGATCCCGGTCTTGCCCTTGGCGTGCGCGGGCTCGGCGTGGTGCGCCGGATTCTTGCTGAGCCGCTGGTCGGCGAGGGCCTGGCGGGCATCGGCGTACCGGGTGACGAGCCACGCCTCGACCCCACTGGGCAGCTTGGTGCGGTGCACCGGGGAGTGCTCGCGCAGCCAGGCGTACGCCGGGTAGGGGTCGGTCGCGAACTCCCAGTCGAAGAGGGTGGGGCCCTCGGCGGAAGGGGTGTCGGCGGGAGTGTCCGCGGGGGTTTCGGCGGGGGTTCCGGAGGTCTGCTCGTGCACCTGATGACCGTATCCCGGCGCCGAAACCCCATCCGATATAGCCGGTTAGTCGCGGCTGTCCGTAGATCGGCCATCCCTTGACGTCAACTTCTCCGACATTCCTACTTTCGGTTTTGTGGATGTCAGGATCTTGAAAAGCAGTTTCGCGGTGGTGGAGAGACGGGCCGAGCACGCCGTCAAGTTCTTCTACTCCCACCTCTTCTGGCACAACCCCGCGATCCGCGCCCTCTTCCCGGACCCCCTCCACGACATGGAACGCCAGCGGGACCGGCTCTTCGCCGCGCTCACCCACGTGATCGCCCACATGGACGACGAGACCCTCGGCCCCTACCTGCGCGACCTGGGACGCGACCACCGCAAGTTCCTGGTCCGCCCCGAGCACTACGCGGCCGTCGGCGCCAGCCTGCTCGCCGCACTCGCGGAGACCTCCGGCGCGGCCTGGACCCCACCGGTCGAGAAGGCCTGGGCCGAGGCCTACCAGGTGATGGCCGACGCGATGACGGCCGGCGCCGAAGCGAGCGAGGACCCACCGTGGTGGGACGCCGAGGTCGTGCGCCACCTCCAGTACGGACCGGACATAGGCGTCCTGACGCTACGGCCGCACGCACCCTTCCCCTATCTCCCCGGCCAGTACACGAGCGTGAGCAGCGGTCGGTTCCCGACGACCTGGCGCACCTACTCCATCGGCAACGCCCCCCGCCCCGACGGCACCCTCGACCTGCACGTCAGCCGGGTCGAACAGGGGCGCCTGAGCACCGCCCTGGTCCGCGAGACCCGGCCGGGCGACCTGCTGCGACTCAGCGCCGCCGGCGGGCAGCTGACCTTCCGCCGCGCGGACCGCCCGGTCAGCCTGATCGCCGCCGGCACCGGCTGGGCACCCATCCGGGCCCTGCTGGAGGACCTCGCGGAGCGTCCCTGCGATCAGGACGTACGGCTCTTCGTGGTGGCCCGGGACGGCGCGCACCTCTACGACCGCCCGCTCATCGACGCGTTCGCCGCCAGCTGCGCCTGGCTCGCCGTCACCTACATCACGCCCGCCCCGGGGCGCCACCGCAACCAGGCCACCGACCGGCTGGCGACCGCCCTGGGCAACCGGGGGCTGTGGCCGGACCAGGACGTCTACCTGAGCGGTCCGCCGCAGTTCATCGACGAGACCGCCCACCTCCTCCAGGAGCTGGGCGCCCGCCCCGGCCGCCTCTTCCACGACGCCGTACCGGCCCGGGGCCCCGCGTACGGGGAGCGCCCGCTGGGATTCGGCGAGTGGTTCCTCGACCCCCGGGCGCCCCACTGGCACGACCCGTCGGCCCGCGCGCCGAAGGCGTACTGAAGGAAGGCCCCCTCGAGGAAGGTCCCCTACTCGCCCGGCTCCGCCACGCCCTCGGCCGCCCGGATCGCGTCCCGGTAGGCGCGGGCCGCCGCGCGCAGCGCGGTCTCGGGGTCGGTCCCCGCCGCCTCGGCACGGGCCGCGAGCTCGAGCAGTTCGTACCCGATGCCCTCGCCGCGGGGCAGTTCCACGGCCACGCCGCCCGTCCGGGCCCGGCCCGCGAGCTTGGCGGCGAGCGCCAAGCCGGGCTGGCCCACCGGGATCCCGTCGGTGACCGACTCCCGCCGCTTCTCCACCGCCTTGGTGCGCTGCCAGTGCGCGTTGACGTCCTCCGGGGTCTCGGCCTCCGCGTCGCCGAAGACGTGCGGATGCCGGTGGATCAGCTTGGTGACCAGCGCCCCGGCCACGTCGTCGATGGAGAAGGCCTCGGTAGCGTCCTCGCCGTCCTCGCCGTCCCCGCCGGCCTCCTCGGCGATCCGGGCGTGGAAGACCACCTGGAGCAGCACGTCGCCGAGCTCCTCGCGCAGCTCCTCCCGGTCCCCGTCCTCGATGGCCTCGACCAGCTCGTACGCCTCTTCGATCGCGTACTTGGCCAGGCCCCGGTGGGTCTGCCGGGAGGTCCACGGGCACTCGCGCCGGACCCGGTCCATCACCTGGACCAGGTCGAGCAGGCGCGCGCCCGGCAGGTCGTAGGAGCCCGGAAGGAGTTCCAGGTCGGGCATCGAGACCCGGCCCGAGCCGGCCAGCCGGGCCAGCCCGTCGGTGAGCCGCTGGTCGCCCTCGCCGCCCGGGAGCACCACGACCGTACGGCCGCCCGCGCAGGCCTCGACCAGCGCGTGCGCGTCCGGGCTCTCGAACGCGACCTCGATGCCCGCCTCCCGCAGGTACGGCAGCTGCGGGTGGTCGGGGTCGGCGCACAGCACCCGGTCCGCTGCGTGCAGGGTCTGCCACGCCGGCCAGGACAGTACGCCGGGGGCGACCCGGTGGCTGGTGGTCAGCAGGACGATGCGGCCCGTGGGCTCGGCGGCGGCGGTGGCGGTGGGTTCGGAGTGGTCGGTCACCCTCCGAACCTACCTCCGGCGCGCCGGCCCGCGGCCCGCGGGACCCCGGAGCCTCAGGCTCCGGCGGGCGCCGCCTCGGGCCGCGTCCGCTGGGTGATCCAGGGCGTCTCCCCGGTGCCGAGCTTGATCTCCTTGGCGTCCCAGGCGCCGTAGCGCGGGTTCACCTCGATGTGCAGTGCCTCGACGGCGGCGCGGGCGGGCTGCTCCAGCTTCCCGGCTCCGTACTTGGCGGTGAGCGCGGTGAGGAGCACCCGGTCCCGGAGGAAGCGGTCGACCTGGCCGGGGGCCATGGCCCCCTTCTGCAGGAGCAGTGCCTCGAACTGCTCGTTGCCGCCGTTCTCGTCGACGTACGCCTTGCGTTCGTCCTCGATGTCCTTCTGGGTGGCCGTGAGCCCGGCGGTATCGGCCATCTTGTCGATGATCCGGCTCTGGAGGAGCGCGTCGAGCTTCTGCCGCTCCAGGTGGGGGGTGCTCGCGATGAGCTCGGCAGCGGCCTGCCCGGACCGGTTCTGCGCCGCACGGACGTCGTTGACCTGGGCCTGGAGCGCGGAGGTGGTGATCCGTTCGCCGCCCACGACGGCCGCGGTGCCGGCTCGCGGCTCGCCCGAGCAGGCGGACAGCAGGGGCGCCGCCACGAGCAGGGCGGCGGAGACGGAGAGCGCTGTGCGACGGTGCAAAGGAGCCTCCAGGGCCGGAAGATTGTGCGTCAGTGCACAAAGGGCCGTGCGGTGATCGATGTTATGAGGTCACGGTGATCCGGACCACCGGTTCGACCAACGATTCACGCGCGGACCGAACACGCACCGTTCATAGGCGAGCCGGCGGGCACGGGCGGGTCCGGCACGCCACCCGTCACCCGTTCTGGGGACCCCGAGCCCCTCGCGCCGCCGGGATCGGCCACCGGCAACCCTGAGGCCACCCTTCGGTCACCCGGCCCTGCCAAGGTCGGCCCACCATGTCGACAACGCACCGCTCGCCGCACCCCTCGCCGCGTCCCGCACCGCGTCCCGCACCGTCTCCCGCACCGCGCCGCTCACCGCACGGCTCACCGCGCCGCCGGAGCCTGCTCGGCTCGGCGTTCGCCGCCCTGCTCACGGCGGTGGCGGTGTGCGCCGGGGACGCCGCCACCCGGGTGTTCCCCTACGGGCCGCGCCACCGCAGCATCAACGACCTCGGCAACCAGTTCGTCCCCTTCCACGCGCAGCTGTGGGACCTGCTGCACGGCCGCGCGGAGGGCGGACTGCTGTTCAACTGGCGCTCCGGCTACGGCATGAGTTTCCTGCCGGACCTGGGCACCTACCTGACCAGCCCCTTCGCCGTCCTCGTCGGTCTCTTCCCGCGCGCGGACATCGACCTCGCCGTGTACGTCGTGACCGTGCTCAAGACGGCGGCCGCGGCGGCCGCGATGGCCTGGCTGCTGCGCACGCAGCGCCGCGGGCCCTGGTGGGCGGCCGGCCTGCTCGGGGCCTCGTATGCGCTGTGCGGCTGGTCGGTGATCGAAGCCTCGTACAACCCGATGTGGCTGGACGGGCTGCTCGCCTTCCCCCTGCTGTGCCTGACCGGCGAATGGGCCCTGCGCGGGCGCCGGGTCCTGCTGGCGCCGCTGGTCGTCGCGGTCTGCTGGACGGCGAACTTCTACACCGCCTACATGGCGACGCTGGGTGCGGCGCTGGTGCTGCTGGTACGGGTGGCGCTCACCCGGGAGGGCACCTCGAGCCGGCTGTCGGTGATCGCGCGGGGCGCCGGGACGACCCTGCTCGGGATCGCGCTCGCGGCGCCCGTCCTCCTGCCCCTCTTCCTCAGCTCCGGACGGGCCTATCCGGGATGGGTCAAGGAGTTCCGGCCGGTGACCTGGGCGGACCTGTTCGCACGGCTGCTGCCCGGGACGTACTCCTTCTCCTCCCCCGCCGTCTTCGTGGGCACCGGAACCCTGCTGCTGGTGGCCGCGCTGCCCTTCCACCGGGCGGTCCCGGCGCGCACCCGGCTGTGGTGGGCGGGGCTGACCGTGGCCGTGGCGCTCTCCCTCCAGTGGGCGCCGACCCATCTGGCCTGGCACCTGTTCGCCACCCCGAACGGAAGCCCGTACCGGCAGACCTTCGTGCTGGCCGGGATCGCCGTGATCGCCGCCTGGACCGGGCTGGCCGCGGGCCCGCCGCGGCCGCCGGCGCTGGCCGCGGGAGCGGGCGTCCTTTCGGTCGCCGCGCTGTGGGCGCAGAGCAGCCCGCTGGTGACGGCGGCGGGCTACGCGCTCTTCGCCGGCGGGCTGGCCCTGGCGGGGGCGGCCTGGTGGTCGCTGCGCCACCGCCGTCCCGCGTGGCCGGCGGCCACACTGCTCGCGCTGGTCCTCCTGGCCCAGGCCGCCGCGACCACCGCCTACGGACACAAGGGCAAGCTGGGCGGGCTCGACGACTACCCGTCCTGGGGGCCGGCGCACACCGCGCGCGCCGAGGCCCTGGCGGCGGCCGACGGCTGGCCCGCGTACCGCACCGACCCGAGCCGGCCCGCCCTGACGGGCAACGACCCGCTGCTGCTCGGCGGCGAGGGCGGCGCCTACTACAGCAGCCACACCCCGGACGTGTTCACCCGCACGATGGTCGCCCTCGGGGCGGGCTGGACCTCGCGCGGACGCAACGTCCAGAGCATCGACAACCCGGTCACGGACGCCGTCTTCGCGGTCGGCGCACGCCTGCAGCCCGACGGCACGGTCCGCCGCGCCCAGGTGCCCCCGCTGGTGACGACCCGCCCGCCCGGCGCCCCCCTCTCCTACGCCGAGGACTCCCCCTTCGCCAACCAGGAAGCACTGCTGGGCGCCCGGGTGTACGAGGACCCGCTCGCACCCGGCACCTGCCGCGCGGGCACGGAGGCCTACCTGTGGGCCCCCGAGTACAACGCGACGGCCCGCCTCGCGGACGGCCCCGCCTTCCGCCTGAACGGCAACGCCCCCCGCAACCGGGCCGCCCTCCAGCCGATGGGCCCCTCCCGCGGGGAGTCCTCGGCCCTGGTCTTCGACGCGGCCCCGCCCCCGCGGTGGACCCTGTCCTGCCTGGACCGGACGCGGCTCGACGCCGCGGTCGCCGGCCTGCGGGCAACGGCCGCGACCTCGGTCCGGGTCGACTCCTCCGGGGTCCGCGCCACCCTCCCGCCGGGCACGACCGGCACGGCGGTCCTCTCGGTCCCCGCGATCGCCGGCTGGACCTGCAACGGCCGCCCGGCCGCCGGTCACCTGGGCCTGGTGGCGGTCCCGCTCACCCCCGGCACCACCCGGGTGAGCTGTGAGTTCCGCCCGCCGGGTCTGGTTCCGGGGCTGGCCGTCCTGGCGGGCGCGTCGGGGATCCTGCTGCTCGCGGCCCTGCGGGGACGCACCCGGCGCTCGGTCAGCGGACCTGGCTGAGCCACTGCAACGTGCGGCGGATCTCGGCCGGGAAGGGGTGGCCCGGGCCGTGCAGCCGTTCCGCGTCGAACAGCAGCCGGGCCAGGGTGTCGTGGGCCGCCTGGCGGTCGCCGAGGGAGAGCAGCAGGTGGGCTATCCGGCGGCGGACCTCCAGCGGGAGGCCCGGGTCCGGGTTGGCGTAGTGGTTCTCGAAGAACGGGAGCAGCGAGCGGTACTCGGCCAGGGCGGCGGCCGGCTCGCCCAGTTGCTCCAGGCACTGAGCCGAGTCGTAGCGGAAGCGCAGCGACTGGGGGTCCCCGGCCGGGAACTCGTCGGCGAGGCGGCGCAGTTCCGGCAGGGCCCGCCGGTACTGGCCGTCGTCCATCAGCGTGGCGGCGTACTGCTTGCGCAGGGAGCGCACCACCGGGGAGTGCTCCCCGTGCTCGGCGGCCGCCGCCGGGAGGATGCCGCCGAGGATGTCCACGGCCTGGGTGAGCCGCCCCTCGTCCAGGGCCTTGCGGGCCTCGTCCACGGCTCCGGGGACGTCGGCCTTGGGCGGCGCGGGCGGGGTGCTCGGCCGCGGGGGGATGGCCGCGGCCCGGTCCGGCCAGGGTGCCTGCGGGCGCAGGAAGGGCCGGGTCGGGTCGAGCGGGCCGGACGGGGTGCGGCTGCCGCGGGCGGGCAGCAGCGGGGCCAGCGCCTCGTAGACCTCCTGGGCGGAGGAGGGCCGGTCCTGCGGGTCCTTGGCGAGGAGGTGGAGCAGGAGCTTCTCCAGCTCCGGCGGGATCTCCGGGCGCGCCTGGCGGACCGGGAGCGGGGGCTCGTACAGGTGGCGGTGCAGGACGCCGAGGGCGGTGGATCCGGCGAAGGGGACGTTGCCGGTGAGGAGTTCGTACAGCAGCACGCCGAGGGCGTACAGGTCGGTGTACGGGCCCACGGCGCCGCCCATGGCCTGCTCGGGCGCCATGTACGCGGGGCTACCGATGGGCGAGCCGGTGCTGGTGAGGCGGGTGGTGTCGGTGTCCATCACCGAGGCCACGCCGAGGTCCAGGACGAGCACCGTGCCGTCCGGGCGGACCATCACGTTGCGCGGCTTCAGGTCCCGGTGCACGATCGGCACCGCGTGCACGGCCGACAGGACCGAGCACAGCTGCGCGACGACGGCGACCGCCCACTGCCAGGGGTAGGGGTCGTGCTCGGCGAGGTGGTCGGCGAGGTCGGCGCCCTCCACGTAGCCCATGACGAGGAAGAGTTCGTCGCCGTCGCTGCCCGCGTCGTGCACGGTGACCAGGCCGGGGTGGTCGACCTGCGCGGTGACCCGGCACTCGCGCACGAAGCGGCGGCGCAGCTCCTCGGCGACGGTGCCGGGGCCCGCGACCTTGTCGGGGCGCAGCAGTTTGACGGCGACGCGGCGGTCCAGGCGCCGGTCGTAGGCGGTCCATACCTGGCCCATGCCGCCCTGACCGAGGACGGTCGCGAGCTGGTAGCGGTCGCCGATGAGCCGGTCGGTCACTGCTGCGGGTCCTGGTACGGGGTCTGGTGGGGATCGTGGCGGGGGCCGCCGGCCGGCGGGGTCTGCTTGCGCAGCAGCTCGCTGAGCTCGTCGAGCTCGGCGCGGACCTGCCCGATGCGCGGGGGCGGCGTCGGCTGCGGCGGCACCTGCGGAGGGGCCGGGGTCGGCGCGGGGGTCGGCGTCGGGGTGGAGGGCCGGGTGGTGGCCGTGGCGGGCGGGTACCCGTAGGCGGGCCCGGACGGCTGCGGGTGGACGTACGGAGCGGGCTGCGCCGGGTACCACTGTGAGGTCAGGGCCGACCGCCGGGCCTCGTGGTGCTTGATGTCGGCGACGAGGAAGTACACGCAGATCGCGAAACCCATGAGGATCGAGCCGCCGGCGCCCAGGTCGCTCTGCCAGCCGTTGACTTCGGGCGTGGGGTCGGCCTGGATGAGCGCCATCCACACGACGGCGAGCACGCAGCTGGCCACCATCAGCGCCCAGTCACGGGACTTGCGCGTGACCAGGGCGAGTCGCAGCAACGACCCCCAGGCGAGGAAGCCGCAGCTGAGGATGGGCAGCAGCACGAACACCACGCGCAATGCCATCACACCCCCCGAATCGGACTGGGGGCCGTGCTGCGGCGGAAGGCCGGGGCCGTGCATCGCTGCTCCTGACGGGCCGTGCGGAAGAAGTTTCGGGTCTGAGGGTATACAGCGTTCCCGGCCAGGGGTGAGGGGATGCGCGCAACCGTTGCACGCTCGCTGCACGGCCGTTCACTCCGGCGTGACCGTGCCGTCGGAGAGACCGTCGTGGAAACCCTGTACGAGTTGTTCGCCGAGCCGCCCCGCCAGCCGTAGTGCGTCCTCGAACTCGGCGAGCGCGCGGAAGCGGAGCCCGTAGCTCTGTTGTTGTGCCAGGGGCAGCCGGGGCAGCTGGAGCCGGCGTACGTCGAGCCGGGTGGCGGTGGAGGCGTGGCTGCTGGCGCGGCGGGTGTTGGCGGTGCCGCGCAGGAATCCGGCCAGGAACCACGGGTCGAGGGCGTCGGGGTCGGGGCGCAGCAGGGCCAGGCCGCGGCCCGGTACCGCGCCCGCGACGGCTTCGCCCACGACCCGGGCGATGGTCGCTCCGCCAACGAGGGGGACGAGTACGTCGCCGGGGGCGGTGAGCACGGGCTCGTCGGCGGTGGGCACCAGGGTGCCGGAGGGGCCGCTCCCGGTGTAGACGTCCTGTTCGGTGAGGACGGGGGCCGATCCGGTGCCGCCGCCGGTGCCGGTGTGCAGCTCCAGGGCTCCGGCGCGGGCGAGTTCGCCGACGGTGGTCATCGGCGGTCGGGCCGTGCCCCCGGCGGGCGCCGCCGCGGGCGGCGGGGTGAGCCGGGCGGCCCGGCCGAGGGTCTCGCCGAGCTGCTCCCGTACGGCGGTCAGCGCGGCGGGACCGCCACCGGCGGCCGGCGGGGGCAGGTGGCGGGCGGGGGTGAGGTCGACGTCGTCGTCCAGCAGCTCGATGACGGGGACCACGCGGCTGACGCCGGGCTCCTGGGCGAGCGAGCCGGTGCGGTCGTACGCGCTCCAGGCGTCCTGCACCGCGCCGTGCACGGCGGGCCATGCCGTGCGCAGGGGGGTGTCGGCGGCGAGCGCGGCGGTGTCGACGAGCAGCAGCCCGGCCGGGGGCGCCGCGTGCGGGGCGGGTCGGCGCAACACCCACAGGTGCAGGGGGATTCCGTACGGGGGCGCCGCCCCGGCCGGGAGTGCGACGACGGCCCGTAGCGCGCCGCGGCGCAGCAGGTCGGCGCGGATGCGGCGGCCGGAGCGGCGGGCGGCGACGGCGGGCGGCATGAGCAGGACGGCGGTGCCGCCTTCGCGCAGGTGGGCCAGGGCGTGCTGGACCCAGGCGAGTTCGGATTCGGTGCGGGCCGGGAAGCCGTACTCCCAGCGCGGGTCGTAGGCCAGTTCCTCGTGGCCCCAACCGCGTTCGTTGAACGGAGGGTGGCAGAGCACGGCGTCGACGGTGTCCTGGGCGAAGGCGTCGGCCCGCAGGCTGTCGGCCGCGGCCGCGCGGATCCGGGGCGTTCCGTTCAGGGCGAGGCGCAGGGCGGCGAGCGCGGCGAGTTCGGGCGCGGAGTCCTGCGCGTACAGGGTGGTGGCGCCGGGGACGGCCCGCAGCAGGGTGCCGGTGCCGCAGGCGGGGTCGAGGACGGTGCGCGCTGCGGGTCCGGCGAGGGCGGCCATGAGCCCGGCGAGAGAATCCGGGGTGAGCGTGTACTGGCGCGGGTTGGCGTCGAGGTGGCGTCCGAGCAGGAACTCGAAGGCCTGGCGGGCGCCGAGTTCGGCGGCGAGTTCGGCGGCGGCCCGCAGCAGCGGCATGGTGGCCGGGCGCAGCGGGATCTCGGCGAGCGCGTGGCCGGTCCCGAGGCGCGCGCCGAGCACCTGGTCGAGGACGGGCCGCAGCAGGGTGGACATGCGTGCGTCGGAGACCGCGGTCAGCTGCAGCCAGTCGGCGGGCCGGTCGCGTACGACGAGCAGGGCGCCGCCCGCCGTAACGAGGGCGGTGACGGCCCCGCCGGGGTGGGCGGTGATCTGCTGCCAGACGCGTTCGCGCAGCGGGACCTCGGCGAGCTTGCCCTGGGCGCGCAGCCAGTGTTCCACCTCGTCCAGGGAGAAGGAGGGGCTGGTTTCGGTGCCGCCGACAGGCTTGGGGAAGTCGGCGTGGCGGCGGCGCCAGTTGCTCACGGCCGCGCGGCCGACTCCGGCCAGGCGGGCGACCTCGGCCGCGGTGACCTCTGCTGCGGCGTTCTCCTCGGGCATGCCGGGGAGCATACCCGCTCACGCTCGAGAGATCGATTCACAGCGTGAACTCAAGAATATCTGTGAATCATGTTGACTCGGTTCACAAGAATCTGCTGTGATCGGCACGCCTTCACCCGCCGGACCGCTGCACACGCCCACGAGCGGAACACGATCTTCCGGTTCTCCTTTAATCTTCCTTTACCCCTTCCAGCTGCCCTAGAGAGTCCCCATGCGCACCGCTCACCGCCTCACCGCCACCGCCGCCCTCGCCTGCGCCGCCGCCCTCGGCCTCACCGGGTGCTTCGCCTCCGGCCCGTTCGCGGATCTCTCCGGCTCCGAGGTCGCGGACAAGTCCGTGGACGCCCTGCGCGGCGCCACCTCGCTCACCGTCAGCGGCAAGATCTGGGCCGACGGCAAGCCGATGGACCTGAACATGGCCGTCAGCAAGACCGGCGACTGCCGGGGCACGATGGCCGGCCAGGAGGGCTCCTTCGAGCTGATCCGCAACGCCCAGTTCGTGTTCATCAAGGCGGACGAGCCCTTCTACCGCTCGCAGATGAAGGACCTGCCCAAGGACCAGGCGGACGGGGCGGTCAAGCTGCTGGCGGGCCACTGGCTGAAGTCGAAGGTCTCGGACGCCGACGCCAAGGAGCTCGCCTCCCTGTGCGACCTGGACGAACTGCTCAAGGAGTTCGACGACAGCAAGGGCGCGGAGAAGGGCAAGGTCACCTCGGTCGACGGCCAGAAGGCCCTCACCCTGACCACGAAGACCGACGAGGGCACCGAGACCCTGCTGGTCGCCACCGAGGGCACGCCCTACCTGCTCAAGGCGGGCATCACCGGCAAGGAACCGGCCGAGATCTCCTTCTCGGGCTTCGACAAGCCGGTCCAGGCCGAGGCCCCGGCCGACAAGGACGTCATAGACGCGGACCAGCTGGGCTGAGCCGCGCACGCGGGAACGGCCGTGGCCGGGGGCCCCTGAGGTCCCCGGCCACGGCCGTTCCCGTCGTCAGCGCATCCGCTACGGCCGCTACGAACCGAGGATGGTGGTGAGGAACTCCCCCGTCCAGGCCAGCAGTTCCCGCCCGACCACCGGCTTCCCGCCGATCTTGCCCGCCTTCGGGCGCGGGACCAGCACCTGCGAGGTGGCGGGCTTGAGCACCGTCCCCGGGTAGAGCCGCTTGAGCCGCAGCTCCTGCGACTCGCGCAGCTCCACCGGCCCGAACCGGACGTTGTTGCCCTGGAGGGTGATGTCCCCGACCCCGCAGGCCCGGGCCAGCATCCGCAGCCCGGCCACCAGCAGCAGGTTCTCCACCGGCTCCGGCAGCTTGCCGTAGCGGTCGGTGAGCTCCTCCCGCACGGCCTTGATGTCCGCCTCGGAGGTGGCGGAGGCGATGGACCGGTACGCCTGCAGGCGCAGCCGCTCGCCGGGCGCGTAGTCGTGCGGAACGTGCGCGTCGACCGGCAGCTCGATCTTGACCTCCAACGGCGGCTCCTCCTCCACCTGACCCTCGACCGCGGCCCGGTAGTCGGCCACGGCCTCGCCGACCATCCGGATGTAGAGGTCGAAGCCGACGCCCGCGATGTGACCGGACTGCTCGCCGCCGAGCAGATTGCCCGCGCCGCGGATCTCCAGGTCCTTCATCGCCACGTACATGCCCGCGCCCATCTCGGTGTGCTGGGCGATCGTCGCGAGGCGCTCGTGCGCGGTCTCGGTCAGCGGCTTCTCCGGCGGGTAGAGGAAGTACGCGTACCCGCGCTCGCGGCCGCGCCCGACGCGACCGCGCAGCTGGTGCAGCTGGCTCAGGCCGAAGTTGTCGCCGCGCTCCACGATCAGGGTGTTGGCGTTGGAGATGTCGATGCCGGACTCGACGATCGTCGTCGAGACGAGCACGTCGAACTTCTTCTCCCAGAAGTCGACGACGACCTGCTCCAGGGCCTGCTCCGACATCTGGCCGTGCGCCGTCGCGATCCGCGCCTCGGGCACGATCTCGCGCAGCTTGGCCGCCGCCCGGTCGATCGACTCGACCCGGTTGTGGATGTAGAAGCACTGGCCCTCGCGCAGCAGCTCGCGGCGGATGGCCGCACCGATCTGCTTCTCCTCGTACGGGCCGACGAAGGTCAGCACCGGGTGGCGCTCCTCCGGCGGGGTGGTGATCGTCGACATCTCGCGGATGCCGGTCACCGCCATCTCCAGGGTGCGCGGGATCGGGGTCGCGGACATGGTGAGCACGTCCACGTTGGCGCGGAGCTTCTTCAGCTGCTCCTTGTGCTCCACGCCGAAGCGCTGCTCCTCGTCGACGATGACCAGGCCGAGGTCCTTGAACCTCGTCTCCTGCGAGAACAGCCGGTGGGTACCGATGACCACGTCCACCGAGCCCTCGTGGAGGCCCTCCAGGGTGGCCTTGGACTCGCCCTCGCTCTGGAAGCGCGAGAGCGCCTTCACCTTGACGGGGAACTGGCTGTAGCGCTCGGAGAAGGTGCCGTAGTGCTGCTGCACGAGCAGGGTCGTCGGGACGAGGACGGCGACCTGCTTGCCGTCCTGGACCGCCTTGAACGCGGCTCTCACGGCAATTTCGGTTTTGCCGTATCCGACGTCGCCGCAGATCAGCCGGTCCATCGGGACCGACTTCTCCATGTCCTCCTTGACCTCGGCGATGGTGGTGAGCTGGTCGGGCGTCTCCGCGTACGGGAAGGCGTCCTCCAACTCGCGCTGCCAGGGGGTGTCCGGTCCGAAGGTGTGGCCGGGGGCCGCCATGCGCGCGCTGTAGAGCTTGATGAGGTCGGCGGCGATCTCCTTGACAGCCTTCTTCGCGCGCGCCTTGGTCTTGGTCCAGTCGGCGCCGCCGAGCCGGTGCAGGGTCGGGGCCTCGCCGCCCACGTACTTGGTGACCTGCTCCAGCTGGTCGGTGGGGATGTAGAGGCGGTCGCCGGGCTGGCCGCGCTTGGCCGGCGCGTACTCCACCAGCAGGTACTCGCGGGTGGCGCCCTGCACCGTGCGCTGGACCATCTCGACGTAGCGGCCCACGCCGTGCTGCTCGTGGACGATGTAGTCGCCGGCCTCCAGGGTCAGCGGGTCGATGGTCTTGCGGCGCCGGGTCGGCATCCGGCCGAGGTCCTTGGTGGCGGTGCGCTGACCGGTCAGGTCGGTCTCGGTGAGGACGGCCAGGCGCAGCACCGGGTCGACGAAGCCGTTGTCGATCGAGCCACAGGCGACGTGCACCAGGCTCGGCTCGAGGGAGCGCAGTTCCGGCTCCAGCCGGGCCGCGATGCCCTCGCCGCCGAGCACCTCGACGGTACGGGCGGCCGGGCCGTGGCCCTCGGTGAGGTAGACGGTGTGCCAGCCGTCGGCGATCCAGCCCTTGGTGTCGGCCAGCGCCCGGGCGGTGTCGCCCCGGTAGGCCTCCGGGGCGTGCATGCCGAGCTTGAGGGTGTCGCTGCCGCCCGCGCTCTCGTCGGCGGCGAAGGGCGACACCGACCACCACATCATGTCCAGCTCGCGGGCCCGGTCGCGGACGTCGGCGATCCCGCGGAGCGAGGCCGCGCCGACGTCGATGGGGGCCTCGCCGCCGCCCGCGGTGGCCGCCCAGGAGGCCATCAGGAACTCCTGGCTCGTCGCCACGAGGTCGGCGGCCCGGGTCCGGACCCGCTCCGGATCGCAGACCACGGCCATCGACCCGGCGGGCAGCACGTCGATCAACAGTTCCATCTCGTCGACGAGGACCGGGGCGAGGGATTCCATGCCCTCCACGGCGATCCCCTCGGCGATCTTGTGCAGCAGCTCGCCGAGCTCGGGGTGGGCCTCGGCGAGGGCCGCGGCCCGCTCCCGTACCGCGTCGGTCAACAGCAGCTCGCGGCAGGGCGGGGCCCACAGCCCGTGCTCGGCGATCTCCAGGGAGCGCTGGTCGGCGACCTTGAAGTAACGGATCTCTTCGACCTCGTCGCCCCAGAACTCGATGCGCAGCGGGTGTTCCTCGGTGGGCGGGAACACGTCGAGGATGCCGCCGCGCACGGCGAACTCCCCGCGCTTCTCGACGAGCTCGACCCGCGCGTACGCGGCGGCGGCCAGCGCCTCGGTGATCTCGCCGAGGTCGGCGCCGCCGCCTTGGCGCAGGCTGACCGGGACCAGCTCACCGAGCCCCTTGACCTGTGGCTGGAGCACCGACCGGATGGGCGCGACGAGCACGCTCACGGGACCTGCGGCCGGGTCGTCCTTGCTCGGGTGCACCAGGCGGCGCAGGACGGCGAGCCGGCGGCCCATGGTGTCGCTGCGCGGACTGAGCCGCTCGTGCGGGAGGGTCTCCCACGACGGGTAGTCCACCACCTCGTCGGGCGGCAGCAAGGAGCGCAGCGCGGCGGCGAGGTCCTCGGCCTCGCGCCCGGTGGCGGTGACCGCCAGCACGGTCCGCCCCGTCTGCCGGGCCAGCGCGGCGATCGCGAAGGGCCGCGCGGCGGCGGGTCCGACCAGGTCCACGTGCATGCGCTTGCCGTCCCCGGCCGCGCTGACCGCCTCGGCGAGGGCGGCATCACGGGTGACGGCGTCGAGCAGTCCGTGCAGGCTCATGAAGAGGCTTTCCGTCCGGTGAAGGTCTGGAGTCTGAAGGTGTGCGGTGCGGTGCGGTGCGGGTGCGGGGGCAACGCGAAGGGCCCGACACGTCGCACGGGCCGGGGGTTCCCACCCTACGACGACGCCCCCCGCGCCGCTTTACGATGTTCCTGTTCTGCCTGTCCGAGCTCGCCGTGTCGTCTTCCGCCGGGGAGACCACTACCTGCGGAGGAGCACGAGTCCGTGACGAGCGATGCGATGGCCCGCCCGGCGCCGGTGGTACCGGCACCCGCGAAACCGGACCGGTACGCGTGGGCCCCGCCCTGGCTGGTGGCCGCCGGACTGTTCGCCGTCTACCTCGTCCTGTCCGTCGGCCGGTTCCGGCGGATGGACTGGGCCTCCTGGGACCTGGGGATCTTCGAGCAGGCGATCCGCGCGTACGCGCACCTGCAGGAGCCCGTCGCCGACCTGAAGGGGCCGGGGGCCAACATCCTCGGGGACCACTTCAGCCCGATTATCGCGCTCGTCGCCCCCGTCTACCGGGTCTTCCCCGGGCCCCTCACCCTGCTGGTCGTGCAGTCGGCGCTGTTCGCGCTGTCCGCCGTGCCCGTCACCCGGGCGGCCGTACGGTTCCTCGGCCGGGCCCGCGGACTCGCGGTCGGCATCGCGTACGGGCTGTCCTGGGGCGTCCAGCGGGCCGTCGAGTTCGACTTCCACGAGATCGCCTTCGCCGTGCCCCTGCTGGCCTTCGCCCTGGAGGCGGTGCTCGCCCGACGTTGGCGGGCCGCCCTGCTGTGGGGGCTGCCGCTGGTCCTCGTCAAGGAGGACCTCGGCTTCACGCTCGCCGCGCTGGCCGTGGTGGTGGCCTGGCGGGCCCGCGACGCCAACCGGCGGATCGCCATGGCCGCGCTCGGCGTCGCCGCCGCGGCCTGCGTCTTCGCCGTCCTGGTGTTCACCGTCTTCATACCGGCCTTCGCCACGGCGGGGTACGGCTACTGGGACAAGATCGACGGGGCGGGTCCGCTCGGCGGCATCGGCACCAAGCTCACCACCTTGGCCTGGGTGCTGGTCCCCACCTCCGGGCTGCTCGCGCTGCGCTCGCCGCTGCTCCTGGTGGCCGCGCCCACCCTCGGCTGGCGGTTCCTGTCGGGGGACGACCACTACTGGTCCACCGACTGGCACTACAGCGCCGTCCTCATGCCCGTCGTGGCCCTCGCCCTGGTCGACGCCATCGACACCGTCCGGCGCAGCGAGCACCCCCGGCTGCGCTCGTACGCCCTTCAGATGCCGACCGCCGTGCTGGCCGCCGCCCTCGCCCTGAGCGCGACCGCCATGCCGACGGCCAAGCTCGTCGAGGCCCGTACGTACGAGAAGCCCGAGCGGGTCACGGCGATCGAGCGGCTCCTGGACCGGATCCCCGACGGGGCGACTGTGGAGGCCGACACCACCCCGCTGACCCGGCTGACCTCCCGCTGCCGCGTGCTGTGGATCGGCGGCAGCAAGGGCGTGGTCCCCGACTGGATCACCATCGACAACTCCTCCAAGTGGGCCGGCGAGGACCCGACCGGCTACGCCGGCCAGCTGCACCCCGGCGAGCGGTTCACCCTCGTGGGCGAGGCCGGCGGCATCGTCCTGATGCAGCGGGAGTGAAGGGGAAGGCCGGCGTCGGCCCCGCCCCGTACGACGACGCCGGTCCGGGACCCCGAGGTCCCGGACCGGCATTCCCCCGAACGAACGCGAGCCGGTTACTCGCTCGCGATCGCGTTCAGTACGTTCATCCGCCCTGCCCGGAAGGCCGGGACCAGTGCGGCGAACAAGCCCACGAAGGCCGAGGCGGCGAACACCCCGAGGATCGTCGGCCACGGGATCTCCAGGACGTTCAGGTTCTCGAGCTCCAGCAGCTTCTGCGCGGTCACGCCCCAGCCCATGCCCAGCCCGAGGCCCAGCAGGGCGCCGAAGAGGGCGATGACCACCGATTCCAGGCGGATCATGCGGCGCAGCTGGCGGCGGGAGAGGCCGATGGCGCGCATCAGACCGATCTCCCGGGTCCGCTCGACCACCGAGAGGGCCAGGGTGTTCACGACGCCCAGGACCGCGACGATGATCGCGAGGGCGAGCAGCCCGTAGACCATGTTCAGCAGCTGACCGACCTGGTCCTTGAGGGCCTGCTTGTAGTCGGTCTGGTTGCGCACCTGGTACTGCGGGTAGTCGGCCAGCGCCGCCTTGACGGCGGTGTACGCGGCCGCGTCGGACTGCCCGTCCTTCGCCGAGGCCAACAGCATGATCGGCCGGGGCATCTGGTCGGCCGGCAGGAACTTCGCGGCGGTCGCGGTGCTGACGTAGATCGATCCCCTGTCGATGTTGCCCTCGTCGAGGGTGATCGCGGCGACCTTCAGCGTGGCGGTCCGGCCGCCGGTGAAGTCGACCTTCAGCTCGTCGCCGACCTTGACGTGGTGCTTGTCCGCGTAGATCGAGCCGACGGAGAGCGCGCCCTCGCCGAACGCCGCCGTCTGCTCCCCGGTGACCATCTTGCGCCGCAGGTCCTGGGCGTACGTCAGGTCGGTGACGGCCAGGTCGCTCTTCTCGGAGCTCCCGTCGGGGGCGGTGACCGTGGCCGGCACCTGCCGGTACGGGGTGACGTGGTCCAGGCCCTTGGCGGCGCGCAGCGCCTCCTCGGCCTGCGGCACGACCGGCTGCTGCTGGTTCTGCGACTGGACGATGTAGTCCGCGCCCACCGTCTTGTCGAGCTCCTCGGTGGCGGAGGCCACCATGGACGAGCCGACCACCGACAGGCAGGCGACCAGCGCCAGGCCGATCATCAGCGCGGCGGCGGTGGCACCGGTACGGCGCGGGTTGCGCAGCGCGTTGCGCTCGGCGAGCCGGCCGACGGGCCCGAAGGGCCGCAGCACCGCGCCGGACAGGGCCCGTACGACGACGCCGGCGAGCAGCGGGCCGATGATGATGAAGCCGATGAGGGTGAGGACCACGCCCGTGCCCAGCCACGTCGATCCGGGTACGGCCTCCTCGGCCGACGCCGAGAGGAGCAGGGCGGCTCCGCCGATCCCGGTGAGGACCAGGCCCAGGGCGGCGCGGACCCGGCCGGCCTTCTTGTCGCCGGGGGTGCCCGACTCGCGCAGGGCCGCCATCGGGGAGACCTTGCCGGCCCGGCGGGCCGGGACGAAGGCGGAGACGATGGTGACGACGACGCCGAGGAAGATGCCGAGGGCCGGTGTGGTCCAGGCGACGGTCAGGTCATCGGTCGACAGGTGCATGCCCAGCTGGCCCATGATCTCCATCAGGCCGACGGCCAGGCCCACGCCCGCGCCGACGCCCAGCAGCGAGCCGACGACACCGAGCAGGAAGGCCTCGAAGACCACCGACTTGAGGATCTGGCCGCTGTCGGCGCCGATGGCGCGCATCAGACCGATCTCGCGGGTGCGCTGGGCGACCAGCATCGAGAACGTGTTGAAGATCAGGAAGATGCCGACGAGGAAGGCGACCCCCGCGAAACCGAGCATCACGTACTTCATGATGTCGAGGAAGGAGCCGACGTCCTTGCGGTTGGAGTCCGCGGCTTCCTTGGCGGTCTGGATCTTGTACGTGTCCGCGCCGACGGCGGCGGCGACGTCCCGCTTCAGCTGCTCGTCGCTCACCCCCTCCTTGGCGACCACGTTGACGTGCGTGAAGGCGTCCGTGGAACCGAGCAGACCGCGCTGCGCGGTGGCGGTGTCGAAGTAGACGACCGCCGCGCCCGGGTTGGTCACGGTGAAGGAGGCGATGCCGGAGATGTTGGCGCGCAGGTCGCCGGTGACGGCGATGGTGCGCAGCTCGTCACCCAGCTTCAGGTGGTGCTTCTTGGCGGTGTCGGCGTCGATCATGACCTCGGTGGGGCCGCGCGGGGCCTGACCCGAGGTGATCTTCATGGACTTGAGCTCGTTGTCGCTCCAGTTGCCCGCGATGGTCGGGGCTCCGGTGGTCGAGCCCATGTTCTCGTTCTTGGAGTTGACGACCGTGACGGCCATCGAGACCACGCCGCCCTCGGCGGACTTGACCCCGTTCACCTTCCTGACCTGCTCGACCGTAGAGGCGGGCAGCGAGTCGGGCTTGCCGGTGGCCGAGATCTCCTCGCCGTCCTCGGCCGCCTTCGGGCTGACCGCGACGTTGGAGCCGGTGACGGCGAACAGCTTGTCGAAGGTGGTGTTCATGGTGTCGGTGAACACCAGGGTGCCGCAGACGAAGGCGACGGAGAGCATGACCGCGACGGCGGAGAGCGCCATCCGTCCCTTGTGGGCGACGAAGTTGCGCCGCGAGGTCTTCAGGACGGTGTTGCTCATGAGGTCCGCCCGCGTGCGTCGAAGTCCTTCATGCGGTCCAGGACCTGGTCGGCGGTGGGACCGTACATCTCGTCGACGATCTTGCCGTCGGCCAGGAAGATGACGCGGTCCGCGTAGGAGGCGGCCACAGGGTCGTGCGTGACCATGACGATCGTCTGGCCGAGCTCGTCCACCGAGCGGCGCAGGAAGCCGAGGACCTCGGCGCCCGCCCTGGAGTCCAGGTTTCCGGTCGGCTCGTCCCCGAAGATGATCTGCGGGCGGGCGGCGAGGGCGCGGGCGACCGCCACGCGCTGCTGCTGGCCGCCGGAGAGCTCGGTCGGGCGGTGCTTGAGGCGGCCGGCGAGGCCCACCGTCTCCACGACCCGGTTCAGCCACTCCGCGTCGGGCTTGCGGCCCGCGATGTCCATGGGGAGCGTGATGTTCTCCAGGGCGTTGAGCGTGGGCAGCAGGTTGAAGGCCTGGAAGATGAAGCCGATCCGGTCGCGGCGCAGCTGCGTGAGCTTCTTGTCCTTCAGCCCGGTGATCTCGGTGTCGTCCAGGTGGATGTGGCCGCTGGTCACCGTGTCGAGACCGGCGAGGCAGTGCATCAGCGTGGACTTGCCGGAACCGGAGGGGCCCATGATCGCGGTGAACTGGCCGCTCATGATGTTCACGTCGACGTCGTCGAGGGCGACGACGCGCGTCTCCCCTGAGCCGTACGCCTTGACGACGTTTCGTGCCCGGGCCGCGACAGCTGCATGCCCTCCAGTACCCCCGTGCCTGGTTTCGGTCATCGCCGTTGTCACGGTCTTTCTCCCTCTTCGGATGCGTGCGTCCGCGTGCGTCTGCAGGCGTCAGCGTCGGTGTGCGGCTGTTGCGGCTGTGCGTCCCGCGCCGTCATGAAGTCTCCGCCGGGCGGATGCGCGGCGCGCTGGTGCCCATCGCCGTATCCGCCCGGGGGTTAACCCCACCCCCCGGCCTGTGGTGCGTAGGTTCTAGTTAAGGAGGCATCGGGGCAGCTCACCTCCTCCGCCGGGAGGAACGATCCCTGGCCCGTTGTGCGGAGGGACCCCTAGGGGATCTGCACCCTTCGGCGTACGGACCCTGGGGGATACCGCCCCGAACGCGGCGGTGAGATGGTGTTTCCCGCAGTTGCGTGCAGGGGGAAGGAATCTCGGTGGCATCGGCGGAGAGCACGGGCGCGAGCCCGGACGGCACACCCTCGGGGCCCGCGGCCGACACCCCCGGCGCCGGGGTTCCGGCCGAGAACCGGGCCGGCGGCGCACCCTCGACCGGACCCGCCGCACCCTCGGCCGGGCCCGCCGCACGCCCGCCGACCCCGGTGGTCGCCTCGCTGATGCTCGGCATGGCCCTCGTCGCCCTGGACAGCACCGTCGTGGCCACCGCCGTCCCGCAGATCGTGGGCGAACTCGGCGGGTTCGCCGTCTTCTCCTGGCTCTTCTCCGGCTACCTGCTCGCGGTGACCGTCACCCTGCCCGTCTACGGGAAGCTGTCCGACACCTTCGGCCGCAAGCCCGTCCTGCTCTTCGGCATCGGCCTCTTCCTCGTCGGTTCGCTGCTGTGCACGGCCGCCTGGAACATGGCCGCCCTCATCGCCTTCCGCATCGTCCAGGGCCTGGGCGGCGGCGCCCTCCAGGGCACGATCCAGACCCTGGCCGCCGACCTCTACCCGCTCAGGGACCGGCCGCGGATCCAGGCCCGGATGTCCAGCGTCTGGGCCACCTCGGCCGTGGCCGGCCCGGCGCTCGGCGGGCTGCTCGCCTCGTACGCGCACTGGCGCTGGATCTTCCTGATCAACCTGCCGCTGGCGGGGCTCGCCCTGTGGATGGTCTCCCGTCACCTGACCGAGCCCGTACGGTCGCCCGGGCGCCGGGGACCGGTCGACTGGGCGGGCGCGCTCGCCGTCTTCGCCTGCGGCGGACTGCTGCTCTTCGCGCTCGTCCAGGGCGGGGTCGCCTGGCCCTGGCCGTCCGCGCCCTCGCTCGGGCTGCTGGGCGCGAGCGCGCTGCTGGCCGTCGTCGTGGTCCGGGTGGAACGCCGGGCTCCGGAACCGATCCTGCCCGGCTGGGTATGGCGCCGGCGCACCATCGCCGCCGTCAACCTGGCCATGGGGGCACTCGGCCTGCTGATGGTCGCCCCCATGGTGTTCATGCCGACCTACGCGCAGTCCGTGCTGGGCCTCGGCCCCGTCGGCGCCGGCCTGGTCATGTCGGTGATGACCCTGAGCTGGCCCGTCTCCGCCGCCTGCAGCCAGCACGTCTACCGGCGCATCGGCTTCCGCAACACCGCGGCCGTCGGGATCGCGCTCGCCGCGGTGATCCTGTTCTCCTTCACCCTGCTGCCGCACCCCGCCCGGCCCTGGCAGCCCGCACTGATCATGCTGCTGCTGGGCGGCGCCCTCGGTCTCTTCCAGCTCCCGCTGATCGTCGGGGTCCAGTCCACCGTGGGCTGGGCCGAGCGCGGGACCACGACGGCCTCGGTGCTGTTCTGCCGGCAGGTCGGCCAGAGCGTGGGCGCCGCCCTGCTCGCCGCCGTCGCCAACGCCACCATCGCCGCGCGCCTGGCGGACGCCCCCGTACCCGGCCTTCCGGAGCACCTGGACGACGTGGCGAAGGCGCTGGACCGGCCGGAACTGCTGACCGCTGCCGCCGCCGGCTACCTGCGCGAGGCCGTGGCCGCCGCCGTGGAGCACATCTTCCTCGGCGCGACGGCCGCCGCCCTGGCCGCGCTGCTGGTCCTGCTGCTGGTGGCGCCGCGCCGGTTCCCCGTCCTGCCGGAACTGCGCGAACAGCGCGAGGAGTAGAACGTCCACGGAATGTCGCCTTGTCATGACCGGGCCATTGGGTGACCCTCGTACCAGGACCGTTTCCGGGGGGACGACGACACATGGCATCGGCACTCTGCGCACTCGCGTTACTGGCCGCGCTGGCCGGCCCGATCTGCCTGCGGCTCGTCCGCAGTCCGGGCTTCATCACCGGCCGCGACGGCCGCCTCTCCACCTCGACGGCGCTCGCCCTCGCCTGGACGGTGATCCTGGTCTGGCTGCTGCTGGCGATCCTCGGCTACGGGCTCATCGCGGGCGGCGGCACCGCGTACTTCCGGGGCACCGACGGCCCGCTGTCCACCCTGACGACGGTGTACCTGCCGCTGCTCGGCGGCCCGTACGTGGCGCTGATCGCCGCGAAGGCGGTGGTCGGCCTGCGCGTGGAACACGGCAGCATGGCCAAGCCCGCCGCACGGCCGACGGCGTCGGGCCGGCGGCCGCTGCGGGAGCTGATCGCGAACGACAGCGGGCGCACCGACCTCGTGGACCTCCAGTACGTCGCCCTCAGCGCGGTCACCATGCTGTACGTGGTGCTGTTCTTCCTCGCGGACGTGGGCGGCGGACTCCCGCGCCTGCCCGCCGAGATGTGGGCCCTGACGGGCGCCCCGGCGGGCGCTTACCTGGTCAACAAGATGGCCGTCCGCGCCAATCCGGTGATCACGCACGTCGTACTGGCGGACGGCAGCCTGACGGTCGAGGGCGGCGGCTTCAGCCCGGACCCGGCGGGCCCGCCGACCCTCCTCACCGTCGACGACACCCCCCTCCCGGCCCAGGTCGACCCCCTGACGGGCGCCCTGACCGCCACCCTCCCGGCCCCGACGGCGCCCCCGTTCACGGTGGTCGTCACGGCGCGCGGCCTGCGCAGCGACCCGTACCGCTACGAGCCCCTCGCGAAGCCCGCCGTCCCGGCCCAGCCGCAGCCTCAGCCGCAGCCGGCGGGCTGACCCGTGCCGTCCTTCCTGAAGCCGTCCTGGCGCGCACCCTGGCGGATGTGGCTCCAGCCCGCGCACGCACGCGAGCGGCACGCCGAGATCCCCACGGCCCACGGCACCTACACGCTGTTCCGGGAACCCGGCCCGCGCCTGACCGCCGACGCCAAGGCCGAGGCGTGGGAGCGCTGGCAGTTCCTGCTGGGCGAGGAAACCGTCCTGGAGATCGACGACGCCGCGCTGCCGTGGCTGGGCATCCGCAAGCGGCTGCGCCACGGCGTCCGCGGCCGCCTCGACGGCGTGCCGTTCACGGCGCGGGCCGCGTGCAGATCCCTGCGGCCGAGCCGCTGCGGCATCCGCTTCTGCCTCGACGACGGACGGATCCTGTCGTTCACCGTGCACCGCTTCCACCAGCGCCTCGTCCGTGAGGCGGGCGACGAGCACGAGGTGCGCGCACGAACCCGCGCCGGCGGCTGGGAAACACACCGGCTGGACCGGGGCGAGTTGGCCCTCGTGTGCCTCGTCACCGTCTCGGGTCTGGACCGCCTCCTCGCGTCGCCGCTGCAGGACATCCTCTAGTAGCGCTTTGTTACGAGGTCTTGTCGCGTCGGGTGTTCGGTAGTTCGCTGGTTGTATGCGCTGGGGAGCTTGCGGCGGTGCGGGGCCGGTTGGAGGAGTTCACTTCCGAGGTGTTCGCGCCGTTGGTGCGGCGGGACTGGCTGGAGAAGGGCCGGTTGTATGTGCGGGGCCTGTTGCTCGATGGCCGGCGCAAGTCGATGCAGCCGATGGCCGGGCGTTTGGGGGTGGACCATCAGCAGTTGCAGCAGTTCATGACCTCCTCGACCTGGCCGGTCGCCGATGTGCGGGCCCGGCTGGCCTGGCGGGCGGTGGCCGTGGTCCGGCCTGAGGTGTGGGTGGTGGACGACACCGGTTTCCTCAAGGACGGCACTGCTTCGCCCGGGGTGGCCCGGCAGTACTCGGGCACGTTGGGCAAGGTCGGCAACTGTCAGATCGGGGTCAGCGTCCACGCCGCCTCCGACAGCGCTTCGTGCCGGGCTGTCCTGGCGGTTGTTCCTGCCGCAGTCGTGGGACGGCCCTGAGGCGGCCGCCCGCCGCAAAGGCTGCCGGATCCCCGACAGCGAACGCCACCGCCCGAAGTGGCAGCTCGCGCTGGAGATGCTCGACGAACTGGCCGGGATCGGTCTGCGGCCCGCCGCGCTGGTCGCGGATGCCGGATACGGCGCGAACGCCGACTTCCGCCACGGCTTGGAGGACCGGGGCCTGGCCTACGTCCTGCAGGCCAAGGGTGAGATGACCGCCCACCGGGAGGAAGCGGTGCCGCATCAGCCCGCCTACTCGGGGCTCGGCCCCAGGCCGAGGCCCCGCTACCGCACCCGGCCCGTCTCCTTACGCGACCACGTGCTGGCCGCCGGACGCCACCACGGCCGGACCGTGACCTGGCGCAAGGGTTCGAAAGCGGCGATGAGCTCGCACTTCGTCCTCCTGCGGGTCCGCCTCGCGGGCCGGCGGCCCAAGCCGGCCGAGGATGGAACGATCCCGCTCGTCTGGCTGATCGCGCAGTGGCCCGAAGGCGAGACGGAGCCCGTGAAGTACTGGATTTCGAACCTGCCCGCGAACATTCCCGCCAAGGACCTGATCCGCCTCGCGAAGGCCCGCTGGCGTATTGAGCACGACTACCGCGAACTGAAAACGGTTCTGGGACTGGACCACTTCGAGGGCCGCTCCTTCGTCGGTTGGCACCGCCACGTCACCCTCGTGACCGCCGCCCACCTCTTCCTGACCGAACAGCAGAGGAACCCAAAAGCCCCTGCCAGGGCCTGACCCTCTACCAGGCCCTGGACCTCCTCCAACACCTCATCGCCACGTGGAACGGCACCTGCCCCACCTGCCAGCAGACCGTCCCTTGGCAGCCCCACGACACCAGCTAACAAAGCACTACTAGAGCGTGTCTCCTTGATTCGCTTGTCGGTTGATCAGCCGTGTCCGTCCGGTTAGTGATCACTGATGCGATGTGGGACCGGATCGAGCCGTGGATGCCGGCCGATCCGGTCCGCGGTCGGCGATGGGCCGATCACCGCCGAACCCTGAAGGCCATCGCGTGGAAATACCGCACCGGCTCGCCCTGGCGGGACCTGCCAGATGAGTTGGGCTCGTTCCAGACCGCTCACAAACGGCTGCTCAGGTGGGCCGTGGATGGCACTTGGGAACGGATCCTCGCCGTGCTTCTGGCAGTGGCCGACGATGCTGACGACATCGGCTGGACCGTGTCGGTGGACTCCACCGTCTGCCGAGCGCACCAGCACGCCGCCGGAGCCAGAAAGAAAGGGGAGCCAGATCGGGCTGAGCCTGACGACCATGCGCTCGGACGTTCCCGCGGCGGCCTGAGCACGAAAGTCCACCTCGCCAGCGACAGCCACGCACGACCCTTGGCCCTCCGCGTCACCGCGGGCCAGGCGGGCGACGCACCAGCCTTCCATGCCGTCATGGCCGGCATTCGTGTTCCGCGAAGCGGGCCGGGAGACCGAGGACCCGACCAGACGCCGTCCTGGCGGACCGCGCGTACTCGTCCCGCGCGATCCGAAGCCATCTCCGCCGACGCGGGATCCGAGCAGTCATCCCTCAGCCCTCCGACCAGATCCGCCACCGTCTGCGGCGAGGCCGAACCGGTGGTCGGCCACCTGTCTTCGACGCCGAGACATACAAGCAGCGCAACGCAGTCGAACGGTGCATCAACCGGCTCAAGCAGTGGCGCGGTCTGGCCATGCGGACGGACAAGCTGGCCATCGTTTACCAGGCTGCCCTCCACCTCTCCGCCACCCTCATCTGGGCTCGCGAGTGATCGAAAGGACACGCCTCAGGGGTTGTCGGTCAGAGGGGATCGAGGAGCATCAGGACCTCGTCTCGGGTGTCGTCGGGCGCGAAGCGCAAGGCGCTGGGCCAGCGTCCGACCTCCCGCCATCCCAGGCGGCCGTAGAAGTCCTCCAACCCTTCTCTCCCCCGGGCCGTGAGACGGAGCTGCTCAAGCCGCAGCTCGTCACGGGCCACCGTCCGCAGCTCTCGCATGAGAGCGGAGCCGACACCAAGGCTGCGGAAGCCGGGGTGGGTCTGGAGGTGGTGGACCGTTCCCCAGTGTGCGACGAGCCGAAAGGGATCACTTTTGAGGACAACCCATCCGGCAAGAGCCTCACCGAACCTGGCGATGATGAGGCGGCTGCGCGACGGGTCGAGATGGCTGAGGAGCTCGTCTGCGGCCGGTGCGACGTCGTCGTCATGGACTGGAGGGAAAGGAAATCCCGCAGCACCACCCGCGTTCGTGACTGCGATCCAGCAGTCGACGAGCTGACGCCTCAGGTCGGAAGGGACCTCATGTGTTCCGGTGATCTGAGTGAGAGTGGGCATGATCTTCTGCTTCATGCGCAGGAGCATCCCAGTCGGTGCTGACATCGAAGTGAGCCGAGTCTCCAGAGCCACCTACTGCTCACGCGTTCAAGGAGACACCCCCTAGTGCTGCTGTGACCGGAAAGGCTTGCCAGTCACAGCAGCACTAGGGTGTTTCGTTTGGATCACCAGGCAGACCAGAGGAAGATGCCGGCGATGTGGAGTCCGGCCAGGTAGATGGTCGCTGTCTTCTCGTAGCGGGTGGCGATGCCTCGCCACTGCTTCAAGCGGTTGATGCAGCGTTCGACGGTGTTGCGCTGCTTGTCTGCCTCGCGGTCGAAGGCGGGTGGCCTGCCACCCCGGCTTCCGCGCCGCAGGCGGTGGCCGCGTTGATCGGCCGGAACTGGGATCACGGCGCGGATCCCGCGCTTGCGCAGGTGCTCGCGAATCGCGCGGGAGGAGTACGCCTTGTCGGCCAAGACCACGTCCGGCCTGGTGCGGGGCCGTCCTCGCCGTCGGGGACAGCGAAGTCGGGCCATGACGTGTGCAAAGGCGGGTGCGTCACCGGCCTGGCCGGCGGTGAGCACGAAGGCCAGTGGCCGGCAGTGGGCATCGGAGGCCAGGTGGATCTTTGTGGTCAGCCCGCCGCGGGACCGGCCGATGGCATGGTCTGCGGGTTCGCCTGCTGGGGCCCCTTTTTGCGGGCCCCAGCCGCGTGCTGGTGCGCGCGCACGATGGTCGAGTCCACCGAGACAGCCCAGTTGAGGACTTCGTCGGCGTCGGCCTGCGCGACCAGCGCGGTGAACACCCGCCCCCAGGTGCCGTCGATGGCCCGCATCCGTAGCCGGTTGTAGACGCCTCGCCGGTTGCCGTATTTCTCGGGGAGGTGGATCCACTGCGATCCCGTCTGGAACTTCCAGGCGATCGCGTCGATCACCTCTCGATGATCCCTCGACCGGCCACCCCGCCGTGGTATCCGATCTGGGAGTAACGGCTCGATTCGCGCCCACTGCGCGTCAGTCAACGGCGCACAGGAACAACGACCGGCGGGGCTGGTTGGAACGGCGCTGTTGCGGGGTGGCCTTCGAGGAGGCCGCTCCGGTACGGGAGTTCCCGTCGTACCGGTGGCAGAGGAACTCTCCGGGTTTGTACTGGGCGGACACGATGCTGCGCCATGCGGGGGCCTTGGAGTCACGGACCCCGATCCGCGCTCCCGCGAACTGCGCGGTCTCCAAGCAGAAGCTGTCCTCATTCAGGCTGTAGGAACTCTTGTGCCAGGCGGAGATCCCGCCCCCATCACCGTCGCCGGTCCTTGCCGGCGCAGAGGGGCAGGGGTCCTCAGCGCTCCGCAGCCTGGCCAGGTGCGACCGGGACGGGGAGGTGAGTGGTGAGGAAGTGGGCGGCGCGGTCGAGTGCGGCGTCCGCCTCTTCGAGGCGGCCGTGCTCGCCCTGGTAGACGTGCGGGAGGCCCGGCCCGATCTCCAAGGTGGCCTCGACATCGGCGGCGCCCCAGCGGGCGGCCAGGCGGACCGCGTCGTCGAGGAGCACCTCGTTCGCGCCGACCTGCACGAGCAGCGGGGGCAGGCCCGTGAGGTCGGCGAAGACCGGGCTCGCGAGGGGGTCGCTGGGATCGCCGTCGCCGATGTAGAGGTCCGCGAAGGCGCGTATGGCGGCCTCGGTGAAGATCGGGTCGGCGTCCGCCTTGGTGCGCATGCTCTCCCCGGAGAGGGTGAGGTCGACCCACGGGGAGAAAACCACGACGGCGGCCGGCTGCGGCAGTCCCGCCTCCCGGGCGGCGAGCAGGGTGGCGATGGCGAGGCCGCCGCCGGCCGAGTCGCCGGCCAGTACGAGCTCTCGCGGGTCGGTACCAGTCTCCAGCAGGTCGCGGTAGGCGGCGAGCCCGTCGTCAACCGCGGCGGGGAAGGCGTGCTCGGGGGCCAGGCGGTAGTCCACCGAGGTGGCCCGCAGCCCGGTGCGGACGGCGAGCTCGCCGACCAGGCCGGTGTGGGTGTCGGGTGAGCCGACGACGTAGCCGCCGCCGTGGAGGTAGAGCAGTCGACCGCGATCGGCCGCTCCGGCCGGCTCCAGCTCCAGGGCGGGCCTCCCGCCCACGACCGTCCTACGGGTGGCGACGCCGTCCGGTGCCGGTCGGGTCAGGGCCGCGGCGAAGCCCGCGCGCTGCTCGGCGGGGGTGAGCGGCGTTTCGCCGCGCGGGATGGAGCGGAGCAGGGCGTCCAGGGCCTGACGCTGCTGTGCGGACATGGTGGGCCCCCATCGGTGCGGTCGGATGCGAAGATTGATTCCTCGGAATCGATCTGCTTCCATCTAAGCGCATTCCAGGGAATATGATTCCTGGGAATCTATTGGGGGTTCTGTGAGCCACGTCACTCCATTGTTCCTCGATCTCGTCCGCGTGGAGACCCGGCTCTACAACGCGGTCGGAGCCCGCCTGCGCGCCGAACAGGAGCTGGCGCTGGGTCAGTTCGAGGTCCTGCAGATCATCGACCGGGTGGACGGGTGCCGGGTGCTCGACATCGTGGGCGACCTCGCGATCACGGTGGGGGCCGTCAGCAAGGCGGTCGACCGGCTGGTGGCCGCGGGCTGGTGCGTGCGCGTCGCGCACCCGCAGGACCGCCGCTCCTCCGTGCTGCGCCTGACGGCCGAGGGCGAGAAGGTGCTGGCGGCCGCCCGGCCCGTGGTCGAGAGCACGCTCGCCGCGCTGACCAGCGGGATCCCCGCCGCCGACCTCGCGACCCTCGCCACCACCCTGGCCGCCCTCCGCGCGAACCTCGAGGCGGACGGCCAGGGTCAGCTCTAGGCCGTCTCTTCCGGGTCTTGCCTGGCCCGCGCCGCCCGGCAAGATCCGAAAGAGACGGCCTAGCCGTCGCCCTTGTGGCGGGCGTAGTAGCGGGCCACCCGGGCCCGGTTGCCGCAGACCGAGGCCACGCACCAGCGGCGCCGGGGGTGCGCCGGCAGGAAGAGCAGGACGCAGTCGTGGGCCTCGCACTCGCGCACCTGCGCCACCCGGGGGTCCGTCAGCAGCTCCGCGACCGCCTCGGCCAGTTCCGCCGCGAGCCGGCGGGCCGGATCCGCCGGCCGGTGCACCGCGGCGGCGATCCCGCCCGCCCCGGTCCAGGCCAGCACGCGGTGCGAGGGCGCCGCGGCCAGGGCCCCGTTCAGCGCGGCGAGCGCCCCGGCCGGAGGCCGCGTACCGCGCCGCACGGCGTCGAGCGCCGCGCGCGCGGCCTCCCGTACGGCCCCTACGGCGGCCACCTCTGCGGCGCCCACGACGTCGACGGGGGTCAGCCGCCCGGCCTGCGCGGCCAGCCAGGCCGAGAGTCCCGCCGGGTCGGCGACGAGATCGCCCACCGGGGCCTCGGTGTTGAGGAGGTCCAGCGCGAGGGGCTCGCCGGTGAGCGGGAAGGTCACTGTCACCTCGCTAATGCTACTGCAATCACTTGACCCATTAGAGATCACCGGCAAGACTAATGGAAACAAGGACGCAGGAGGCATGTGATGACCGCTCGTCGCACCGTTCCCACCATCCGGCACCGCACCGTCGACGTGGCCGGAGTCCGCGTCGCCTACCGCGAGAGCGGCCCCGCCGACGGCCCCGTCCTGCTGCTCCTGCACGGCTTCCCCACCGCCTCGCACCAGTTCGCCCGCCTGATGGACGCCCTCGGCAACACTCCATACCGGCTGATCGCCCCCGACTACCCCGGCTCCGGCCGCACCGAAGCGCCGGCCGGATTCACGTACGCCTTCGACCGGCTCGCGGACATCGTGGAGGGCTTCACCGACGCCCTCGGCCTGGACCGCTTCGCCCTGTACGTCTTCGACTTCGGCGCCCCGGTCGGACTGCGGCTCGCCGCGCGCCGACCGGAGCGGGTGACCGGCCTGATCGTCCAGAACGGCAACGCCTACGAGGAGGGCCTCTCGGACGCGGCCCGCGCGTTCGCCGGACTCCGGCGCGAGGTCCCGGGCAACGAGGAACGCGTCCGGGGGCTCTTCACCCCGGAGGGCATCCGCTTCCAGTACGAGACCGGCGTCGCCGACGCCAGCCTCCTCTCCCCCGACGGCTGGACCCTCGACGTGCACCACCTCGGCCTGCCGGGCCGCGCCGACGCCCAGGCCGACCTCGCCTTCGACTACGCCTCGAACTTCGCCCACTACCCCGCCTGGCAGGCCTGGCTGCGCGCCGCCCGGATCCCGGTGCTGGTCGTGTGGGGCGCGGGCGACCCCTTCTTCACCCCGGCGGGCGCGAAGGCCTACCTCCGCGACGCCCCGCACGCCGACGTGCACGTCTTCGAGGGCGCGGGCCACTTCGCCCTGGAGACCCACCTCCCGCAGATCGCCCCGCTGATCGAGGAGTTCCTGGACTCCGCCACAGGGGCCTGACCAGCGCCCGACAACGCAGCGAGGTGGGGTGCCGGGCATCGCGGGCCCGGCACGATCCGGAAAGGACGGTCTAGCCCTCCGCCGGGGCGCGGCCCGTCAGGGCTGCCAGGCTGGAGCGGACGTGGTTCATGTGCGCCCGCATCTCCTCCGCCGCCTCCCCGTGCTCCCGCAGGATCCCCCGCGTCTCGCGCCCGATCCGCTCCTCCGCCACCCGCGCCTGGGCGATCAACTCGGCCGCCTGAGCCTCCGCGTCCTCCTGCCCGTGCCGCGCCGACTCCTCCGCCTCGGCGAACTCGCGCCGCGCCTCCGCCAATCGGGCCTCGACGTGCCGCTCCAGCTCCGCGTGGCGCGCCTCCAGGTCCGCCTCGCGCGCCGTCAACTCCCGCTCCGCCGCCTCCCGGCGCTCCGCCTGCTCCTGCTCGCGCTCCGCCCGCTCCGCCTCCGCCCGCCGCCGCGTCTGCACCAGCGCGGCCGTCGCCTGGGCCCGCCACGCCGCCGCGTCCTCCCGCGCCCCCGACCGCGCGTCGTCCGCCTCGCGCTGCGCCCGCAACAGCCCCTGCCTGGCCCGGACCTCCGTCTGCTCGCGCACCGCCTCCGCGTCGCCCCGCGCGAGCTCCGCCGCCCGGTCGGCGCGGGCCTCGGCCGCACCCAACGTCGCCGCGGCGTCCACCCGCGCGTCCGTCCGTAGAGCGTCCGCCTCTTCCTCCGCCAGCAGCAGGATCCGGCGGGCCCGCTCGCTCAGCTCGTCGTACGTCTGCGGAGCCAGCGCGGCGACCGCCGCCCGCAGCCGCGCCGCGTCCGCCTCCATCTGCTTGGCCAGGACGGTCAGCCGGGCCACCCGCTCCCAGGCCTCGTCCCGGCTCCCGGACAGCCGGGCGAGATACCGGTCGACCTCTTCCATGCGGTAGCCGCGACCGCGCACGGTCGCAAAGGGTGCACTCATCCGGGATGCGCCTCTCTCGCGGGGATTCCCGTCAAGGATGCGCCATTTGATCCCGGAAGCCGGAATGGCCGGGCCGAGACCCTGTTCGAAGGTCCCGACCCGGCCATCCAGCCGATCGCACGATCAGCCAATCAGCTGATCAGAGCAGTCCGTCCCACATCTGCTCCAGCAGCACCGACCACCAGCTCTCCGGCGAGGACAGCGCCGCGCTGTCGAGCCCCGCCAGATTCGCCTGGAAGTCGACGGTCCAACGGCCCGCCTGCTCCGGCGTCAAATGCTGGCGCAGTCGCCACATGTGACCCAGCATCGCGAGGGACCGCACGAACTGCGGCAGGCTCGAATTCACGAACTGCGGCGGTACGGGGGCACCTCCCGGGCCGCCCTCCACCGGCACCGCCACGATGTGCGCGGTGCCGTACTGGACGCACAGCGCCTTGCCGAAGTCGCTGCCGATGACCAGGTACGAGCCCGCGTCCGAGGCCGGCTGCACCTGCCGCTGCTGGGCCAGCTCGGCCAGCGTCGGCACCGGCTGCCCCGGCACCGCCTGCGCCCAGAAGAACGGCCCGAAATCGACCGGCAGGCCCGCCCACATCAGCGTCTGCGCCACGATCTCCGGCACACCCTGACGGGACACCGCCCGCTGATCAAAGCGGAACACGCCCTGCGGACCGAACGCCGCCGCCAGCTCCTGCCCGATCGCCTCCAGCGGGATCGCCGGCTGCAGCGGGACCTGCGGCAACGGCGCCCGTACCGGCGCGGGGCGCGCCGGACCGTCCGCCACCTGGTGCAGCTCGCCCTGGTGGGTGAGCAGGTGCCGCATGCCCTGCTGGCGGCCCGCGTGGTCCTTGCCGTACGGGGCCACGCTCGTGATCCGCACCTGCGGCCAGGTCTCCCGGATCATCCGGGCGCAGTAACCGCCCGGCAGCTCACAGGACTCCAGTTCGGTGTGCAGCTCCAGCACTTGCTGCGGCGGCACGTTCATGGCGCGCAGCTCGTAGAGGATCTGCCACTCCGGGTGCGGAGTACCGGGCGCCGAGCGGCGGATGAGCTGCTGCTCGGAGCCGTCGGGCGCGCGGTAGCGGAGCACGGCCTGGTAGCCGGGGCCGACGGTGGGCGCACCGGTCGGGACCGGGGGCTGCCCGCCGGGACCACCGGGCGCGCCAGGCGGCGGGCCGGGAGGCCCGGGCGGACCGGGCGGCTGCGGAACACCGGGGCCGGCCAGCATCGTCGCGGCATGGTCGAGCCCACCACCGGGCACACCGGGAGCCCCGGGCGGACCAGGAGGCTGCGGTACGCCGGGACCCGCGAGCATGGTGGCGGCGTGATGGGCCCCGCCACCGGGAGCCCCGGGCGGGCCGGGAGGCGCCGGCGGCTGACCGGTGACGGCCGGACCGGCCAACATCGTCGCGGCATGGTCGAGCCCGCGCCCCAGCGACCCCGGAGCACCGGGCGGACCGGGAGGGCCGGGCGGACCGGGCGGACCGGGCGGACCAGGCGGCTGGGGCGCACCAGCACCCGCACCCGGAGCCCCCGGCGGACCGGGAGGCGCCGGCGGCTGGCCCGCGACGGCCGGACCGGCCAACATCGTCGCGGCATGGTCGAGCCCACGCCCCAGCGCCCCCGGAGCTCCCGGCGGACCGGGCGGCGCCGGCGGCTGCCCCGCGCCCGGAGCACCGGACGGACCGGGCGGCTGCGGAACACCGGGGCCGGCCAGCATCGTCGCGGCATGGTCGAGCCCGCCACCAGGCGCACCGGGCGGACCCGACGGCGTCGACGGCCGGGAGATCTGGGCCTTGCTCGTCGGCGCGTCCGCGATGTCGCCCGCCGCCGAACCGCCCTGCGAACCACCGGCCGAATCGCCCGGCGACCCCAGCGCGGGCACGACCGCCGTCCTCGGCAACTGGCTGCCGCCCGGCATCAGCGTGGTCTGCGCCTCCGGGGCCACCCCGGACGACGGCGCGTCCTCCAGGTCCGACCCGGACAGCGGCGGCGCGAACACGGTCGCCGGCAGCGGTACGGACGCGTCGTCCGTACCGGAGTTCACATCGGTGCCCGCCCAGGGCGTGGCCCCGATCGGCACCGCGGGCCCGGCCGGAGCCTGGGCCGTCGCCGGAACACCGTCGTTGGCCGTGGGTTCGTACGGAACCTCACCGCCGCGCCGCAACGGCACGGCCGGGGTGGGCGCCGGTGCCGCAGGAGCCGACGCGGGCGCAGGCGCGGCCTCGGGCACGGCGTCGACGGGCACGGCCGGAGCCGGCGTGGGCGTCGACCTCGGCGCGATCCCCGCCCGGTCCGCGGCCTCCTGCAACCACTCCGGCGGGCTGAGCATGAAAGACGTCTGCTCCGAGTCGATCCGCGGCGGCGGAACCGAAGCCTCCGAAACAGCCGCGGACACGGCCCCGTACTCCTCCTCGTACCGGCGGATCACCTCACCCACCGGCAGGCCCGGCCACAGCGTCACCTCCCCGCTGTCCCGCGCGATGACCAGCCGCTGCCGCCCACCACCGGAAACGGGACCGGCCGCGCGGTCCTCCGCCCACACCACGAACCCGAGCCCGAACTCCCGTACGCGCACCTCCCGGTGCTGGTACGCGGGCACGTCCCCGTTGATCCACTCCTCGGCGCGCTCCTGCGCCTGCGCAAACGTCACCATCGCGCGCTCACCCCTCCACCGGTGCCGAACCCGACACCGGAACCGAACGTGCGAATCCGCCGTCCACCATCAGACCGGCCACCGTCTCCAGCTCCGGCGGATTGCCGGCCAGCCGCTCGAGGAAGGCGTCGAAATCAGCACCGCACGGCAGCAACAACCGCTCCACGCGCTCCTGGACCGACCAGCCGTCCCGGTCACGGGCATCGTCGTACGGGGAGAACCACACCGAGCCGACGCCCTCGCCCCTGACCTTCAACGCGAGCAACCCGCCCTGGGCGAAGGCCACGCACAGGTAGTCCTTCGTCAGGTGGTCCCGCAGACACTTGTTGACGTACACCAGATCATTGACCGCCGCCTCCTCACGCACCGTGAAGAAGGGCTGGTCCACCAGCAGACCGAGGTCCACGTCCAGGCCCGCACCCACCGGCGCGCAACCGCCCGCGGCCTTCAGGAACGAGCGGTAGGGCTCCGGCAGCCGGTAGCCGAGGTCCTCCTCGACCCCCTGCACCTGTTCCTCGGAGACCGACACCACCGACTTCGGCAGCCCCAGGTGCGCCGGGCGCACCTCCTGCAACGGCCGCGTCCCGCGCTTGTCGTGGTCCACCGGAGCCGTCGCCAGGCCCGCGTGATGCCGCAGCAGCGCCTTCACCTCGACCGGGACCAGCTCCATGCGCCGCGAACCGGCCACGTGGTGCCAGGTCCAACCGTGCGGGGTCGCCACCGGCCCGACCGTGTCCCACAACTCGTGCCCGGAGACCTTCATCGCGGCGTTCGCGGACACGTAGTCCGTGAGCCGCAGCTCGTCCACGCCGAAGCCCTCCGGCGGCTCGGCGATCTCCACGGCCGCGCGCGCGTAGACGGAGAAGTCCGGATGCCCATTGCCGTCCATCCGCACCCCGTGGGGATGCCGAGCGGCCCGGACCGGGTCCGGGAAATGCACGACCTGCCCCGAGTAAGCGGCGTTGGGTGGCGCGGCCTGCTGCCCGAGCCGACCTGTCGTCATGGCGGTAGCCCCCTGCTGGATCTGGCTGGTTCACCACAGCCTATGCGCTGGGGCAAGACCCTTACCCGCACCCGACCAGCGCACCCGCCAGAGGGCCAGGAACATCCGAATTGATACGAATATTCGACCCCGCTTCCGCATGACAGGTGACATTTGGCAGGCTGTACCCGCAGTACGGGGGCGTGAGCGACAGGGGTCACCACAGCCGCCACGGGAGGGAAAGCACGCGCATGCACAACACGGCAACACGCACAGAATCCGGCGACACCGCGCCGGACGCAACAGGCGCACCGGCCTCCGCCGGCCCGGCCGGCGAAGCCGCCGGTCCCGCCGGCGACCCCCGGCTGCGCTGGAGCAGCACGGACGACCGCCCCGCCGTACCCGTCCTGCGCTTCCGCCGCGACGGCATCCTCCCCACCGTCGCCGCCGCCCTCTCCGTGCGCGGCGAGACCCTCACCGGCACCGCCGGCAAGGCCGATCAGCCACCCGCGCTCCATCCGCTCGTCCAGGACTTCCTCGACACCCTCACCAGCGGCCAACGCGAACGCTTCACCGGCCGGTGCCCGGAGGCAATCCTGCTCTCCCGCCACCTGACCGCCGTCGAGGGCGCCCGCTCCCGGCGCGCCTCCCGCAAACCCCTCTCCGCGAGCGAGGCCCGGCGCTCCCTCAAACACGCGAAGATCACCGCCCGCCACATCCGCGAGGACGGCGACCCCCTCCACGACAGCTACGCACCGCCCTGCCGCTCCTGTGACGCACTCCTCGCCCACTTCGGCGTACGCCCCGTCGACCTCACCCCCTCCGAGTAGCCATGACCGCCGCCTCCGCCTCCTACGACCGCTCCTCGGCCACCCGTTTCCCGGTCGCCGTGGACTCCGCCCTGCGCACCGCCGGCTGGGAACCCGGCCGGTGGGACATCAAACAGGCCGAGTACTGGGCCGACGCCCTGCGGGACCACACCACGCCCGCCGGACACCGGCACACCGTCTTCCCCGCCGCCGTCGAGGCATGGGCCGAGTTCGGCGGTCTGACGGTCGCCGCGCACGGCCCCGGCCGCCAGATCTCCCCGACGCCCGTCCGGATCGACCCGCTCACCGGACTCCACCTCGCGCGCACCTTCGCCGACCTCGGCCGGGCCCTGTCCACGCAGCTGTGCCCACTGGGCGTCGAGGCCGACGGCGGCTCCCACCTCGCGATCGACCGCGAGGGCCGCACCTACGGCATCGACCACACCGGCGACTGGTACCTCGGCCCCACCGTCGACGAGGCCCTCACCCTGCTCCTGACGGGCCTCCAGCCGACCCGCCTCACCACTTAGCTCCGGCCGGGGTCGCTGCGGGGTCGCTGCGCGGTGCTTGGCTGTGGCTGGTCGGTGGTGTCGGGGCTTGGCCCCGTCCCCTGCGCCTCAAGCGCCGGCGGGGCTGGGTGGTGTGGGGCGGTGCGGGGTCGCTGCGCGGTGCTTGGCTGTGGCTGGTCGGTGGTGTCGGGGCTTGGCCCCGTCCCGTGCGCCTCAAGCGCCGGCGGGGCTGGGTGGTGTGGGGCGGTGCCCCGCCGGAGTGTCTCCTCGGCTCGCGCGGTACGGCATGTCGCGGTGGTGCTCGGTGGTGCGCGCTCGTCCTGCGGGGACACTCCGGCGTGTCCCCGCCCCACGGCAGGGCTCCGACAGTGCCCCGGAGCCGGCCCGACGCGTGGGGAGCGGGGACGGGGAGGGGTGTCCCCGCAGGACGAGCGCGCAACCACCGTACGCAGCCGAGACCTGCCCGCCTGGCGCGAGCCGAGGAGACACCCCTCCCCGGCCCCGCGCACCAGCCCACACCGGACCCGGATCCCGGCCCGCAGGCCGACCCGCACCAGCCCACACCGGACCCGGATCCCGGCCCGCAGGCCGACCCGCACCAGCCCACACCGGACCCGGATCCCGGCCCGCAGGCCGACCCCCACCGGCCCGGCGGGAGCGAACCGCACCGGCCCCCGCGGGAGCGACCCGCCCGGCTAGGCCGTCGGCAGCACCGCCGAGACCTTGAAGCCGCCCGCCTCGGTCGGCCCGGACACGAACACCCCGCCCAGCGCGAGAACGCGCTCCCGCATCCCGACGAGCCCGTTCCCCCCACTGGGCAGCCCCGGCTCCGGAGCCTGCCCGTCGCAGGGGCCGTTCTCCACCTGCATGGCCACCTCCCCGACCCGGTGCGCGAGCCGCACCACGACCCGCGCGCCCGGGGCGTGCTTGTGGCAATTGGTGAGCGCCTCCTGCACCACCCGGAACGCCGTCTGCTCCACCTCCGCCGCGTACGCCGCCCACTCGCCGTGCACCAGCATCTCCACGGTCATCCCCGCCGTCCGCGACTGACCGACCAGCACCTCCAGCTCGCCGAGCGAGGGCCCGTCCTCCGCACCTCCACCCCCCGCGAACGCCACCGCCGCGACGGCCACGGCGGGCACCGCGGGCACCGGGGCCGGGGCCGGCTTGGGCGGCGCCCGGAGCACGCCGAGCATCTCGCGCAGCTCCGTCAGCGCCTGCCGCCCCATGTCCCCCACCAGGGCCGCGTTCTTCGCCGCCCGCGCCGGATCCTTGACCGCCACCGCCTCCAGCGCGGCCGCGTGCACCACCATCAGCGACACCCGGTGCGCGACCACGTCGTGCATCTCCCGCGCGATCCGGGTGCGCTCCTCCGTACGGGCCCACTCGGCCCGCTCCTCCGCCCGGTCCGCCAGCAGCGACAGCTCCCGCTCCAGCGAGTCCGCCCGTTCCTGCAGGCTCTCCATCAGCCGCCGGCGGGCGCCGATGTAGAGCCCGAGCAGCACCGGGGGCACGGTCAGCGCCACCGCGACGAACCCGGACAGCGCGACCACGAGCGCCGGATCGGCCTCCACGTCCCCGCGCGTCTTCAGGTACATCACGACGAAGGTCGCGACCAGCGACATCGAGGCCAGCGCGGCGATGATCCGCCGGGGCACCTCGGACGAGGAGAGCGAGTACATGCCCGCCACCGACAGCAGGAACCCCATCTCGGCCGGCGCCACGGCGATCCCCACCAGCACCACGGCGATCGGCCAGCGCCGCCGCAGCACCAGCACGGCCCCCACCACGGCACCGAACAGCACCCCGGCGGCCACGGGGATCCCGGCCTCGTGCGCGAAGCGGATCCCCTCCCACGCGCACTCCGCCGCGGACACCGCGGCCAGCGCCACGTCCACCACGACGTCCCGCCGCCGCGCCCACCACCAAGGTGGCCCTGCACGGCCTTCCACTTCCCCCGCTTTCGTCATGCCGTCCAGCGTACGCAGCGCCCACAGCACACGGTCGAACAAAAATCCCGAGAACCGCAAGTAATCGCACATACGACGGAAACGCCTACCAAATGAGATCTGAATATCGCATTCCGGACGACATTGGGACCATGAACGAGATCCGACGTCGCCCCGGCGACGGCACCGGTGGCCTTCGCACGGGGTCCACGACGTTCGAATCCCTGCGCGAGCAGGCGATGGCCCTGCGCCGGGAGGGCCTCAGCCGGCGCCAGATCCGCGACCGCCTACAGGTCCACAACAACGACATCCTCAACCGCCTCCTGGAGGGCGAGCCGCCGCCCGAATGGACGAAACGCCCGAACGCCAAGGACGACCTCCGCGCCAAGGCCCGCGAACTCCGCCTCCAGGGCCTCACCTACGACCAGATCCAGTTGGAGCTCGGCTGCTCGAAGAGCTCGATCTCCCTCTGGGTCCGCGACCTCCCAAAAGTCGATCAGCGATCCCCCGCAGAACAAGGGCGGGATGCCGCGCTCAAGCGATGGGCCCACGAAGGCCCCCGCCGCGAGGAAGCGCGGGACGCGGTCATCGAGGCGGCACGCGAGGACGTCGGCGCACTCAGCGACCGCGAACTGTTCATCGCGGGCGTCGCCCTCTACTGGGCAGAGGGCTCCAAGAGCAAGCCGTACCGACGCAGCGAGACGGTCACCTTCATCAACAGCGACCCGGGCGTCATCCACGTGTACATGGCGTGGCTGCGACTCATCGGCATTCCACGCGACCGACTGAAGTTCCGCGTGATGATCCACGAATCCGCAGATGTGGACGGCGCCGAGCAGTACTGGGCCGACGCCGTTGGGGCGGAGCGCGCCCAGTTGCAGAGAACCACGCTCAAGAAGCACAATCCGAAGACCGTGCGACAGAACACCGGGTCGGAGTACCGGGGATGCCTGATCGTCCGAGTGGCGGCCAGTTGCGAGTTGTACCGTCGCATAGAAGGGGCTTGGTGCGGCATAGTGGGGTCCGCGGGTTCGACCAAGTGACTAAATGTCCGGTTCACCCGGGTTTACTATCCCCTGTGGTGTAATCGGCAACACGGGTCACTTTGGATGATTTGTTCCAGGTTCGAGTCCTGGCAGGGGAGCCAATCGAGTTCGGGTCCTGACCTTCACGGTCGGGACCCGCGTTCGTTCGGGGCCACCGGCACCCCGGTATCCTTCACGGGTCCACCCCCGAAGCCGAAGGGCATCCCCGTGAGCGCCAACCGCCCGGCAGCCGTCGTCGTACTCGCAGCGGGTGAAGGCACCCGCATGAAGTCGACGACTCCCAAGGTTCTCCACGAGATCTGCGGGCGCTCGCTCGTCGGTCACGTCGTCGCCGCCTCCCGCGAGCTGGACCCCGAGCACCTCGTCGTGGTCGTCGGGCACGCCCGCGAGCAGGTCACCGCGCACCTGGCCGGCATCGACGCCGACGTCCGCACCGCCGTCCAGTACGAGCAGAACGGCACCGGGCACGCCGTCCGCATGGCCCTCGAAGAGCTCGGCGGCGGCATCACCGGCACCGTGATCGTCGTCTGCGGCGACACCCCGCTGCTGACCGGGGAGACCCTGGCCGCGCTCGCGCGGACCCACGAGAGCGACGGCAACGCCGTCACCGTGCTGACCGCCGAGGTCCCCGACTCCACCGGCTACGGACGCATCGTCCGCGACGCCGGCGGCGCCGTGACGGCCATCGTCGAGCACAAGGACGCCTCCGACGCCCAGCGCGCGATCCGCGAGATCAACTCGGGCGTCTTCGCCTTCGACGGCGCCCTGCTCGCCGACGCCCTCGGCAAGGTCCGTACCGACAACAGCCAGGGCGAGGAGTACCTCACCGACGTCCTCGGCATCCTGCGCGAGGCCGGGCACCGCGTCGGCGCCGCCGTCGGCAGCGACCACCGGCAGATCCTCGGGATCAACAACCGCGTGCAGCTCGCCGAGGCCCGCGCGCTGCTGAACGCGCGCCTGCTGGAGCGGGCCATGCTCGCGGGCGTCACGGTCGTCGACCCGGCCGGCACCTTCATCGACGTGACCGTCACCTTCGGGCAGGACGCGATCGTGCACCCCGGCACCCAGCTGCTGGGCGCCACGCACATCGCCGAGGGCGCCGAGGTCGGCCCCAACACCCGACTGAAGGACACGCACGTCGGCGCGGGCGCCCGGGTGGACAACACGGTCGCCGAGAGCGCGGTCGTGGGCCCGCAGGCGAGCGTGGGTCCCTTCGCGTACCTGCGCCCCGGCACGAACCTCGGCGCCAAGGCCAAGGCCGGTACGTACGTCGAGATGAAGAACGCGACGATCGGCGAGGGCACCAAGGTCCCCCATCTGTCCTACGTGGGCGACGCGACGATCGGCGAGTACACCAACATCGGCGCCGCGAGCGTCTTCGTGAACTACGACGGCGAACACAAGCACCACACGACCGTCGGCTCGCACTGCAAGACGGGCTCGGACAACATGTTTGTGGCTCCCGTCACCATCGGGGACGGCGCCTACACGGCCGCCGGGTCCGTGATCACCAAGGACGTGCCGCCCGGCGCCCTGGCCGTGGCCCGTGGCCAGCAGCGGAATATCGAGGGCTGGGTGGCCCGCAAGCGTCCGGGCAGTGCGGCTGCCACGGCGGCGCAGTCGGCGGCCCCGGAGGACGCCGAGCGCCCCTGAGGTGAACTGACCGGAAACAGGTACGCCCGGGACGGCGTACCGTGATAGGTGCACGCAATTCGGCTGGCTCACCGTGTGCGGGACGGACGCACATGGGGGCGAGCAGCTTCAACACGTCTGAGGAGACTGTGCTGTGACCGGGATCAAGACGACCGGCGAGAAGAAGCTGATGCTCTTCTCCGGCCGCGCCCACCCCGAGCTGGCCGAGGAGGTTGCGCACCAGCTGGGCGTCGCCCTCGTGCCGACCAAGGCTTTCGACTTCGCGAACGGCGAGATCTACGTCCGCTTCCAGGAGTCGGCGCGCGGCGCGGACTGCTTCCTGATCCAGAGCCACACGGCTCCGATCAACAAGTGGATCATGGAGCAGCTGATCATGATCGACGCGCTGAAGCGCGCGTCGGCGCGCTCCATCACCGTGATCGTCCCGTCCTACGGGTACGCGCGCCAGGACAAGAAGCACAAGGGCCGCGAGCCGATCTCGGCCCGTCTGGTCGCCGATCTGCTGAAGACCGCGGGTGCGGACCGCATCCTCACGGTCGACCTGCACACGGACCAGATCCAGGGCTTCTTCGACGGCCCGGTGGACCACCTTTCGGCCCTGAACGTCCTCGCGGACTACGTCGGCGCCAAGGTGGACCGTACGAAGCTCACGATCGTGTCCCCGGACGCCGGCCGTGTGCGCGTGGCCGACCGCTGGTGCGACCGGCTGGACGCGCCGCTGGCGATCGTGCACAAGCGCCGTGACAAGGACGTCGCCAACCAGGTGACCGTCCACGAGGTCGTCGGCGAGGTCAAGGGCCGCGTCTGCGTCCTGGTCGACGACATGATCGACACCGGTGGCACCATCTGCGCCGCGGCCGAGGCGCTGTTCGCGCACGGCGCCGAGGACGTCATCGTGACGGCCACGCACGGCATCCTGTCGGGCCCGGCGGCCGACCGCCTGAAGAACTCCAAGGTCAGCGAGTTCGTCTTCACGAACACCCTGCCGGACCCCTCCGACCTGGAGCTCGACAAGATCACGGTGCTGTCGATCGCCCCGATGATCGCGCGTGCCGTGCGCGAGGTCTTCGAGGACGGCTCGGTCACCAGCCTCTTCGAGGAGCAGCAGTAGGGCCTGAGGTGACCGCTGTGCGGTAGATCCTTTTGGTGCGGCCTTCCCCGCCGGGTACACTCCATGAGTTGCTCGGCGAGGGAGGCCGTACCTGTTTTCCGGTACGGATGCTCCGTTATCGACGCGCTCTTCGTAGCAGGCCGTTCCGGCCGGGTGACGTCCGTCCATTTCCGTCACCCCACGAGGAGTGAGCATGTCCGAGGTCAAGCTTTCCGCCCAGCTCCGTGACACCTTCGGCAAGGGCTCTGCCCGCCAGGCCCGTCGCGACGCCCTGGTTCCCGCCGTCATCTACGGTCACGGCAACGACCCGAAGCACGTCAACGTCGAGGGCCACGGCCTGCTGCTGGCGCTGCGCACCCCGAACGTCCTGATCTCCCTGGACATCGCGGGCGACGGCACCGAGCTGGTCATCCCGAAGGCCGTGCAGAAGCACCCGCTGAAGCGCTCCATCTCCCACGTCGACTTCCTGATCGTCAAGAAGGGCGAGAAGGTCACCGTCGACGTCGCGATCGTGACCGAGGGCGACCTGGCCGCCGGTGGCAACCTGCTGGAGACCCTGCAGAACACCATCTCCGTCGAGGCCGAGGCCACCCACATCCCGACCGAGGTCACCGTCTCGATCGAGGGCCTCGAGGCCGGCGCCACCATCCACGCCTCCGACCTGGTCCTGCCGGCCGGCACCACCCTGGCCGTCGACGGCGACATCGCCGTCCTGCAGGTCGTCGCCCCGCAGGCCGAGGAGCCGGCCGCCGAGGGCACCGAGGCCTGAGCCTCGCCCCACCCCCTCAGCAGTTGCTGATCGACCGCCGTCCGGCTCCACTGGAGCGGGACGGCGGTCGTCTTCGTAGAGGAACCGAGGAGCTTTTGATGTCGGACGACGCGGCGCCCTGGCTGATCGTGGGCCTGGGGAACCCGGGACCGGAGTACGCGGGCAACCGCCACAACATCGGTTTCATGGTGGCCGATCTGCTGGCGGAGCGGATCGGCGGGAAGTTCAAGGCGCACAAGGCCCGGGCCCAGGTGGTCGAGGGCCGCATGGGTCCGCCGGGACCGGCCAACCGCCGGGTGGTGCTGGCCAAACCGATGACGTACATGAACCTGTCCGGCGGCCCGGTGACGGCGCTGCGCGACTTCTACAAGGTGCCGCTGGAGCGGATCGTGGCGGTCCACGACGAGCTGGACATCGACTACCCGACGCTGCGGCTGAAGCTGGGCGGCGGGGACAACGGGCACAACGGCCTGAAGTCGATGACCAAGTCGATGGGCCCCGACTACCACCGGGTGCGGTGCGGGATCGGGCGGCCGCCGGGCCGGATGCAGGTCGCGGACTTCGTGCTGAAGGACTTCTCCTCCACGGAGCGCAAGGAGCTGGACTGGTTCGTGGACCGGGCGGCGGACTCGGTGGAGTGCCTGGTCCAGGAGGGCCTGGAGCGGGCCCAGTCGGCGTACAACTCCTGACCACCGCTACATCTCGTCGAGCCCGTCGAAGTCGATTTCGGCGGCGAAGGGCCGGTCGACGCTGAACGGCTTGGTGTGGATCCCCTGGCAGACGTAGGCACGTGTGTGGGGGTCCAGCTCGTAGAGGTACACGACCGGTTCGATGACTTCGTCGCCCTCGATCTTGACGATCCAGTAGTTCGGGATACCTGCAGCGGCGTACTTGTGCAGCTTCGCTTTGGTGTCCCGGGCCTCGGACTCGGGCGAGACCACCTCCACTGCGAGCAGGACATCGGCGGCATAGAAGTGGGTCTGCATGGGGCTCGTGCAGGCTTCTCGCCGCACGACTGAGATGTCTGGTTCGGGCCCGTTGCGCTTGTCGATCACCACAGTCATCTCGCGCGCGACCCTCGTGTGCCGGGGGGCGGTCAGTCGCAGCCTGGTGACGAGGAAGTCGATCAGATCTGAGTGGATGAAGCGTTGCGGACTCACGAAGACCAGGCTCCCGTCGATCAGCTCGGTGTGTCGCGGGAGGTCCGGCAGCGTCAGCAGGTCGTCCACCGTGTACCCGTCCAACGGCGGCCTCGACCAGTCGTGTACGGGCTCGGCAGTCATGGTTGCTCCCATGGACGGGATTGTGGTCCTGGACGTCCACGGTAGCGCCCGGTATCCGTGTCCGTCATCACAAAGGGTGACGGACACGGATACCGGCGCGCGACGTCAGCCGGTGTTGCGCAGGCCCGCGGCGACGCCGTTGACCGTGAGCAGCAGGGCGCGGGCGAGCAGCGGGTCGGGCTCCTCGCCGCGGGCGGCGGCCGCGCGCTGGCGGGCCAGCAGGGAGACCTGGAGGTAGGAGATGGGGTCCAGGTAGGCGTCGCGTACGGCGAAGGTCTGCTGGAGCACCGGGTTCGAGCCGAGGAGCTCTTCGGCGCCGGTGATGCGCAGGACCTCGCGGACGGTGAGTTCGTGCTCGGCCTCGATGCGGGCGAAGACGTGCTTGAGGTGGTCGGGCACGAGGGTGTCGACGTAGTGGCGGGCGATCCGCAGGTCGGTCTTGGCCAGTGTCATCTCGACGTTGGACAGGAAGTTGCGGAAGAAGTGCCAGCGTCCGCCCATCTCGGCGAGGACGTCGTCCTGGCCGGCCTCGCGCAGGGCCTTGAGGCCGGAGCCGACCCCGTACCAGCCGGGGACGATCTGGCGGGACTGGGTCCAGCCGAAGACCCACGGGATGGCGCGCAGGCCGTCGAGGCCGGCGCCGGAGTCGGGGCGGCGGGAGGGTCGGGAGCCCAGGTGGAGGTCGGCGAGCTGGTCGACGGGGGTCGCGGCGAAGAAGTACGCGGGCAGATCGGGGTCCTCGACGAGCTCGCGGTACGCGGCGTGTGCGGCGTCGGAGACGACGTCCATGGCCGCGTCCCAGCGGGTGAGGGCCTCGTCGGACTGGCGGGGCGCGGTGTGCAGGGCGGAGGCCTGCAGGGTGGCGGCGACGGTCAGTTCGAGGTTCTCCCGGGCCAGTGAGGGGACCAGGTACTTGTCGGAGATGACTTCGCCCTGCTCGGTGACCTTGATCTCGCCTTCGAGGGTGCCCCAGGGCTGGGCGAGGATCGCGTCGTGGGAGGGGCCGCCGCCGCGGCCGACGGTGCCGCCGCGGCCGTGGAAGAGGCGCAGGCGCACGCCGTAGCGGTGGGCGACGTCGCGCAGCCTGCGCTGGGCGCGGTGGATCTCCCACTGGGAGGTGGTGATGCCGCCGAACTTGGAGGAGTCGGAGTAGCCGAGCATGACCTCCTGGACGTCGCCGCGCAGGGAGACGAGGCGCCGGTAGGAGGGGTCGGCGAGCATCTCGTCGAGGATGACGTCGGCGGCGCGCAGCTCGTCGGTGGTCTCCAGGAGCGGGACGATGCCGATCTTGGCCCAGCCGGTGTGGAGGTCGATGAGGCCGGCCTCGCGGGCGAGGACGGCGGCGGCGAAGACGTCGTCGGCGCCCTGGCACATCGAGATGATGTAGGACTCGATGACTTCGGGGCCGAACTTCTCGAAGGCGTCCTTGATGGCGCCGAAGACGCCGAGGGTCTTGGCTCCGGCGGCGTCGAGCGGGGCCGGGGTGGGGGCGAGCGGGCGGCGGGAGCGCAGTTCCTTGGCGAGGAGCTTCTGCCGGTACTCGCGCGGCATGTCGGCGTAGCGCCAGGATTCCTCGCCGAGGCGGTCGAAGAGCTGGCCGAGGGCGTGGTGGTGGGCGTCGGCGTGCTCGCGGACGTCCATGGTGGCGAGCTGGAGACCGAAGGCGGCCAGGGTGCGGATGGTGCGGTCCATGCGGCCGTCGGCGAAGAGCGCGCCGCGGTGTTCGCGCAGGGAGGTCTGGATGAGGGTGAGGTCGGTGAGGAGCTCGGCGGTGCCGAGGTAGTCGCGGCCCTCCTCATGGGGGATGCCCTTGGCGAGGCGCTCGCGGGTGTTGAGGAGCTTCTGCCGGATGCAGGTGGCCTTGAGGCGGTACGGCTCTTCGGCGTTCAGCCGCTTGTAGCGGGGGCTGATCTCGGGGAGGCGTTCCAGGTCGGCCTGGAGGGAGGCGAGGAGTTCCTCGGTGGCTCCGGTGTAGCGGATGGAGTTGGAGAGGAGTCCGCGCAGGAAGTCGACGAGTTCCAGGGCGTCGGTGATGCCGTGCTCGTGCTGGAGGATCAGCACGTCGCGGGTGACGTCGGGGGTGACGTTGGGGTTGCCGTCGCGGTCGCCGCCGATCCAGGTGCCGAAGGTCAGCGGGCGGGTGCCGGCGGGGATCTCCACGCCGACGCGCTGGAGCTCGGCGGCGAGGTCTTCCAGGACGTCGCCGACGGCGCCTGCGTGGAGCTCGTCGAGGTAGTAGATGGCGTTGCGGGCCTCGTCGGCGGGCTCGGGGCGCACGACGCGCAGTTCGTCGGTCTGCCAGACGAGGTCGATGTTCTCGGCGAGGCGCAGGTCGTGGCGGCGGCGGTCGCCGGCGCCGGTGACGGGCTCCTCCAGCAGGGTGGCGATGCGGCGCAGCTTGTTGAGGACGCTGCGGCGGGCCGCCTCGGTGGGGTGTGCGGTGAAGACGGGGCGGACGTTGAGGTTCTTGACCGTCTCGCGCAGGTGTTCGGGGTCGGCGTCCTTCAGCATGTCGGCGGTGCGGGCGAGGAGCCCGCCCTCGGCGGCACGGTGGGCGCGCAGTTCCTTGCCGCGGTGCACCTGTTCGGTGACGTTGGCGAGGTGGAAGTAGGTGGAGAAGGCGCGCACGAGCTTGGCGGCGGTCTCCAGGTCGGTGTCGCCGAGCAGGGCGGCGGCGGCCTCGCCGTCGGTGCGGGTGAGGGCGCGGACGCGCTCGACGAGGTCGAGGAGGTCCTGGCCCTCCTGGCGTACGAGGGTTTCCCCGAGGAGGTCGCCGAGGCGGCGGATGTCCGCGCGCAGTTCCGCGTTGGCGGTGGCGGCCGGGGTGACGGGGGCCTGGCCCTGGGGGGCCTGGTCAGCACTGCTCACAGGTGCGGCTCCTTGCAGTGTTCGAGCGCTACTGGGCGGTGGGCTCCCGGCGGCGTGCGGTGATGCCGTCCCGGACTCGGTCCGGGGGGCGGGATCTCCGCTCCTGATGTGCAGCTCGGGCTGCCCGTGCGGACCGCGCTGTCCGACGGGACCCAGGATAGGTGGCCGAGGCGTGTGCCTGGGCAAACGTCTCATCAGGCGGCGCGTGAACACCTCGCGCGCGCTCCTCCTCCCGGCGCTGCCCCTCTTGCCTGCGTACCCGGTTTTGCCATACTTACGATGCCGTAGGTTACGGGTCCGTAGGGTTCGTAGCCGGGGAGCCCGCCGACTTCTCTCACCCCCCAGGGGACACCCATGACCACCAGTCCCGATCTGATCGAGGGCGGCTCCGCGCCCTCCGACACGTCCGAGCCGTCCGCGACGCTGGGCGGCGAGAACAAGCGGTCCATCGAGCAGATCGCCCTGCTGCTGTTCATCGCCGTGCCCTTCGTGGCCCTGCTGGCGGCGGTGCCGCTGGCCTGGGGCTGGGGGGTGAGCTGGCTGGACCTCGGTCTGATGGTCTTCATGTACTTCCTGGCCTGCCACGGGATCACCATCGGTTTCCACCGCTACTTCACGCACGGTTCCTTCAAGGCGAAGCGGCCGCTGCGGATCGCGCTCGCCGTGATGGGGTCGATGGCGGTGGAGGGGCCGCTGGTGCGTTGGGTGGCGGACCACCGCAAGCACCACAAGTTCTCGGACCACGAGGGTGACCCGCATTCGCCCTGGCGGTTCGGGGAGACGCTGCCGGCGCTGATGAAGGGGCTGTGGTGGGCGCACATCGGCTGGCTATTCGACGAGGAGCAGACCGATCAGCAGAAGTACGCCCCGGACCTGATCAAGGACCCGGCGATCCGCCGGATCTCGCGGGACTTCATCTTCTGGACGATGTTCTCGCTGGCGATCCCGCCGCTGGTGGGCGGTCTGGTGACGATGTCCTGGTGGGGTGCGTTCACGGCGTTCTTCTGGGGCTCCCTGGTGCGGGTCGCGCTGCTGCACCACGTGACGTGGTCGATCAACTCGATCTGCCACGCGGTGGGCAAGCGGCCGTTCAAGTCCCGTGACCGCAGTGGCAACGTCTGGTGGCTGGCGGTGCTGTCCTGCGGGGAGTCCTGGCACAACCTGCACCACGCGGACCCGACGTCGGCGCGGCACGGCGTGCTGCGCGGTCAGGTCGACTCCAGCGCGCGGCTGATCCGCTGGTTCGAGCAGTTGGGCTGGGCGACGGACGTCCGCTGGCCGTCGGCGACCCGCATCGACGCCCGGCGCAGGGAAAACGAGTCGAACGCGGCATGATGGGGGGCGTGGCGATCGACGGCAGCAACTCCAGCAGTGACAAGCCCAGGCGCGGCCGCCGGGTCCGGATGACGGGCGCGGAGCGGCGTCAACAGCTGCTGGACATCGGCCGGACGCTGTTCGCGGAGAAGGGCTTCGAGGGCACCTCGGTGGAGGAGATCGCGGCGAAGGCCGGGGTGTCCAAGCCGGTGGTGTACGAGCACTTCGGCGGCAAGGAGGGCCTGTACGCGGTCGTCGTGGACCGGGAGATGCGCCAGCTGCTGGACGGGGTGACGGGCGCGCTGACGGCCGGGCACCCGCGGGAGCTGCTGGAGCAGGCGGCGTTCGCGCTGCTGGACTACATCGAGTCGTACACGGACGGTTTCCGGATCCTCGTGCGGGATTCCCCGGTCGCCCAGTCGACCGGCACCTTCGCCTCGCTGATCAGTGACATCGCCACGCAGGTCGAGGACATCCTGGGGCTGGAGTTCAAGGCGCGGGGCTTTGACCCCAAGCTGGCCCCGCTGTACGCGCAGGCGCTGGTCGGGATGGTGGCGTTGACCGGGCAGTGGTGGTTGGACGTGCGCAAGCCCAAGAAGGCGGAGGTGGCGGCGCACCTGGTGAACCTGGCCTGGCACGGGTTGGACGGGCTGGAGTCGAAGCCGCAGCTGGTGGGCCGGCGCAAGAACTGAGCCCGTCACGTACGACACGACGACTCGACGGCGCCCCGTCACCGGAGATCCGGTGGCGGGGCGCCGTCGTGCGGTGCGTCTTATGCGCAGGGCTCCGGCGCTGCCGGTTCCGGGTGGTGCCGTTCCAGGAATTCGAGCCGGTTGCCGACGGGGTCCTCGGAATAGAAGCGGCGGTGGCCCGGTAGGTCGTCGTCCCAGACCACCTCGGCCCCCCGCTCCTGCAGTCTGATCGCGTACGCCTCGATGTCGGTCACCCGTAGCCCCGGGTGGGCCTTGCGGGCGGGTCGGAAGTCTTCCTCCACGCCGAGGTGCAGCTGGACGGGCCCGGCGGCGAACCAGCACCCCCCACGGGCGGCGAGGACCGGCGGCTTGGGGATCTCGGTCATGCCGAGGACGTCCGTGTAGTACGCGCGGAGCCGGTCCTCCGAGTCCGGCGGCGCGGCGAGTTGCACGTGGTCGACTGCGGTCAACATGGTCATGCCTCCTTGCGGGCCACGGCGAAGATGCGGCGGAAGGGGAAGACGGTGCCGCGCGGGCCCGTCGGATAGGCCGCGCGCAGCCGGTCACGGTATTCGGTGAGGAAGGCGTCCACGGCGTCGCGGTCGTCGCCGAGGGCGGTGAGGACGGGCCGCAGGGCGGTGCCCTTGACCCAGTCGAGCACGGGGTCGGGGCCCTGGAGCAGTTGGTAGTAGGTGGTCTCCCAGATGTCGGCGGCGCAGCCGAGCTCGGTGAACCGAGCGAGGTATTCGGCGGGTTCGAGGAGATGGATGTAGCGGGCGCCGTGACCGGCGAGCCGGGCCCGCCAGCGCGGGGTGTCGCACTGCTGCGCGAGCAGGGCGTGGCTGGGGGCCGTGAAGTTGCCGGGGATCTGGAAGGCAAAGGTGCCGCCGGGGCGCAGGCCGTTGATCCAGGCGCCGAAGGAGCCGGGGTGGCCCGGGACCCACTGCAGGGCGGCGTTGGAGACGATCAGGTCGTAAGGCTCCTCGGGGAGCCAGCTGGCGAGGTCCCCGTGGCGGAAGTCGAGGTCGCCGCCGCCGGGGGTGGGCCCGGCGTGCTCCGCGGTGGCCAGGTGGAGCATCTCCGGGGAGAGGTCGAAGCCGGTGATGCGGGCCTCGGGCCAGCGCTCGGCGAGGAGGGTGGTGACGTTGCCGGGGCCGCAGCCGAGGTCGGCGATGCGGGCGGGGCGCTGGGGGAGCTCGGGTATGCGGGTGAGCAGGTCGAGGAAGGGCCGTGTGCGGTGGCCCGAGTGCCGGAGGTACTGCTGGGGGTCCCAGGTGGGGGCGGAGGGCGCGGTGGACGTGGGGGTCCCGGCGCGCGCGGTATCGGAATACATGTTCGAGCCTCCCTGCTGGCGGGGCGATCGGAAGCGGAATCCGTTCCGGCCCCCTCCATGCCCCATGCTCGCTCCATTTATATCTCGATGTCAAGATACTCGTGATCGAGATGCTCGACATGAAGAGACTTCACATCGACAGACCCCTTACACTGATCGGCATGGAGGACGAGGTCGACCGACTGGTGGCGGCATGGCGGCGGGAGCGCCCTGACCTCGACGTGGAACCGCTCGAGGTGCTGAGCCGCGTCAGCAGGCTCGCGCGCCATCTCGACCGGGCCCGCAGGCTGGCCTTCTCCGAGCACGGCCTGGAGCCCTGGGAGTTCGACGTCCTGACGTCGCTGCGCCGCGCCGGCGCGCCCTACCAGCTCTCCCCCGGCCAGCTGTTGACCCAGACCCTGGTCACTTCCGGCACCATGACCAACCGCATCGACCGGCTGGCCAAGAAGGGCCTCGTCGAACGCCTCCCGGACCCCAGCGACCGCCGGGGGGTCCTGGTGCGGCTCACCCCCGAGGGCCGGGACCGCGCCGACCAGGCCCTCGCCGGGCTGCTGGCCCAGGAACGGGCGATCCTGGCCCAGCTCTCGCAGGGTCAGCGCGGCAACCTCGCCGGGCTGCTACGCCAGTTGACCGCTCCGTTCGACAACATCCCCGGCTAGGTCGGCCGGCCGGACGCCGGCCCGTCGGGCCAGTGCCACGGCGGCCAGCGTGGAGTGCACCCCGAGCTTGCCCAGCACGTTCTGCATGTGGGTGCGGACCGTGTGCGGGGACAGGAACAACCGCGCCGCCACGTCCTTGCGGCCCAGCCCCGCCACCATGCAGCGCAGCACCTCGTGTTCCCGCGGGGTCAGCGATTCCACCAGCCGCTCGCTGTCCGTACGGTGCTTGCGCGCCGCGGTCAGTTCCCGGAGCACCCCGGTGAGCAGTGCGGGGGGCAGATGGGTCTCCTCGCGAAGGACCCCGCGGATCACGGCCAGCAGCCGGGAGAGCGAACAGTCCTTCGCCACCCAGCCGGAGGCTCCCGCCTGGAGCGCGAGGGCGGCCCGGCGGGGGTCGTCGCGCTCGGCGAGCACGACGGTGCGGACCCCGGGGTGGGACACCCGCACCCCTGCGACCAGCGCGATCCCGTCCGAGGCGGGCGGCATCGGTGGCCCGGAGCCGGACTCCCGCTGGGCGGGCACGGCCCCCGGGACCGCGCCGAGATCGGCGTCGACCAGCAGGACGTCGAAGCGGCGGCCCTCGGCCGCCGCCCGTTCGAGGCAGCGCAGCGCGGCGGGGCCGCTGCCGGCCGCGGACACGTCCACGTCCGGCTCGGCCGCGAGCGCGGCTGCGAGCGATTCGGCGAAGATGCGGTGATCGTCGACGACGAGAACCCGGATACGAACCACAAAACCCCCAAGGGTAGGGGAACGGACGACGGCGGGTACGGCGCCCGGACCGGGTGATCCGCAGCTGCCCCGGCCGCCGCCGTGACATATCTGCACTACCCCGGACCGGACGACGTACCCGACTTGTCTCGACCCCTGAATCAACACCGGCCCCCACCGGTGTCACGCATCAGCGTAGGGCCGGGGGCGTCCGACGGTTGGCCGAATAGCAGAAGTTTTCCCGGGGATTTTCCGGCGCGGGCGTTCCGAACCACCTCCATGATGGCTGGAAATCAACCGTGCCGAAGGTCTTGATGACGGCCTCGGTACGGGCGTGTGCCGCGGGCAGTTGCACGGGGGGTATTTCACCCGGCGTGTGCACGCCGGGCGCCCGCGCACAGCGCTCGTCCGCAGCGCGCACCCGACACGCACACGCCCCCCGCACCGATCGGGGTGCGGGGGGCGCACAGGACCAGGGGAGGTCCGGACGGATACCGGAGCTCCGGGAGGTCAGGGGGTTGAGGAGGTTCAGGAGGTGTGCGTACGCGCGAAGTTCCACGCGTCCGTGATGATCCCCGTGAGGTCCGAGCGGCTCGGGGTCCAGCCGAGGCGCTCGTGGGCCGTGCGCGCGGAGGCGACGAGCATCGCCGGGTCGCCGGCCCGGCGCGGGGCGACCACCTCGGGGATCTCCCGGCCGGTGACCTTGCGGACGGTCTCGACGACCTCGCGGACCGAGAACCCGTTGCCGTTGCCCAGGTTGCAGATCAGGTGCTCCCCGCCGGTGGCGGCCCGCAGGGCGGCCAGGTGGGCCTCCGCGAGGTCGGCGACGTGGATGTAGTCGCGCACGCAGGTGCCGTCCGGGGTCGGGTAGTCCTCGCCGAACACCGAGATCGACTCCCGCTCGCCCAGGGCGACCTGGAGGACCAGCGGGATCAGGTGCGTCTCGGGGGTGTGGCGCTCACCGAACTGCCCGTAGGCGCCGGCCACGTTGAAGTAGCGCAGCGACACCGCGGCCAGGCCGTGCGCCACGCACTCCCCCGCGATCATGTGGTCGACGGCCAGCTTCGAGGCACCGTACGGATTGGTCGGTGCGGTCACCGAGGCCTCCGTCAGCAGGCCCTCCGTCGGCTCCCCGTAGGTGGCGGCGGTGGAGGAGAACACCAGCTTGCGCACGCCCGCCCCGCGCATCGCGGCCAGCAGGGCCAGCGTCCCGCCGACGTTGTTCTCCCAGTACTTGCCCGGGTTCACCACGGACTCGCCGACCTGCGAGGAGGCCGCGAAGTGCAGCACCGCCTCGAAGGAGCCGTCCACGTACCGGGCCGCGTCCTGGATGCGGCCCTCGATGAAGGTGGCGCCCTCCGGGACCCCCGCGCGGAAGCCCGTGCTCAGGTCGTCGAGGACGGTGACCTCGTGGCCGGCCTCCAGAAGGTGGGCCGCGACCACGCTGCCGACGTATCCGGCGCCACCGGTTACCAGGTACTTGCTCACTCGCCTACTGCCTCTCGCGCGGGAGCACGCGCGGGTACGTGCGCGTGCTTGGACACTGGCTTACCCGATTCCGCGCCCACGGGGAAATCGGGGGCCGGCCCCGCCCCGGCCCGTGCGTCAGCCGCGCGCGGCGGCGGACGGCGGCGTGGGCAGCGCCCGGTCCAGCAGACCGGTGCGGGCGGCCAGCGCGGCCGCCTCCAGCCTGGATCCCACACCCAGCTTCATCAGCACCCGCTGCACGTGCGTACGGGCGGTGCTCGGGGCGATCTCCATGCCCGCGGCGATCAGCCGGGTGTCCTCGCCCTCGGCGACCCGGACGAGCACCTCCACCTCGCGCGGGGTGAGCAGCCGCAGCAGCCGGCTCCCCTCGTCGTCGGGCTGGGCGGCGGGGTTCAGGAGCTCGGCGAAGGCCCCCTGCAACAGTTGCGGGGCGATCGCCACCTCCCCCGCCCTGGCCTTGGCCAGCGCCCGCTCCACGCCCTCGATGCGCTCGTCCTGCCGTACGTACCCCGAGGCGCCGGCGGCAAAGGCGGCCGCGATCCCGCGCGGGCTGGGCACCGGGCCGAGCACGACCACGGCGATCTGCGGGCGCTCCCGCTTGATGCGGACGACGGGCTCGAAGACCCCGGGCTCGGCGGGGGTGGCGGTGCCGAGCAGGCAGACCTCCGGAGCGCGGCTGATGACCAGCTCGGCGGCGCCCGCCGTCGGCGCCGCGGCTGCCAGTACCCGGTGCCCGCGCAGCTTCAGGGCAGAGGCGAGCGCCTCGGCCAGCAGCCGGTGCTCGTCGACCACGACGACCCGTACGCCCATTGAGGAAGCACCCCCCACCCTTCTGACCCGGCAAGCTACACGCTTGTTCGACGGTGCGAGGGGGATACCGCGCAGAAGCCCCCGATCGGTGCGGACCGTTCGGGGGCTTCCGGCGCTGTCGTGCGGGATCGGCGCGGCCCGGTCAGCTCGCGCTGTAGGAGGCGAAGAGGTAGTCCTGGTCGGCGCTCTCCCCCCACGGCTTGGAGGCGATCGTGCGCGAGATGAAGAACTTGCCGTTGCGGAAGCGGTACTCGGAGTGGTCGAACGAGAAGCTGGTCTCGATTCGGTGGTTCGCCTTGTCCTCCGGGTTCACCATGAGGACGGTCTCCTTCATCGTCCTGCCGTCGATGCTGACGATCTGACCGCCCTTGTCGTACGGGGGGAACTTGTAGGCGATGATGTTCGACCCGTCCATGCGCAGCGGGGACATCGTGAACCGCTCGCCCGCGTCGGCACGGTCGGTGGTCTGCTTGCCGGTCTCCAGGTCGAAGGAGAGCAGTTCGTTGGTACGGCCGCCGGAGACCTGGCCCTGGTGCTCGTACGACGGCAGGTAGAGCTTGCCGTTGCCGACCACCATGTTCGAGCACTCCTCGACCTCGGATCCGCACTTGGCGCCGAAGTCTCCGGAGGCGAGCGGGATGCGGGCCTTCAGCTCGCCCTTGGGGTCGAGGACGAAGAGGTCGCTGACGCCCGCGCCGTTCTTCGCGGTCTTGCCGACGTTGGCGGCCACGATCAGGGGCTTGGTGGCGACGATGTTCGCGTCCTCGATGCCCTGGGAGAGCTTGTACGAGGCCGTGGGCGCGCCGGTGGTCGGGTCGAGGAGCTGCCCGTACAGCGTGTAGTTGGGGCTCTGGCCGCACTTGCGGATGGCGGCGAGGGCCTCGCCGCCGCCGTAGCCGACGTCGCGGCAGCCTTCTGCGTCGACCTTGGGCAGCCACAGGGACTTGCCGTCGGTGAGGCTCCAGGCGGCGCCGCCCCCGGAGACGCCGGCCGCGGCGACCGTCTTGCCGCTGAGGGTGACGGCGGAGAACGCGACGGGCCTGTCGCCGCCGGTGGCGCTCTTGGCGTTGCCGGACCAGACGAGCTTGCCGCTCTCCAGGTCGATGACACCGACCTCGGAACACGGGACGGCCCTGTTCTCGGGCGTCGGCTGGGTGGGCTTGAAGATGACGGCGGTCTTGTTCTCGCTGACGTGCTTGGTCGCGCCGCAGACTTCGCCGGGGAAGGGCAGCTCCCACTTCTTGCCGCCGTCGACGAGGTTGTAGCCGACGACCTTCGCCAGATCGGTCTTGACGTAGGTGGAGTCGGTCAGCCAGGAGCCGGCGACGGAGGCGACGTCGGTCGGGACCGGGCTCGGCAGGTTGAGCAGCGGCTTCGACTTCGGGTTGCCGGGCACCTTCTCGGTGCCGGGCACGTAGTCCTGGGGCTTGTCGTTGCCCGGGGAGGCGCTCGGGTTGCCGTCGGCCTCGTTGCCGCCGCCGTCGCCGGAGGTGTACCAGAGGCCGCCGCCGACGATGAGGGCGATGGCCAGGACGGCCGCGCCGACGATCGTCAGCTGGGTGCGCTTGGCGTTGCCGGCGGCCGGGGCCGGGGGGTGCGGGGCGGGCACGGGGGCGCCGGGGGCCCCGTAGGGCGACGGGGTGCCGGGCTGCTGCGGGTAGCCGTAGCCGGGCCCGGTCTCCGGGTAGCCGTAGCCGGGTCCGGTCTGCGGGTACCCGTACGCGGCCGGCGGTTGCTGCTGCGGGGGCCCGGCCTGCGGCGCGGCCGGGCCGGACGGCGGCACGGGCGCGCCGAAGCCGCCGGACGGCGGCTGGCTGGGGGGCGGCGGGATGCTCATCGGTTGCTGTTTGCCTTTCGGTGGGCGGCTGCTCGGACGCGTTCTCACTTACCGAAGGCCATCAGGAGCTTCTCCTCCGTGTCCTGGGCCAACAGTCGGTACGTGGAGATGAAGAAACGCCCGTCCACGTAGTCGACCTTCGGGGAAAAGAAAGTGCTCTCGACCGGGGCGGAGGGGCCCGACGGGTGGCGCAGGAGCGTGGTCGGGGTGCCACCGGCGGCCGGGATCGAGAGGACCTCACCGCCCTGGTCCATCTCGGCCTTCCGGTAGGCGATCAGCTGCCCGTTCGCAGCTTTGAGCGGGACGATGGTGCGTGCTTTGCCCGCCGGGACGCGCCACTTGGCCTTGCCGGTGGTCAGGTCGAAGGCGACGATCTCGTTGGCCTCGCCGAGGTCGACCGTGGTGGGCAGGTAAAGGGTGCCCGCGTCGGCGACGGCGGTGGCGCAGCCCTGCAGGGTGTCGTCGTGGGCAGAGCTGCAATGGATCGAGAACTTGCCCTCGGCGGAGAGCGTGGCGCGCTTCTGGCCGTCGGGGCCGAGGACGACGATGGGCCGCTCGTTCGTGGACTCGTCCTCGATGTGGAGGACGATCGGGTCGAGGGAGTAGACCCGGTTGACCCTCCAGCCCTTGGGCAGGCGGTGGGTCCAGTTCTTCTTGCCGGTGACCGGGTCGGCGTCCTGGATCTCGACGGTCGCGTCGGCGTCGAAGCAGGTGGCGATGCCGAGCAGCTTGCCGCTGCCGGCGGCGTAGCGGCCGGGTATGCAACCCTCGGCCGGGCTGGCGAAGAGCTGGTCGCCGGTGCTGACCCGGAAGGCGGTGGCGCGGGTGAGCCGGTTGACCGTGACGGTGTCCCCGGTCAGGGCCAGTTCGGCGTCGAGGAACACGTCGAAGGTGCTCTCCTTGGACACTTGCTTCGACCAGCCCGCCTTGCCCGCCTTGAGGTCGATCATTTGGATCTGGTTGCAGTCGGCGTCGTCCGAGTCGCCGTTGCGGTACATGAAGACGGCCTTGCCGTCGTCGGTGGTCTTGCCGTTCGTCGTACCGCAGATCTGGCCAGGGAAGTTGATCGTCCACTTCTCCTTGCCGTCGGCGACCGCGTAGCCGGTGATCGTCTTGCCGACGGGCTTGGCGATGGTGTCGCCGAAGATCCAGTGGCCCTTGCTGAACACCCCGGCGCCGGGGCCGTTGACCTTGATGGTCTTGAGCCAGAGGACCTTGTCCTCGCCCTGCTTGCGGCCGGCGTTGAAGTCCGCCTTCAGGTCTTCGTGGTCACCCTTGCCGTCGCCCTTGTCCACCGAAGGAGAACCGGAGGGCTCAGCGTCGGCGGGCTGCTGTGCGACCGGCTCCGGGTCCCCGTCGTCGCCGGAGAAGGCCGCGTAGCCGACGCCCCCGAGGACCAGCGCGGCGGCCACCGCAGCGGCGACCAGCACGATCGGCTTGTTCTTCTTCGACGACGCCGGGCCCGAACCGGAACCGGGGCCGCCCGGGCCCGCCGGCCGCTGCTGCGCCACGGTCGGCGGCTGCGGCGGGTACGCGGGCTGCTGCGCGTACGGGTTCTCGCCCTGCGGCGGGAACCCGTACCCCTGCTGCGGCGGACCGGGCAGGTGCCCGTAACCGGAAGGCGCCGGCGGCTGGTTCGGCGGCTGGGGCAGCTCGGTCATCAGCGCACGCTTTCGGCATCGGGAAGGTCGGGGAGAATGACCTTTCTATCACTGACAGCGCCCATACATCGGGCCGGTCCACCCCCTGTTCCCAAGGGAGGACCGGCCCGTGACGCCGCCGTTATCCGGCCAGTTGCCCCCGAAGTCCGTCGAAATCCAAGCCTCCTCGGCCGTCTCGCCCCGGCGCGTCGCCAAATCCTCGCGGTCCGGACGGAGTTCGCGGAGCCCTGCGCGGGCCCGGGCTCGTGCTCACTTGCCGAAGACCATCAGGAGCTTCTCGTCCTGGCCCTGGGCCCGCAGGTGGGTGGAGGAGATGAAGAACCGTCCGTCCACGTAGTCCAGCTCCGGGAGGGTGAAGGTCCTCTCGATCGGGGCCGCGGCGCCCGAGGGGTGGCGCAGGAGGGCGGTCGGGGTGCCGCCGGCGGCCGGGATGGACAGGACCTCGCCGCCCTGCTCCTCCTCGGCCTTCCGGTAGGCGATCAGCTGCCCGTTCACGGCCTTGAGCGGAGTGAGCGTGCGCTTGTCCCCGGCCGGGACCCGCCACTTGTCCTTGCCGGTGGCCAGGTCGAAGGCGACGATCTCGTTGGCCTTGCCGGTCCCCGCCGCGGTGGGCAGGTAGAGGGTGTTCGCGTCGACGACGGCCGAGGGGCAGGTCGCCAGCGACCGGAAGAGGCCGGTGTCGCCGCAGCCGACGGCGAAGCTGCCCTCGCCGGCGAGGGTGGCGGTCTGCTTCCCGTCGGGCCCCAGGACCACGATGGAGCGCTGCTTCGTCTGCTCGTTGCCGATGTCGATGACGGTCGGGTTCACCGAGTAGATGCTGGTGACCTTGAACTTCGCGGGGAGCCGGTAGGCCCAGCCCTTCGCGCCGGTGACGGGGTCGATGCCGTGGACCTCTGCGGTGGAGTCCTCGTCCGAGCAGGTGGCGAGGGCGATCATCTTTCCGTTGCCGGCCTCGTAGGAGTCCGGGTTGCAGCCGTCGCCCAGGGGGTTCGCGAAGAGCTTGTCACCGTTGCTGATCTTGAAGGCGCTGGCGGTGCCTCCGCGGCTGACGGTGACGGTGTCCCCGGTCATGGACAGGGTGGGGCTGGTGAAGATGTCGAAGACCCCCTCGCTGGGCACCTGCTTCGACCAGACCTCCTTGCCCGTCTTGAGGTCGACCACGCGCAGCTGGTTGCAGGAGGTGTTCTCCCCCTCGCCGTCGCGGTACATGACGAGGGTCCTGCCCTCGGCCGTGGTCTGCGGGGCGACGGAGCAGATCTGTGCGGGGAAGGGGAGTGTCCACTTCTCCTTGCCGTCGGTGACCGAGTAGCCGGTGAGGTTCCTCCAGAGGCTCTTGACCACGGTGTCGCCGATGACCCACTGGCCGGCGGCGTCGACGCCCATGCCGGGGCCGTCGATCTTGGTGGTCTTGAGCCAGAGGGCCTTGTCCTCGCCCTGCTTGCGGCCGGCGTTGAGGTCCGTCTGCGGACCGGCGCCGCCGTCCCCGTTGCCGTCGCCCTTGTCCACCGGAGGGGTGCTGGAGGGCTTGGCGTCGGCGGGCTGCTGTGCGACCGGCTCCGGATCCCCGTCGCCGCCGGAGAAGGCCACGTAACCGACGCCCCCGAGGGCCAGGACGGTCGCCGCGGCGGCGGCGACCAGCACGATCAGCTTGTTCTTCTTCGCCGATGCAGCACCCGGACCGGGGCCGCCCTGGCCGGCCGAACCGCCCGGACCGGCCGGCCACTGCTGCGGCACGGTCGGCGGCTGCGGCGGGTACCCGGGCTGCTGCGCGTACGGGTTCTCACCCTGCGGCGGGAACCCGTACCCCTGCTGCGGCGGACCGGGCAGGTGCCCGTAACCGGAAGGCGTCGACGGCTGGTTCGGCAGCTGGTTCGGCGGCTGGGGCAGCTCGGTCATCAGCGCACGCTTTCGGCATCAGGAGGGCGGGGAGGATGACCTTTCTATCACCGACCCGCCCCGGCTCCGCTCAGGCCTCCTCGGCCAGTTCCAACCAGCGCATCTCCAAATCGTCGCGGTCCGAGAGGAGTTCGCGCAGCTCCGCGTCGAGCTTGGCCACCTTGTCGTAGTCGGTGGAGTTCTCGGCGATCTGGGCGTGCAGGTTGCCCTCGCGGTCGGACAGCTTGTTCAGCTGCCGCTCGATCTTCTGGAGCTCCTTCTTCGCGGCGCGCGAATCGCCCGACGCGGTGGACTTCGCCGCGGCGGCCGGTGCGGGCGCCGGTGCGGCCGCCTCGATCATCCGCTGCCGGCGCTCCAGGTACTCGTCCAGACCGCGCGGCAGCATCCGCAGGCTCGCGTCGCCGAGCAGCGCCATCACCGTGTCGGTGGTCCGCTCGATGAAGAAGCGGTCGTGGGAGATCACGATCATCGAGCCGGGCCAGCCGTCGAGGAGGTCCTCCAGCTGGGTCAGGGTCTCGATGTCGAGGTCGTTGGTGGGCTCGTCGAGGAAGAGGACGTTGGGCTCGTCCATCAGCAGGCGCAGGATCTGCAGGCGGCGGCGCTCACCGCCGGAGAGGTCGCCGACCGGCGTCCACTGCTTCTCCTTGGTGAAGCCGAACTGTTCGCACAGCTGGCCCGCCGTCATCTCGCGGCCCTTGCCGAGGTCGACGCGGTCGCGCACGCGCTGGACGGCTTCCAGGACGCGCAGGGACGGGTCGAGTTCGCCGACCTCCTGGGAGAGGTAGGCCAGCTTGACGGTCTTGCCGACGATGATCTTTCCGGCGGCGGGCTGGACCTCGCCCTGGGTGCGGGCGGCCTCGGCGAGGGCGCGCAGCAGGGAGGTCTTGCCGGCACCGTTGACGCCGACGAGGCCGACGCGGTCGCCGGGGCCCAGGTGCCAGGTGAGGTGCTTGAGGAGTTCCTTCGGGCCGGCGTGGACGCTGACGCCTTCCAGGTCGAAGACCGTCTTGCCGAGCCGGGCGTTGGCGAAGCGCATCAGTTCAGACTTGTCGCGCGGCGGCGGCACGTCTGCGATGAGCTCGTTGGCGGCCTCGATGCGGTAGCGCGGCTTGGAGGTGCGGGCGGGAGCGCCGCGGCGCAGCCAGGCCAGCTCCTTGCGCATCAGGTTCTGGCGCTTGGCCTCTTCGGTGGCGGAGATGCGATCGCGCTCGGCCCGGGCGAAGACGTAGTCGCTGTAGCCGCCCTCGTACTCGAAGACCTCGCCGCGCTGGACGTCCCACATGCGGGTGCAGACCTGGTCGAGGAACCAGCGGTCGTGGGTGACGCAGACGAGCGCGGAGCGGCGCTCCTGGAGGTGCTTGGCCAGCCAGGAAATGCCTTCGACGTCGAGGTGGTTGGTGGGCTCGTCGAGGACCAGGAGGTCCTGGTCGGCGATGAGCAGCTGGGCGAGGGCGATCCGGCGGCGCTCGCCACCGGAGAGCGGGCCGATGACGGTGTCGAGGCCCTGGCCGAAGCCGGGCAGGTCGAGGCCGCCGAAGAGCCCGGTGAGGACGTCGCGGATCTTGGCGTTGCCGGCCCACTCGTGGTCGGCCATGTCGCCGATGATCTCGTGACGGATGGTCGCCGCGGGGTCGAGGGAGTCGTGCTGGGTGAGGATGCCCATCCGCAGGCCGCCGGACTGGGTGACCCGACCGGTGTCGGGCTCCTCCAGCTTGGCGAGCATGCGGATGAGGGTGGTCTTGCCGTCGCCGTTGCGGCCGACCACGCCGATCCGATCCCCCTCGGACACGCCGAGGGAGATGCCGTCCAGCAGGGTACGTGTGCCGTACACCTTGCTGACTGCCTCGACATTGACCAGATTGACGGCCATCAGACGCGCTCCAGGGAAAGGGTGTGGATCAGCCCCTCAGCCTAACCCTCCGGGCCGGGGCAGACCGTTCCACGAGGTACCAGCCGCCCAGCGCCATCGCGATCGCGGCGGGCGCGGTGACGGGCAGGGCGATCAGCGTGGCGCTGTGTCCGTCGAGCAGGCCGCCGAGGCCGGTCATGGACAGGCCCAGGATGCCGAGCAGGCACAGGGTGATCCCGAGGGCGGCGACGGGGCCGCCCGTGCGCCGGGCGGGCGCCGGGGCGCTGGGCCGGGGCGACTCGAAGCGGCGGAACAGCGCGACGAGTGCGCCCGTGACCACGGCCGCGGCCAGGATCCGTACCGGCACCTGTGCCCACCAGGCGGCCGTCGCGGGGGTCGGCAGGTCGAGGCCGAGGGCGAGCTGGGCCGCGTACACGCCGAGCATGGCGGTCAGGTGCCACAGGAAGGCGGTCATGGCGAGGCCGTTGGCCGCGACCACCCCGCGCCAGACGCGCGGGCGGCGCAGCCACGCGGCGGCGGGCCCGGCCGCCAGCTGGACGGCGCCGACGAGCCACAGGCCGTGGCAGAGCAGGGCGAGGGTGGGCGGGGCCATGTTGGAGACCTTCTCGCCGGGCATCCCGACCATGGACAGCGGGTACGGGCCGTACGCCACCAGCAGGGCGGCCGAGGCCAGTCCCGCGACGGCGAGGACGGCGGGCCTGCGGATGCGGCCGTCGGCGCGCAGGAAGCCGAGCTGGTGGACGGCGAGCCAGACGAGGGCGAAGTTCAGGAACTCCACGTAGGGGACGCCGAGCGCGAAGCGCAGTACGTCGACCAGTGCGGCCGCCCCGGCCAGCGCGGCGAAGGCGGCCCAGCCGTGGCGCTCGTGCAGCTTCAGCAGCGGCGGGGTGAAGGCGACCATGGCGAGGTAGATCCCGATGAACCACAGCGGCTGGGTGACGATCCGCAGCGCGGCCCCGGTCAGCGTTCCGCCGCCGTGGCCGGCGAGCTGTACGGCGAGCGCGGCCGCGGCCCACACCATGACGAAGACGAGGGTGGGGCGCAGCAGCCGCTGGAGCCGGGCCCGCAGGAAGGCGGCGTAGACGGGCCCGTCGGTGCGGCGGGCCAGGGAACGGTAGGACAGGGCGTGCGAGAACCCGCCGACGAAGAAGAAGACGGGCATGATCTGCAGCCCCCAGGTGAGCACCTGGAGGGCGGGTACGAGGGCGAGCAGGTTCCCTATGCCGTCGACGCTGACGGCGGCCATCAGCCAGTGCCCGGCGATGACGGTGCCGAGCGAGGCGACGCGCAGCAGGTCGACGTACCGGTCGCGGTCGGCGGGGGTGGCCTCGGCCATGGCGCGTGTGCTGGCTGTCATGGGGCCACGGTGTCCCCCGCCGGGTGTCTCCCGACAGGGTGCGGATACTCAACTCCGGCCTAGGTACTGCTACCGGGGCTCCGCCCGCGTACCCCGCGCCTCAATCGCCGGCGGGGCTGGGATTTCAGCCTCGCCAGGGGGCACCTCCCAGCGGTAGCTGGGGGAGTTTGAGGCGCGGGGTCTGGGGCGGAGCCCCAGCAGCCGGCCCGCAGGGTCAGGACGGCAGGACCGTGGCACCCGGGGCGGGGCTGGACGCCACGCGAGTGGCCCGGCAGGTGCCGGAGGCTTCGAGCGCGGCAGCGACCTTGGCGGCGGCTTCCTCGTCCGCGACGAGGAACGCCGTCGTCGGACCCGAGCCGGAGACCAGCGCGGCGAGCGCGCCACCGTCCGTGCCCGCGGCCAGCGTCCGCGCGAGCTGGGGGCGCAGGGAGAGCGCGGCCGGCTGGAGGTCATTGGCGAGCGCCGCGCCCAGCGCGTCCGGATCGCCCGAAGCCAGGGCCGCCAGCAGCGCCGGGAAAGCTTCCGGTTCGGGAATCCGCGTGCCCGCGGCCTCGGCGAGGCGGTCGAACTCGCGGAAGACCGCCGGGGTGGACAGCCCGCCGTCGGCCACCGCGAAGACCCAGTGGAACGTCCCCGCCCCGACCGGCGTGAGCAGCTCACCGCGGCCGGTGCCGAGCGCGGCCCCGCCGACGAGGCTGAAGGGGACGTCGCTGCCGAGCTCCGCGCAGATGTCGAGGAGTTCGGCGCGCGGGGTGTTCAGGCCCCACAGGGCGTCGCAGGCCAGCAGGGCCGCCGCGCCGTCCGCGCTGCCGCCCGCCATGCCGCCCGCGACCGGGATGTTCTTCGCGATGTGCAGGTGGACGGCGGGTTCGATGCCGGCCCGGGTGGCGAGGACCTCGGCGGCGCGCGCCGCGAGGTTGGTGCGGTCCAGGGGCACCTGGTCGGCGTCGGGGCCGGTGCAGGTGATGGTCAGGGCGTCGGCCGGGGCGGCGGTGACCTCGTCGTACAGGGACACGGCGAGGAAGACGTTGGCCAGGTCGTGGAAGCCGTCGGGGCGGGCCGCGCCCACCGCCAGCTGGACGTTGACCTTCGCGGGGACCCGTACGGTCACGGGCGTCCGGTGCGCGCTCACAGGGCCGGCCTCTCCGCCGCGGGCTTGTGCTCGGCGATCGCCGCGAACTCCTCGACCGTCAGGGACTCCCCGCGGGCCTGCGGCGAGATGCCGGCGGCGACCAGCGCGGCCTCCGCGCCCGCCGCCGAGCCGGCCCAGCCGGCCAGCGCGGCGCGCAGCGTCTTGCGGCGCTGGGCGAAGGCGGCGTCGACGACCGCGAAGACCTCGGCCTTGGTGGCGGTGGTCTTGATCGGCTCGGTGCGGCGCACCAGCGAGACGAGACCGGAGTCGACGTTCGGGGCGGGCCAGAAGACCTTGCGGCCGATGGCGCCGGCTCGCTTGACGTGTGCGTACCAGTTGGCCTTGACGGAGGGCACCCCGTAGACCTTGTTGCCCGGTTCCGCGGCCAGCCGGTCGGCGACCTCGGACTGCACCATCACCAGCGTGCGCTCGATGGTCGGGAAGCGGTCGAGCATGGTGAGCAGGACGGGCACGGCCACGTTGTACGGCAGGTTCGCGACGAGCGCGGTCGGCGCCGGGCCGGGCAGTTCGGTCACCAGCATCGCGTCGGAGTGGACCAGTGCGAAGCGGTCCTTCTTCGCGGGCATCCGGGCCTCGATGGTGGCGGGCAGCGCCGCGGCCAGGATGTCGTCGATCTCGACGGCGACGACCCGGTCCGCGGCCTCCAGCAGCGCGAGCGTCAGCGAGCCGAGCCCCGGGCCGACCTCGACGACCACGTCGTCGGGGCGGACCTCGGCGGTGCGCACGATCCGGCGGACCGTGTTGGCGTCGATGACGAAGTTCTGCCCCTTCTGCTTCGTCGGGCGTACGCCGAGGGCGGCGGCCAGCTCCCTGATGTCGGCCGGGCCGAGGAGGGCGTCGGGCGCGGCGGGGGAGGTGTTCTCGGTGTTCTCGGGCTGCTGCTCTGCGGTGCTCACCGGTAAAGCGTACGGCCGCAGTGCGGCCACGGACTCGCCCCCCGCTGCACGTAGAGCTTCTTCGCCCGGTACGTCTGTTCCGCGCCCGGGGCGTCCTGCGGGCGTCCGCTGCCGCCGAGGGCCTGCCAGGTGCGGACGTCGAACTGGTACAGCCCGCCGTAGGTCCCGGAGGCATCGGTGGCGGAGGGGCGGCCGCCGGACTCGCACTGGGCGAGGGCCGCCCAGTTGAGGCCGTCGGCGCCGGCGACGGAGCCCGGCAGCGCCTTGGTGCCGATCTTGACGAGCTGGGTGACGGGTTCGCGGACGACCTCGTCGGCGATGGGCCGCGGCGTCTGCCGGACCCCGTTGACGGTGCGCAGGCTGTACGTGACCCGGCGCGCGCCGGGGCGGCCGACACGCTCGACGACCTCGGTGCCGGCGAACAGCTCGGGGTCCTTGACCTTCTCGGTCTCGTACGGGATCCGCTCCTCGCGGACCTCGCGGGTGCCGGTGACGCGCAGCACGGTGACGATCTGGCCGTCGCGCGGGAAGTCGGTGGGCGGTACGGAGGTGGTGTCCTGGTCCTGGAGGGTGATGCCCGCCTGGTCGAGGGCCTCCCGGACGGTGGCGGCGTTGGTGCGGATGGTGCGTTCGCGGCCGTCGGCCATGAAGGTGACGCTGCGTTCGGTGCGGACGCTGAGGGCCAGCCCGGCGCGCGGGACGGGGGCGGTGCGGGGGGCGGAGAGGTGGGCGCCCTCCGCACGGATGCCGAACTGGTGCAGGGCGCCCTCGACGGTGCGGGCGGTGGTCCACACCTGGCGCTGCTGTCCGTCGAGGGTCAGGTGCAGGGGGCGGCCGTAGCGGACGACGACCTCCTCGCCGTCGTCGAGGGGTTCGCCGGGGGCGGGGGCGACGAGGTCGTGGGGGCCGACGCCGAGGCCTTCGGCGGCGAGCAGTTCGCCGATGTCGTCGGCGAAGGTGTGGCGGGTGCGCAGGACGCCGTCCACGGTGAGCCGTACGGACTTGTCGGCGGCGACGAACGCCGTGGTGCCGCCCGCGAGGAAGGCGACGACGAGGGCCTGCGGCACGATCCGCCGCCAGTTCCCGCCGAGGGTCTCGACGGGTGTGCTGCGGCCCCGGGCCCGGCGGCGGCCCGGCGCCCCGGAGGCGGGGGCGGGGGCGGGGGCCGCGGTCACGGGGGCAGCGGCCCGGCGGCGGCCCGGGCCGGGCAGGGCGGGCGCCGCGGCCAGGGTGTCGGCCTCCGCCAGCTCGGCCGGTGACATGGCGGGCCGGCGACGGTGCCCGCCGCGCGGGGTCGGGACCGGGGTGACCGGGGCCTGGGTCGAGGTCCAGGCCTGGGTCGAGGTCCAGGCCGGGGGCTCCGGGTCCCACGCGGCGGGCCCGGGACCTCCCGCACCGGCCGGCCAGGCCGGGGGCTGGGTCAAGGGCTGGGCCTCGTACGCCTCGGGGACGGGACCGCCATGGCGGTGACTGCCCTGCGTATCGCTCACGACGCTCGCTCCACTGGTGATCCGGCACCCTCCGGTGCGGGGCACGGCACCCTAGCGGAGGAGTCGTCACGCTCCAAAGCGAAACGATTACTCAGTGTGTCGGAGCAGGTGGGTCGTCCGTGGCGGTCAGTAGTCGAAGGCGCGCGCCGTGTTGACCGCCAGCGCCGTGGCCATCGCGTCTTCGTCGATGCCGCGGACCGCGGCCATCGCCCGGACCGTCAGCGGAATGAGGTACGGCGCGTTGGGCCGTCCGCGGTACGGCGCAGGGGTGAGGTAGGGCGCGTCCGTCTCGACGAGCACCAGCTCCAGCGGGGCCACGGCCAGGGCCTCGCGCAGCGGCGCGGCGTTCTTGAAGGTGACGGTCCCGGCGAAGGACATGTAGTACCCCGCGGCAGCGCACTCGCGGGCCATATCGGCGTCCCCGGAGTAGCAGTGGAAGACGGTGCGCTCGGGGGCGCCCTCCTCGCGCAGGATGCGCAGCACGTCCGCGTGGGCGTCCCGGTCGTGGATGACGAGCGCCTTGCCCTGCCGCTTGGCGATCTCGATGTGTGCGCGGAAGGAGCGCTCCTGCGCGGCCATGCCCTCGGGTCCGGTGCGGAAGTGGTCGAGGCCGGTCTCGCCGACCGCCTTGACGTGGTCGAGGGCCGCCAGTGCCTCGATCTCGGCGAGCGCCCCGTCCAGGGCGGCTTCGCCGCCGCCGGCCCGGGCCCCCTGGCGCGACCAACCGTCGGGATCCCCCAGCACGATCCGCGGCGCTTCGTTCGGGTGGAGGGCGACGGCCGCGTGCACGTTCTCGTACGCGGCCGCGGTCTCGGCGGCCCACCGGGAGCCCTTCACGTCGCAGCCCACCTGCACGACCGTGGTCACGCCCACCGAAGCGGCCTTCGCGAGGCCCTCCTCGACGGTCCCCGACTGCATGTCGAGGTGGGTGTGCGAGTCCGCCACCGCCACCCGGAGGGGTTCGGGCAGCGGCGGCGGTGCGTCCTTGGGCTGCGTCTTCTCCACGCGTGTGCTCATACGGCCGATCTTATGACCGGCGGAAGAACCCCTTCAGTCGGGAGAGCAGGCCCCGGCGCTCCCCGGCCGGGCCGGCGACCACCGGCCCCGGGGAGGCGTGCGACCGGGCGGACCTGCGCGGCTTCGGCGTCCGGGGGACGTTCGCACCGGCCGGCACCGGTCCGGCGATCCCGGGGGCGATCTGGTGGTGGTAGATGTGGTCGATCATGCCGAGCACCGAGGAGACCTGCCCGGCCCGCATGATCCGTACGACGTGTCCGCCGCAGTTGAGGCAGGTCGGGTTGGACAGGGGGGAGGGCACCCGCTCGTCGTTGACCTTGTACATGATGAACGGCTCGCCCTTGCCGTCGACGTGGTGCTCGATCGCGTACGCCTGCTCCCAGCCGTACCCGCACCTCATGCACGCGAAGGAGTAGGCCTCGTGCACGGTGTGCACGTCGGAGCCGGTCACGGCGACGGGGACTGCGGCGGGGACGGGTACCGGGACGGGTACCGGGGTGTCTGCGATCTCACTCATGCCAGCTCCTCTTGTTCCACTGGTGCCATTGCCAGTGGACGCCTCTGGAGGCGGGAGCGCATCAGGCCCTGTCTACTGTTGGACCGTCTTTGGGCGACTCATGTCAAAAACGCCCGGTGCACGGTCTGAGCTTTGCTTTTCAGGCCAGCTCTTTACCGACCGGCGGTACCTTTTGTGCCGCGTTCTTTGCCGCGACCACCGCGTCGAACACCTCGCGCTTGGGTACGCCGGCCTCGGCCGCGACCGCCGCGATGGCCTCCTTGCGCCGCTCACCGGCCTCCTCGCGCACCCGCACCCGGCGCACCAGCTCCTCGTCGTCCAGGTCTGCGGGTGCGGCGGCCGGGGCGCCCTCGACCACGACGGTGATCTCCCCGCGCACCCCCTCGGCGGCCCAGGCCGCGAGCTCGCCGAGCCCGCCGCGCTTGACCTCCTCGTAGGTCTTCGTCAGCTCGCGGCAGACGGCGGCCCGCCGGTCGGCCCCGAAGACCTCGGCCATCGCGGCCAGGGTGTCGTCGAGCCGGTGCGGCGCCTCGAAGTAGACGAGCGTGCGCCGCTCGCCCTCGACCTCGCGCAGCCGGCCCAGGCGCTCCCCCGCCTTGCGCGGCAGGAACCCCTCGAAGCAGAACCGGTCCACCGGCAGCCCGGACATGGCGAGCGCGGTGAGCACCGCGGACGGCCCGGGGACGGCGGTGACCTTGATGTCCTTCTCGACGGCGGCTGCCACCAGCCGGTAGCCGGGGTCGGAGACCGACGGCATGCCCGCGTCCGTGACCAGCAGCACGCGCGCGCCACCGGCCAGGGCCTCGACCAGCTCCGGGGTGCGCGCCGACTCGTTGCCCTCGAAGTACGACAGGACGCGCCCGGTGGTGTGCACGCCGAGCCCCTGGGTCAGCCGGCGCAGCCGCCGGGTGTCCTCGGCGGCAATCACGTCGGCCCGCTCCAACTCGGCCGCCAGACGCGGCGGGGCGTCCGAGAGATCGCCGATGGGGGTGCCGGCGAGCACGAGCGTGCCCGTCGGGCCTTCGGCCGGGGCGGCGGTCGAGGTGGGCTGGGTACCGCGGGGCTGGTCAGTCGTCACCCGCACATCCTCTCAGTCCCGTGCCCCGACGCCCCCCGCCACTGGTGGCGCACACAGATCTCTTCCCTACGATGTGCCGGTGACCAGTACCGCGACGCCACCGCCCAGCCCCGCGGGGGCCCCGCCCACCTCACCGGTGGGACGCGAGGACGAGCCACCCACCTGGCTGCGCCGGTTGGGCGGCTTCGGCTACGTGCCGCCCGCCGCTTCCGCGCGCTCGGACGTCCGCACCCGTCTGGTGCCCCCGTACGCCAGGCCGTCCAAGCAGCTGTGGATGACCTTCGGGCTGCCGCCCCAGGTGTGGGGAACCTGGCAGCTGATCGTCTCGTGGGTGGGGCCGCTGCTGGTGGCGCTGGTCGCGGGGGTGCTGCGGTTCGTGCACCTGGGCAGCCCGAAGGCGGTGATATTCGACGAGACGTACTACGCCAAGGACGCCTGGGCCACGATCCGGCAGGGCTACGAGGCGAGCTGGCCCAAGGACATCGACGCGTCGATCCTCGCCAACCCGAACGGGGTCGCGCTGCCGACCGACCCGGGCTACGTCGTGCACCCGCCCGTCGGCAAATGGGTGATCGGGGCCGGCGAGTGGATGTTCGGCTTCACTCCCTTCGGCTGGCGGTTCATGACCGCCGTGCTCGGCACCCTGTCGGTGCTGATGCTGTGCCGGATCGGGCGCCGCCTCTTCCGCTCGACCTTCCTGGGCTGCCTGGCGGGCGCGCTGCTCGCGGTGGACGGCCTGCACCTGGTGATGAGCCGCACCGCGCTGCTGGACCTGGTGCTGATGTTCTTCGTGCTCGCCGCTTTCGGGGCCCTGCTCATCGACCGCGACCGGGCCAGAGCCCGGCTCGCCGACGCGCTGCCGGTGGACGAGGAGGGCCGGACCCGGCCGGACACGAAGATCGCCGAGACGCTGCGGCTGGGCTGGCGGCCGTACCGGATCCTGGCCGGCGTCTGCCTGGGTCTGGCCGCGGGGACGAAGTGGAACGGCTTCGTCATCCTCGCTTTCTTCGGCGTCCTCACCGTGCTGTGGGACGCCGCCGCGCGCCGCACCGCGGGCGCGGGCGCCCCGTACGCCTCGATGCTGCGCCGGGACGCGCTGCCCGCCTTCGTCTCCACCGTCCCGGTCGCGGTCGTCACGTACCTGGCCTCCTGGTCGGGCTGGATCCTCAGCCCGGACAACGGCAAGGGCGGCTATCTGCGCGACTGGGCGGCCAAGTACGACCAGGGCAGTGCGCTGGGGTTCCTGCCGGAGTGGCTGCGCAGCCTGTGGCACTACGAGACCGAGGTCTACAAGTTTCACGTCGGCCTGACTTCGGGGCACACCTACGAGTCCAACCCGTGGAGCTGGCTGGTCCTGGGCCGGCCCGTCTCCTACTTCTACGAGTCGCCCGAACCGGGCACCGACGGCTGCCCGGCGACCGCGGCGGGCAAGTGCGCCCGCGAGGTCCTGGCACTGGGCACCCCGCTGCTGTGGTGGGCGGGCTGCTTCGCCCTGCTGTACGTGCTGTGGCGGTGGTTCTTCCGCCGTGACTGGCGGGCGGGCGCGATCGCGTGCGCGCTGGGCGCGGGGCTGCTGCCCTGGTTCAACTACCAGGAGCGGACGATCTTCTACTTCTACGCGGTGGTCTTCGTCCCGTACCTGTGTCTGGCGGTGGCGATGATGATCGGCGCCCTACTGGGCCCGGCCGGATCGAGCGAACGCCGGCGGGCACTGGGCGCGATCGGCGCGGGCGTACTGGTCCTGCTGATCGCGTGGAACTTCATCTACTTCTGGCCCATCTACACGGGCCAGACCCTGCCGATGGACTCCTGGCGCGGCCGCATGTGGCTGGACACCTGGGTCTAGCAGGCCCAAGCGACGGGCCCGGCACCTTCTGGTGCCGGGCCCGTCGTGGTCGTCGCCGGTGGTCGCCGGGTCGTCGTGGGCCGCCCCCGAACAGCCGGCACCCGTCCACTCCGGCGGCTCAATCACGCTGCGCTTTCACGTCGAAGGCGGTAGTGAGTAGAACCGTGAAAGACAGTTCCGAGGACGAGAGCAGTGCTCGCGGGGCAGGGTCCAGCCCGCGCTGGGTGGCCCTGGCCGGAATCGCCGGAACCCTCATCGGCGCACTGGGTGGAGTCGCCGGAAGCATCCTCGTCTACCAGCAGAACGAAGACACCCAGAAGCACGCCCGCGAGGAGAGGCGATCCGACATCCGCCGCAAGAGTTATGTCGATCTGGTAGCCGAGTTCCAAACCTGGGAGATCAAGGCGAACGGCGTTTCCAACATCATCGACGCGGCGATCGTGGAGAAGGACGACAAGATCAAGCTGGCGCACACCCAGGAGGCCCTCGACGAGTACAACAAAGGCTTCATCAGCGCTCACAGCAGGTCCCGGCAGACCGAAGTCGCGGTGATCCTCGTGGGCACCAAGGGCGCGGGGGACATCGCCCGGAAGCTGAGCACCGCCCGCGAGAAGGTTGCACTGCAGCTCTTCAACGCGTTCCAAGGGGACGAGCCGTACATCGGAGACAAGTACGTCGAGGCCATTCAGGAATGCGAGGATCTGATCGAAAAATTCCTTTCCAAGGTCAAACGGGAAGTAGTCGTCTGACCTGCCGCAGGGTGCGCGGCGGCGGCGTTACCGGGACGCCTCGCAGGCGGCGGAGGCGTCGTCCTTGCTCGCGCCGACCGCGACGAGGCTGGCGTCGCAGCTGGTCTGGTTGCCGATCGACCCCTGGTAGCAGGCCTCCGCGGCGCCGTCCGTGGCCTTCGGGGCGTGCTGGGCGACGTACTGCTCGCAGGCCTTGACGTCCGCGTGGGCGGACGGGGCGGCGATGACGGTGCCGCCGAGGGCGAGGGCCAGGCCTGCCAGGATGCTGGGGATACGAGCCGACGGACGCATGCGGATGCACCTGCTCTCTCGGTGGGTCGCGCGGTCCGCCGGCGCGCCGGACCGCGGGCGGGGGCGGCGGCGCGGAGCGGGCGCTCCGGGGGGGGCGACCGGCTCGGCGCATCGATCACCCCCGCCCTTCCGACGCTAGAACACCGCACCGGTGCACGCACGTTCGGGTCGGGCCGGGGTCAGCCCTCCGTCGTGCGCTCCTCGTCCCACGCGGGGGCCGTGGTCGTCCCGGCGGCCCAGTCCCGGCGCAGGATCGCGTACCCGACCGCGTCGTGGACCGTGCCGTCGGCCGAGGGCCAGCCCTCCCGGTAGTGCGCCTCCTGGACGTACCCGCACCGCCGGAAGGTGCGGCGCATCGCCGCGTTGTCCCGGCGCGTGGTGCCCTCGATCCGCCGGATCCGCGGGAGCGCGGTGAACAGGTGTTGCGTCAACCAGGTCAGCGCGTGGCCGCCGATCCCCCGCCCCCGGTACCGGGTGCGGATCCGCAGGTCGAAGACGGGCGTGCTGTCGCCCAGGTCCATCAGGCGGACCAGGCCGAGGGGCTCGCCGCCGCCGTCGATCTAGAACGACCCGGTCTCCGCGTTGTCGAAGCGGCCCTGCGCGGCCCATTGCCGGGCCTGCTCCGCGTCGACCCCCGGCGAGCCGTGGAAGGGCCACGTGTCCCCGGTGAGGAAGGCGACCAGGGCATCGGCGTCTGCATCGGCGTAACGCCGGTAGGTGAGGTCCACGGCGGCACTCTAGGGACGGCGACCGCCTGCGACCAGCGGATTACGTTCCGATGTTCCGGTCCGGTAACAACGGCATACTGAGTCGCTGCACAGAGTAAAGTCCGCACCAAGGGTTCTTTGAACATGTTCAGGAACCGTCGTCATGGGGGAAGGACTTCAAGTGAACGGGGCAGCGAAGGGTGCCGTCATCGGCGGGGTGTTCCTCGCCATGCTCGGCGGCGCCGGGTACGGGGTGTACACGTTGGTCGGGGACACCGGCGCGGACACGAAGGAAGGCAAGGACGGCGAGACCTCCGTCCAGGCCGAGAAGGGCAGCGGGCCGGTCAGCGAGAAGGACGCGGAGAAGACCGCCAAGGCCTTCCTGGCCGCGTGGGCCTCCGGGGACGAGCGGGTGGCCGCCGACCTGACGAACAACGCCGCGGCCGCGCAAGCCGCGGTCGGGGATTTCAAGACCAAGGCGTACGTGTCCAAGACCGTGATCACCCCCGGCACGCCGAACGGCACCACCGTGCCGTACAAGGTCGAGGCGGAGATCACGTACGAGGGCACGACCAAGCCGCTGGCCTACGACTCCCAGCTGACCGTGGTGCGCGGGCTGACCAGCGGAAAGCCTCTGGTCGACTGGCAGCCTTCGGTGATCCACCCACAGCTCCAGAAGGATGAGAAGCTGCGTGCGGGCACCCCGGCGAACCCGCCGGTCAAGGCGGTCGACCGCAACGGCAAGGAGCTGACGGTCGAGCAGTACCCCTCGCTGCGGCCCGTCCTGGACGCGCTGCGCAAGACGTACGGGGAGAAGACGGGCGGCACCCCCGGCGCCGAGGTGTGGATCGAGCCGGCCGCCCAGGACGCGCCGAAGCGGAGCCTGCTGACCCTCGTGGAGGGCAAGCCGGGGCAGATCCAGACCGTGCTCGACGCCGACGTGCAGGCCGCGGCGGAGAAGGCCGTGCAGAAGTTCCCCGAGGCCTCCGTGGTCGCCCTCAAGCCGAGCACGGGCGAGGTCCTGGCCGTGGCCGACCACCGCAAGGACGCCTACGACGCCTCCCTGCTCGGCATGCGGGCGCCCGGCTCCACGATGAAGATCGTCACCGGTGCGATGCTGATCGACCGGGGCCTGGTCGCGGCCGACAAGGTCGCCGAGTGTCCGCCGACCGTGCAGTGGGGTGGGCGCACCTTCCACAACCTGGGCGACTTCAAGCTGGACAACGCCACCTTCGCGACCAGCTTCGCGCAGTCCTGCAACACCGCCTTCATCAAGCAGATCAAGCCGGTGAACGACGACTCCGCCCTGTCCGACGAGGCCCGCGAGGTCTTCGGGATCGGTGAGGAGTGGAAGGCCGGCGTCCCCGTCTTCGACGGCAAGGTGCCGCAGGCCACGGGCGCCGCCGCGGCGGCCGCGTACATCGGTCAGGGCCAGATCCAGATGAGCCCGCTGAACGTCGCCTCGATCACGGCGACCGCCCGCACCGGGGTGTTCCGCCAGCCGGTGCTCGTCAAGGCCTCGGTGGACGGGCGCAAGCTGGCCACGGCCTCGCGGACGATGAAGCCGGGGGTGTCGGCCCAGCTGGTCAAGATGATGCGGCTGACGGCGACCAGCGGCACGGGCGCGAAGGCGATGGCCTCGGTCGGCGGCGACAAGGGCGCGAAGACCGGATCCGCGGAGGTCGACGGGGCGAGCAGCCCGGACAGCTGGTTCGCCGGCTTCAGCGACGACGTGGCCGCGGCGGCCATGGTCCAGGGCGGTGGCCACGGCAACGAGGCGGCGGGCCCGATCGTCGCCGAGGTGCTGAAGGCGGGCTGACCGGCCGGCGGCGACGCGACCGGCCGGGGCCGCAACGGTCGCGTCGCCGCACCGGACGGCGCTAACGTCGCGCCATGACGACGTCCGCGCACCCCCTGTTCGCCGAGGCCCTCGCCGAGCTGGGCCTCGACCTCACCGTCCGGAGCTTTCCCGAAGGGACCCGTACGGCCGCCGACGCGGCGGCCGCGATCGGCTGCGAGCTGAGCCAGATCGTCAAGTCGCTGGTCTTCGCGGCGGACGGGGTCCCGGTGCTGGTCCTCATGGACGGGGCCTCCCGGGTGGACGTGGAGGCCGTGCGCCACGAGCTCGGCGCCGGGAAGGTGACGCGGGCCGATGCCGCACTGGTCCGGGAGACCACGGGCTACGCGATCGGCGGGGTCCCGCCCTTCGGGCACCGTACGCGCACCCGGGTGCTGGCCGACCGGTCGCTGTTGGCCCACGAGGAGATCTGGGCGGCGGCCGGTACCCCGACCACGGTGTTCCCGATGGCCCCGGACGAGCTCATCGCCCACGCGGGGGCCGCACTGGCGGACGTGCGCGAGCGGCCCTCAGAAAGCTGACAGGGCCGACTTCAGGGCCCGGACCAGGGCCTGCGCCCGGGAGTCCGCGGTGACCGACTTGGCCAGGGCGTTGGTGACGTAGCCGAAGCCGATGCCCGCCTCCGGGTCCGCGAAGGCCAGGGAGCCGCCGCGACCGGGGTGCCCGAATGAGGCCGGCGAGAGCAGCGGGGAGGCCGGGCCGTGCAGCATGTAGCCGGGGCCGAAGCGGGTGTTCACGACCAGCACCCGGTCCGGTCCGGCGGAGTGCTCCCGGGCGGCCAACGCGGTGGTGGCCGGAGTGAAGATCCGCGCACCGTCCTCGACCACGCCGATGGAGGCCCCGTAGAACCGGGCCAGGGCGCGGGCCGTCCCGATGCCGTTCGAGGCGGGGAGCTCTGCGGCCCGGTAGGCGGGGTCGTTCTCGTCGGGCAGCGGTGCGATGGCGGCGAAGGCCCGGCGGGTGAGGGAGTCCGGGTCGGCGTAGGCCTCGGAGACGTTGCGCCGCGGCCGGGTCCGCAGCGTGCCCGCGCCCTCCGGCGGCTCGACCGGCGCCACCCGGCCCACCCGGTGCGCCTCGGTCTCCGGCAGGCCGATCCAGAACTCCAGCCCCAGCGGTTCGGCGATCTCCTCCGCGAGGATGCCGCCCACCGTGCGGCCGGTCGCCCGCAGCACCAGCTCGGACAGCAGCCAGCTGTAGGTCTGCGCGTGGTAGCCGTGCTCGCTGCCCGGCTCCCAGAACGGCTGCTGGGCGGCGACCGCGTGCGCCCCGGACACCCCGTCGGCGGCCTCGGCGGCGCTCAGCCCCCGGTCCAGCGCCGGTATGCCGGCGCGGTGCGCGAGCACGTCGCGGACCAGGATCCGCTCCTTGCCGCCCGTCTTGAACTCGGGCCAGTACGAGCCCACCGGCGCGTCCAGGTCCAGTAGTCCGCGCTGGTGCAGCAGCAGCGGCACGGCGGCCGCCACGCCCTTGGTGGCGGAGCGGACGATCTGCGCGGTGCCCTCGGTCCAGGGCTCGGTGCCCTCCGCGTCGCGGGTGCCGCCCCACAGGTCGACGACCTTGCGGCCGTCGCGGTACACGGCCACGGCCGCGCCCCGGTCCCCGAGCAACTCGAAGTTGCGTACGAACGCGTCCCTGACGGGCTCGAAGCCCTCCGTCACCGTCCCGTGGACATCCACGTCTACTCCCCGAACCTGCCGCGGCGCCCCGACGGCGCCCACGTCACAGTGCAACACCCGCCGGACGACCCTGCTTCCCCGGGTCCCCCCGGCCTCCCCCGGGGCCGTGTCCGGGCAGCGTCCGGTCGCCGATCAGTGCGGGGGGCGCGTCAGGAGGGGCGTGCGCGGGTCGAAGCCGAACGGGAGCTCCAGCCGGTGGGCCCGCATCAGCTCTTCGTCGCACAGGAGGTCCTGCGTACGGCCGTCCGCCGCGATGACGCCCTCGCTGAGGACCACCGAGCGCGGGCACAGTTCCAGCGCGTACGGCAGGTCGTGCGTCACCATCAGCACGGTCACGTCCAGCGAGCGCAGGATGTCCGCGAGCTCGCGGCGCGAGGCGGGGTCCAGATTGGACGAGGGCTCGTCCAGGACCAGGATCTCGGGCCGCATGGCCAGTACGGTCGCCACCGCGACGCGGCGGCGCTGGCCGAAGGACAGGTGGTGCGGCGGCCGGTCGGCGAAGTCCGCCATCCCGACCTGGTCCAGGGCCGCCCTGACCCGCTCCTCCAGCTCGGCGCCGCGCATTCCGGCCGCCGCCGGGCCGAAGGCCACGTCCTCGCGGACGGTCGGCATGAACAGCTGGTCGTCGGGGTCCTGGAAGACGATCCCTACCCGGCGGCGGATCTCGGCGAGGTTCCGCTTCTCCACGGGCAGTCCGGCGACGGCCACGGTGCCGACCCCGCCGGAGAGGATTCCGTTGAGGTGCAGGACCAGGGTGGTCTTGCCCGCGCCGTTGGGTCCGAGCAGGGCGACCCGCTCCCCCTGCCCGACGGTGAGGTCCACCCCGAAGAGGGCCTGGTGGCCGTCCGGGTAGGCGTAGGCGAGGCCGGCGACTGCGAGGGAGGGAGTACGGGTCACAGGGTCCATCCCATCAGACAGACGGCGAGGGCCGTCACCGGAAGCACGGCCGCGCGGGCCCACTGGGCGCGCGTGGCCACGACCTCGTCGATCACCGGCATGGAGCCGGCGTAGCCGCGGCTGACCATCGCGAGGTAGACGCGCTCGCCGCGTTCGTAGGAGCGGATGAAGAGCGCGCCGGCGGTCTTGGCCAGCACTCCCCAGTGTTTGATCCCGCTGGCCTCGAAGCCGCGGGAGCGGCGGGCGATGGACATCCGGCGCAGCTCGTCGCTGATCACGTCGCCGTAGCGGATCATGAAGGAGGCGATCTGGACGAGCAGGGGCGGCAGCTTCAGTCGTTGGAGGCCCAGCAGCAGGGCCCGCAGTTCGGTGGTCGAGGCGAGCAGGACGGACGCGGCCACGCCGAGGGTTCCCTTGGCGAGGACGTTCCAGGCGCCCCAGAGGCCCGAGACGCTGAGCGACATGCCGAGCACCTGCACCCGCTCGCCTTCGGCCACGAAGGGCATGAGCACGGCGAAGGCGACGAAGGGCACCTCGATCAGCAGCCGCCGGAGCAGGAAGCCGGCCGGGATCCGGGCGACGGCGGCCACTCCGGCGAGGAGGGCGGCGTACAGGCCGAAGGCCCACACCGCCTCGCGCGGGGTGGACACGACGACCACGACGAAGGCCAGGGTCGCGGCGAGCTTGCAGTGCGCGGGCAGGTCGTGGACCGGCGAGTGGCCGTGGCGGTAGAGCTTGTGGGCGTGGCCGGCCCCCATGTCAGCCCGCCGATGCGGAGGTGGCGGTGGAGGTGGCGGTGAGGTCTTCCGTCCGGCGGCGGCGCACGGCCCAGAAGACTCCGGTGCCGGCGACGACGGTCACGCCGACGCCGATGACCCCGGCGAGTCCGCCGGACAGGCGGGCGTCGTCGACGTCCTTGACGCTGTAGTCGGCGAGCGGGGAGTTCGCGGCGGCGTGCTCCTCCACCTTCTCGTCGATGCCCTTGTCCGCGGCGACCTTCTCCAGGCCGTCGGGGTTGGCGGAGGCGTAGAAGGAGACGAAACCGGCGAGCACGAGGGCGGTGACCAGGCCGGTCACCCACACCTTCTTCGTCGAGCCGGCGCCGGCGCCGGCGGGCACGGCGGCCGCGGCCGGTGCGTCGACGAGCTCGCCGCCGACGCGCAGCTTCAGGCGCGAGGTCAGCCCGCGGGCCCCGTGCACCAGGTCGGGACGTACGGCGATCACGGCGCCGACGGTCGCGGCGGTGATGGCGGCCTCGCCGATGCCGATGAGGACGTGCACGCCGACCATGGCGGTGAACACCTTGGCGATGGGCACGTCGGTGGTACCGCCGACGGCGTAGACGAGGGTGAAGACGGCGGCCGCGGCCGGCACCGAGAGCAGGGCTCCGGTGAAGGCGGCCGCGGTGACGGAGCGGCGGGTGGGCGGCAGGATCCCGAGCAGCCCGCGGAAGATCGCGTAGGCGACGACGACGGTGACGACGCCCATGACGGTGATGTTCACGCCGAGGGCGGTCAGGCCGCCGTCGGCGAAGAGGATGCCCTGCATGAGCAGGACGACGGACACGCACAGCACGCCGGTGTAGGGGCCGACGAGTATCGCGGCGAGCGCCCCGCCCAGGAGATGGCCGCTGGTGCCGGCCGCGACCGGGAAGTTCAGCATCTGGACGGCGAAGATGAAGGCGGCGACGAGGCCGGCGAGCGGCGCGGTGCGCTCGTCGAGCTCACGGCGGGCGCCCCGGAGGCTGACCGCCACGGCGGCGGCGGCCACCACTCCGGCGGCCACCGAGACGGGTGCGTTGATGAATCCGTCGGGCACATGCATGGAGGGGCTCCGCTTCCGCGTCTTATGCAGTCTTTAGCTGTTCAACCATAGTGCCCAGTTGCAAACCATTGGCAAGAGCGGTCGCATCACAAATGGATCCGTGCGGTTTCGTGGGAATGTGCGAGGCTGGACGGGACAAAGGGACGCAAATGTTCTGATTTCGAGGAGTCTTGTCGATGTCAGCCACCGCCGAGAATCCCCCAGCGACCGTCACCGCGACCACCACCGCCACGGTCACCACCGTCGAGGAACGGGTCCGTGCCCGCGTCATCACGGACGATCCCCTCTACCGGGCCATCCCGGTCGCCCTGCGCTTCGCCGCCGCCGAGCCGCTGGCCGTGCGGATCGTCTTCCCGGCGGGCCTGTCCCCCGAGGGCACCGACAACGAGTGGGTCTTCCCCCGCGCCCTCCTGGAGGCGGGCCTCCAGGCACCGACCGGGACCGGAGACGTACGCGTCTGGCCCTGCGGCCGCGTCCAGGCGGTCGTCGAGTTCCACTCCCCCGACGGGGTCGCCGTCGTCCAGTTCGACATCGCCGCGCTGCGCCGGTTCCTGCGGCGCACCTACGCCCCCGCGGCCGCCGCCACCCGTCGGGCCTAACGGGGTCCGGCCGGAAAGGGCCCGGCCCCGTACCGCCCGGTCATCGGGCGGTACGGGGCCGGGCCGTCCTGTCGGCCGGTGCGGAGCCGGCAGGGTCAGGCCCCGACGAGTTCGCGGTCCTTGTCCGGACCCTTCGGGCCCTCGGGGGACTGCGCGGACTCCAGGTGCTTGCGCAGGCTCTCGCCCTCCACGTCCACGTTCGGCAGCAGCCGGTCCAGCCACTTCGGCAGCCACCAGGCCTTGTGCCCGAGCAGGGCGAGCACCGCCGGGACGATGGCCATGCGGACCACGAAGGCGTCGAAGAAGACGGCGACGGCCAGACCGAAGCCGATCATCTTGACCATCTGGTCGCTGGCTCCCAAGAAGCCGGCGAAGACGGCGATCATGATGACGGCGGCGGCCACGACGACCCGCGCGCTGTACTGGAAGCCGGTGACCACGGCCTGGCCCGGGCGCTCGCCGTGGACGTACGCCTCGCGCATCCGGGTGACGAGGAAGACCTCGTAGTCCATGGCCAGGCCGAAGACGACGCCCACCATGAAGATCGGCATCAGCGACATGATCGGGCCGGTCTGCTCCACCCCGAAGACCGAGCTGAGCCATCCCCACTGGAAGACCGCGACGACGGCGCCGAGGGCGGCGACGACCGAGAGCAGGAAGCCGAGGGCCGCCTTGAGCGGGACCAGGACCGAGCGGAAGACGAGCATCAGCAGCAGGAAGGCGAGGCCGACGACGAGTGCCAGGTAGGGCAGCAGCGCGTCGTTCATCTTCTGCGAGAAGTCGATGTTCACCGCGGCGGCGCCGGTGACGAGGACGTCGTCCCCGCTGCCGTCGCGGATCTCGTGGACGAGTTCCTCGGTGTGCGTGGAGGAGGGGCGGTCCTTCGGGATCACGGTGATCACCGCGGCGTCGCCGGCCTCGTTAAGGGTCGGCGGGGTGACCGCGACGACCCCGTCCAGGCCCTTGATCCGGTCGACGGTGGAGTCGGCGAGGGCCTTGTCGCCGTCGACGACCACAATCAGCGGGCCGTTGAAGCCCGGGCCGAAGCCGTCGGACAGCAGTTCGTACGCCTGGCGCTGGGTGGTGGAGACCGGCTGGGCGCCGTCGTCGGGCAAGCCCATCTCCAGCTTGCTCGCCGGGAAGGCGATGACGCCGAGGCCGATCACACCGGCCAGCAGCACCATGACGGGGCGGCGCATGACGAAGCGGGCCCAGCGGGTGCCGCCGTTGGCCTTCTGCTCGGCGCCCGCCGGCTTGCCCTTGCCGAACAGCCGGCTCTTCTCGCCCGCGGGCAGCACCTTCTTGCCCGCGAAGGCGAGGACGGCCGGGACCAGGGTCAGTGCGACGAGCACGGCGATGACCACGGTGCCCGCGGCCGCGAAGCCCATCTTGGTCAGCATGGGGAGGTTGACGACGGCCAGGCCCACCAGGGCGATGACCACGGTCAGACCGGCGAAGACGACGGCGGAACCAGCAGTTCCGACGGCGCGGCCGGCGGCCTCGTCCCGCTCACGGCCCTCGGCGAGCTCCACGCGGTAGCGGGAGACGATGAAGAGGGCGTAGTCGATGCCGACCGCGAGGCCGATCATCGTCGCGAGCGTGGCGGTGGTGTTGCCGAGGTCCAGCACGTTGGCCAACGCGGTGATGGAGGAGACGCCGATGCCCACGCCGATGATCGCGGTCAGCAGCGGCAGACCGGCGGCGACGAGGGAGCCGAAGGTGATGACGAGGACGATCGCGGCGACCGCGATGCCGATGATCTCGCCGGAGCCCGTCTCGGGGACCGGCGTCAGCGCGTCGCCACCGATCTGGACGTTCAGCCCGGCGGCCTTGGCGGCCTCGCCCGAACTCTTGAGCGCCTCGCGGGTGTCCTTCTGCAGCCCCATGCCGCTGACGGTGTACTTGGCGCTGATGTAGGCGGTGGAGCCGTCCTGGCTGACGGCCTGGACCTCGTACGGGTCGGCGACGGAGGCGATCTCGGCCGCGCCGGGTCCGGTCTTCAGACCCGAGACGATCTTCTGGACCTCGGCCTTGGGGCCGGGGTCGGTGACCTTGGCGCCTTCGGGGGCCTTGATGACGATGCGGGCGGTGGCGCCGTCGGCGGACATGCCCGGGAAGCGCTCGTCCAGCAGGTCGAAGGCCTTCTGGGCCTCCGAACCGGGTATCGAGAACGAGCCGGAGGTGGGCGCGGCCGCCGAGGCGGCGCCGAGGCCGGCGGCGAGCAGCAGTGCCACCCAGAGGAGGGCGACGAGACCGCGGCGCCGGAAGGCGCCTCTGCCGAGTCGGTAGAGGAAGGTAGCCACGTCGGTGGTTCTCCCGTTCAGGTCGTGGGATGGATCCGGATCGGATCAGGGCGTGAAGAGCCGGCCCGACGACGAGAGCGGCGTGTCAGGAGCAGCAGAGGGCGGTGCCGGGGACGGGGAGGAGTGAGGATCAGACGCCGAGGGCGGGGAAGACGACGGCGTCGATGAAGTCACCGAGGAAGGCCCGGTCCACCGAGCGGTCCTCGATCAGCGGGAGCGCGATGAACGCCCCGATGAGCATGTGCGGTACGAAGTCGAGCGCGGGACAGTCCGGGCGGATCTCGCCCCGGTCCACCGCGCGCCGCAGCATCGTCTGGAGACCGTTGATCTCCGGGTCGACGAGCAGGTCGCGCAGGGCCTTGTGCAGCTCCGGGCTCTCGTGGACGGCATGGGCCAGACCCCGCATCAGCGCGGTGTCCTTGGCCATCTGCGCGTCGTCGGAGTGCTCGACCATGCGCGCGAAGTCCCCGCGCAGGCTGCCCGTGTCGATCTCGCGGAGCGAGACCGGCTGCGTGCAGCGCAGGGCCTTGGCGACCAGCTCCGGCTTGCTCCCCCACTGGCGGTAGAGGGTGGCCTTGCTGGACTTCGTACGGGCGGCGACCGCGTCCATGGTCAGCGCCTCGTAGCCGACGTCACGCAGGAGGTCGAGGACCGCCTCGTGCAGTTCGGCCTGTCGCTCGGGGGTGATCCGGCTACGCCGAGCCGCCATCGCCTCGGTCATGTCCGTGCCTCCCATCGAAGCGAAACTGTTCCGTACGCTTAAGACGATACCCCCCTGTCAAGCGAAACGAAACCGTTCCGTTTCGCTTGGGTAAGTGGCATGGATCACCTGTACGAGTTGCCAGGGCCCCCCTCCGCGGAAAGCATTGGGGGGTGAGTCACGACGTCGCGTACCTCCGTTTCCCGCACCTGCACGACGACCTCCTCTGCTTCGCCACCGAGGACGACCTCTGGGTCGCCCCGCTGGTCCCGGACGGCCAGACACCCGGACGGGCCTGGCGCATCACCGTCGACCGGACCCGCGTCGGCCACCCCCGCTTCTCCCCCGACGGCAGGCACATCGCCTTCACCACCTGGCGCAGCCTCGACCCCGAGATCCACCTCGCCCCCGTCGACGGCGGCCCCGCCCGCCAGCTGAGCCACTGGGGCGCCACCGACACCCGCGTCTGCGGCTGGGACCCCGACGGCAACGTCCTCGCCGTCTCCTCGCACGAACAGCCGTTCTCCTACTTCTCCTGGGCCTACAAACTGCCCGTCGACGGCAGTCCCGGCGGGCGTCTGCCCTGGGGTCCCGTCTCCGACATCCAGGTCGCCGACGTCGACGGCGAGCACCGCAGCCTGCTGCTCACCGGCAAGCCGCCGCACGAACCCGCAGCCTGGAAGCGCTACCGCGGCGGCGCCATGGGCCGGCTCTGGCTGCACGGGCGCCAGCTCCTGGAGGGCCTCGAAGGACACCTGGACGCCGCGATGTTCGTGGCCGGCCGGATCGCCTTCCTCTCCGACCACGAGGGCATCGGCAACCTGTACTCCTGCCTGCCCGACGGCACCGATCTGCGCCGCCACACCGATCACGAGGAGTTCTACGCCCGGCACGCCTCCAGCGACGGCTCGCGGGTCGTCTACCAGTGCGCCGGTGACCTCTGGCTCGTCGACTCCCTGGACCGGGGCGCCGCCCCGCGCAAGCTCCAGGTCCGCCTCGGCGGCCCGCGCGCCGGCCGGCGCACCTACCAGGTGCCGGCCGCCAGCCACGTCGACTCCCTCTCCGTCGACGCCACCGGGCGGGCCAGCGCCGTCGTGGTGCGCGGCAGCCTGTACTGGCTGACCCACCGCGACGGCCCGGCCCGGACCATCGCCGACACCCCCGGCGTACGGGTGCGGCTGCCGGAGATGCTCGGCAGCGGCGGACAGGTCGCCTACGTCACCGACGCCGAGGGCGAGGACGCGATCGAGATCGCCTACCTGCCCCGGGCCTCCGGGGACAGGCAGCCGCGCCGGCTGGCCTCGGGCGAGCTGGGCCGCGTGACCGAACTGCTCGCGGACCCCGACGGCGAGCGCCTCGCCATCGCGTCGAACGACGGGCGGCTGCTGCTCGTCGACGCGTCGGAGGAATCGAACGGCGAGGTCACCGAGCTGATCCGGTCCATCAACGGCCCCGTCACCGACCTGGCCTTCTCCCCCGACGGGACCTGGCTGACCTGGTCGCACCCCGGCATCGGGCGCTCGCTGCGACAGATCAAGATGGCCCGCATCTCCGGGCCCGGCGCGCGCACCGTCGTCGACGTCACCAACGGCCGCTTCGCCGACGAGAACCCCGTCTTCACCCGGGACGGGCGCTACCTCGCCTTCCTGTCCTGGCGCGGCTTCGACCCGGTCTACGACGTGCACACCGGCGACCTGTCCTTCCCGCTGGGCTGCCGCCCGTACCTGGTGCCGCTGTCGTCGGCGACCCCCTCGCCCTTCGCGCTCTCGGCCGAGGGGCGGCCCGCGGCGGGCGGCCTGGACCCCGTCGAAGGCGAATCGGACAACTCCGGCGACGGCGGCGCCGTGACCGTGGAGGTGGAGGGGCTGGAGAGCCGCGTCACCCCCTTCCCGGTGAGCGCGTCCAAGTACTCGGCCCTGTACCCGGTGAACGGCGGCGGACTGGTCTGGCTGCGCTGGCCGATCTCGGGCGCACTCGGCGAGACCTTCGCCAACCCCAACGACATCAGCGGCAAGCCCACCCTGGAGCACTTCGACCTGACCAAGGCCCGCAAGAGCGAACTGGCCTCGGGACTGGACTGGTTCGCGGTCAGCGGCGACGGCACCCGGCTCGTGATCAACGACGACGGCGACCTGCGCGCCGTCCCGGCCACCGAGTCGGGCGACAGCGACTCGACGGTCTACCTGGACCTGCGCCGCATCCTGCACGAGGTGGACCCGGCGGCCGAGTGGCGCCAGGCCTTCGAGGAGGCCGGGCGGATCATCCGCGCCTACTTCTGGGAACCGAACATGTGCGGCATCGACTGGGACGGCGTACTGCGCCAGTACCGCCCCTTGGTCGAACGGGTCGCCTCCCCGGACGAGTTCGCCGACCTGCTGCGCGAGGTCCTCGGCGAACTGGGCACCTCGCACGCCTACGTCTCCCCCGCCCGCCGCAACGAGGGCCCCCCGCACTACCAGCGGGCCATCGGCCTGCTCGGCGCCAACCTGGTGGCCCGGGACGGGACATGGGTGGTCGGCAAGATCCTGCCCGGCGAGTCCTCCGACTCCAAGGCCCGATCCCCGCTCGCCGGCACCGGCATCCGGGAGGGCGCGGTGCTCACCCACGTCGACGGCCGGCCGGTGGACCCGGTCGCCGGCCCCTACCCGCTGCTCGCGGGCGCGGGCGGCACCACGGTCGAGCTGACCTTCCAACCCGCGGAGGGATCGGGCCGCTCCCGCCGGGTCGCCGTCGTCCCGCTGATCGACGAGCGGCCGCTGCGCTACCAGGACTGGGTGTCCAAGCGGAGGCAGGTGGTCCGGGAGCTCAGCGGCGGCCGGTGCGGCTACCTCCACATCCCCGACATGGGCGGCTCGGGCTGGGCGCAGTTCAACCGCGACCTGCGCATGGAGATGTCCCGGCCCGCGCTGATCGTGGACGTACGCGGCAACGCGGGCGGCCACATCAGCGAGCTGGTGGTGGAGAAGCTCACCCGCTCCATCCTCGGCTGGGACCTGACGCGCGACGCCCAGCCGGTCAGCTACGCCTCCAACGCGCCCCGCGGCCCGATCGTGGCGCTGGCCGACGAGGCGACCTCCTCGGACGGGGACATGATCACGGCGGCCTTCAAACTGCTGGGCCTGGGGCCGGTGGTGGGCCAACGCACCTGGGGCGGGGTGGTCGGCATGACCGGCCGGCACACCCTCGGCGACGGCACGGTGATCACCGTGCCGATGAACGCCGCCTGGTTCCCGGAGTACGGGTGGTCGGTCGAGAACCACGGCGTGGAGCCGGACTTCGAGATCCTGCGCACCCCGCTCGACTGGGCCGAGGGGCGGCACGCCCAGATGGACGATGCCGTGCACCTGGCGCTGGAGTTGCTCGAACAGGACCCGGCCGCGATGCCGCCCGGCTACACGGACGTACCGGACCGGCGCCGTCCGAAGCTGCCGCCGAGGGAGTGAGCGGGCGCCGAGCGAGCAGGCGCCATGCGGGAGGGGCGCGATCCCCGGAACAGCGGGGATCGCGCCCCTCGGCGCTGTGTGCGGGCCCGGTCGTGGTCGGGCCAGAAGCCTAGGTCCGGTCGTCGAGCTCGTCCCGGATGTCGTCGAAGGACCGCTGCGGCGAGTCCTTCGGCTGCGGGCTCCGCTGGGACTTCTGGTCCTGCGGTCCCTTGCCGGGCTGCTTCTGCCCCTTCTGGGCCTTCTCCTTGAGCTCCTGCGCCTTGTCCTGGAACTGGTCCTTGATACCCATGCTGTTCACTCCATGAGGGGTGTTGGTGGTAGGGCCTCGACCAGACTTGCATGAGCGGACAAAGGTCGCATTTCGATCAGCGACTCTGTGTGCGCTCCCTCTCGTCCGCCGCCCCGCCGGCCCCGACGAGCCCCTTGGACACCCCGCTCAGGCGCGGCCCGAAGCGCTTCATGTCACGTTGCCCGACTGTCGCGATCATCCCCGGTAGGTAGCCGCGCACCCCCTGCATGCCGCGCAGCCACCACTGGGCGTACACGTGCGGCGAGCGCCGCTCGATGCCCGCGACGATCCGGTCCACGGCCGGCCCGAGCGGGTACGTGCGGTTCGCCGGCCACGGCAGCCGCTGGCGCAACTCCCGCATGACCTCGTCCTGATCGGCGCCGCGCACCATGTCGGTGTCGGTCCAGGAGAGGTAACCGACGCCGACCTTGACCCCCTTGTAGCCGACTTCCGCGCGCAGGCAGTGCGCGAAGGCCTCGACCCCGGACTTGGAGGCGCAGTAGGCGGTCATCATCGGCGCCGGGGTGATCGCGGCGAGCGAGGCGATCTGGAGGAAGTAGCCGCGGCTCTCCGTCAGTACGGGCAGGAAGGCGCGGGCGGTGACGGCCCCGCCGATCAGGTTCACCTCGATCACCCGGCGCCAGGCGTCCGGATCCGAGTCGGCGAACGGCCCGCCGGCGGCCACGCCCGCGTTGGCGACGACGACGTCCACCTTGCCGAAGCGCTGCTTGACCTCCTCGGCCACCCGGGACATGGCCTCGTGGTCGGTGACGTCGGCGTACCAGTGGTCGCTGTCGGTGTGCAGTCGCTCGGACACCTCTTTGAGGGCCTCCGGCTCCAGGCCGACGAGGGCGACCTTCGCACCGCGGGCCGACAACTTGCGCGCCAGCAGCTCGCCCACCCCCCGGGCGGCGCCGGTGACGACGGCGACCTGGCCTTCCAGACTCCTGCGAGCGCTCACGGCGTCTTCTCCTTCGCGGTGGTGTCGAGATACAGATCGGCGAGCTCGCGCAGGGCGGCGGTGACGGCCTCGGGGGCCTCGACCGGGGTCATGTGCCCCATCCCGGTGAGCTCGGTCAGGCCCACGCAGTTCGGCAGCGCGGCGACGAGCCCGCGGGCGTGCACGATCGGGGTGAGCCGGTCGGCGGTGCCGCCGATGACGGCGGTGGGCACCGTGAGGCGGGCCACGTCGGCGTCGAGGTCCAGGCCGGCCAGCACCCGGGACCACGCGTGCCGCACCCCGGTGGGACAGGCGTGGACGATACGGGCGCACGCCTCGACCTTGTCCGGCGCGGATCCGGGGCCCATGGTGGCGTACTTGAGGACCTTCCGGGCGACCGGCGTGACCGGCCCGAGGGGAGCGCGGGAGCCGAGGACCGCACCGGTGACACGGGTGCGGACGCGCCCGGCGCGCACCGGCAGGACCAGCGCCTCGGCGACCAGCCGCGAGCTGCCGGTGCTGCACAGCAGCACGGCGGCGGCCCGCTCGGCGAACTCCGGCCGACCCGCGGCCGCCATGACCGTCATGCCGCCCATCGAATGCCCGGCGACGACCGCCCGCTCGCCGGGGGCGAGGGCGGCCTCCAGGACGGCCACCAGGTCGTCGGCGAGGGCGGTGGTGCTGTGGCCCGCCGCTCGGACGGCGGGGCTGCGCCCGTGCCCGCGCTGATCGTAGGCGATGACCCGGTGGGTGGCGGCCAGGGCCCTGGTCTGAGCGGCCCAGAAGGCGGTGGAACAGGTCCAACCGTGGGCCAGCACCACGGCCGGTGCGTCCTCGTCCCCGTGGACCTCGACGTGCAGGCGGGCCCCGTCCGCGGAGACGGCGACGAGCTCGCGCCGAGCGGCGGGCGGGGCGTAGACCCCGGAGACGACGTGCCTCGGCCGACTCACGCGACGCCCTCCGCCGCGTCAACTCCAGCCCCGCCGGCGTTTGAGGCGCGGGGGTCCGGGGGCAGCGCCCCCGGCAACGGCGCCGCACCGGACCCCGCGGAGCCCCCGCGGGAGCGACCCGGCTTCGGCCCAACGGCAGCCGAGACGGCCACTGGGACCCGCTCGCGCTCCGCAACCCGCAGGACCTCGTACTCCGCCAGATCGACGTTCCGCGTCTCCCTGCGGAACTCGCCGGTCGTACCGGGCCAGACCGTCGTGTTGCGGCCCTGCGCGTCCAGGTACCAGCTGGTGCAGCCGCCGGTGTTCCACACCGTCCGCTCCATCCGGGCCTGCACCTGCCGGTTCCAGCGGTTCACTGCGGAGGGTCGGGCGCCGAGTGCCACCTTCCCGCCCAACATGCCGAGCTGCCGCAGGTAGTCGGTCATGTAGTTGAGCTGCGACTCGATCATCAGGATCATCGAGCTGTTCCCGAGCCCGGTGTTCGGCCCGATGATCGTCATCCAGTTGGGGAAGCCCGCGGCGGTGGCCCCGCGCAGCGCCTGCATCCCGTCCTTCCAGGCGTCCGCGAGGGTCTGGCCCTCCGCGCCCACCACCCGGTCCGCGATCGGCATGTCCGTGACGTGGAAGCCGGTGCCGAAAATAATCGCGTCGACCTCGGTCTCGGTCCCGTCGGCGGCGACCAGCACCGAGCCGCGGATCTCCTTGAGCCCGGAGGCCACCACGTCCACATCGGGCCGGGCCAGGGCCGGGTAGTACTCGCTGGAGAGCAGGATCCGCTTGCAGCCGATCCGGTAGGAGGGCGTCAGCTTCGCGCGCAGGGCCGGGTCCTTGATCGAGCGCGCCATGTTGGCCTTGGCCAGGGACTCGATGAGGCCGAGCTGGTTCGGGCGCTTGGTGAAGGCGCTGACCTGGAGTTCCCGGATCCCCCACAGCAGTCCGCGGCGCGCCGCCCGGGTGAAGGGCAGCTGGCGGTGGAGCCAGCGCTCCACGGCGGTGATGGACCGGTCGGTACGGGGCATGACCCACGGCGGGGTCCGCTGGAAGAGGGTGAGGCGCTCCACCTCGGGGGCGATGGCCGGCACGATCTGGATGGCGGAGGCGCCGGTACCGATCATGGCGACGCGCTTGCCGCGCAGGTCGTAGTCATGGTCCCAGCGGGCGGAGTGGAAGACCTTGCCGGGGAACTCGGCGAGCCCGGGAACCTCCGGCACCTTCGGGTCGGACAGCGGCCCGGTCGCGGAGACGACGACGTCGGCGGTCAGCTCCCCGGCCGAGGTCTCGATCTCCCAACGCAACTCCTCGGCGTCCCAGCGCATCATCCGCACCTCGGAGTCGAGCCGGATGTGCGGGCGCAGTCCGAAGGTGTCGGCGACGTGCTCCAGGTAGGCGCGGATGGCCGGCTGCCCGGAGAAGGTCCGCGGCCAGTCGGGGTTGGGGGCGAAGGAGAACGAATAGAGGTGGGAGGGCACGTCGCACGCACACCCGGGGTAACTGTTGTCGCGCCAGGTGCCGCCGACCGAGTCGGCCCGTTCCAGTACGACGAAGTCCGTGATCCCTTCGCGCCGCAGCCGTACGGCCGCGCCGAGCCCGCCGAATCCGGACCCGATCACCGCCACCCGTACGTGCTCGCGCCCGCCCGTGCCGCTCGTGCCACCCATGCCCGCCGCCTTCCGCTCATCCGCAGTCCCAGCCACGCAACGCCCGCAACGCACCACACCATCGAAACACTGCCAGCAATTACTGGCACAATCGGGAGGGTAGAGCAGCCCCGTACTCATGGGTAGGGGGCGGACCCGGAAAGTTACTGCCGGTACGCCATAAGGTGCGTCTGTGGCGAAGGAAGAGACGCGAGCGAAGACGGTGCGCGAGTACCGCACGGAGGAACTGGCCGAAGCGGCCGGCATCCCGGTCCGCACCCTGCGCTTCTACCGCGAGCGCAAACTGCTCCCACCGCCCCGCCGCGAGGGGCGGATCGCCTGGTACGACGACCACCACCTGGCCCGGCTGCGCACCATCGCCGCCCTCCTGGAACGCGGCCACACCCTCGGCGGCATCGCCGAGCTGACCGCCGCCTTCGAGAGCGGCCGCGACGTCGGCCAGCTCGGGGAGCTGCTCGGCATCGGCTGGTCCGAGGAGACTCCGGTCCGGCTCACCCCGGAGGCGCTGGCCGACTACTTCGAGGGCGAGGTCACCCCGGAGAACCTGGCGGCCTCCCTGGACCTCGGCTACGTCGCCGTCGACGGCGACGCGATCGTGCACGTCAGCCGCCGCCTCCTGGACGTCTCCTCGGCCCTCGTCCGCGAGGGCGTCCCGCTGGCCGCCGTCCTGGAGACCGGCCGCCGCGTCCGCGAGCACGCGGACGCGATGGCCCTGCTCTTCACCGAGCTGATATCGGCCCACATGTCACCGGACGCGCTCACCCGGCTGCGCCCGCTGGCGAAGAGCGTGGTCGAGGCCGAGCTGACGATGGCGATGGACCGCCTGCTGGCCTCGGGCGGCGCCGTTGCCGACACCGCCGCCGATACCGACTCCGACTCAGGTCAGACGCCCAGCTCGTAGACCACGGTCACGGGCGCGTGGTCGGACCAGCGCTCGGGGTGCGTCTCGGCCCGCTCCACGAAGGCCTTCACGGCCTTCGCCGCCAGCCCCGGGGTGGCCACCTGGAGGTCGATCCGCCAGCCGGCGTCGTTGTCGAAGGCCCGCCCGCGGTAGGACCACCAGGAATACGGCCCCTCGGTGTCCGGGTGCAGTTCCCGCACCACGTCGACGTAGCCCGCGTCCGAGTACACCTTGCCGAGCCACTCCCGCTCCTCGGGGAGGAAGCCGGCGTTCTTGCGGTTCGTCTTCCAGTTCTTGAGGTCGGCCTCCTGGTGGCAGATGTTCCAGTCACCGCACACCACGACCTCGCGGCCGTCGGCGGCGGCCCGCACCTTCAGCGCCGCCAGGTACGTCAGGAACTCGTCCATGAACCGGTACTTCTCGTCCTGCTTCTCCGTCCCGGCTTCGCCCGAGGGCAGGTAGAGGCTGGCCACGGTCACCCCCGGGAGGTCGATCTCCAGGTACCGTCCGGCGGTGTCGAATTCCTCACTGCCGAACCCGACCTGCACGCGCTCGGGCGCCCGCCGCGTGTAGAGCGCGACCCCGGCCCGTCCCTTGGCGGCGGCCGGCGCGAACACGGTGTGCCAGCCCGCGGGGGTCCGGACGTCCGCCGGGATCTGCCCCTCCTCGGCCCGTACCTCCTGCAGGCAGACCACATCGGCGTCGGATCCCTCGAGCCACGCCCCGAAGCCCTTCTTGGCGGCGGCGCGGATCCCATTCACATTCACGGAGGTCACTGTGAGCATCCCAGCACCATAGCGGGAGGGTTCCGTACGATATTCGAATGTCTCACCGGATAGACCTCCGCACCGTGCCGTACGACCACCCGGACGCGGTCAAACTCAATGACCAGGTCCAGCTGGAGTACCAGGAGCGGTACGACGGTGAGGGCGACGCCACCTTCCTCGACCCGGCGATGTTCGTCCCGCCGCGCGGCCTGTACCTGCTGGCGTACGACGCCACGGGCACCGCGGTGGCGAGCGGCGGCTGGCGCTCCCAGGACGAGAACGACGAGGGCTACGCGGACGGCGACGCGGAGCTCAAGCGCATGTACGTCGTCCCGGAGGCCCGGGGGCTCGGCCTCGCGCGCCGCATCCTGGCGGTCCTGGAGGCGGACGCCCGCGCGGCGGGCCGCCACCGCATGGTCCTCGAAACGGGCGACCAGCAGCCGGAGGCGATAGCCCTGTACCTCTCCTCGGGCTACGCCCTGTCCGCGAAGTTCGGCCACTACCGCTTCTACGACTCCAGCCGCTGCATGACGAAGCCCCTGACCGACGCCTGAGCCACTCTCCCACCCCCTCCGGCCACTCCAGCCCCGCCGGCGCTTGAGGCGCGGGGGTCCGGGGGCGGCGCCCCCGGCAACGGCGCCGCACCCGCCCCGCCCCGCCGCCCCTACCGCGGGAGCCAGACGGCCCGGTCCGTCCCCCACCGGGACGGCCCCGCCCCCCACTCCCCGAAGGCACTGGCGGCGTGCCGCAGCAGCCCGTACCCCGACCCGGTCTCCCGCAGCCACGGCTCCGCCGCATACCCCGAGGCCCCCGCACCCGCACCCCCACCCGCCCCCGCTCGGGAGAGCCCCCGCACCAGCCACGCCCCCGTCCCGGCGAGGGAGAACCGCAGCCCCCGCCCACCCCCCTCCGCCAGGGCCCGCAGCACGCCGGCCGCCACCAGGTACCCCGTCCCGTGGTCCAGCGCCTGCGCCGGCAGCGCACCGGGGGCCCCGTCCGGCCCGGCACACACCGCGGCGATCCCGTACCCCGCCTGCACCAGCGAGTCGAACCCCCGCCGCCCCGCCCCCGGCCCGCTCGGCCGCGGCGAGCCCGCACGCCCCGACGATCGCGCGCGCGAGTTCGGCCACCGGGAGCGGCCCTTCCGCCAGGTCGCCGGCGCCGCGGTAGCGCACCCGCCCGACGAGCTCGGGCGCCCCGCCGAGCGCCTCCCAGGCCTGGGCCGTTCCGCCGTCGTGTTCCTCACCGATCGTCATGGACCCATGATTGCCGGCCCGGATCGTTTGTCCCGTTGCGCGCAGCGGGTTCCTCGACGATCATCCGCCGACAGATCGGAGCTCCTGCTCCCCGCCGATCACGACCAACTGACCTCTTGTCAGTGGGCGCCCCTACGGTGCTGTCGTGCCGAACTCCTATACGACCTTGTGGACCAACGACCTGTGCCGGGAACTCGAACGCACGGGTCGTGCCGGCCAGCGCCTCACGATGCTGTTCGGCGGCCCGCACCAGTCGCTGCCGAGCTTCGTACGGGCGGGCGTCCGGCCCGGCGACACCGTCTTCCCCGTCCGGGCCTTCCGAAAGCGGCTCCACGTGCTGGGAGCCATGGAGGTGTCGCGGATCATTCCCTACAAGGACGCCGGGTCCGAGCTCCACGACGACGACTACGCGAAGCTGTTGGACTGGCGGACGCTGAAGGCGGGCTGCGTCTCCGAGGTACTGCTCGGACCGCCCGGTTCCGCGCTCGGGTTCGACGCGGCCGTCCCGGCCGATCTGCTGGGACGGCTCACGTACGCCTCCCGCCGCGGCGAACGCACCCTCAAGCACGTCGTGGACGGCGAACTGGTCCGCTCCATCAGCGTCCAGGGCGTCTACCGGCTCGCCACCGACTCGGCCGCCGAGCTCCGCCGGCTCGTCCTGGAACACAGCCGGTGACCGGCGGGCGGCGCGCTGGTGCGCTGGATGCGCTCACTCGATCCCGGCGGCGGCCCTCAGGCGGTCCAGCACGTCCTGGGGGGTGACCAGGTACGACTTGCCGGTGACGGACCGCTCGTACGAGGAGCGGACCGGCTTCCACAGCGCGCAGGCCTCCCGTCCGGTGACGGCCAGCGCGTTCTGCATCCGCGGGTCGAACAGGTCGTAGTAGTGGAGGGTGAGACCGGGTTCCACGGTCTCCGGGATGCGGGCCGAGCCCTCCTTCTCGTGGTTCGCGAGGACGCTGATCACGTGCGCCATGTGGATCGCGGGCAGGCGGCCCTGCGGGGCTCCGGGGTGCTGGAAGGTGTGCTGCCAGAGGTAGGAGTCGGGCTCCGGGCCGGCCTCGACCGGGGTCGTGGCCAGCTGGCCGAGGTAGTCGTGGAGGGATCCGCCGATACTGAGCGCGCCGCCCATCACGTGCCGGATCCTTTCGAGCAGGCGGTCGTCGTCGTCCGGCGCCTCGTGTTCGCGCCGCGCCTGTTCGACGGCGTGCTCCTGGTACCAGTCCGGGATCCACTCCGGCAGGTCGCTCACCTCGGGCAGCTCCCGCGGCGTGACGCCGACCATGTCCGCAGGGACGTGCGCGTCGAGGCGGACCAGCACCCGGCCGGGGACCTTGGTGAACAGCGGGCCGTCCGGGTCCAGTCCGTACGAGGCGTTCATCCAGAGGCGCAGGTTGGGCCCTTCCTCACCCCCGGGACGCCAGACCGCTTCCGGGACCTCGGCGTCGTCCGGTGTGACGCGCAAGGGAGCGCCGATGCGTCGGGCGATGCCGTCCACGTACTCCTGCCAGACGGTCCGCGCCCGGGCGAGGATCTCCGGGTTCTCCGGGGCGCTCTCCGCCTCGATCGCGTACGGCGCATAGCGCGCCAGCGTCACCGGGTTGAGGAAGTTCCGCCCCTTTCCGTACAGCTCGAAGGCGTTGCCGGAACGGCTGTGCACGGTGAGGACGGAATCGATCTCGATCGTGGTGAAGAACTTGACCTCCTGCGTCCACGCGGCGATCTCGCTCTCCCGGACCGGCGGCCCGGACCACAGCACGGGGTTCGACAGCCCGATGAAAATGGCCGCGTCCCGGAGTTGGGCCGCTTCGTGCTTCCACGCAACTCGCACAGTTCTTCTCCCCGTTGAATGATCAATCTCCGATCATCCTAGGGTTGCTCCACAAACGCCGAGATCCCGCCCGATCTTGCGATCGGACGGGATCTCGTCACCGTTCCTGAGAGCTACTCAAGAACTGTCGTTTGTGGACCTGTGGGGATTTGAACCCCAGACCCCCTCGATGCGAACGAGGTGCGCTACCAGACTGCGCCACAGGCCCTTGCGACGTGTGAAACATTAGCATCCCCGCGCGGGTGCTCCAAAACCGATATCCCGGAGCCTCCGCGCAGGTCACCGATCACTCGTTCGCGGCGCGCGGGCGGTCTTCGCCCTCGTACTGGTCGAACAGCGGGGTGCGGCCCTTTCCCTGGCCGCGCGGGCGCGGGGCGGTCTGGGGCGTCGGGTCCGGCTTGGGGGCCGCGGGCTGGGCCCGCAGGCGGGGTTCCGTCGGCTCGGCCGTGCTGGAGCGGGTCGCGCTCCAGGCGTCCGGTGCCGCCGGGCCCGTGGCGCGGGGGGCCACCGGGGCGGTCACGTACGTCGGCAGCGGGACCGGGACCGGCTCCCAGCTGTCACCTCGGGCGGGGCCGCGTTCGCGCTCGCGCTGCTGGTCCACCCACTCGGCGTGGTCGGTCTGCTCGACCAGTGCGCGCCGTCCGGCCTCCTGCGGGGAAACCGGTGGCGCAGGGTCCGGTTCGGTGCCCGCCGCGGCCTCGGGCTCGCGGCGACTCGGGCGGTTCTCCCGCAGCTGCCGCGCGGCCGCCTCGGCGCGCCGCCGGTCCATGGTGAACTCGTAGCGCCGGCGCTCCTGGACCCGCAGGTGCACGATGTACGCGCTCAGCAGCAGGGCGGGAACGGCGGGGGCCCACAGGTAGTGCAGCCCGCCCACGGCGGCGACGACGGCACCGAGGGTGAAGATCAGGAAGAGGAGTGCGGTGGTGCGCCGGCGGCGCGCGAGGACCTGGAGGCGCTGTTCGCGCCGGGCCCGCTCCGCGCGCTGCTCCCGTTCGGCAATGGCCGGCCTCGACTCCGCCCTGGTCGGGGACACGCCGAAGGCCCGGGCGTCGGCGTCGACGGAATCGACTGTTTCCGTCGCGGCGTCCGGGTCCGCGTGGGGCTGGGGCTCCGCCTGCTCGTCACCGCGCTCACGCAGCCCCTTGGCGTAACGGCGCTCCATTCCCGCCCGGCCGGAAAGCAGCCGAATGGCAGTGGAGAAGCGTTCCGTCGGACGGGCTTCGTTCAGCTCGTCCTGCCTCCGGAGCCACATGGGCACCAAGTAGGCGGCCCAGGCCCCGACAATGACTGCGTAGATGAGGCCGCTGCTGCTCACACCTCACACCGTAGAGGGACGCGGCCGACGGGATCGGCCAATTGGGCCGGTGTGTCGCGCGATCTCGCTGATATCACGGACTTTTTTGTGATTCTTCGGATCAGGTTATGGGCGAATCGGTGACCCGAGGCCATTAACTCGAACAGACATTCGCTTATCGAAGCTCCGCTCCGGGTGGCCCGCTATTTCGGTGGGGACTGGGAGTGGCGCGCACGGTTCCAGCGGCGCAGCAGCCCCTCCGGAACCTCCTCCGCCGTCACCGCGTAGACGAGGTGGTCGCGCCAGGCCCCGTCGATGTGCAGATAGCGCGGCCGCAGCCCCTCCTCGCGCAGGCCCAGCTTCTCCACGACCCGCCGGCTCGGAACGTTCTCGGGGCGGATGCACACCTCGATCCGGTGCAGGCCGACCTTCCTGAAGCAGTGGTCCACCGCCAGTGCGACCGCCGTCGGCATCACGCCGCGGCCCGCCACCTCGCGGTCCACCCAATAACCGATGTGGCCCGCGCACATCGAGCCCCAGGTGATCCCGGCGACCGTCAGCTGGCCCACCAGCCGACCCTGGTACTCGATGACGAAGGGCAGCATCCGGCCCGCGTTCGCCTCCGCCCGCAGATGGCGGACCATCTGGCGGTACGTGGGCCGCTGGACCACCGGCCCCCACGGTGCGGGCGGCGGGATCGTGGCCTCCCACGGCCGGAGCCAGTCGCGGTTGCGCCGGTTGACCTCGCGCCAGGCCTTCTGGTCCCGCAGCTTTATCGGCCGGAGGGTGACGTCGCCGTCCGACAGGACCACCGGCCAGGTCGGGCCGTTCAGCTCGGGCTCCCGGAGGGTGGTGCCGGTCTGGGGTGGTCGCCGCCCCGCATCTGGTCCACCGCGTGCGGCAGGACGCGGGACAGGACGGCGAGGCCGTCGCGCACCCCGCCCGTCGAGCCGGGGAGGTTGACGATGAGGGTGCGCCCGGCCACGCCCGCCAGGCCCCGGGACAGGGCCGCGGTCGGCACCTTCGCCAGCCCTTCGGCGCGGATGGCCTGCGGGATGCCGGGGATCTCGTAGTCCAGCACCCGCGCGGTGGCATCCGGGGTGCGGTCGGTCGGCGAGATCCCGGTTCCGCCGGTGGTCAGGATGACGTCGTACCCGGCGGCCACGCCCTCGCGCAGCGCCTGCTCCACGGGATCGCCGTCCGGGACGACCCGCGGACCGTCCACCGCGAAGCCGAGCTCCTCCAGCGCCTCGGCCAGCAACGGCCCGCCCTTGTCCGCGTACACGCCCTGCGAGGCGCGGTTCGACGCCGTGACGACCAGGGCCCGGCCCAGTGGCTGCGCGGCGCCCGTCGCCCCGGCGGTGGCGCCGTGGCCGTGGACCTCGGCGCCGCGCGGGGCGTTCACGAGCGCGCCCAGTCGCCGGACTTGCCGCCGGTCTTCTCCTCCACCCGGACGTCCGTGATGACCGCGCCCTTGTCGACCGCCTTCACCATGTCGATCACGGTGAGGCCGGCGACCGCGACCGCGGTCAGCGCCTCCATCTCGACGCCGGTGCGGTCGGTCGTCTTCACGGTGGCGAGGATCTCGACCGCGTCGTCGGCGACCCGCAGGTCCACCTTCACGCCCGAGACGGCCAGCGGGTGGCACAGCGGGATCAGGTCGGGGGTCTTCTTCGCCCCCATGATCCCGGCGATGCGCGCGGTGGCGAGGGCATCGCCCTTGGGGACGCCCTCGCCGCGCAGCAGCTCGATCACCCGCGGGGCGACGAGTACGCGTCCGCTGGCCCGTGCCGTCCGGGTGGTGACGTCCTTCCCGGACACGTCGACCATCCGGGCCGCGCCGGCCTCGTCGATGTGGGTGAGCCTGCTTTCGGTACTCATTGCTGCGCCGCTCCGCTCTGGGCTCCCGGGGAGCCTGTGTGGTGCGACACACGCTACCCGCACCGGCCCGACTTCAGCCGAGCAGGATCACTTCCAGCTCGGTCCCCGGCTCCACCGAGGTGACCTCCTCCGGTACGACCATCAGGGAGTCGGCGTGCGCCAGCGCGGCGATCAGGTGGGAGCCCGATCCGCCGACCGGGCTGACCGTGCCGCTCTCGGCGTCGTACGTGCCGCGCAGGAACTGGCGGCGGCCGGCCGGGGAGCCGAGCGCCTTGTCGGCGCTCAGCACCGCGCGCACGCTGGGCCGCCGGACCTCGGACTCCGGCAGCCCCATGAGGGTGCGGATCACGGGGCGCACGAACAGCTCGAAGGAGACGTAGGAGGACACCGGGTTGCCGGGGAGCGCCAGCAGCGGGGTGTGGTCCGGGCCGATCGTGCCGAAGCCCTGCGGCTTGCCGGGCTGCATGGCGAGCTTGCGGAAGTCCATCCGGCCGCCGTCAGCCCCGCGGGCGGCCCCGCCGTCCGCGCCCTCGGCGAAGTCCCCGACCGAGGACAGCGCCTCCTTGACGACGTCGTACGCCCCGACGCTGACCCCGCCCGTGGTGACCAGCAGGTCGGCCCGGATCAGCTGGTCCTCGATGGTGGCGCGCAGGGTGTCGGCGTCGTCCGCGACGGCGCCGACCCGGTAGGCGATGGCGCCGGCGTCCCGCGCGGCCGCGGCCAGCGCGAAGCTGTTGGAGTCGTAGATGGTGCCCGACGTGAGCGCCTCGCCGGGCTGGACCAACTCGCTGCCGGTGGACAGGACCACCACGCGGGGGCGCGGCCGCACCCGCACGGTGCCGCGCCCGATGGCGGCCAGCAGGGCGATCTGCGGCGGCCCGAGGACGGTGCCGGCCGCGAGGGCCAGGTCACCGGCCTGAACGTCGCTGCCTCGCGCGCGGACGTGCGCCCGCGCCTCGGCGGCACGGTGCACCCGCACCTCGCCGCCCGCGTGCTCCGGGGCGGCGCTGGCGGGGGTCATCCCGGCGGCCGCGCCGCCGCCCGTACCGCCGTCGGTCCACTCGACCGGTACGACGGCTTCCGCGCCGGGCGGCAGCGGGGCACCGGTCATGATCCGAGCAGCCTCGCCGGGGCCGACGGTGGGCAGCTCACCGCTGCCCGCCGCGACGTCCCCGACGACGGTGAGCACCGCGGGAAACTCCTCGCTCGCACCCTGGACGTCGGCCGTTCGGACGGCGTAGCCGTCCATGGAGCTGTTGTCGAAGGGCGGGAGGGCGACGGGCACGGTCACGTCCTCGACCAGGACACAGCCCTGGGCGTCCAGCAGTTGGAGCTCGATGGGCTCCAACGGCCGGACGGCCGAGAGGACGTCCGCGAGGTGCTCGTCCACGGACCACAAACGGTGGCCGCCCGCCAGGCGTGGATGCTGCGGTGCGGAACTGCTCAAGGTGCTACATCTCCTCCGTGACGTAACGGTGAAGCCAGGTGCGGAACTCGGGGCCCAGGTCCTCGCGCTCGCACGCGAGGCGGACGATGGCCCGCAGGTAGTCGCCGCGGTCCCCGGTGTCGTAGCGACGGCCCCGGAAGATCACGCCGTGCACCGGACCGCCGACGGTCTCGTCGGCGGCCAGCTTCTGCAGGGCGTCGGTGAGCTGGATCTCCCCACCCCGGCCCGGCTCGGTCTCCCGCAGTATGTCGAAGATCGCGGGGTTGAGGACGTAGCGGCCGATGACCGCGTAATTACTGGGGGCGTCCTGGGGGTCCGGCTTCTCGACGAGGCCGGTGATGCGGACCACGTCCTCCTCGTCCGTGGCCTCGACGGCGGCGCAGCCGTAGAGGTGGACGTTGGCCGGGTCGACCTCCATGAGCGCGATGACGGTGCCGCCGGTGCGGGCGTAGATGTCGGCCATCTGGCGCAGCAGCGGGTCGCGCGGGTCGATGAGGTCGTCGCCGAGCAGGACGGCGAAGGGCTCGCGGCCGACGTGCGGCTCGGCGCACAGGACCGCGTGGCCGAGGCCCCGCGGGTCGCCCTGGCGGACGTAGTGCATGGTGGCCAGGTCGCTGGACTCCTGGACCTTCTTCAGGCGGTCGTCGTCGCCCTTGGCGATGAGGGCCGACTCCAGCTCGTAGTTCCGGTCGAAGTGGTCTTCCAGGGCACGCTTGTTACGCCCAGTGATCATGAGCACGTCGTCGAGTCCGGCGCCGACGGCCTCCTCGACCACGTACTGGATGGCCGGCTTGTCCACAACCGGGAGCATTTCCTTCGGGGTCGCCTTGGTCGCCGGAAGGAAGCGGGTGCCGAGGCCAGCGGCCGGAATCACGGCCTTCTTGATCACGGGGTGCAACATAGTCATGCCCCGAACGATAGTGGCCTTCCGTCGAACATCGGACGGGATCGCAGCACGTAGATACAGGTATGCCCCAATTCGGAAGGATATTTGATTTCCTCGTGGCAGAGAACCCGCCCACCGCCTCCGCCAAGGCCGCACTGCGCCGAGAACTGCTCGCCGCGCGCCGCGCCTTGTCCCCCGAGAACCGCCGTGCGGCGGCCGCCGCACTCGCCGTCAGCTCCTTCGAACTGCCCGAACTGGCCGGTGCCCGCACGGTGGCGGCGTACGTCTCGATCGGCACCGAACCCGGCACCCGGGAGCTCCTCGACGCCCTGCGCGCGGCCGGCAAGCGGGTGCTGCTCCCCCTGCTGCTGCCCGACAACGACCTCGACTGGGCGGCGTACGAAGGCCCGGCCGCGCTCGCCGGGGCCGCCCACCCGGGCAAGATGCGACTGCTGGAGCCGACCGGCCCCGCGCTCGGACCGGACGCGGTCACCGGGGCCGACGCCGTGCTGCTGCCCGGGCTCGCGGTGGACGGCCGCGGCATGCGCCTCGGCCGCGGCGGGGGCTCCTACGACCGGGTGCTGGAACGGCTGGAGCGCGCCGGGGCGCATCCCGCGCTGGTCGTGCTCCTCTACGACGACGAGGTGGTCGCGCGGGTCCCGGAGGAACCGCACGACCACCCCGTGCAGGCGGTGGCGACCCCGTCAGGGGTGCACCGCTTCAGTCCATGACGACCTGATCCGCGCCCCGGCCCTTACGAGCCCTCGGGCTTGAGGGTCAGGGTGTCGACCGTGGCCTTCTCGACGGCGTCCTTGCCGAAGGGCCACTCCAGCAGCTCGCCCTTGGCCCACATCGTCGTCTGGTCCGTGTAGTGCGCGTTGTACGCGTGCCCCGAGGCACCCGTCAGGTTGATCCAGCGCGACTTGTCGAGGTCGTTGAGGTTCACGACCATCCGCATCGAGGGCACCCAGGTGACCCCGTACCCGCTGGAGGCGTTCCAGCCGGTCGCGTTGACCGTGGCCTCGCCGCCGCCCACGTCCCACGGGCCGCGGTTGAGGAGCCACTGCATGAAGCCGGGGCCCTCGGTGCCGATCGTCTGGTTCTTCAGCGTCAGCTGGTGCAGCCGGCCCCAGCTCCAGGTGGACTGGTCCTTGCCGAGCTTGGCGGTCAGCTCCCAGCGGGCGTCGCGCATGGCCCGGGCGAAGAGCTCGTCACGGTTGGTGGCCGCCGGCAGGGTGACGGTCTTCGGCGTGGTCCACCAGGGCGACTTCTCGTCCTTGACGAGGCGGCGGACCACCTCGAACCAGCGGTCGCCGCCGTCGGGCTGCGCCGAGTCGGGGCCGCGGGTGCCGCATTCGCGGACCGTCTTGGCGAGGTCGTCGGCCGGGCCGGTGCCGTTGCCGACGACGCTCATGCAGCTGCCCTCGATCCGCAGCTCCTTGGGCATCTTGTCGCCGAAGGACAGCTTGAGGATGTGGCGCCAGACCGCGTTGAAGTAGGCCGCGGCCGCCGAGTCGGGCTCCTGCGTGTAGTTCCAGCCGTCCAGCAGCTTCTGCGCGGCGCGCACGCCCGGGTCCGAGACCTCTATCTTCGCCAGCATCGGGGTCAGCAGCGCGGCAATCTCACTGCTGTTGTCCATCTGCATGGTGCGCATGTCGTCGGTCGAGATCCGGCCGCCGTCCTTGATCTTCGCCTCGATGAGGTCGTTGATCCGCTGGCTGCGGGCGCCGTAGCCCCAGTCGGTGGTCAGCAGGTACGGGTACTTGCCCGCGCCGGTCCCGCTCTCCACGACGGCCTGGTTGGCGGTGACGATGTAGCCGCGGGACGGGTTGTAGTCCCAGGGCATCTCGCTCTGCGGGACGTAGCCGGCGTTGCCGTCCCTGTTGCCCTTCCAGGCGTACTTGGAGTCCCAGCCCGGGGCGGGCATCCGGCCGTCGTGCTGGCCGCGCACCGGGATGCGGCCCGGGGCCTGGTAGCCGATGTTGCCGTTGGTGCCCTTGTTGTCGGCGTAGATCAGGTTCTGGGACGGGACCTCGAAGTCGGCGGCCGCCTTGCGGAAGTCGTCGAAGGTCTTGGCCTTGTCGAGCTTGAAGACCGCGTCCATCGACTTGCCCGGGTCCAGCGCCGTCCAGCGCAGGGCGACGGCGTACCCGTCGCCGCGGTCGGGGGCGGAGCTGGCGACGGGGGCGCGGGTGCCGACCGTACCGAGCTGCTCGCTGCGGTCGGAGACGAGCGGACCGTTGTTGGTGGTGCGGACGGTGATCTTCTTGCTGTCGCCGCCCGCGACCTTGATGACCTCTTCGCGGGTGACGAAGGGGACCACCTTGCCGTCGTAGACGTAGCCCTCCGGCTTGACCTGCTCCAGGTAGAGGTCGGTGACGTCGGCACCGAGGTTGGTCATGCCCCAGGCGATGTCGGTGTTGTGGCCGATGACCACGCCCGGCATGCCGGAGAAGGTGTAGCCGGCCACGTCGTACTGGCACTGGGCCGAGACCGTGCGGCAGTGCAGGCCCATCTGGTACCAGACCGAGGGCAGCTGCGGGGACAGGTGCGGGTCGTTCGCGAGCAGCGGCTTGCCGGTGGTCGTGTACTGGCCGGAGACGACCCAGGAGTTCGAGCCGATGCCGCTGCCGTTGGGGCCGAGGATCGCGGGGACCTTGTCCAGGGTGTCGGCGAGCGAGGCCAGCTGGGTGCGCAGGCCCACGGTCGCGCCCTGGGCGGCGGCGTTGTCGGCCAGGCCGTTGGCCGGGCCCGTGACGGTTTGGGTCCCGACGGTGTTGGCGCCGCCGGAGCCGTTGCCGGTGCGCGAACCGTTTCCGGAGCCGGTGCCCGAGCCGTTGCCCGAGCCGGTGCCCTGCGGGGCGTACTTCCCGCCGTCGACCTTCCCGCCCTCGACGATCGGCTTGTTCCGGTCGAACGGGTACGGCGGGTAGAGCTCGTCGATCTGCGCCTGCGAGAGCTTGGTCGCCATCAGCGCGCGGTCGATCTCGTCCTGCATGTTGCCGCGCAGGTCCCACGCCATCGCCTTGAGCCAGGCCACCGAGTCCACCGGCGTCCACTGCTCGGGCTTGTAGTCGTCGCTGAGCCCCAGCGCGGCGTGCTCGACGGAGAGGTCCTTGCCGGACTTCCCCTTCAGGTACGCGTTGACCCCGTCGGCGTAGGCCTGGAGATACTTCTTGGTCTCCGGCGAGAGCTTCTTGTCGAACTCCTCCTGCGCGACCTGGCGCCAGCCCAGCGTGCGCAGGAAGGCGTCGGTCTCGACCTGGCCGGAGCCGAACATCTCGGAGAGCCGGCCGGAGGTCATGTGACGTCGTACGTCCATCTCCCAGAACCGGTCCTGCGCGTGCACGAAGCCCTGCGCCCGGAAGAGGTCGTCGTCGTTGTCCGCGTAGAGCTGGGGAATGCCGTGGGCGTCGCGCTTGACCTCGACGGTCCCGGTCAGGCCCGGCACCTTGAGGGAGCCGGTCGTCTGGGGGAAGGAGGCGCGCACGCTGTCCACGCTCCAGTACGCCCCGTAGCCGAGGCCCGCGAAGAGCGCCAGGACCAGGACGAGCACGATCAGACGGGCGCGTCGTCCCTTCTTCTTGACGGGAGGAGCGGTTTCGTTGGCGGGCATCGCTGTCCTTAGAGGGGCAGGGTGGTCCTGGGAGTACTGGGAGCAACCATAGGCGTACGACCGCCTTCGTTGATCCGCCAGGGGTCGAGGTGCTGAGGACAGGGGGGAACAGGCGTTTCACAATGTGGTTATCGCGTAAAGGGCGCGTCAAATATTAGGTAAGGTAACGAACTACTTGCCGAACTTGTCGCCGGGAGGATCGATCCACCGGACGCATTGAGGAGGGCCGCCCGCTGACTGTCCACACGCTCAATGAGCTCCTGCTGGTCTGCTCGCTCGTGCTGCTCGTCGCCGTGGCGGCGGTACGCATCTCCTCACGCAGCGGCCTCCCCAGCCTGCTCATCTACCTCGGCATAGGCATCGCCATAGGCCAGGACGGCATCGGTGACGTCGCATTCGACAATGCCGAGCTGACCCAGGTCATCGGTTATGCCGCACTCGTCGTGATCCTCGCCGAGGGTGGTCTGGGCACCAAGTGGAAAGAGATCAAGCCGGCCCTGCCGGCGGCGGTCATGCTGTCACTGGTGGGCGTAGCGGTCAGCGTGGGCGTGACGGCGGCGGGAGCGCACTACCTGGTCGGACTGGAATGGCGCCAGGCCCTGCTGATCGGCGCGGTCGTCTCCTCGACCGACGCGGCGGCCGTCTTCTCGGTGCTGCGCAAGGTGCCGCTGCCCGCCCGGATCACCGGCGTCCTGGAGGCCGAGTCCGGATTCAACGACGCACCCGTCGTCATCTTGGTGGTGGCCTTCTCGACCGTCGGCCCGGTGGACGAGTGGTACGTCCTGATCGGCAAGATCGCCCTGGAGCTGGCGATCGGCGCCGCGATCGGCCTGACCGTGGGCTTCCTGGGCGCGTACGGGCTGCGGCACGTGGCGCTGCCCGCCTCCGGCCTCTACCCGATCGCCGTGATGGCCATCGCCATCGTGGCGTACGCGGCCGGTGCCATCGCGCACGGCTCCGGCTTCCTCGCCGTCTACCTGGCGGCGATGGTGCTCGGGAACGCGAAGCTTCCGCACTGGCCGGCCACCCGGGGCTTCGCGGACGGGCTCGGCTGGATCGCCCAGATCGGCATGTTCGTGCTGCTGGGCCTGCTGGTCACCCCGCACGAGCTGGTCCGCGACTTCTGGCCCGCCGTGGTCATCGGGCTGGTGCTGACGATGGTGGCGCGCCCCCTGGAGGTCTTCGTCAGCCTGCTGCCCTTCCGGATCTCCTGGCAGGAGCAGGTGCTGATGTCGTGGGCAGGCCTGCGCGGGGCCGTACCCATCATCCTGGCGACCATCCCGATGGTGTCCGGGATCGAGGGCAGCGACCGCGTCTTCAACATCGTCTTCGTGCTGGTCGTCGTCTACACCCTGGTGCAGGGGCCGACCCTGCCCTGGCTCGCGCGGAAGCTGAACCTCGGGAACGGGGACGAGGGCGCCCTCGACCTCGGGATCGAGTCGGCGCCGCTGGAGAAGCTGCGCGGGCACCTGCTGTCCTTCTCCATCCCGCCGGCCTCGCGGATGCACGGCGTGGAGGTGAGCGAGCTGCGGCTGCCGCCGGGGGCGTCGGTCACGCTGGTGGTCCGGGACGCGAAGAGCTTCGTACCTGCGCCGTCGACCGTGCTGCGGCGCGGGGACGACCTGCTGGTGGTGGCCACGGATCCGGTGCGGGACGCGGCGGAGGCACGGCTGCGGGCGGTGGCCCGGGGCGGCAAGCTCGCGGGGTGGCTGGGCACCGGCGGACCCGGTTCGCGCTAGCGCGCCGCCGGAGTACTGGCAAAACGTGTTAGAGCGCCGTTCTAATTCAGCCGAGTTCGCTGAGATATGCCCGCCTTTGCCTGCTTTTCCGGGCTCTTTACCTGCGAAGCGGCCGTTAATCCCAGGCGAAGACACCCCCTGTCACCGAATTCACAGGGCGTGGTAGTGGCTTTCCCTGTACGATGAAGGCACACCAGATCGAACCAACTCTGCCTGACGCAGAGCTGGCGCGACCGCAAAGCGGCCGTGGCACCACCCCGACGTGGGCGCCCAGGTATCACTCGGTTCTGCGCAAGAGGACAGCTCTCGGGGCTCCCACATGTACGGGTGCGGCCGCTCACAAGGCGAAGCACCGTCCGCAGACGGGGACGCTCTACCAGGCAGCGGAAAGGCAAGGCCGTGACATCCGCGGTCACGTCCGACTCGTCCGCCCGCCCCGGTTACGGACAGCTCCTGCGCACTCCCGGCGCCCTCGGCTTCGTACTCCCCGGCTTCGCAGCACGGCTCCCCTTCGGGATGCTGACGATCAGCATCCTGCTGCTGGTCCAGCACACCACCGGTTCCTACGGCAGCGCCGGCATCGTCGCCGCCGTCACCGGTATCTCCATGGCGCTGTCCGCCCCGCTGATGGGCATCTTCACCGACCGCTTCGGCCAGACCGCCGTCCTGCTGCCCGTGGTCCTCGCGCACTCCGCCGCCGTCACCGGCCTGGCCGCGCTCGCGCTGCTGGACGCGCCGGTCTGGGCGCTGGCACTGGCCGCCGTACCCACCGGTGCCTCGGTGCCGCAGGTCGGACCGATGGTCCGGGCGCGCTGGGCCGCCACGCTGGAGGGCTCGCCGCTGCTGCCGACGGCCGCCGCCTTCGAGTCCGTCACTGACGAGTTCACCTTCGTCGTCGGCCCGGTCCTGGCGACCGCGCTGTGCACCGGCGTCCACCCGGCGGCCGGTCTGGTCACCGAGGCCGCCCTGACCCTGCTCGGCGGCCTGCTCTTCGCGGCCCAGCGGGCCAGCCAGCCCAAGACGCACGCCCCGTCGGCCACCGGCGAGAAGCGCGCCTTCGCGCTGTCCTTCCCCGGCCTGCGCGTCCTGATCTTCGCCTTCCTCGGGATCGGCGCCGTCTTCGGCGGCATGCAGGTCTCGCTCGCCGCCTTCTCCAACGAGATGGGCAACCCCGGCGCCAACGGCCTGCTCTACGGGGTCTTCGCCGCGGGCAATATGATCGCCGGCATCGCCATGGGCGCCATCGCCTGGAAGATCGGCCCGCGTCGCCGACTGATCCTGGGCTACGTCGGCCTCACCGCCGCCGCCTCCGTCCTGTGGGCCGCGAACTCGATGATCGTGCTGGGCGCACTCGGCCTGGTCGTCGGCCTGTGCATCGCCCCGGCACTGATCACCGGCTACACGATGGTCGAGCAGCTGGTCCCCGCCAATGCGCGGACCGAGGCCTTCACCTGGCTGACCGGCTCGATCGCCTTCGGTCAGGCCGTCGCCGTCATCCTGGCCGGCCGCCTGACGGACGCGCACGGATCCTCGTTCGGCTTCCTGGTGCCCATGGGCGCCACGGCCCTCGCGCTGACCGCCCTGCTGGCGCTGCGCGCGCGGCTCGCTCCGAAGACCCCGGGCCGGATCGTGAACGCCTCCGCGCAGGAGGACGCGCCCGCGGCCCCCGTGAAGACGGAGCCGAAGGCCCCGGCTACCACCCGCGCCACCCCCTCAACAACCTCCCGTAACCGGGTGAACGAGCGTGGGATGGGTCACCGCGTGCCGGTGACGGTGGACTGATCCGCCGGAATACGTCACCATGGAGCGTCGTTAGCACTCATTGAGTCAGAGTGCCAGGAGGAAATTCGTGCCGACCTACCAGTACCAGTGCACCGAGTGCGGTGAGGGCCTTGAGGCCGTGCAGAAGTTCACCGATGACGCACTGACCGTGTGCCCGAGCTGCGACGGACGCCTGAAGAAGGTGTTCTCCGCGGTCGGCATCGTCTTCAAGGGCTCCGGTTTCTACCGGAACGACAGCCGTGGCGCGTCGTCGAGCAGCACCCCTGCCTCGAAGCCGTCGTCCAGCTCCTCGTCGTCCTCGACGTCGACCGCTGCCGCCGCTCCTGCCGCCTCGTCCTCCTCGACGTCGTCGAGCTCGACGAGCAGCAGCTCCACGTCGGCCGCCTGATCGCTTCCCCCGAAGGCCCCGCCGCCCCAGCCGGCAGCGGGGCCTTCGGCATGCCCACGGCAGGGCCTTAGGGTGGACCGCATGGTGAACGCAGAGATCGGTGTCATCGGCGGCTCGGGCTTCTACTCCTTCCTGGAGGACGTCTCCGAGATCCAGGTGGAGACCCCGTACGGACCCCCGAGCGACTCCCTTTACGTCGGTGAGCTGGCCGGGCGCCAGGTGGCCTTCCTGCCCCGGCACGGACGCAGCCACACCGTCCCGCCGCACAAGATCAACTACCGGGCGAACCTGTGGGCCCTGCGCTCGGTCGGCGTCCGCCAGGTGCTGGGCCCGTGCGCGGTCGGCGGTCTGCGGGCCGAGTACGGGCCCGGCACGCTGCTCGTTCCCGACCAGCTGGTCGACCGTACGAAGGCCCGCGCCCAGACCTTCTTCGACGGCGAGCCGCTGCCCGACGGTTCCGTGCCGAACGTCGTGCACACCACCTTCGCCGACCCGTACTGCCCGGTGGGCCGGTCCGTGGCGCTGGCGGCGGCCCGCGGGCGGGACTGGGAGCCGGTGGACGGCGGCACCATGGTCGTCATCGAGGGGCCGCGCTTCTCGACGCGCGCCGAGTCGCGGTGGCACGCGGCGGCGGGCTGGTCGGTGGTCGGCATGACCGGGCACCCGGAGGCGGTCCTCGCCCGTGAGCTGGGGCTCTGCTACACCTCGATGGCCCTGGTCACGGATCTGGACGCGGGCGCGGAGACCGGCGAGGGCGTCTCCCACACCGAGGTCCTGAAGGTGTTCGGCGAGAACGTCGGGCGGCTGCGCGAGGTCCTCTTCGACGCGGTAGCGGCCCTGCCGGCCACCGAGACCCGGGCCTGCCTGTGCACGCACGCGCACGACGGGTGGGACCTGGGCATCGAGCTGCCCTAGCCCCTGCTGGCGGCAACCCGGCCTCGTTGTCAGTGGCGTTCCCCACGGCCGAGGACTACGAGATACCCGTGGACCGGTTCCCCGTCGATGCGGCCCTCGCGGGCGCGCTCGACTGGGCGGCCGCCGGCGGACTGACGGCCGACCCGGAGGGTGTGCGGGCCGTCCTCACCGGCTCCGAGGCCTTCGCGGAGGACCTCGCGGAACGGCTCCTCGGCGCGCTCGGAATCGCGCCCGGAATTGCGCCCGGAATCGCGCCCGCGGCGCCCGGCGGAGGAGGCGCCTAGAAAAGGGCCCGGCGGCTGTCACATCCGGCGCGGCTGTCCGGTCCTCCCTGGTGACGGCGGAAACGAAGACCGCCCCGGCCAGGGAGATGACTGTCATGCCGCGTATCTCGCTCACCCCGCCCCGCACCCTGCTCATGCGGATCGGGGCCTGGTACTCGCGCCGCACCTACGGCAAGGTGCTCGACCCCGGGCAGGCCTACGGTCACCACGCGCGCGTGCTCCTCTCGTACGTCCGGCTGGAGCGGAGCGCGGCCAAGTGGAACGCGCTCGACGGCGGGCTGAAGCACCTCGCCGTGATGGCGGCGGCGGCCCGCATCAACTGCTCGTGGTGCATGGACTTCGGCTACTGGGAGGGCCACGAGCTGGGCGTGCCGACGGAGAAGATCGAGCGGGTGCCGCAGTGGCGGGAGGCCCGTGAGGTGTTCACCGAGCTGGAACTGCTGGTCATGGAGTACGCCGAGGCCATGACGGAGACCGAGCCGGCGGTCACGGACGAGCTCGCGCGGGAGCTGATCGCGCGGCTCGGCGAGGAGGCGTTCGTCGAACTCACCGCGATGGTCGCGCTGGAGAACTGGCGCTCGCGCGTCAACAGCGCCTTCGGCCTGACCAGTCAGGGCTTCGCGGAGTCCTGCCAGGTTCCCGCCGGACGGTGACCCTGACAATGGCGGAGTGAACACCGACCTTCCCCCCGCCGACCGCAGGGTCATCGTCGCCCTGGACTTCGACGACCGCCGGGCCGCCGAGGCGCTCGTCGAGCGCCTCGGCGACGCGTGCGGCTCCTACAAGATCGGCCTGGAGCTGCTGACCGCGGCGGGCCCCGGTCTCGTGCGGGACCTCGTCGGGCGCGGGCACGAGGTCTTCCTCGACCTCAAGCTCTTCGAGATCCCGAACTCCGTCGCCGGAGCGGTCCGGGCCGCGGGCGCGCTGGGCGCGTCCATGGTGACCGTGCACGCGATGGGCGGTACGGGGATCGTGTCCGCGGCGGTGGAGGCAGCGCGGGAGTTCCCGCGGCTGCGGGTGCTCGCGCTGACGGTGGTCACCAGCATGACCCGGAGCGACCTCGCGGACATCGGTGTCGCCGCGGACACCGGGGAACAGGTGCTGCGGCTGGCCCGGCTGGCCGTGGGCGCGGGCTGCGACGGGGTCATCGCCTCGCCGCGGGAGGCCGGGGCGCTGCGCGCGCTCCTGGGGCCGGACCGGCTGATCGTCACGCCGGGGGTGGTCCTGGAGCCGGAGGGCACGGCGGGCGGGCACGCCCGGCCGGGAACGCCGCGGGCCGCCTTCGCGGCCGGGGCCTCGCACGTCGTGGTGGGCCGGTCGGTCACCCGGGCCGCGGACCCGGTGGCCGCGCTGCGGCGGGTGCGGGCCACCGCCGGCTGACTCGTGCGGGTGACGGGGTTGTCCACAAGCTGGGGATCGTCCACAGGCTCCGACGGGATTCCCCGGGAGGCCGGATCGTGAGACGTGTCCGGGCGCCGGGTCCGGGCACAGCAACTCACTCGGTCTGGTGGTGTTCGTCATGTCCCGTACTCCCGCGGCCCCTTCGGTCTGCTCCGCCTCCTCCACTCCCGCACCTCCCTCCCCTTCCTCCCCTTCCTCGGCTCTCTCCCTCCCTCCTTCCCTCCCCTGCGCCTCCTCCGCTTCCCGCGCCGCTCCCGCTCCCGCCGCGTGCGCGACGTCCTCCGCGTGTCCCCCCGCGCGCCCGGTCCCTCCGTTCCCGCCGCTCCGCGTGGGGCGGAGCGGGCACCGGCTGCGCCGGGCCGTGCGACGACGGAGGCGGGCCGCCTCGGCCGCGCTGGCCGTCGTGGCGGCGGCCGTGGCGGTGGGCGGGACGGAGGCACAGGCCTCGCGGGGCGCCCCGCGGCCCGAGGTGCGGGCCGCGGGGCGTGCGGCGCCGCCCGCCGCGGTGCGGACGGTGTCGGCGCCCGTGCGCATCGCTGACGCGGCGACGGTGCGGCTGCTGCGGCCGGGGGACCGGGTGGACGTGGTCGCGGCGGAGCGCACCGGGCCGCCGCGGGTGGTGGCCGCGGGGGCGCTGGTCGCCGAAGTCCCCGGTCCCGAGAAGGGTGTTGGGGACGGTGGGGCGCTGGTGGTGCTGTCCGTTCCGCGGGACACGGCGCGGGATCTCGTGGGCGCGGGAGCCACGACGCGACTGGCGGTGACGTTGTGCTGATTCGCACACGCGGTCAGTCAATTCACCTCGAGGTGGGGGCCCATTGGACACGCCGCGCCCGGACTGCCGTAGCTTTCGGAACCGTTGGCTCCGTGTTCGGCAGATGCGAAGAGAGGCTCAGTCGTGAGCGAGAAGAAGAAGGAGAGCGTGCTGGCAGGCTTCAAGGCCTTCCTGATGCGCGGCAATGTGGTCGACCTGGCGGTGGCCGTGGTCATCGGCGCCGCGTTCACGAACATCGTGAACTCGGTGGTCAAGGGGATCATCAGCCCGGTGGTGGGTGCGGTCGGCACCAAGAGCCTGGAAGGCTACAAGTCCTGCCTCAAGGCTCCTTGCGCCATCGGCCCGGACGGCCAGCCGACGGGTGTGGAGATCCTCTGGGGCACGGTGCTGAACGCGACGCTGACCTTCGTCATCACCGCCGCGGTCGTGTACTTCCTGATGGTGCTGCCGATGTCGAAGTACCTCGCCAAGCAGGAGGCCCGGCGCAAGGCGAAGGAAGGCGCCCACGAGGTCGTCGAGATCACCGAGCTGGAGCTCCTGAAGGAGATCCGCGACGCTCTGGTCGCGCAGCGCGGTGGTGGCACGGCCCCCACCGGTCCGCGCAACGGTTTCTGACCCCTCCGGCCGCCTCGGCCGGTCAGACGTGGTGCGGGGGCTTCTCGTCGAGGAAGCGGGCCAGGTCGGCCGCGCTTCCGCCGGCGGGCGGCCGCTCGCCCCAGCCCCGGTCGGTGTCGTCCGAGGACTGCTGGTCCAGCGGGTCGTCGAAGACCAGCCTGGGCTTCGGCCGCGGCGCGTCGGCCGCGGGGGCGGTACGCGGGGCCTGCGGGTCGGGGGCGGGGGCGCTGCTCATGCCTCCAGGGTACGGCCGCCCGCTGCCCCGGCCCGTCCCCCGCCCGCTGCCCCGGCCCGTCCCCCGGCCCGGTCCGGCCGGGTCCGGCCTGGTGCCCCGGCTGCGAGGCGGGCGCGGGACCACCGGCACACCGCCGGGCACGTGGCACGGAAGTCGATGAGGGTCCGGTGACGGCGCCCGCCGCCGTCCGCGACCGTTCCGGGGCCGCGGACCGCACCTGGCATCCGCCCGGGGCACACGGGCCGCGCGGGCCGCGCGTCCGCCCTCCCGGAAGTGCCCGACTCTGGTCTCCTGGCCGGTATGGCCTACTCCCCCATGACTGCTCGCAGCCCCGACGAGCTCCACCGTGCGGCCACCCCGCTGGAGCTGTTCTTCGACCTCTGCTTCGTCGTCGCCATCGCCCAGGCCGGCGCCCGGCTGGTGCACTCGCTCGCGGAGGGCCACCCCGGTGCCGGGGTGGTCGGCTACTTCTTCGTCTTCTTCGGCGTGTGGTGGGCGTGAACCAACGGTGCACCACCTTAGCGCAGGGGTCCCGACCAGCGAAGACGATGCTTCAACTACGCATACCCACAGCACCAGTTGGGGGACAGAGCGAAGCCCCGCCCACACGCTACGGGGACAGCGCACAGACGGGGCTAGCAGCGACACCCTCACCACTTTCCGGGAGGAGTGGCACCCCGCCTACGAGGGCGGATCGGGGCGAGAGCCTGAGCACGTCAACTCAGACGGGACACGGCCTGTCCCTGCCCTGGGCCTGTCCGATCGGGAGTGCCGCAATCCGGCTGACCGGGCCATCGGCGTAGCCCAGTCAACCGGGGTTGTCCCCCGCCCCCACCGTCCCGCGCTGCCACGGTCACGGGAGAGACGGGAAGCGTGTGTCAGGTCCCCTCGATCCGCTCTACAAGGGCCACGTCCTCAAACCGCCGGGCAAAGCTCTGATGCCCCGTACGGCCCGTGTGCTCCATACAGGCGACCTCCACAGCGGAAGGGTCCTCCACGGGCCCTGTGAGCCAGTCACAGCCCTCTGTGCGGCACGTTGCGGACGCTGCGACCTTCTCGCCCTGGTCCCTGCTGATCCGGTGAGAGACGAACCGGAGTACGGCGCGGGTCAACGCCGAGCCTTCCGGCGCTTCTCGCCCGTGGGGTCCTGGCAGTCGATGTGCCGATAGACGACTACGTCAGACCCGGATGCGCGGGGGATGGCGCCCCGGCGGCAACGGTCCAGGCTCTTTACCGGCTTGAGGCAGGAAGGGCACGTCTCGCCCGCCGGGGCAAAGGTCTCGTACTCCCAAAGTCTTGCGTCGGTCTCGGTCGTTGCCGCCATGTCCCGCCGTCCCCTCGGTGCAGTCGTGGTGATGACGACGCTAAAAGTCGGCCCCTCCGGAACTCCACAAACTTGCATGAGCTTGCACGCCGATTCGTTGCAGGCGGTCTTGACTGCCCGCGCCGCAACTGGAGGATGGGCCATGCAAGTTCAGGCAAACCGCAACAGAGAGAGGCTGTCATGGCGCTACGGTTCGTCGGGATTGACCCGAACACCGACCTCGAACACTGCCCTACCGTCTGGGCCGATGTAGAAGCGCGAGAACTGGTGTTGCAGGGTTGGAAGGGAAGCCCTGAACTCCGCGCGGCCTGTGAGGCGAGCAGCCCGGCCAAGGGAACGATCCCGGACAGCGAAGAAGTCATCAGGATTCCGGCGCGCATGGTGCCGATGATCAGGGAAGCGTGCGATGCCGTCGAGCGTTCCGCCGTTCAGTGAGCTGCTGGCCAACACCCGGGAATCCGCCGTCCATTTGGAACTGCGAGATGACTACGGCACCAACCCCCGGCTAGAAGCATGGCAGCGCGGGGAACGCGTTGACTGGGACAACCGCGAATCCTGGTTCCACCCGTTCCACCAGACCATTGCGGATTCCGTAGCCCGTGGCGTGGTCATCCGCCGTGCCCGTGTGGTCTCGGAGCCTGTCAGCGATTACATCCGCTGGGAGCACTACGCCACGCACGCCAACGTCATTGCTGGCGAAGATGTGCGCTGGCTGCCCCGTAGTCAGGCAACGGGCTTCCTGGTGCCCGCCAATGACTTCTGGCTGTTCGACGGAAGCCTAATCCGCGTCCACCACTTCGCGGGGGACGGCAGCCACGTCACGGATGAACTCAGCACGGACGCCGAAACGCTCAAACTCTGCGCCCGCGCATTCGAAGACGTCTGGCAGCGAGCCACCCCGCACAGCGAATACAAGATCTAAGCAACCGGACAGCCAACCTATGTCATCCCCTTCGTCCAAAGCCCAAGAAGCCAGGGAAGCCGTAGCCAGCCGGTTGCGGGAACTGAGGCTTGACGCAGGAATCACGGGACGTGAGTTGGCTGTCCGGTGCGGGTGGAGCGAGTCCAAGTCATCGCGAATTGAGCACGCTAAGACACCGCCCAGCGACGCGGATATAAGAGCATGGTGCACAGCGTGCGGCGCGTCAGGGCAAGCCGATGACCTGATTGCCGCCAACCGGCAAGCGGATTCAATGTATGTCCAGTGGAAGCAGCTACAGCGAACAGGGCTCAGGCGGCTACAGGAGTCGGGCATACCGCTCTACGAACAGACGCGACAGTTCCATGTCTACTGTTCCAACGTGATGCCCGGCTTCTTTCAAACTCCTGGTTACGCAACCGCCTTGCTGACCTCCATTGCAGAGTTTCGCGGGACACCAGACGATGTATCGGGTGCTGTGGAAGCACGCATGGACCGATCACACGTCATCCGCGAAGGTGACCACCGATTCGCCGTGTTGGTTGAGGAATCGGTCTTGCGGTACCGGATTGGCAGCGCCGAAGTGATGGCCGCTCAGCTAGGTCATCTGCTGTCCGTGATGGCGCTTCCTTCAATCTCGCTGGGAATCATTCCGTTCACGGCGCCCCGGCAAGCGTGGCCGCTGGAAACGTTCACCATCTTTGACCGTCAGCGTATCCACGTGGAAACCCTGTCGGCAGCCATCAAGGAAACGCGGCCGAGTGACGTAGCCATGTACCTTAAGGCATTTGGGAATCTGAAAGAGGTCGCCGTTTACGCAGCACATGCCCGCACCCTAATCACTTCGGCAATTGACGCCTTGGGTTGACGGCTAGGAGGAACACGTGCGCATTATTCTCAACCGGTTGCAGGAGTACGCAGACGTACCGGAAGTCTCCGCGCTACTCGCTGAACACCAGGCAGCCTAAGCGTTGTCCCGTAAATGATCTACGGCATGCTGGTTGACCAGCGTCGTTTCCTGGTCAACCAGCGAGCGTGAGGTTGTGGAGGCGAGCGATGCCGAGCATGGCGTGATGGACCCCGTCGCCTTTCAGGCGGCAGTCGCGGAGGATCTTCCAGGTCTTCATGCGGGCGAAGGCGTGCTCGACGCGGGCTCGGACCTTGCGGTGCGAGCGGTTGTGTTCCTCTTTCCAGCCCGGGAGTTCGCTCTGGCCGGGTTCGCGGCGGTGGGGGATGACCAGGCCGGTGCCTCGGTAGCCGCCGTCCGCGATCACCGTGGCCTTGCCGACGGCGTCTTTCGCTCCGGACAGCTCCCATGCCTTGCAGTCGTTGCGGTTGCCGGGCAGTGGCCGGCCGACCGCGACGACGAGCCGGGTGTCGGCGTCGATGACGACCTGGTGGTTGGTGGAGTACCGGTAGTTCTTCGACTGCTCGGCGATGGTGTGGTCCCGGGTGGGGACCAGGGTGCCGTCGACGATCAGCACGGTGTCCTTGCGGAACCGCTTGCGGGGCTGGAGCGCGAGCGCCGGGCCGAGGTGGTCGACGATCCGGTCGGCCGCGGACTTCGACACCCCGAACAGCGGGGCGAGTTGGCGCAGGGTGAGGTTGGTGCGCCAGTACGCGGCGACCAGCAGGACCCGGTCCTCCAGTGGCAGGCTCCAGGGTCGGCCCTTGCGGACCGGGTCGGCTCCCTCGCGCCGCAGCGCGGTGATCAGCTTGCTGAACTGCCGCGGGCTCAGCCCGGCGAACGGGGCTATCCAGGACGGCTCCGACGCCGTGATCACACCAGACACAGCAAGATCATCTCACCCGTGACCAGTACTTACGGGACAACGCTTAGAAAGCGCAGCCCCCGCTTATTCCACCTTGCCGGGAATTATCCACAGGAGTCCTACCCCTGCCACGTACTTCCAGCAATACGGGTTCTCTGGCAGAGGCCTCGGGAGGCATTTCGCGAGGTCATTCAGGGCGCCACCTATCGTCTCCGGTGAGACACCGTTGACATCGCCACTATCGAACTGGTCGTTTCTGCTGTTTCTTGTGTCGTTGCTGGGCGTCTTGTGGGTGCTGCGTTGGTTGCTGCGCTGTTGATCACTGCTGTGTTGGTCGTTGCTGTGTTGATCACTGCTCTGTTGATCACTGCTCTGTTGGTCGCTGCTCTGTTGGTCGCTGCTGTGTTGGTCGCTGCTGTGTTGGTCACTGCTGTGTTGGTCACTGCTGTGTTGGTCACTGCTGTGTTGATCACTGCTGCGTTGGTCCGAGTTGGACTCGTCCGATCCGCCTTGATCACTGTCGCCGCTATCGCCTTGTATCGCTCGCGATGCCTGGGCGGATGCTTGAGGGGCAGCTATCGCGAGAGTCGCCCCTGTTGAAACAGCAAGTGTCGCAGCCAGGCAGGAAGCGCCGACACAACGGGAAATTCGTCGTCGCGGAGTGCTACTCATGATGGTTCCTTGAGTTCAAACCACAATGCCGCTTGTATCTGAGAGCTGACAATAAGTCAGTCGATGGCCGCCGATCCACGGATCTGGCTAAGCGTCACGCTTGTAACGCTACTCCGTCCCAACATCAAAGGCCATGGGTCATACGGCGACGATCACGGATCGTATGGCCCAATCCGATTGAAGGGCAAGCTCTTCTGCTGCAAGTCCGCGCAAACGTCTCCAGTTACGGAGCTAGCTTTTTGCCTCCCTGCCGGTCGATCTCAGGGCCGGGAGGGGGTCACCCCCCAGGGGGTAGGTGGGAGATGCAGCGGGAAGTCAGAACGGCGGAACGTCATTCGGCTGTGGCTTGACCTTCTCGGCAGCCCATCCGCCCGGCTGGTTCTTAGCCGTTTCCTTGTTGTGGCAAGCAGTGCACAACGGCCTAAGGTGCTTTGGTGCGTCAGGCATTACCTCACCTCTTGCCAGCAATTGCTTACGGCTCAAAGGCCAATGGTCCGCGACGTTGGCATGCCGACTACACAGCACACACCATGGATTCGCGTACAGGTAAGCCATTCTCTTTCGCTGCCACCCAACGTCATAACCGCGCTTGCTGGCCGATCCTCGCTGCTGCTCCCTCTGTTTCTTGTGTTCAGCGCACGGACCACCATCCGTGAGTTCGCCGCAACCAGGCTGAGTACATGGCTTCTTGGGCATTCGGGGCATGGCTGTTCCAAGGGTCTGCATGCCGACGGGTCCGGGGACGTAGCGCCAGCGAAGGGGGGAGGGGGAGAACGCCTGGGGGCATATCTACTGGTCGCTGGGGGTTAGGCCCACGCGCCGGCAGTTGGGGCAGCGTTGCGTAAGGGAAAGGGCGTTTCACTGCCAGTACGGCCCCCTTGACGGCCCGACTTCTGGGCCCTGATGGTTACCCGCATGGACGCAGGATTGGCAGCAGTGCTCGGCGCGTTGGCAGGTTCGGTAGCGACCATCGGGGCATCGGTGGCTACCGGCTGGTCAGCACGAGAGCAGGCGAGGACGGCGGCACGCGCCGAGCACCTTCGGCAGCGACGCGACGCGCGGCAGGCCGTCTACGAGGAGCTCATTACCGCAGCCCACGCGCACTCAAGCCTCACCAAACTCCTACTAGCTCCGACACCAGACGAACTTAGCGACCTAGAGCGTCTTCGAATCCTTCCGCCTGGGATGGATTTGATCATGGTCATCCGAGAGTCTGAGGCGCTCCATGAGAACGTGAAGAAGATATCGACACGGGTTCAGCTCGCTGGCCCTAAAGAAGTGAGTGCGGCAGCAGCTCTTGTCGACGAAAAGTCTCGCCTGGTGTATGCCGTGCTTGCAGTAATGCGCGTGCCCGTCACCTATCCAGGCATGCCCAGTCTGTCTGACCAGTGGAGGGATGGAGCTACGCGCTTTTGTAATTTCATGGACGCGATAGATGACTTCTCTGAAAGGGCGCGGGTAGCACTGGACAATGACGGGACAAAGGACTAGGTGCCCTGTGTCCGACACAGGGCACCTCTCATCAACGGCGATTCCACGCCTGGTAGCAAGCCAGGCACATGGACTTCCGGTACCCGGGATAGTCCGGCCGGATACCCCGGGCGATCAACTCGGCGCGGGATAGCGGATACCAGGCAGACACAACAGCTCCGGTCTCCATGCCGTACGGCGCCCGGGGGCACAGCTCACAGAACGGATTCACGCCCCTCACAGCAATACCGGTGGGTCTATTGGGTTACCGGCAGCGTCGTACGGAGTCTGATCAATCACGAGGCGCTGACGGTTCCGAACAATGGTGGTAATTCCCCGGGGTACGCGAGAACCGTGATAGTCAGCAGGACACCGGTCAGACCATGCGGGCGAGCCGTCCGGCAGCCGGGGGAAGAATGGGTAATCGCCATCCGGTCCCGGGTCCAGTGCGTCATGCGCCATCGGGCGCCATCCACTGCGTTTCAAGTGCGTCTGAGAGGTCAGCGGCGTGACGGCTGGCAGCCCCGCCTATCGCCTCTTCAAGTCGGGCAGTGAGCATCATTTCCCGATAGTTCAGTTCCATGGCAAAGGTATCGGTGGGGTGCTCGCCGTGAACACGGAAGTAGGCCATGCGGGCATGCTGGCGAATGGCGTTCCGCTTAGCACGCGCCACCCAGTAGGTAGCAACAGCGGCAATTGGGTCCGCCCCTTCGTACACAGCGTCAGCGGCACTCTTCGATCCAACGTCCAACAGCTCATCGTCAAGCGCCTTCCACTGAGCCAGAAACTCGATGTCTAGGTCTCGCTGGCGGGCGTCGCGCTGAGCGGCCTTCTGGGCAGCCTTCTCAGCTTCGGCGGACTCAAGGGCGGCTAGCTTCGCTGCGGCGGCCTCAGCGGCCTTACGGGCATTCTCAAGGGCAGTCATAGATCAGGCTCCATATCCGCGCGCAATGCGCTGGTCAGGGGTCAGGTGATCGCCGGACGGCGAAGGCTCAGGCTTGGACGGCTGGACGCCTAGCTGATCGGCGGCGCTGCGGGCAATCTGCGAATAGCCCATCGTCATTCGCTGCGCGGGGCTGAGCTGAACGCCCTTTGCCTCAGCGGCTCGAAGGTGGGCCGACTCGGCGTCAAGTTCCTCGCTGGCCACAGATGCCAGCGACTCAAGGTGTCGGCGCATTCGCTCTGGATCACGCTTCTCAACAATTTGGTTCTTGCGCATGTACCAGGGGGTATCGGTCATCGGTCATTCCTTACGTTTTGGAGAGGCCCCGCTGCAACCGATTGCGGACGGGGAGGGGAAAGGGTAGGAGAATTAGGTAGTCAGGTGGCAGCGTCTGTGTGGTCGAAGATTCCGGGGCCAGCCGCGCTCTCCGGGTCACTCATCAAACGAATACCGGTGTAGACCCAGCCCCTATTTTTGCGCCGGAGTTCTTCGACCTTTCCGCTATCCAGCAGATGCCGTTTTACGCTGGATGGGCTGAACTTTGCCGACTTGTCGCCGTTGTTGTCCCTCCACATCTTCAAATCGGCATTGAACGAGGAACGGCCGACTTCCCCGCCCTCGGAGTAGTCGAAGAGTTCGCCTACCAGGTCTTTAAGCGGGTCGACGCTGTCTTTGTGGTGTTCCGCGGCCTGAATCACGCTGAGTGTGTCCTTCAACCCCTCGGCGTAATAGCGAGTCGCTCCGCGAACAACCCATGCGGCAACACCCTCGGCTTCCGAGCCCTGAATGGTCGGCTCAAGGTCTGGGTCCCGTCGGTCAGCGAAAGACTGGCCAAACAGAATGGCTTTAGTGCGGGCCCACAGAGCAGCACCGCCGGCTGAAAACTCAGGCAAATGGTTCGTGGCCAGCACAATGGTGAACGTCGGCTCATACGAGAAGACCTTGCCCATGAGGTGACGCGTGCTGATCCGATCCCCGCCGCTGAAATTCTTGAGTAGCGCCGTGTTCATCGGAGTTCCCGGGTTGCCTTCTTGCGCAACAACCATGCGTGCACCCCGAAGTCCGGCAATCTGCTCAGTATGGGGAGCCTGCCCCCGAACGTTCTCAAAAAGCGAGAACTCAACCTCGCGAACGATGTCAGCGCCGAATACCTTTTGCATGGTCCGGACAGTGGTGCCTTTGCCGTTCCGGCCGTGGGCGCCATACCAAACACCTAGCGCGTGTTCACGGACTTCGCCCGTCATGCAGTACCCCAAGAACGTCTGGAAATATCGCTGAAGCTCCGTTTCGTCCGGGAAGACCTCTTCGACAAACCGGAGCCAGCGCGGTGCCTCGGCATCAGACACGTAGTTGACCCGCGCGCACTGCGTGAGCATATTCGCTGGATCATGGGGCCTGAGCCTGCCGGACCGGAGGTCCACGGTGCCGTTTCGGAAAGTCAGCAGGTGCCGCCGGGCGTCCAAGTCATCAACGGTTGCGTGGAATTCCCGGAGAACGCTCATTTCGGCAACGATGGCCCGGCGCTGGAAATTCACAAGCATCTTGCTCATGGCCGCTGATGCCCACGATGTGTCACCAGGCGAATCAACAATGCGCCTGGCAAGCACAGCAACAGCGTCCGTGATTGCCTGCATTGCTGCCCCGTCATTGCCGGTCGCTTCCCAGACAATGCCATTCCAGCGATACCAGCCAACATGCTCAACGTGCTTGAGGCGGTCCGCACAATGATCAGCAACGAACTTCGCGAAGTTCACGTGCAGCACGTCGTTACTTACATCGAGCCGTGCGCGCTGCCTGGCCCAGTAGGTGTCATCAGAAATCACGGCCGCCCCCCTTAGTCGAGAAAGGCGGCAGCGGAAGCGGCAGCGCGATCGGCACGGTTCTTCGCCGTCTTGACGGCCGGAAGTTCCTCGCCATTGCCCGCATATAGGTCGCGCTTGAAGTTGGAGGCATCCGCCGTAGCAGCGGCAAGCGCAAGCGTCGCGTGAACCTGAGCCAGGGCCACTGTTTCGGGGTTCACGCCGTACCTCGCGCACTCCGCTGCAATCTCTTCGGAGCGCTGGTAATGCTGGTAACCGTTCATGGTTCGCCGTCCTTTTGGGTAAAAGAAAAGCCCCCGGTTCGCACCTGGTCTCACACGCTGCGTGGACGGCGAAATCCGCAGCGATGAAACCGGTACGAGACCGGGGGCTTAGCTAAAGGGGGTGCGCGTCAGTACATGACCGGGATGCTGGATTCGCCGTCCAACCGGTCTCGGAGGGGAGTTAGAGAGCCGATTGCCTCCACGTGGAGACAGGACCCGCATCGTTCCTTCCTAATTTATCTAGTGAGTCGATCGCCCGTGGGCCGGCTGCCAAGTGCCGATCGCAACGGTGGTGTCGAAAAAGCTTGCACCTGTAGAGGGTTCCCATCCGCGTATAGAGGGTCTTCTCAGGTGTCAGGAATTTTGACACCAACTCCCGTGGATCTGCCCGCTGTTCCCGAGTAGGGCGGGGCGCCACGTGCCCGCCTGAGTGCCTACGGGCCGCCTGGCGGATCCCGCCTGTCGGCAACCCCGGGGAAGTCCTCAGAGGCCCGCTGAGGGCACGGGGAAGCCACCTCAGGTCGGCGATTCAGACGGGCTGCCGTGGGAGGTATTAGCGCTCGGCAGGAACGTGCGTCTCCATTGCACTGCGGACCGCATCGGCGGAGTCGAGGCCGTTGCTGTAGCCCCAAAGGGCAAGGTCCGTGATGACATCCGTGAGCGCAACTGAGTCCATCGGCCCGCCGGTCATCTCGACGTACCGAGTCATGATCTGCATTGCGCGGTTAAGAGCCTCGGTCATGGTGCTTCCCCTCGTTGGTGCGGCTACCGGTAAGCGGTTTCAAAGGGGAGTGAAGGAGTGGATTGCCCGTGGGCGGCAGCCTGCACGTGAAGCCATGTGTGCCCGCCTGAGCGCCCCTGAGTCGTCCGCCGGTCCCTGGGGGGCGTCAGAGAGCACGCGGAAGGCACGCAGGGGGCCACTTACTCAGGGCACGAGAGAGCCCCCGCCGGTCAATGACCAGACGGGGGCTCAGAGCCTCAGTGGCAGCGGCTAGTTCGCGGCCGTGACTTGTGTGCGCCGCTCTTCCCATCCATCCCATGCGGATTCTTCCGCCGGGTTCACGCTGTCGTCTCGCCATGCCGGTATCAGGCGGTCGAGGATAGGCGTTCGGTCCCCAACACCCTTCGGCGGAACCATCGTCACACCCTTCAAGGCCGCTTTGAGTAGGGCACGCTGTCCCTCAATGCCAGCGTCATTCCACAAGTCGGCTAGCGATTCGGGGTCCATGAGCGGCGTGAGGTCGGCTTCTCGGGACAGCTCTGCCAGCTCGGATTTCAGCCCCGCGATTTGGGCGGAAAGCTCAGAGCGCAGAGATTCGTACTGAGACTCATCCATTCCACCCCCAATGAAGAACTCCTTTTGTAGGCGAAGCTCTCGCGCCGCCGCGTTGTCCAGCGCTGCACTTACGGCGCGCTTGCGCGCTTCTTTGGCCGGGTCCTGATAGGACAGCCAGCCCCTGGCAATCGTCTGAATCGTCGGTGACCCTGGGGGCAGCATCAGCACGTGGTTAATCCACATAACTGCCATGGCTTCATCTACACGCTTCCGAAGGGTTGCCATTCCCGTACAGGCGGCTTCACCCTGGTTCATTCGCGTGATGCACCGATAATTGCGCCCGCCGTTCCCCATGGAACCTTTGCAGTGAGGGCATCGGAGAATGCCGGTCATGATGGTGGCTGCCTTGCGAACGCCACGTGACCGGTCACCAATCGCGGTCCCTGGACGGCTTCGCCCACTGATGATTGCGCTGATTTTCTGCCACTCAGCGAAGGTGACCACCCCTTCCCCTGCCTTGACCGGGTGACCGTCAGGGCCCATGAGCGGTGTTCCGCGCCGGTGCCACTTATCCAGGGGGTTACCGAATTCATCCTTAGCCCGCTCCCGATCGGGGATGAGCCCAGCCCAGCTAGGAGACTGCGCAAGGTGAATTACGGTCTGCGCACGCCACATCTTCCCCTTACGGGTTTTGGTGCTTTCGGCATTCAGTGTGTTGGCTATTCCCGCAGGGGTGTCGCCATCTAGAAGAGCCTCAGCAATGCGGCGCGCTGTCGGGTACTCCGCCGGGTCGTGCTCCAACTTGCCACTTCCCTTGGGACAGCGCAGACCGTACGGGACTACTCCGCCGGGCCAGCGTCCCTCAGCCTTGTGCGCGTCCCCGCCGGTCTTAGTACGCATGGCGATGTCTTCCGCCTCCTCGCGCGCACGGTCACTGAGAATGCCGAACACCATTCGCACGCCCCGCTGTGAAGAGTCCAGCCCCTCAGTCACGGAGACGATGCGGGCTCCGCGAGGCTTGAAATCATCAATGAGCCGGTCCACAGCGCCCATGCCCCGGCGGGAAAGCCGGTCTGTCTTCCACACGTAAAGCGTCCTAGAAAGTCCTTCAAGGACAGCGGCAGTTGCCTTTTCGAACTCCTCGCGACGTACGTGCGCCTTACTCGCCGACTTCTGCTCAAACCAAACGTGGCGAATGGTCACGTCTTCAGTGGCTGCCGTGCGGCAGATATCCCGGACGTGAGCCCGCAGCGTGGAAAGGTCGTCGCGCTTCTTGCTGCGCCTGATGTATGCCTCTGCCAGGTCGGCAGAGGCACCCTCAGCAACCTCCCAAAGCCCTATCCGCTGTAGCTCTTCATCCTCGAAGCCCAGCGCGCGGAGGGTGGGCAGGTCTGTGCGTTCCATGATGTTCCGTTCGCCGTAGGGCCGCTTCTCGAAGTCCTAGTAGGGCTTGGTCAGGTTGGGGTTGGTGTGGGTATGCCGCGGTGGCAGGTGGGGCATGCGCCGGTCCATGTCGCGAGGAGGGTTTGTAGCTCGCGGACGACTTGGTAGAGGCTCAGGCCGGCGCCATGTCTTTTGGGGCTCTGGCCAGTCGTTGCAGGGTGCAGAAGGCGTGGGCGACGGATACGAGGGTGACGTGGTGGTGCCATCCGTTCCAGGTGCGTCCCTCGAAGTGGGCAAGTCCCAGGGCCTGTTTCATCTCGCGGTAGTCGTGCTCGATGCGCCAGCGGAGCTTGGCCAGGCGGACCAGGGTGGTCAGCGGGGTGTCGGCGGGCAGGTCGGAGAGCCAGAACTGAACGGGTTCGCCCTGGTCGGCCGGCCACTCGGCCAGCAGCCAGCATGCGGGCAGTTCCGGGCCCTCGACCGTGTGGCGGACCTCGCGACCGGCAGGCCGGATCCGCAAGGCCACGAACCGCGAGTACATCCGCTTGAAGCCGCTGCGGCCGGTGCCGGGCCGGGAGCCCTCACGCCATTGCACTGGCTTCGCCGTCTTCCGGCCGGCCGCGATGACCAGCTGTTTCACCGACTGCGGCTTGTCCGGGTACTTCGCCACGGGTGGCCGTCCGTTCCCGGAGTAGGGCTCGGTCACCGGCACGGCTTCGCCGGGCTGGGCCGAGAGGGTGGTGGAGATCCCCACCATGTAGTTGAGGCCGCGGGCCTGCAGGCCGTGCCGGAATGCCGCCGCGTCTCCGTATCCGGCGTCCGCGACGGCCAGCGGCACCTCGATGCCCCACGAGCGGGTCTCATCCAGCATGTCCAGGGCCAGCTGCCATTTCTCCACATGCCCGGTGTCGTCGGGAATGCCGCAGGCGGTGCGGCGGGCGACCTTGGCCGGGTCCGCCTTCGGCGAGGCGGGGTCCCAGGCCTCGGGCTGGAACAGCCGCCAGTTGACCGCCACCGAGGCGTGGTCCGAGGCCAGGTGCAGGGAGACGCCCACCTGGCAGTTGGTGACCTTGCCCGCAGTGCCGGTGTACTGCCGCGAGACACACGCCGAGGCATTGCCGTCCTTGAGGAAGCCGGTGTCATCGAAGATCAGCACGGTGGGCCGGATCGCCTTCTCCATGCTCCAGGCCAGCCGGGCCCGCACATGCGCGGGGTCCCACGGGCTGGTGGTGATGAAGTGGGCCAGGGCCTGACGGTTCCCGTCCTCGCCCAGCCGGGCGGCCATCGGCTCGACCGACTTGCGCTGCCCGTCCGTGAGCAGGCCCCGCAGGTAAACCCGCCCCCACCGACGCTGATCCTTACGCGCGAACGGCTCGAAAACCTCCGCCGCGAAGTCCTCCAACTCGCCACGTACAGCTGCAATTTCCTCCGGCGTCACACGTCTTGAACGACTCACCGAGCCCTTAGGACACGCAACACCAGCCCCAACCTGACCAAGCCCTACTAGAGCGTGTGGAACGCCTGTTTTCAGCGTTTGCCCAGGTCAGAAGCGGTGCTGTTCCCTTGGTTCACGGGTGGGCCTGGATGAACTTCACCTGGTTCGCCTCGGCGTACGACGTGGACGACGCCCCCTACCGGATCGCGACGCTCGTGCAGATCGCCGGTGTGCTCGTGTACGCGGCCGGGGTGAGCCGGGCCTTCGACGACAACGACTGGGCGGTCGCGGTCACCGGCTACATCATCATGCGCGTCGCCCTGACGGCGCAGTGGCTGCGGGCCGCCTCCGGGGGGCAGGGCGAGGCCCGGGCCTCCGCGCTGAAGTACGCGGCCGGACTGGTGATCTGCCAGCTGGGCTGGATCGGGCTGCTGTTCGTCCCGGACGACCTGAAGCGCTGGCTGTTCGTCGTCCTGCTCGTCGCCGAGCTGGCGGTTCCGGTGATCGCCGAACGCGGGCACCAGACGCCCTGGCACGCCCACCACATCGTGGAACGGTACGGCCTGTTCACCATCATCGTGCTCGGCGAGACGATCGCCGCGGCCACGGTGGCGGTCAAGTCCGCGATCGACGAGCACGAGGCGCTGGACCAGCTGCTGCCCATCGCGGCGGGCGGGTTGCTGATCGTCTTCGCCGCGTGGTGGATCTACTTCGCCGTACCGATGCACCAGCACCTGAACTCCAACCGCGAGGCCATCCCCTGGGGTTACGGGCACCTGCTGATCTTCCTTTCGGGTGCGGCGATCGGCGCCGGCATCGAGGTCGCGGTCGAGCACGCGGTGGGCAAGGCGCACATCTCCCAGGTCGCCGCGAACGCCTCCGTCACCGTCCCGACCGCGCTGTTCCTGCTGATGGTGTGGCTGCTGCACTCCCGCCACTTCAAGCGCGGCCCCGCCCAACAGCTGGTCCTGCCCGTGGCCGCGCTCGTGACGCTCGCCTGCACCTGGTCGGGGACGTACGCCGTCCTGTGGGCGGGCCTCGTCGGGGTGCTGACGGTGGCGGTCGGCCTCACCCTGTCCACACGGGCCGGTGCGGCCACCGGTGCCGCCGTCTGACTCCCCGGGCCGCCCGCACCCGCACGTTCCTGCCGCACTCCCGCACCCGCACGCGCTCCCCACCGAACCGTCACTCCCGCGCCCCCGCCGCCGTTCTCCAGCGCAGAACGACGCGCACCGACTGGAGGCCCTGCCATGACACTCCCGGCACAACGCCACGGCACCGACCCCGGCAGGGAGCTGGCCGAGCCAGGCTTCTGGCAGCAGCCCCCCGCCCACCGACTCGCAGCCTTCGCCCGGCTGCGTGCGGTCGGGGGCCCGGTGTTCGTCCCCGAAGGATCCGGGCGCGGCCACTGGGCCCTCGTCCGCCACGCCCAGGTGCAGGAGGCCAGCCGCCTCCCCAAGGTCTTCGCCAGTGCCCCGGGCGTGACCACCCCCGAACCGGCCCGCTGGGTGCGTGCCCTGTTCGGGGACTCGATGGTCAATCTGGACGGCCCCGACCACGCCCAGCTGCGCAAGATCGTGCAGCGGGCCTTCACGCCCCGCCTGCTGGCGGCCGCCGAGGCGGACGTCCACGCCGTGGCCGCCCGCATCGTGGACGACGTACTGGCCGATCAGCCCGACGAGTTCGTCTCGGCCGTGGCCTCGCGGCTGCCCCTGGAGGTCATCTGCAACATGATGGGCATCCCCGAGCGCTACCGAGCCGAGATCGCCGACCGCGTCAACCACGCCTCCGAGAACATCGGTGTGGAGCGGGGCCTGGGCTCACGGCTGCGGATGCCCGGGCGCGGACTGCGCGCGCTCGCCCGGATGCAGCGGATGGTGGCGGGCATCGGGCGGGAGCGGCGCAAGCACCCCACCGACGACCTGATCTCGGCGCTGGTGTGCGCGAACGTCGACGGCCAGGCCCTCGGGGCCCGCCAGCTCGGCGCCTTCTTCTCCCTGTTGATGGTCGCCGGGGTGGAGACCACCCGGAACGCGATCACCCACGGGCTGTCCCTGCTGACCGACCATCCGGACCAGCGGGACCTGTTGCTCTCGGACTTCGAGAAGTACGCGGACGGTGCGGTGGACGAGATGATCCGGCACTCGACGCCCATCATCCAGTTCCGCCGGACCGTGGCGGCCGAGCACACCATGGACGGGCACGTGTTCCGGCCGGGCGACAAGGTGGTCCTCTACTACGCCTCCGCCAACCGCGACGAGGCGGTCTTCCCCGACCCGGACGCCTTCGTCATCACCCGCTCACCCAATCCGCACCTGGGGTTCGGCGGCGGCGGCCCGCACTTCTGCCTGGGCGCGCACCTGGCCCGGGTGGAGATGAGGGCCCTCTTCCACGAGCTGCTGACCCGGCCGATCGGGTTGCGGGCGGTGGGTCTGCCGGACCTGGCGGGGTCGAACTTCGACAACCGGGTCCGCTCGCTGCGGTTCGCCTTCGAACGGCCCTGACCACGGCCCCGGGTGAAGCGGAACCGGCCACCGGGCAGGCTGGGGGCCCGGCGGCCGGAGCGGGTGGTGGCGGCACCCGGTCTGTGGCTACCGCTGCACGCGCCGCACGGCGAGGACGCAGTGGGCGCTGCTGGTGAGCACGGACTCGTCGCCCGCGAAGGCCTGCAGGGTCTCCGGCGCGACCGGCTGGCCCGGAACCGCCTCGGGCCAGGCGCGGGTGGCGAAGAGGAAGTACGCCTGCCCGCTCTCGTCCGCCGCGGCGACCCACTCGTCGGGGGCGGTGCAGCGTGCGTTCATCCCGGGCAGGGTGAGGGCGATCTGGTTGCCCTCCAGCAGGATCTGCACCGGGAAGGTGGCCGCCTTGAGGGTGCCGTCCATGACCACGTCGCCGATGGGCAGGCCGATCTCCTCCAGCAGCCCGCGGGCGGCCGCCTCGCCGGCCTCCCGGCCCTGCGGTCCATCGCCGAGGGTGTAGGCGAGGAGGTACGGGATGTCGTGCGCCTCTTCGGGGTCTCCGATCCAGGCGAGCACCGAAAGGGTGCCGAGCTGGGACCGGTCGATTTCGGCTTGAGTAGAAGTCATGCGCGCACCCTAGTGGTCTCTTCGGCGAGCCTTTCACGGCCCGTCACCCGGGCGGGCTAGACGGCCCAGAAACCCTCTCCGGAATTCGCCCGCGTGTTCGCATCCTGGTATTGGATCCGCACAATGCGCGTGCTTTCCGGAATTTCGAACACCACCCATCCCTCGGCCCGCTCACCGACCTCCAGGGAATCGAAGACGATCGGTTTGCCGGTCGTCAGCTCGCCGCTCTTCACCACCGGATGACGCCGCCCCGCGCCGTCGTGCGCCCACATGCGTCCGAGCGCCCCGTACGAGGCACCCCCCACGTTGACGAAGGACATCGAGGCGGCCACCCAGCGCTTCCCGGCGGGCGGGGCGAAGTTCTTGTCCACGCTGATCGCCGGGTCCACGAAGGCCCCGAGCGCGACCTGAAGGTGCCGGCCGAACTGGCTGCCGTGCAACCGTGCGGTGCCACCCACACGGGCGTCCTTCGCGCCGGGCCGTCCGGGCGCCTTCCCACCCGGTGCCCCGTCGTCCACCAGGACCGCCGGCCCGGCGGCGGGCGCGAGCGCACCCCGCTCCGCGGCGCTCTGGCAGGCGGTGACACCGAACAGCAGGACCGGGAGGAGGGCGAGGACGGGCAGGGGGCGGGCGGGCTGGCGCATGCAAGATCCCTTCGGGGGCGTGATTCCGGCCAGTTTCACGCGCCCGAGCAGGTAATTGCACACAACGACACGAGCGCGCGGATCACGTGCGCACGTCCACCTGCCAGCACAATGCGTTCCGGCGGAATACCGCCGTCCACACCCCTTGGAGGAAGAATGCGCATCTCCCCCCGCCGAATGTCCCTGGTGGCCTTCTCCGCGCTGGCCGCCACCACGCTGTTCTGTGCTCCGGCCGGCGCCACGGTTTTCAATCAAGGCATTTCCGTACATCACGACGCGTACGTCGCGGGCGACGGGACCCTCACCCTTTCCGGGTCGTACCACTGTGAGCAGGCTTCACCCACGGGGGCGATGCAGATCAAGGCGACCGTCGAGCACGAGGGCGGCCGGCTGAGCATCGGCGCGGAGCAGGCCGTCTGTGACGGCACGGAGCGCCGGTGGGTGGCCACGGCCCCGGGCCGCTGGGTGAACGTGCGCCCGGGCCGCGCCGTGGTCACCGCCGAGCTCCAGGAGGTCCAACTGTCGGGCCTGATGCCGAGGTCGGTCACCACGGTCGCCCAGGACAGGCAGGACGTCAAGGTCCGCAAGCACTGAAGCCCGTGCGCGGCCGTGACGCCTTCCCGGTAGCCGCCGCTACCGGGACCGGCACTCGGGCGCGACGCCCGTCATCGACATGAAGGCCACCCCCCGGCACCCGGAGTCCGCGTGCGGCCGTCCCGTCGTCCGGTCCACGACCGTCGGCACTCCGGCGGCCAGCAGGAGCGCGGCGAGGATGCCGGTCACGGCGCCCCTGCTCAGCCTGCGCACAGCGCGTTCCGTTCCATGGTCGGCATCATCGCCCCGGCTCCCGCCGCCCACAACTCGACGTGTCCGGGCCGTCACCTCGTGTTCCGCGGGCTGCCCCCGGCGTCGAACTCGCACCACACCGCCTTGCCGTCGCCCCGGGACTCCACGCCCCAGTGCGTGGACAGCGCGTCCACCAGCAGCAGCCCGCGCCCCGTGGTGGCCGCCTCGCCCGGGGTGCGCCGGCGCGGCCACACGCTGGAGCGGTCCTTGACCCACAGCCGGATGCGCCGGACCGGCTCCGGCAGCACCTCCATCGTCAGCACCGCCCCGCCGTCGGTGTGCAGCAGCGCGTTGACCAGCAGCTCCCCGGCCGCCAGCTCCACGTCGTCGGCGAGCTCCGGCATGCCCCAGTCGCGCAGGGCCTGGCGCAGGGCGTAGCGGGCCTCCGAGAGGCCCTCCGGATCGGCCTGGTGGACGTACTGGTGGATGCGCGGCGCCCGGTGGGTTCCCGGGTCGGGGGCCCGGCGCAGCACCAGCAGGGCCACGTCGTCCCCGGAACCCCAGCGCTCCCAGAGCCGGTCGGAGAGGTGGTCGGCGAGTGCCGCGGCCCCCTGGGGGCCGCTGCGCACGGCCTGGGCAAGGGCGTCCATCCCGGCGGTGATGGTGGTGCCCGGCTCCTCCACCAGGCCGTCCGTGCACAGCACCAGGGTCTCCCCGGGCACCAGGTCGAGCCGGGTCTCGGGAAACTCCTCGTACTCGAAGAGCGAGGCCAGCCCGAGCGGCAGGCCGCCGCGCACCTTGGGCCAGCCCGTACGCCCGTCCGTGTGCCGGATCAGCGGTCCGAGGTGACCCGCACGAACCGCCCGTACGCCGCCCGTCTCCAGGTCCACCTGCGCGTACATGCAGGTGGCGAAGCGCTCGGTGTCCAGTTCGGCGAGGAAGCGCGAGGCCCGCGCCAGGACGGTGGACGGCGGATGGCCCTCCCCCGCGTACGCCCGCAGCGCGATCCGCAGCTGGCCCATGATCGCCGCCGCGTGCGTGTCGTGGCCCTGGACGTCGCCCACCACGACGCCCACGCGGTCGCGGGGCAGCGCGATCACGTCGTACCAGTCCCCGCCGACCTCCCGCCCGCTCCAGGCGGCGTGGTAGCGGACCGCGATCTCCCCGCCGCTGATCTCCGGGATCCGGCGCGGCAGCATGGCGGCCTGCAGGCCGGTCGCGAACTCCCGCTCCTGGTCGAAGAGGAGCGCCCGCTGGAGGGACTGGGCCACGATGCCCGCCAGGCCCAGGCAGAGGTTGCGCTCCTCCGGGCTGAACTCGGTGCGCCGCCGGTAGAAGAGGACCAGCCCGCCGATGGCCTTGGCCTGCGCGATCAGCGGCAGGTAGGCGGCGGCGTCGTACCGGATCCGGTTCAGGTAGTCCGCGAGGAGCGGGAACTCGCCGCCGAGGTCGGCGAGCGAGTTGACGAAACGTGCCTGCCGGGTGAGCACCACGTGCGACAGCGGCAGCGAACCGTCCAGTCGGGTGAACCGGCGCTCGCTGAGGATCTCCAGGGACTCCCCGCTCAGTGCGATGATCTTGATGGTGCCGCCCTCGACCAGCCCCAGGGCCAGCCCGTCCGCACCGAGTCGTTCCAGCGCGCCCGCCCCGGTCAGCGCGGCCGTGACGTCGTCGACCGTCACCGCCCGCGACAGGGCCTCCGTGGTCCGCTGCACGATCGTCGTCTGCTGGGCGCGCGCCGCCTCCAGCTTGCGCAGCAGCGTGGCGTGGGCCAGCTCGGCGGTCGCGTCCCGGACGATGCCCACGATCCGCTCGGGCTGCCCGGCGCCGTCCCGGAGCACCCGGCCCGAGGTGTGCGTCCACTGGTCGCGCCCGTCGCGCCGCTTCACCGTGAAGTACGCGCCGTACGTGTCCCCGCCGTCCGCCAGGACGCCCTCGACGATCCGGGTCAGCCGGAGCCCGTCCGCGGACGGGATGCGCCGACCGACCCCGGGAACGGTGCCGTCGAACTCCTCCGGCCCCAGGTCGAAGACCTTCATCGCGGCCTCGTCCAGCACCACCGTCCCGGCACCCAGGTCCCATTCGAGACTGCCCATGCCGTTGAGCGCGAACCGCTCCCCGGGCACGGTCACGGGGGACCGCCGGACCGGCTCGGGTCCGTCCCGTTCCGCCGCTGCCACGTTCCCCACCACCTAACGGCCGGGCCAGTACGGCTGGGAGATCAGCCGCTCCCACTCCTCGTCGGGATGGCCCGGCAGGGTGCGTCCGGCCTCCCTCCAGCGCTTGACCACGGAGAGGTAGATCGTGGGCTGGTCGGCGTGGGAGGCCGTCGCGTACGGGCCGGCGTAGGGCGCCGCGTACGGACCCTCGTACGCGGCGTGGTCGTACCCGGCTCGGTCGTACCCGCCCCGGTCGTACCCCGCGTGGTCGTACCCGACGTGGTCGTACCCGACGTGGTCGTACCCGACGTGGTCGTACCCGGTGGCCCTGGACCGACCGGCGGGCTGTTCCCCGCGGCTGGCGGGAATGCGCACCCAGCCGCGGCCCTGCGCTCGCTCCGAGCTCATCACGGACCCCTCTCTCCGCGGATCTCACCGCAGATGTGTCTTCGGATGCCCTGGGGGTACCCCCGGAAGCGGCCCGGGGGAAACGACCCGGCCCGACCGGGCGACACCAGAGGAACCCGACCGCGGACCCCGGGCGCCGAGGCGCTTGCGGACTCCTCTCACCAGTCTCCCCGCCGTGAAGCCCGCGCCGTGTACGAATCGCATGGAAGGGCCGAATGAGGGAGCCGTCAGCAGCCCCGCGAAGAACAGTCCGGGCCACGAGGACTCGAACCCGGAACTCAGCTCCGGCGCCCCGCTCTCCCCCACGGTCTCCAGCGCCGCCCGCAACCCCGCGTCGAGCAGCTCGAGGCGGTCCAGCTCCGGGACGAAGCCGGTGGCCGCGATGACGTGCGCGGTGTCCAGCACCACGGTTTCCCCCGCCCGGGTGGTCAGCCCGAGCCGGGTCCGCTCGCCCACCGCCACCGCCCGGTGCAGCTGGTGCCCGAGCAGGACGGGAACGCGCGGCTCGAAGCGGTCCCGCAGCCACCAGGCACCGGCCGGCCCCAGCGCCGTCGCCGCGATCCGCTCCCGGGTGGGCGCGGGCAGCCGGCGCACCGCCCAGGGCAGCTCCGACCACACCCAACTGCGCCAGCCGGTGCCCAGGCCGCTGTGGGGATCGCGCAGGGCCCGCAACGGGGGCCGATCCAGGGGCTGCGGGACGGTGTTCCAGTTCAGCCGGGAGCGCCGGGCGACCAAGCAGGGCAGGGCACCCTGCTCGGCCAGCAGCGCCGCCGTCTCCAGGGCCGCCTGCCCGGCCCCGAGCACGGCGACCTCACGGCCCGCGAACCGGCTCAGGTCCCGGTGGCCGCTGCTGTGCGAGTAGTGCGCGGGCGGGAGGTCCGCCAGCGCCTCGGGGTGGCGGACAAAGGGCATCACCCCGACCGCGAGGGCCACCGCACGGGCGAGCAGGGGCGGTCCCTCGGCGGTGCGCACGCGAAAGCCGTCGCCCTGCGGGGTCACCTCCAGCACGGTCACCTCCTCCACCTCGGGAGCGGCCTGCCGGGCGAACCACATCCCGTACGCGCTGAACGTGCCGATCGGCAGCGGAGTGCCGTGTTCCGCACTGGTGCCGAGGGTGGCGCAGTAGTCGGCCAGGGTGTGCCTCCCGTCCGGCGCGGACAGGTTGGACGACCAGGGCTCCGACTTCAGGTACATGCCGTCGGGCATGTGATCGCGCCACGAGGCCATGGGCCGCCCCAACAGCCGCACGTCGAGCCCCGCGGCCGCCGCGTGGGCGGCGATCGACAGCCCGTACGGGCCCGCACCGATCACCACGAGATCGTCGATCCGCGTCAACGCCGCTCCTCCAACTCGATGGTCACCGGCCCGGCCCGGTCCGCCGTGACGGTCCTGGTCATCGGGACACCAGCTCGTCCGGCTCGGCCGGGGCCTCCGGCGGAACGGGTTGGGAGGCCGGCACGGCGGATCCGGTGGAGCCGCCTGCACCGCCGGCGGCTCCGGCACCACCGGATCCGATGGGCTCCTCGTTCCGGCCGCGCTGCCGGGGCGCGCGGACGACCGCGAGCGCCGTCCGGCGACCCTGCTCCGGGACCCCGCGCAGCGCCCGTGCCCCCTTGCCCGCGCCCCGCCCCAGCAGGGCGCCGAGCATCGCCAGGAACGGCAGCGGATCGTCTGCTGCGAACCAGGCCGTCTCGACGCTCCGCCGCTCGGCGGACGGCTGTGGGGCCCGCTGCGGGGCCGACTTCTGGTCCGCGCCCGGGCCCGAGGACGCGGACGCCCCCACCGGCCCGGCCGGATCCGCGGCGGGCACCGCCGCCGGGCGGCGCGGCATCGAACCGCCCCGGGCCCTCGCCAGCAGCGCGTAGTTCTCCGCGACGAACACCCGGCCCGGCCCCCCGGAAGGCTGGGGGACCTGCTGACCCGTCAGGTCCAGGTACATCGCCTGTACGACGTCCAGTCCGGCCGAATCCACGAAGAGCCGGAACTGCGCGCCCGGCCGGGGGTTGAAGTCCACGAGGCGGAAGCAGCCCAGCTCGTCGCGGCGGAAGTCGAGGTCCAAGATCCCCTGGTAGCCCAGCCGTTCGGCGAGCCGCAGCCCCGCCTCCTCCACCGCCGGATCCGGCAGCCAGCGCCCCACGGCCGTCAGCCCCGTCCGCACCGGCCAGGACAACTCCTTGCGGCCCGAGCCCGCGAGCAGCGGCCGCCCGCCCCGTGCGAAGGCGCCGTGGAAGAACCAGTCCGTGTCCGGACCGGCCGGCAGGAACCGTTGGAGCAGCAGCCTGCTCCCGGCCTCGGCGGACCGCTCGTAGAGCCGGCGCGCCTCGGCGGTGGTGTGCAAGAGCGTGGTGCTGCGCAGCCCGTCGACCCCCGTGGGCAGCAGCCAGGGCCGGCTCCACTTGGCGATCGCCGGCAGGCCGAGCCGCCAGGCCGCCTCGGCCGCCTCGGCCCCGCTCGCCGGGATCACGGTCTCCGGGTGCGGGACGTCCCACCGTGCGCAGAGCCGCGACAGCTCGGCCTTGTCGGCCACCCGGGCGGGCAGGTTGTCGGGCTGATGGGGAATCCGGTAACGCTCGCGGAGCACCGGTGCGACCCGCGACACGGCGATCGCGCTCAGGTCGTCCATGGCGATGAGCACGGCCGGGCGACCGATCCGCTCCGACACCCCGGTCAGGCACTCCAGCAGCGCCTCGGGCGCCTCGGGGTCCAGCCCGCCCGCCGGCCCGGAATGCACGGCGTGCAGATAGCGCGAACGCCCCATGGGACCTCCCCCGGCCTCGACGACGGCATGGACCTCCACGCCCTTGCGGCCAAGGGATCTGACGGCGCCGAGGGTTCCGTGGTGGAACGGATTCCGATCGAGTCTGAGCACTACTGCGGGCACATGGCTGAGATACGCGGGCATGGAACGGCGTCTTTCACCTAGTCGGACCAAGCGGGGGTGGTGCGCACCTGCGAATGGCCTACGCGGCCAGTCACCGAACAGGCCATTCGTCAGATCTGATGCCTAACGTCTTCGGACAGCACACCGATTCGGGAAAGCTCGGGAGACGCCATGCCCAGACCACGCCGCCGACTGGCGAGCACCTGCATCGGTACGGTCACGGCCGGACTGCTGGCCACCGGCGCCGCGCTCGCAACACCGGAGAAGGACCGGCCCGAGGGCTCGGACATCGCCATGGGCGCCTATCTCGACTACGGGCCGCCCGGGGTGGCCCGGATCCCGTACCTGTCGAGCTGGTTGGGCGGCAAGAACATCCGGGTCGGGCACACCTACCTCCCCGGCGACAAGTGGGCCGGCATCGAGGGCAGGGTCTCGTTCCTGGAGCACTGGGCCGAGTGGCGCCGGGCCGAGGACGACCGGATGTTCGTCCTCAACGTGCCCATGCAGGAACGGAACGAGGACCGGGTGCCCGACCACCAGGTGGCCCAGCTGATCAGGGCGGGCGCGGAGGGCCAGTACGACCGGCACTTCCAGCGGCTCGCCGAGCGGCTGGTGGAGCTCGGCGTCCCGGACACGGTGATCGTGCTCGGCTGGGAGATGAACGGCGTCACGTACACCCACCGGTGCGCACCGGACCCGGAGAACTGGAAGGTGTACTGGAAGCGCATCGTCACCGCGATGCGTGCCGTACCCGGGCAGGAGTTCACGTTCGACTTCGCCCCGAACAGGGGGGTGGACGCGATCGGCTGGACCAAGTGCTACCCGGGCGACGACGTGGTGGACGTCGTCGGTATGGATTCGTACGACCAAGGTCCCGGCCAGACCTTCGACGACCAGATCACCCAGCCGTACGGACTCCAACACCAGGTCGAATTCGCGAAAGCACACGGCAAGTCGATCTCCTACCCGGAGTGGGGGCTGTTCCGGCGCGGGGACAATCCGGAGTACGTGCGTCGCATGTTGAAGTGGATCGCGGAGCACAAGCCGCTCTACCACACCATCACCGACTACTGTCCGCACGGCGTGTGGCAGTGCAAGCAGAACCCGGAGTCCTCCAAGGCCTTCCGCGACGCGCTGACGCCCGAGCGGCCCGGTCCGGTGGTCCCGACCCCGGTGGTGCCCACGCCCGTGGTGCCGACCCCGGTGGTGCCGACCCCCGTGGTGCCCACGCCGGTCGTGCCGACCCCGCAGGTGCCGACCCCCCAGGTGCCCACACCTCAGGTGCCCACACCTCAGGCCCCGACGCCGGAGATCCCCACCCCCACGCCGGTGGTACCGACGCCGGTGGTCCCCACACCCCAGGTCCCGAAGCCCGAGGTCCCCACACCCCAGGTCCCGAAGCCCGAGGTCCCCACACCCCAGGTCCCGAAGCCCGAGGTCCCCACACCCCAGGTCCCGACGCCCACGCCGGTCGCCCCGAGCCCGCTCGTCCCGGCGCCGGTCACTCCGAGCCCGGCGGTCCCGCTGCCGGTCACTCCCAGCCCGCTCGTCCCGACACCCGAGGTCCCCGAACCCGACCCCGAGCCCACCCCCCGGCCCTCGCCCGCGGTCCCGACGCCCCAGGTCCCGGCGCCCTCGCCGGTCACCCCGAGCCCCGTCGTCCCGAGCCCGCTCACGCCGAAGCCCCTGCCGCAGCCCACACCGCCGCCGGTCAACAGCAAGCACTGGTGCGTGCCGCTCAACTTCGGCGAGTGGCTCTCCAAGCTGGTCGGCAAGCAGTCGGTCTGCATCAAGCTGGACTTCGGCGGGGAATCCGGCCTCTGGCCCTTCTAGACGGGTCATCGCACCCGCAGTTCGCCCAGCCGCGACCGCCAGTCCCTGGCGGCCGGCAGTGCCTCCCGCAGTACGTCCACCGCCCGTTCGCGCCCCGTGATCTGCGACTCGTGTACGCGCAGCAGGGGCGCGAGCGCCGCCGTGGACAGCAGGAAGCGCCGGTTGACGACCGTTTCGGGCCGCCAGTGGTTCTTGTACGGCTCGTTGCCGCGCAGGAAGCTCACCACCGGCCGGCCCTCGGCGAGCGCCCGCCCGGCCTCGTAGCGCAGCAGCAGCGTCGCGACGTCCACCTTCCGCGTCCGCAGGTCGGGGTCGGCCCCGTACAGGTAGCCGCCGCTGAGCCCGGACGACAACAGCGTGACGTTGGCCGCCACCACCTTGCCGTCCAGCCGGAACTCCGTCAGCCGGCTCTCGCCGGCCCGCACCATCCGCCGGGTGGCCCGGGTCAGGTGTTCGGCGAAGCGGGGCCGCAGGTGCTCGGGCGTCACCCCGCGGCCGCGCCACTGCTTCTCGTGCAGCCGCAGCAGGGTCCGTACGGCGCGCGGCACTTCCTGCTCGGTGACCTCGTGCTCCTCGATCCCGGCCGCGTCGGTCTTGCGCAGCTTGGCCCGCACCCGTTGGGCGCCGGAGGCCGGCATCCGCTTGACCAGTTCGTCGAACGGCAGGGTCGGCAGCTCCATGCACGTGGAGTCGACGAGCACGCTGGAGACCCCGGGCCACTGCCGGTACAACTCCTCGGCGGCGGCCCCGGGACGTACCTCCCGCAGGTCCACGACCGCGCCGCGGGCGGCCCGGTGCAGCCCGCGGGCCAGCGCCGGGACGACCTGGTCGGCGTACTCCGCGGCCACGAGCACGTCGAAGTAGTCGGTGATGGGTCCGCCGATCGGAACCAGCAGGGGCATCGGCCGGTGCACGAGCATCAACGCGGCCGCGCCGACCAGCTCCTCGCCGCGCCGGACGAGGACGATCCGGAGCCGGCCGTCCTTGCCGTACGACAGCCACCAGGAGTGGAGCCAGGCGTGGCTCTGGAAGGGGGTGGCGGTGGGGCAGCCGCGGAAGAGCCTGTTCCAGGGCTCCTCCAGCGCGGCGAACTGCCGGGGGTCGCGGCACAGCGTCACCGACAGGGTCCCGGCGGAGCCCGAACTCATCGAACGGACTCCTTCTCCTTGGTCGAGGCCGGCTCACCCTGGGCGGGCAGCGACGTGTACTCCTCGACCGGGGACCCGCCGGCCGTCTCCACCGGGGACTCGACCGCGGACCCGGCCGCGCCGTCCTCGGAACGCCGTGCGCGGCCCGGCCGGGCGAGCAGCCACAGTCCGCCCAGCAGTCCGCCGGCGCACGTCCCGACGGCACCGCTGATGGCAGCGGACGGGGAGGAGGGCTCGGACGGGGCGACCGCCTGGTTGAAGAGGAGCAGCTGGACACCGGTGTTCTTGGCGGCCTGATTGCTGTTCAGGGACAGTGCGTCGGCGACCGCGTTCGCGATGTCGGCGGCCTCGGCGGGGCTCTTGGAGGTACCCGTGACGGCGATCATCGGGGACTCGGGGGAGGTCTCGGCCCGTACGTGGGTACGCAGCTTCGCCGCGGTGACGCCGGCCCGCGGCTGGGCGTAGGCGAGGGTGGAACTGCTGGTCGCGATGCGGGCGTAGGCCTGCGCGAAGCCGAGGGCGGTGGCCGGCTCGGTGGTGTCGTCGGGTACGGCGACGACATAGCTGGTGGCGGCGTACTCGGGGGCCTTGAACACCCCGTACGCCCCGCCCGCGGCCAGCCCCAGCAGGGCACAAGCGGGCAGCGGCCACCACAGCGGCGGCGACGCCTTCCGGCGGCGCGGCCTGCGCTCGGATCGGTGGTCCGCCTTCCGCTCGGACCTGCTCTCGGACCTCTTCTCGGTCTTCTTCTCGGTCTTCTTCTCGGTCTTCTTCTCGGGGTTCTGCTCGGCCGTGTCGGCCATGGACGTGCTCGCTTCCTGAGTGGAGGGGGGTTCCTTCGGGGCCTTCGGGACCCCTTCGGGCAGGGGGGATCAGCCGGTGCCGGTCGACTCCGCAGGTCCGGGCCCGACCGGCTCGCGCCGGGCGCCGACGACGGCTGCGCCGCCGGTGGCGCCGGGCGCCGGGTCGGCGGCGGCACGGCCCCGGGCCGTCCCGGCGGCGCCCGGCGCGGCCGAGAGGGCGAGGTCGTACACGTCCAGCAGCTGCCGCGCGCTGCGGGCGATGTCGTAGCGGCGGACCACCGCCGGCGGGGGCAGCCGGCGGGCACCCGCCTCCATGTGGCCCCGCAGCGCCGCGACGAGCTCCTCCGTGCCGGTGCCGATGCGCCGGGCCCCGGGGGCCTGCGCGGCGGGCAGGTCGTCGATGGCCGGGCAGGTCACGTGCAGGACGGGGAGTCCGGCGGCCAGGGCTTCCACGACGGCGAGTCCGAAGGCCTCTTCCCGCGACGGGGAGACGAAGACGTCCATCGCGGCCAGCAGGGCCGGAATGCCCGGGGTGCGGCCGTCCGCGCTGTCGCCCAGCGGGTCCCGCTCCCCCAACAGGTGGATCCGGCTCTGCGCGCCGAGCTCGGCGGCGAGCCGACGCAGCCCCGCACGCTCCGGCCCGTCCCCGGCCAGCAGCAGGTGCGCCCCCGGCAGCGCGGCCACGGCCCGCACCAGGGCGTCGAACCGCTTGCCGGGGACCAGCCGGCCGACCCCGCCGACCACGAAGGCCCGCTCGGGCAGCCCGGTGCGGGCCCGGGTGGCCTGCCGGACGCCCTCGTCGAAGCGGAAGCGGACGGCCTCGATCCCGTTCGGTACGACGTGCACCCGCGCGGCCGGCACCCCCCACCCCTCCAGCCGGGCGGCCACGGTGTCAGAGACGGCCACGGTGGCCGCACCCAGGCGTTCACTGGCCAGGTACAGCGTGCGCACCCCGCCGGAGAGCGGCCTGCCCTCGATCTCGCCCTCGCCGAGGGAGTGTTCGGTGGCCACGGTCGCTCCGGTGCCCGCGAGCCGGGCCGCGAGGCGCCCGTAGACGCAGGCCCGGTACAGGTGCGTGTGCACGAGGTCGTACCGGCCGCGCCGGATGAACCGCACCAGCCGGGGCAGCGCCCCCAGGTCCCGGTTGCCCCGCATGCCCAGGTGGACGACCCGGACCCCGTCGGCGCGCAGCCCCTCGGCCACCGGCCCGGGGTTGGTCAGCGTCAGCACGTCGCACTGCATCGGCATGTGGCGCAGCAGCAGTCGCAGTTGCTGTTCGGCGCCGCCGACGCCGAGCCCGGTGATGATGTGCAGTGCCTTGACCGACTGCATCGTCTTCATCGCTGCACCCCGCGCCGCAGCTCGCGCACCTGGTGGCGGAACTGCTTGATCCGCAGCCGGGCACCGCCGTCGGCCTGGCTGACGTGCGTGCGCGGCAGTGCGTGCGGGCCGGCGAGCCGGCCGGGGTCGATGGCGCAGGCGTAGCCGTAACCGGCGGCCCGGGTGGCGTCGACGACCCGGGCGTCGAGGTGCCCGTACGGGTAGCAGAACCCCTCGGGCAGGGTGCCGGTCAGCTCGCGCAACAGGTCGCGGCTGCCCCGCAGTTCCTGCTGGAGCACGTCGTCCGCGGTCGCGGGGAGGTCCTGGTGGAGCAGCCCGTGCGAGCCGATTTCCTGTCCGGCGTCGGCAACTTCGCGGATGCCCTCGGCGGTGAGCAGGGACTTGCGCGGGCCCAGCGGGTCCCACACGTTGTCCACGCCGAGCCGCCCCGGCAGCACGAAGAGGGTGGCGGTGCAGTCGTAGCGGCTCAGCAGGGGGAGCGCGTGCGTCAGGAAGTCGGTGTACCCGTCGTCGAAGGTCAGCCCGACCAGCCCGGCTCCGCGGCCGGCCGCGCGGGCCCGCAGCAGTTCGCCGACGGACACCCCGCGCAGGCCGCGGGAGCGCAGCCACAGCAGTTGGGCCTCCAGGGCGAGCGGGGTGACGGTGATTCCGTACGGGTCCTCCGAGGGGTCGGTGAATTCGGCGACCGAGTGGTACATCAGGACCCACGGCGAAGCGGTCCGGCGGGTGGGGACCAGCACGGCGGCGGAGGCCGTGTCGGTGTCAGCGGACATTGCGGAACCTCTGGGTGAGCTGGGAGATCTGACCGGGCAGGGCGGTGACTTCGAGGGCGCGCATGGCCATGCCGGTGGCTCCGAACATGGCCGGGACCAGCAGGCAGCCGAGGGCGGCGCTGAGCATCGGGTCGGGGATCTTCGGGCCGGCGATCCAGCCGAGGGCGGCCGCGGCGACGGCGGCGACGCCGAGCTTGCCGATGCTGGCGGCGACCCGGCGGACCTGGATGGCGATGATCCGGGAGCCGAGGCCGGTGAGCAGCATGACGGCGGTGGTGGTGATGCCGGCGGCGTTGGCGGCGGCGATGCCGTAGGTGCCCCACCAGCCGACGGCGAAGGCTCCGGCCACGATGTTGACGAGCAGTCCGGCACCCATCGCGAACGCCGGGAACCAGGTGGGCCGGGCGGTCGAGAAGAAGGGCCGGGACAGTGCGCCGACGAGGCAGTGGCCGAGGAGTCCGAGTCCGTAGACCCGCATGACGGAGGCGGTGGCGAGGGTGTCCTCGTGGGTGAAGGCGCCGCGTTCGAAGAGGACCTGGATGATCTGGGGCGCGTAGCCGATGACGAGTGCGGTGCCCATCAGGACGGCCAGCGAGGCCAGCGCGAGGTCCTGCTCCACCCGCCGCCGGGCCTTCTCCCGCTCGCCCCCGGCCATGGCCTGGGCGACGACGGGGAAGGTGACGGTGCAGATCATCAGCGAGAGCACCATCGGCATCTGCGCGACCTTCTGCGCGTAGTTGAGGTGGGAGATCGCCCCGGGCGGGAGCGAGGCGGCCAGGAACCTCTCGACGAGCACCTGCGACTGCCGGAAGACCGCGAAGAAGATCACGGGGGCGATGACCCCGAAGGCGATGAGGGTGGGGCGGTCCCGGTCCCGGTCGCGCTGGTCGCGCGGAGCGGCCCGCTTCGCGCGGGGCGGGCCGAAGCCCACGTTCCGTACGAAGGCGGGCAGTTGCACGAGCACCATCAGGAACCCGCCGACCGCGACGCCCGCAGCGGCGGCCCGGACGCCCCACAGGGTGTGCAGGGCCACCATCGTGCCGATGATGCCGACGTTGTACGAGACGTAGATCGCGGCGGGCGGAAGGAAGGACCTGTGGGCCCGCAGCGCGGCACTGAAGTATCCGGCGATGCCGAAGGAGAGCACGGTGAGCGCGGTGAGCCGGGTGCACTCGACGGCCAGTGCGGGGTCGGGCAGTCCGGGGGCGAGTACGGCGACGACGGCGGGCGCGGCCACGATGAGCAGGGCGGCGACGGCGGCCAGCAGCACGACGAGCCGCGGCAGGGTCGCCCCCACCAGGAGCCGTACGGGGTCCTGCGCGCGGGCCTCCCTACGGGTGAGCCTGGCCCGGCCGGCGGCCCGGTGGGCCAGGGCGTGACTGAAGGCGGGCACCATCAGCAGCGCCATGGCGTCCTCGATCAGCAGCGTCGAGGCCATCTCGGGCACGGTCCAGGCGATCAGGAAGGCGTCGCTGTCGTGCCCGGCCCCGAAGAGGTGCGCGATGCTCTGGTCGCGCACCAGCCCGAACACCGCCCCGGCTGCGGTCAGTCCGGCGGTGACCGCGGCGGCCTTGGCCAGGAACCGCCCGAGCGGCTGCCCCCCGCCGGGGCCGCTCCCGCTCGGGATGACCGACTCTGACGCCCGGCCCCCGCCGGGGCCGCTCCCGCTGGGGGTGACCGACTCTGATCCTTGGCCCCGGCCAGAGGTGGTGGCCTCGGCAGCCCGGCTCGCGCCCGGGGTGCCAGAGCGCCCGCCCCCGCGACGGGCCCGGCGCGGCCGAACCCTCCCGGCGGGGACGCTGGCGCCGGGCTCGCCCGTGGCTTGGCTCCCGCCCGGGGTGGCGGACTCGGGCGCCAGGATCCCGCTGGGGGTGGCGGAGAGCCCACCCGCACGGCGGGCCCGGCGCAGCCGGCCCCTCCCGGCGGGGACGGCCGGGACGAAGGACTCGCCCACGGCTTGGCTCCCGCCGGGGGCGGCAGCGAGCCCGCCCGCGGGGCGGGACTGGCGCAGCCGACTCCCGGCAGGCGCCGTCTGGCTGCCGCCGGGGGTGGGGGAAAGCACGGCCGCGCGGCCGGCCTGGCCCGCCCTGGCCTCGGGGAGTTCGCCGAAGCCGCTCGCGGCCACCCGCACGCTGTGTCGGCCCGAGGCCCCGCCCGGGTATCCGGCGGAGCCGAACGCGGCGGCCCTGCGCGTACTCGGACTGCCGCCCGGGAGCCCTCCGGCAACGAACCCCGGGGCGGCCGACGCGGCGACGGATCCCGGGTCCCCGGCGGCAGCTGTGCCCCGGGACCTGGCCGGGTCCTCCGCTCCGGCGGGCCGTACGGCCACGGGCCTGCTCCTCGGGTACCCGGGGTCCGCCGGGCCCGACCCGCCGGCGACCTTGACGGGCCCCACGGTCACGGCCGCACTGCGTGAGTACCCAGCCGCGCCGGGAGGGCCGACCGGATCGGTCCCTCCGGCGGACCGCACGGGCAGGGGCGCGTTGTGGGCGCGGCCGGCGAAGCCGGGGTCCGCGGGGACGCGCGACGGGCCGGAGGCGGGAACGTTCGGGACACGGGCGTGGCCCGCCCCGGCCGGGGAGCCGGAGGCGGGCCGCCAAGGCGTGGTGTCCGTCACGGGCGAGCCGCAACCCCGGGGGCCCTACCCCGTGAAACCGCACCGCCGGACGCCTCGGGATCCGCCGCCCCCCGGGAGGGCAGCGCCCACCAGGCGGCCAGGCCGATGACGACTCCGGTCAGCACCGTGGACGGCCCACCGATGTCCGCGTAGAGGAAGTCGGTCAACTGCCACACGAACAGCCCGATCGCGATCAGCCCGCAGTCCCGCGCCTTCGCGCCCGCGCCGCCTCCGGCGCCGGAGGCGGAGGCGAGCCGGCGCAGCCCCGCGACCAGCAGGGCCGCCCAGCCGCCGACGAGTGCGATCAGCCCGATCAGGCCCTGCTCGCTCAGGATCAGCAGGTACATGTTGTGCGGGGAGAGCAGCGGCTGGCGCAGGTACGCCTGACCGGCGCCCGCGGTGTCGCTGCCGGAGGACAGGCCCAGCGAGGCGTGCCCGTCCCGGTGGGCCGGGAAGCCCTTGAGCCCCACCCCCACCGCCGGCCGGTCGCGCCACATCGATTCGGCGGCGGCCCACATCGTGTAGCGGTCGGTCACCGACTGGTCGGGGGCGCTGGACACCTGGGTGATGGAGGTCAACCGTTCGGCGACCATCTCCGAGCCGACCCCGAACCCGCCGACCAGGACCACCCCGGCGGCGGCGAGCGCGGCGACCACCTTCAGGGCCCGCCGGATCCCGGCCAGCGCCATCACCAGCACCGCCGCGCCGACGGTGGCGATCCACGCGCCCCGGCTGAAGGACAGCACCAGCGGGAGCACCAGCGCCAGCGCGCAGCCGCCCGCGATCCGCCGCAGGCGCCGCGGCAGCCCCGGGGCGAGCCCTGCGGCGGTCGCCACGATCAGCCCGTACGCCACGACGGTGGCCATGCCCATGACGTCACCGGGGCCGAAGGTGCCGACGGCCCGGACGTCCTCGCCCTGGTACGAGGCCCCGGTGTGGGTGGCGTACTGCACGACCCCCACCGCGCCCTGCACCAGCGCCAGGACCACGAAGCACCCGGCGGCCAGCCGGAACTCCGCGGCGCCCTGCACCAGGAGCACCACGGCCGCCGGGACCAGGACGAAGACCTGCAGGTAGCGCACGAAGCCCGGCAGGGCGGCGTACGGGTCGCCCGCGGTCATCGTCGCGACCGCCAGGCCCACGGCGGGCGCCCCGAGCACGAGCACGCCCAGCGGGGGCAGCGTCCGCACCCGGCCGCGCAGCGCCTGCACCGCACAGACGAGGACCAGCAGCAGTGAGGCGGCGTCGGCCGGGCCGACCTTCCCGGAGGCGGTGGCGTCCCCCGCCGGGAGCGGGGCGAGCAGGAACAGCACGGTCGCGGCGAGCGGCAGCAGCGGCCAGTGCCGGCGCACCGGACCCGGCACGTCCGGCCGGACCAGCCGGCCCGGTACGGCGAGGCTCATCAGCTGCCCCCCAGCCGGAAGCGGAAGAAGGAGGCCGCGGTGCGGGCGAGGATCCACAGGTCCTGCCACAGCGACCAGGTGTCGATGTAGTGGTTGTCGAAGCGGGCCCGGTCCTCGATGGAGGTGTCCCCGCGCAAGCCGTTGATCTGGGCGAGGCCGGTGATGCCGACGGGCATCCGGTGCCGGGCCTCGTAGCCCGGGTGGACGGTGGAGAACTTGGCCACGAAGAAGGGCCGTTCGGGTCGGGGACCGACCAGGGCCATGTCACCGCGTACGACGTTCCACAGCTGCGGCAGCTCGTCCAGCGAGGACTTGCGCAGGAAGGACCCGACAGGACTCATCCCGCGGTCGCCCGCCACCGTCCAGCGGGTGGCGGCCTCGTGCGCGTCGGCGCGCAGGGTGCGGAACTTCAGCAGGGTGAAGGGGCGCCCGTAGAGGCCGACCCGTTCCTGCCGGAAGATCACCCCCGGCCCGTCCCAGACCCGTACGGCCAGCGCGCACGCCCCCATCACGGGCGCGGCGGCGACCAGCGCGATCAGGGCGAGCACGGTGTCGATGCCCCGCTTGGCCCAGCGTTCCAGCGGCCGGGTCGGGCGCGGCAGCAGCGGCTGCACGGAGTACCCCCAGAGCTGGTCGGCGGGGTGCGGCAGCCGCATGCCGGTGACCTTGGCGGTGCCGGCCGGGTCGGCGAGCCACAGCCGGCAACCGTGGTCGTGGAAGAGCCGGACCAGGGAGGCGGTGCGCTCGTCGGCCTCCGGCGGTCTGGTGAACACCGCGTGCCCGACGGAGTTCTGGATGACCGCGCGCCGGATGTCCTCGTGGGTGGCGAGCAGCGGCAGGGCGCCGCCGGCGCCCTCGGCGGGCGCCGCCGTGTCTGCGAGCCCGACCGGGCGCAGCCCGAATTCGGGGCGGCCGTGCAGGGCGGCGGCCACCGCGCTCGCCCCGGCGCCGGGTCCGACGACGAGGGCGGAGGCGGGGCGGCGTACGGCCGCGCGGCGCTGGAGCTCGTTGACGAGGCCGCGGCCCGCGCACGCCAGTACGACCTGCAGGCAGACGGCGGTGAGCAGCGCGCTCCAGCCCATGGCCCGGGCCGGGTCGGCGGCGGCGGTGACGGCGGCGACCGAGCACCACAGGACGGCGGAGCGTCCGGCCAGCACGGGCAGTTCGAGGAGGGCGGAGGGGGCGAGCCGCGGCCGGTAGAGCCCGGCCTGCGCGTGCAGCGCGGCGAGCAGGACGGGGGCCACGGACAGGACGGGCGGCGCCACCGCGGGCAGGGTCGTCGCGGTGACCACGGCGGCCAGTGCGTCGGCGGTGAACAGCGGGAGCGCCCGGCCGCGCCGGTGGACGCGCCGGGGGCGCAGGGCGAAGCGGGCCTGGTCGGCCCTGGGCCCGCGCGGGGGGTGGATGGCGGTCGCCGAACGGCGGGCCGCCGCGGGGTGCACGGGCGCGAGTGCGCCTCCGCCGGCGGGCCCCGTGCCGTTCTGCCCGGTGTGCCGGGCGGGTGCGCTGTCCATCGTCATCGGCTGATGCGCTCCTGGTTCAAGGGCCGGGGCCTGCCCAGCAGTTCGTGGTACAGGCCGGTGACCGCGTCCGTGGTCCGCCGCACGTCGAAGTCGGTCCGGGCGTGCTGCCGGGCCTGCTCCCCGAGTTCGGCTAGCAGCCGCGGCTGGGCGAGCAGCCGGCCCAGGGCCTCGGCCAGGGCCGTCGGGTCCTCCGGCGGCACCAGACACAGGCGTCCCTGGCCCGGCGGCAGGCTCTCCCTGGCACCGCTGACGTCGGAGACCAGGACCGGGCGGCCACAGGCCATCGCTTCGAGCGGGGCGAGCGCCATGCCTTCCCACCGCGACGGCAGTACAACGAGATCGGCGGCCCGAAGCCACGGTCGGATGTCGGCGGCGGCGCCCGCGAAGTGCACGCTGGTACCGGACGGCGCGGCGATGCGGCGCAGCCGTTCCGTGTCGGGGCCGTCCCCGACGAGGGCGAGGCGGGCTCCGGGGACGGTGGCGAGCAGTTGCGGCCAGGCCCGCAGCAGGATGTCCTGCCCCTTCTGGGGGCAGATGCGGCCCACGCACACGGCGAGCGGCCCGTCGGCCGGGAAGTCGGCGGGCAGCGGTAGTTCGGCGCGGGCCAGGGCCCTGTCGCGGTCGGGGTCCGGTCCGCCGGGACGGAAGTGGTCCAGGTCCACGCCGTTGCGGATCACCGACCAGCGGGCGGTGATCCCCTCGGTCTCGCCCGCGCGCCGTTCGGCGTCGCTGACGCAGAGCACCCGGTCGGCCCAGCGGGCCCCGTACCGCTCCCAGCGCAGCGCGAGCGCGCCGGTGGCCCCGCCGACCGCGTCGAAGGACCATGCGTGGGGCTGGAAGACGGTGGGCAGGCTCCCGCGTGCGGCGAGCCGGCCGGCCAGGCCGGCCTTGGCGCTGTGGGCGTGCAGGAGGTCGGGCCGTACCCGGTGGAGGACCTGCCGGGCGCCGATGATCTCGGCGGGCAGTCCGGGTCCGGGGGCCCGCCCGGCGCGCCAGGTGAGCACCTCGGCTCCGGCGGCCCGGGCGGCGTCGCCGAGCGTGCCGCTGGGCGGACACCCGACGACGGTGCGCAGCCCTTCGGCGGTCTGCGCGCGGACCAGGTCGGTGACGACCCTGGCCACACCGCCGTCGACGGGTTGTACGAGGTGGAGGACGGTCGTGGGCTGTGCCGCCCGAGGTTGACTGGGCACGTGGAGCGGTCTCCTACGTTCAGCGGCGCGCGTCTGTCTGAACGAAGAGCACACCGAGGAAATGACCCTGACTTTCGCCCGTGAACCTGAAGCTCAGATTGCGGGCACCACCGGACAGGGCGGGACTCAGGTCGAACACGTCCGCGTCATATCCGAGATTATTCATATGTTCGGGCTGTCGCACGAACGATTGAGCGCCGAATTCCGTGATCGTGGAATTCATAACATCATTAAAAGGATTTTTTCCATCGCCGAGGTTCACCCCGCGGCCGCCGTCAGCCGTCACGTTGAGTGAATCCCCGAGGGCGCCCCGGTCCCCGTCGTACCCGACCACCCCGACCCGGCCCGCCGAGCCGGTCGGCGCGTCCAGCCCCTCGATCTCGACGACCGCGCCACCGGCGCGCGCGGCGATCGACTCGAAGCCGTCCCACAGCGAGATCCGGCGCACGGGCTCCTGCGGGTGCTCGTAGGCGACGACCAGCGTCCAGCCGCCCCAGGCCCCCACCTTGGAATGGCCCATCGCGATGTTGAGCTGGGCCACCGTCCACAGGCCGGCACCGCCCTTGCGGACGAGCGGGGTCACATCGGCGGAGGCCTGGTAGGCATCGCTGCCGGCGTCCGTGCGGTGGCCCATCACCGTGTCGGCGAGCACCTCCTTGTACGCGCCGCCGGGCTCGGCGACCAGCACCCGACCGTTGTCCTGCGGCGGCTTCTGCTCGCCCACCCGCAGGTTCCCGCCCCAGTAGAGGCGCGCGTACGAGACCTTCGCGCCGTGCGGGACCTTGAGCTCGGCCCGGGTGGAGTTGTAGGTGTCCGGGTCCTTGTCGACCTCGCTGTAGAACATCTCGAAGTCGCTGTTGACCCCCGCCGCACCCTTCTTGACCTCAGCGCACGGCTCGACCTGCGGGGACCGCTCCGCGCGACAGCTGATGCCGGAGTTGGAGGCGCGCACCAGCCCGCCGTGCTGCACGGCCTGGTAACGCTGGGTGAAGGGAACCCGGGGCAGCTCCTTGGGAGCAGGAGCCGCCGCCCCCGCCATCTGGGCGTTCACGGAAAGGGTCAGGCAGGACAGCAGACCGAGCGCGCCGAGGATTCTGCGGGAGGAACCCATGACCCTGTCTCCATTTTCGATCAGGGGGACAAAACAGGAGTGAACTTTGGCAGAAATCGGGCTGGAAATCACGCCGGACTCGCTCGTACGGCCTTTTGGGCGATAGCACGCACCCTCGCAACGGGCGGGTCGTTATGGGGTGCACCATTGTTCGAACCGAAAGGAAATGCAGAGATGGAGACCGGCGGGTCCCCCGGCGCCTCGAGCGACGCCCCGCTCCGGGCGCCCGCCGACGTCCCGGTGAGCTCCTGCGGCCCCGCGGTGAGCGCGGTCACCCTGCCGAACCCCCGCTCGACACCGGCCGCGTCAGCGCCGAGCCGTCAACCGCGCTGCCCGAAACGCCTGCATCCGGGTGAAGCCACGCAACCCGAACCGGGGCCGCGGCGTTGATCCGGGTGCTCCACTACCGGGCAATCCTGCAAAAAAGGGACGACAATGATCAAGAAGATGATGGCCTCGGCCGCGGTTGCCGCCTCGGTCGTGGGCATCGGCGCCGCCATGGCGCCGCAGGCGATGGCGATCGGGAACGACAACGGCGTCAACACGGTCCAGGGCAACGGCGCCGCGCAGATCTACGGCAACCAGGCCACCTACGGCAACATGAGCCCGCAGATGGCTCTGATCCAGGGATCCTTCAACAAGCCCTGCATCGCCCTCCCTGCGAAGGCCAACGTGCAGTCCGTGCTGGCCCTGGTCAACGTCGGCGTCCAGGACATCCCCGTCCTGTCCAGCCCGCAGAACCAGCAGTGCACCGAGAACTCCACCCAGGCCAAGGGCGACGAGGCCCTCTCGCACATCCTGGACAACATCCCGATCCTCTCCGGCAACGTCTCGAACGGCAGCTGACCGAGGCCCGTGCCAGCGAGGCCGTCGCACCCACCGGGTCGCGGCGGCCTCGCCGCATATGGGGCCGGGGACGCCCCGGGCCACGGAATTGTCGATACGAATCGACCGGCGCCGATAATTCGACCCGCACATGGGGTCGAGCATCGGAGTGAATTACCGACCGACCGCCGAAAATGTGCGGTTTCTTTTTCTCGAACCGCTCGTTGTTAATTCTGCAGTGGACACGCCCCTGCGGGAAGGAAAGAAATCAAAATGACGTACAAGAAGGCAGTGGTGCTGGCCGCCGGCGCTCTCATGCTCGCCGGTGCCGCCTCCCCCGCCATGGCCGACGCGGCCGCCGAGGGTGCGGCCGTGGGTTCCCCCGGCGTCCTGTCCGGCAACCTGCTCCAGGTCCCGGTGCACGTCCCGGTCAACGTCTGCGGCAACACCGTGAACGTCATCGCGCTGCTGAACCCGGCGTTCGGCAACACCTGCGTCAACGCCTGACGAAGCGCTCGTGCCCGCGAGGGCAAGCCTCCTCGGTGCGGCCCCGGAGTGCGCGGCGGTGCACTCCGGGGCCGCCTCCGATTCCACACCGGCCGTGGCGCCGGTAGACAGGGAAGGACCCATGCGACAGGTACTGAGCCGACAGGTACTGGGCAAGGGGATGCTCACGGCGGCAGCCGCGTCGAGCCTGTTGTCGATCGCGACCGGCGCGGCCTACGCGCACCACGGAGCGAGCGCCGAGGCCTCGCATTCGCCGGGCGTGCTGGCCGGCAACAGCGTCTCGGTACCGATCACCTTCGCACCGAACGTGTGCGGCAACAGCGTGGACGGCGGTGCTGCGCTCAACCCTGCGATGGGAAACACGTGCGTCACCGACACCGGTGCGCACACCGGTGACGGCCACGACTACGGGCGCTACCTCAGCCCCGAGCACGCCCGGGCCTTCGAGCGCTACCTCGACGAGCGCGAGGGCCGGCACGCGGTGCCGGAGCAGCGCCACGGGTCGCCGCGCCACGCGGGCGGTCCCGAGCAGCCCCGACAGGAGCGGACCCGGCCCGAGCAGCCCCGGCCGGACGGGCCGCGGCACGCGAAGCCGCGCCAGGAGGAGCCGCGCCACGACGGCGGCCACGGCCCCGGTGAGCAGCGCGGCGAGAAGGAGTGCGACGACCACCCCGAGTCGTCGCCGCCCCCACCGGCGCACCACGCTCCGCCCGCGCCCGAGCGGCCGCACCCCAAGCCGGAACCGGTGGAGGAACACCCGGTCCCGCTGCCCACCCCGGAGCCGGTCCAGGAGGCGCCCGCGCCGCTGCCCGAGGCTCCGCCGGCACCCCCCGCGCCGCAGCCCCCGGCCGAGGAGGCCCCGCACACGCTTCCCGCCCCGGCGCCCGCCCCCGCACCGGTCGGGGAGGCTCCGCACACGCTGCCGGCCCCCGTGTCCGGGCCGCCGCACGGCAGGCTGCCCGTGGAGTACCCGGCTCCGGCGCCCGCGCCCGAGGTCGTACCGCCCGCGGACCAGCCGCCGGCCGCTCCCGGCGGTGACGTCCCCGTCGTCCTCCCTCCGGTGACGGCCCCGCCGGCCCCGACCCCCGCCCCGGGGCCCGCACCCGTCGAGCCGCCGGCCCCCGCTCCGGCGCACGTGACCGGGCCGGTGCTCGCCGATACGGGCGCGGGCCAGCCCGCGGCCGCTGCGGCTCTCGCCAGCGCCCTGATCCTGGGCGGCGCCATTCTGTACCGGCGGTCGCGCGTCTCCTGACCGGCCGTACCGGTAATACCGGGTAATCAGAATAAGTAGCGGCCGGAGAATCCCTCGTCGGATTCCCCGGTCGCTGTCATGCCCCGCCCCTATCCGCGCGGGCGTTCGCGTTTCCGCAGCGGCGGGTAATCGTTACCCAATGCGAAAGTGGCGCGACGGTCGCCGCTGAAGCGTCTGTCCACGAAAGAAGAGGATTTCGATAATGAAGTTCACGAAGGTCGCCGCTGTCGTCGCCGGCTCCGTCGCCGCGCTCGGTGCCTCCACCACCGCCTTCGCCGCCGAGACCACGGCCGCGATGCCCCCCATGAGCCTGACCGGCGGGGTGACCGAGACGCTGAACTCCATCGGGCCCGTCTCCGAGTCGCTGCCGCAGACCGTGGGCAACGGGCTGGCCGAGCAAGGGGACACCCTCAACAAGGTCGTGGGTACCGCACAGAAGGTGAACAAGGTCCGCAACGACGTGCCCGGCACCGTGCTCGGCCTCGCGAACAACGCCACCCAGGCGTCCCCCATGCTCGGCGGCGTGAAGCTCAACGGCGGCCAGTGAACCGACCCGGCTGAACACCCGCCGACACGACTGTGGGCGCCACCGGCGAGGCCGGGGCGCCCACAGTCGGTCGTTCGGCCGACGTCAGTTGTTGACGCAGACGTTGCCGAACGCCGGGTTCAGCAGGCCGACGATGTTCACGCTGTTGCCGCAGACGTTGACCGGAACGTGCACCGGCACCTGGGCCAGGTTGCCGGAGAGAACGCCGGGGGAACCCACGGCCGCACCCTCGGCCGACGAGTCGGCGGCGGCGGAGCCGGCGGCACCGGCCGCAGCGAGACCAGCGGTGGCCAGGACCAGGGCGGCCTTCTTGGCAGAGTTCATGGGAAGTGCACCTTCTGTTCGATGTTCTGCCCCGAACCGGGGCTCACACCGAGCGAAACGGTCCAGCTTCCCAGACGACACGGCCACGCGCACGATGAGACCTATTCGGCTCAACCGTCGTAACCATCCGACGGGGTCGGTCCGCAACCGCTCCTACGGGACGGCAGGAAGGGCCGGGACCTCGGGGACCGTCGGGGTCACGGGAAGCTCGGGGAGCGGCGGGGCCTCGGGGACCGCGGGCAGCTCCGGCACCAGCCCGTCGACCGGCGGCACTTCCACCGGCGGCAGCTTGGGGATGAGGCCGGACACGTCGGGAAGCTCGGGAAGCTTGATCTCCGGCAGCTTCGGCAACTCGATCGGCGGCAGCGTCACCCCGTCGGGCAGCAGACCCCCGACCGTCGCGAGAAGGCCTTCGAGGGTCTTGGTGAGGCCCGCCAGGAGGTCGTCGATGGGACCGGCGGCCGCCGCGCGCCGCTCGATCTTCTTGACCTGCTGCTGGACGGAGGCCACGCGTTCGGTGAGGGCCGCGGAGCCGTCGCCCTCCGCGGCACCCGCAGGGGCGGCCGCGCCGGACAGTATGACGACGGCGAGGGCCGACGGAACGAGGAGGCGGGCGCGGGACGGCTTCGTGCGGTGCATGGATGTTCCTTACGCGGTGGGGACACGAGCGATGGGGACACGAGAAGTGGACCCGAACGGTCCGCTTCCTCACCCACCGTGCGAACGCGCCGCACGGAGCGCAACCGGAGCCCCGGACGTTGCTGGCTGCGTACGGACTTCGCGCAGGCGTCCGGAGCCCACTCACCCGGGCCGGGGAAATCCTCGACACGCACGGGCCGTTTGAGTGAAGCAGCGGAACCAACCCCCTGGTCGGGCAGTTGACCAGGGCGCTCCATCAGCGGGCACTCGTGCGACAGAAGGAACAAGATGTTCAAGAAGTTCATGACCGCCGCCGCGGTCTCCGCCGTTGCGATCGGCGCGGGCGCTGCCGCCGCGGCCCCGGCCATGGCCATCGGCAACGACAACGGGGTCAACACCGTCAACGGCAACGGTGCCCAGCAGATCTACGGCAACCAGAAGACCCACGGCGACATGAGCCCGCAGCTCAGCCTGGTCCAGGGCACCCTCAACAAGCCCTGCATCGGCCTGCCGGCGAAGGTCAACGCCCAGTCGCTGATCGCCGCGCTCAACATCGGTGTCCAGGACATCAACGTCCTGTCCAACCCGCAGAACCAGCAGTGCACCGAGAACTCCACCCAGGCCAAGGGCGACGAGCCGCTCTCGCACATCCTCGACAACATCCCGGTCCTCTCGGGCAACCTCTCGAGCGGCAGCTGATCTCCGGATCCTCCGCCCTTCGGGTGATCGCGGGCCGCTGAGCCTGTGGAGTGAACGAAGAGGCCCCGGCGGCGTCCAGCCGCCGGGGCCCTCTTCGCGTTCCGCCCCAGGCGGTCAGCCGGTCCAGAAGTCCCACCAGCGGGTGAGGACCAACATGCCGATCACTCCGATGTGCAGGGCCGGCGGGGCCCAGCCGAATTCGGTGAAGAAGACCCGCAGCGGGCCGGGGGCGAGCAGGGTGCGCGTACGGACGTTGTGCGCGGTGACCGCCCAGAACATCAGCAGGGTCGCGACCCAGGCCAGACAGCACCACAGGCAGAGCGCGTTGATCTCGTAGAGCGACTGGACCATCAGCCAGCTGCAGAAGCCGACGCCGAACAACGTGCCGGCGTTCAGTCCGAGCCAGAACCAGCCGTGGTAGCGGGCGCCGGCCAACAAACCCGCGCCGACGCAGACGACGACGGCGTACGCGACGAGCCCCAACATCGGATTGGGAAAGCCGAAGGCCGCCGCCTGCTCGCTCGCCATCACGCTGCCGCAGGAGACGACCGGGTTGAGACTGCACGCGGGCTTGAAGTCTGGGTCCTCCAGCAGGAGGAACTTGTCGAGGGTGATCACCCACGAGGCCAGCAGCCCGGCCGCCCCGGTGACGGCCAGCAGCCAGGCCAACCCCCTCGGCGCGGCGTTCCGTTCGCCCTCGTGTCCACTGCGGGGCCGCACCTGCTGACGCGGAAGGCCCACTGTATTCGTTGCCATGTGGCCCATAGTCCCGCGCTTCACCTCAGACCGGGCCCAACCATGCCCATCCATACGCAAGTTGACCTGAAGGTGTGGCGGGAACCTCCGATGCTTCCCGGACGTTTTACCGAACCCCGGACGTGATGTCAGAACCAGGGGTTACGTTGAGCTTCCGCAAAGTGACAAGCTGCGACGGCCTGGAGACCCACCTTGAGCGATCCGTACGAGACAACCGAGGCGCACCTCGAACGACTCCTCGGCCGCGCCCTCAACTCCTTCGACCTGCCGGACCGGCTGGTCGAGCGCCTCGGCACGGCGCTCGCCCACAGCTCTTCGCTCTACACCACCCACCACAGCCCGGAGGCGGGCATCTGGCGGGAGACCCACCGGCACACTTATCTGCTGACCGACGGCGGTTCGGTCTCGCTGTGGGAGCTGACCTACCGGCTGGAGGGCGACCGGACCGTCCGGCACGAGGTCTTCGCGAGCAAGGCTGAGATCTGCCTGGCCGTGACCCGGCTGTTCGGTGAGGCGCCGGCCGGGGCATCCCCGGATCCGGTGCTGGTGCCGGGCGAGGACGAGCCGGAGGGCGGCATGGCCCTGCTGAGCGCGCTGTACGCGACCCCGGCCCCGGTGCGGCGACACCGGGAGTACGCGGTGGAGGAATCCGCCGACCACGCCCGACGGGTGCTGCGCCGTGCGGAGAACGCCGACCGGCCGGGCGAGCAGGTGGCGACGCTGCTGCGGGCGGCGTACGCGCACCAGATCACGCAGGTGTTCGGCACGCGGCAGTGCCTCGCGGACGGGCGGGGGGCGGGCTTCAGCCTGTACGAACACGCCTTCGTCCTGCTGGACGGGACCGAGGTCAGCCTGTGGGAGGTCGAGCACACGGCAACGCCCGACGGGCAGCACATGTGCGAGGTGTACGAGAGCGAGGCGGCCGCGCGCGGAGCGATGGAACTGCGCGCCCGGGTGCGGTGAGGCGGGCCGGACGGAGCGAGGGTCCGGATGCGCAGAACGGCCCGCCAGGGAATTCGACGGACCGTTCCGAAAACCGGAGGGAATGATTCAACTCCGCGCGGACGACCCATTGGCAACGCGGCGGTCCCTGCGACTGCGCCGAACGGATGCCATGTAGCCGATCAGCGTCAGGGTGACGATCCCGATGCTGGCGCCGAGAATAAGTTGATCCATGTCCTCCACTTTGGTCAGCGCGAAGGCGATGGCCCCAAGCACCGCGCAGACCCCCAAGCCCTTGAGGGAATTCATTGCTCTCCTTGAATCATTTCCACGCGGACACGCGGGTCACGTACGACTTGATGATGGAGGACACGAGCCAATAGGTCCGTACCAATGTGAACACCAGCTCGGGGATCAGCAGCGCCTCGACGAGCATTGCCTTCCAGCCCATGTTCCGTACGCGGAGTGCGGGATAGACGATCCAGAAAGCGAAGAGCAGCAGGAGGATCGGCTGCGTCGAGAAGCCGTGCTTCGCCGCCGCCACCAGCTGCGTCGTCCCCCAACCGAGAATGTAAGCAGCGCCGAGCAGCCCCAGGATCAGGGTGCTGATGGAATGCCAGGTGAACTTCGTCCAACCACGGGCGCGCAACGCGTCGACCGTGCCTCGGCTCCACCTTTCGCGTTGCTGGATCAGCTCGCGCAGCGTGGGCATCAGGTCGGTGTACGCGATGCAGAGCTGGTTGGCCGTGACCTTCCAGCCCGATTCCTTGAGGGCCAGGGTGGTCTCGTAGTCCTCGACCAGATTGGAGTGGTCCTCCCAGAAGACCTCGCCCCGCCAGTCGAGGAGCCCCTGTAGGGCCTCCGCCCGGTAGAAGGAGCCGGCGCCCGACATGGTGTGGACGTCCCTGCGGAACCGAGTGTTGGCGGCGCGGCCGTACTCGATGATCTGCATGCCGAGGAGGTACCGCTGCCACGGGTTGCGCCACAGGTCGGTGCGGCCGAGGCAGGCGGCGCTGACGCCGCCGAGCTCCGGGTCGGACGCGATGACGTTGCGGGCCCGTTCGATGAACCTCGGGTGCAGCTCGGTGTCGGCATCCATGACCAGGACGTGTTTCACCTGGTTGGTGAGCCGGCCGCCGACGGCCTCCCTGAGCCAGCGGAGACCGTGGTTGAGGGCGCCCGCCTTCTTGTGGGGGTTGTTGTCCAGGTTCAGCACCACCGTCGGCGGCGTGTCCTCGTCGTCCGCGAACTGCTGGGCGAAGTCCAGGGTCCGGTCGGTCGAGTTGTTGACCACCACGATGATCAGGTCGGGGGTTCGGCTCTGGCCGGCCAGGGACCGCAGGGACGTGAACACCCCGACCTCCTCGTTCCGGGCCGGAACGAGGACGACGGTCTCGTAGAGAGCGGCGCTGTCGACCCCCTCGGGGGAGACGCGGCCCCGCCGGTGCCGACTGCGCGACGCACGCGCCGCATCACCGCGCCCACGACGTATCGCGGCGCCGCGCCCCCCACGGCGCGACGCATCGGCACGCTCACCGCGCGCAACAGTGCCCGACAAGATTTATCTCCCCCACCCAAGTCAACATCACTCGGCCTCCACACTGTGGAGACCGAGTGAAAGCACACGCAGAAAGCACTGCACATCTATGCGACCGCTCAGCGTCAGTCGGCCCGGTCGCAACGTGCGGCGGGCGTCGGCGGCGCACCACGGGGTCTTTACTCTCTGGCAAAACCCGACAACGTGGGCACCAAGAGTGCGGAATCCCCGCCGCGCAGTGATGAAGAACACTTCCAGATCGGCCCCATTGCCGATCCCCCCGAACAATTGACGGTTGAATCACGGCCCCGACGCCGAAGGAAATCGGGCCCCATTCCTGCCCTATCCGCGGCTTCCAAGCCATGACACACCGTGGTTACGATGGCGCTCAATATGCCACCCCGTCAAGGAGCTTCCGTGAGCCGTTCCAGCCGAAATCCTCGCCGTCGAGGCTGGAACGCACTGAAAGTGCTCCTCTTGGTGGGCGCACTGGCCGTCGGCGGTGGCGCCTTCGTGCTCTATCCCAAATGGCGTTCCGGTACTGACTCTCACGGGTCCGCCGACCTCACGGTCCGGTACCGGACCGACGCCCCGGCCACGGGCGCTGCGGCCAAGCCGTGGTTGGAAGTCATCAACAATTCGAAGAGAACCGTGGCCTTGAGCGACGTGGCCCTTAGGTACTACTTCTCTGCGGATGATGCTTCCGCTTACGGTTCCAATTGCGTCCAGACGGCTCTCGGCTGCTCGAACGTCACCGCCAAGATAGGCATGCTGACCGGTTCCGGTCCGACGTCCAGCCACTACCTCCAGATCGGCTTCACGGCGGCGGCCGGCAGCCTGGAGCCGGGCAAGACCAGTCAGGGGATCGGGCTCCAGCTCTTCCGCCTCGACCACAAGGAGCTGAACCAGGCGAACGACCTCTCGTTCGACGCCGAGTCCACCCACTACGCCCCGTCCCAGCGGGTGGCGGCGTACCTCGGCGGCAAGCACGTCTGGGGTGACGAGCCGAAGGGCAGCGACGCGGCGGCGGGGCAGGGCCCGCTCTCCGTGAGGGCACCGGCCGCGGCCGCGCCGCCGGCGGGGGTCATGTTCGACGACTTCTCCTACACCGGCCCCGACGACCCCGCGCTCGCCTCCAACGGCTGGCAGGTCCGCACCGGCCAGGGCGGTCCGGGGATCAAGGACACCTGGTCCACCGCGGGCATCAGCTTCCCGGCCGAGGGGACCGCCAAGGCGGGCCAGTCACTGCAGCTGCAGGTCACCAGCGACGGGACCGCGAAGGGCACCCAGCAGTCCGAACTGCAGACCAGCAAGCCGTACTTCTTCACGGGCACCCTCGCCGCCCGGGTGTACTTCAGCGACAAGCCCACGAGCGGACGCAACGGCGATCACATCAACGAGTCCTTCTTCGCGATCTCGCCCGACCACAAGTCGGATCAGTACAGCGAGCTCGACTACGAGTACATGCCGAACGGCGGATGGGGTGCGCCGGGTCCCAGGCTCGACACCACGAGCTGGCGCAACAGCACGAAGAACGACCGGGTCACCAAGGCCCAGAAGGACAAGCTCGAAGGCTGGCACGTCCTGCTGATCACGGCCGTGAACGGATCGGTCACCTACTCCGTGGACGGCCGGGAGCTGTTCACCAGCGACAGCAAGTACTTCCCTCGCGAGCGCATGAACATCCACTTCAGCGCCTGGCTGGTCGACCTCCCCTTCCTGGGGGCGCGCACCTGGGACATGCGGGTCGACTGGCTCTACTACCAGGCCGACAAGGCCGTGCCGACCGCGGAGGTCGAGAAGGCCGTGAAGGGCTTCTCGGCCAACGGCACCGCCTACGTCAACACCGTGGCCCTGCCCAAGTCCTGACCCCGTCACCCGCTGCGGGACCGCGGGCGGGGCGGAGGGAAAAGGAGAACGGACATGCCCGCCCGGGAGGGCGGACATGTCCGTTCGGCGGTACGTGCGGCCCGGCTCAGCCGGCCGGGACCTTCTCCGGAGTGCGACCGGCGTGCTCGGCGGCGCCCTCGCGCTCCTCCATCGGGAGCGCCCTGCGCGGCAGGACGAACATCACCGCGAAGATCACGAAGAGTACGGCCACGACCCACCAGAGCGCGCCGCGGAAGGCCTCCACGTACGGCGGACCGAAGACCATGTCGTCGTCGATCAGCCCGAAGAAGACGACGGAGGTCAGGGCGAGACCCAGCGCGTTGCCCATCTGGCCGGTGGTGTTGATCAGACCCGAGGCGGATCCGGCGTGCTCGCGCGGCACTTCGGAGAGCACCGTGTCGTTCAGCGGGGCCACGATCAGGCCCATGCCGACGCCCATGACGATCAGCGGGGCGGCCATCTGCCAGGGGGCGATCTCCATGCCGTAGTGCTGCGACTCCCAGATGTAGAGGAGCAGACCGGCGGCCATGACCAGCGCGCCGGCCTGGAGCACCTTGCGGCCGAAGCGGGGGACGAGCTTCTCGACCGAGAGGCCGGCGGCGACCGAGACCGCGATGGAGAACGGGATGCCGGTGAGACCCGCGCGCAGCACGCTCCAGCCGAGGCCCATCTGCATGTACATCGTCCAGACCAGGAAGAAGATGCCGGTGGCGATGCCGAAGGTCAGCTGGACGGCGATGCCGCCGGCGAAGCTCTTGACCTTGAAGAGGGAGAGCTCGACGAGCGGGGAGCCATCCTTCTTGATCTTGTACTTCTCGTACGTGATGAAGGCGGCGAAGACGAAGGGCGCCGCGCCCATGCAGACGAAGCCCCACAGCGGCCAGTCGTTCTCGTGGCCGTGGGTCAGCGGGAAGATCAGCAGGACCATGGCGAGGGTGGCGAGGACGACGCCGACCAGGTCCAGGCGCAGCGCCTTGGGTGCCTTGGACTCGGCGATGAACTTGCGTCCCAGGATCACGCCCATGATGCCGACGGGCAGGTTGATCAGGAAGATCGGGCGCCATCCGAGACCGAAGAGGTCCCATTCGATGAGCAGTGCGCCGAGCAGCGGACCCGAGACGGCCGCCAGGCCCACGATCGCGCCGAACATGCCGAAGACCTTGCCGCGCTCCTGCGGCGGGAAGGTGACGTGGATGATCGCCAGGACCTGCGGCACCATCAGGGCGGCCATACCGCCCTGCAGCAGTCGGGCCATGACGAGCACGTCCGGGTTGGCGGCGATGCCGCAGAGCAGCGAGGCCGCCGTGAACCCGGCGATGCCGATGAGGAAGACGCGCTTGCGGCCGTAGATGTCACCGAGGCGGCCACCGGTGATCAGGCCCGCCGCGAAGGCGAGGGCGTAGCCCGCGGTGATCCACTGGATCGCGCTGGTGGAGGCGCCGAAGTCCTCGCGCATGGTGCGGATGGCTATGTTGACGATCGTGACGTCGACCAGGTCCATGAAGGCCGCGGTCATCACGATGGCGAGCGCCAGCCAGCGGCGGCGGTCGGCGGGCGAGCTGGGTGCGTCGTGGGCTACGTCGTTCCGCTCTTCTGGTACGGGCCCGTTCTCTCTATCGGGCGCTGTCTTGGACGTCTCGGTGCTCATGAGGAGAAACTTAGACGGCGTCTAGGTCAGCTTGTGTCCTATTTCGCTGGCAGCCTGGATTCATGACCGACACACCCGCACGGCTGCTCTCCTTGCTGTCCCTCCTCCAGACCCCGCGGGAATGGCCCGGGAGCGAGCTGGCCCAGCGGCTGCGGGTGAGCGCGCGGACCATCCGGCGGGACATCGAAAGGCTGCGGGACCTCGGCTACCCGGTGGAGGCCACCCTGGGCGCCGAGGGCGGATACCGGCTGGTGGCAGGGGCTGCGATGCCCCCGCTGCTGCTTGACGACGAGGAGGCCGTGGCGATCGCGGTGGGGCTGCGGGCCGGGGCCGGGCATGCGATCGAGGGGGTCGAGGAGGCCTCCGTACGGGCCCTCGCGAAGCTGGAGCAGGTCCTGCCCTCACGGCTGCGGCACCGGGTGAGCGCGCTCCAGTCGGCCACGATCGCACTGTCCCGGGGCGACGGGGCCAGCGTGGACCCGCGGACGCTGACCACGATGGCGTCGGCGGTGGCGGGCCCCGAGCGGCTGCGGTTCGCCTACCGGGCGGGGAACGGGGCCGAGACGCGGCGGCTGGTGGAGCCGTACCGGCTGGTCAGCACCGGGAGCCGGTGGTACCTGGTCGCCTACGACCTGGAGCGGGAGGACTGGCGGACCTTCCGGGTGGACCGGGTCGACGAGGCCTTCGCGACGGGGGCCCGGTTCGCGCGGCGGGACCTGCCGATGGAGGCCGAGGAGTTCGTCCGGCGGGGCCTGCGAGGCGGTGAGAAGCAGCCGTACCGGGTGGAGGTCGACTTCGCGGCCGGCCCGGCCGAACTGCCGGCCTGGCTCCGGGCAGCGGCCCTGCCGGGTGGGGGGACGCAGACCTCGGTGAGCTTCGAGAGCGCGGACGCACTGGAGTGGACGGTGGCGCGGCTCGCCCTGACGGGGCTGCCGTTCACCGTGCGGGGGCCTGCGGCGCTTCGGGATGCGGCCGGTGCGCTGGCCGCGCGGCTCACGTCGGCGGCGGGCGCGCCGTAACCGGGGGGGGTGGGTTGCGAAACGCCGGCGGGGCCGGGTCGTGCGGGACAGGAGAGAGCCCCGGCGCCTGGGGGGGATAGGCACCGGGGCTCGTCTGGGGGGCTTGGCGGCGGGCCGCTCTAGGCCACGGCGTCGAAGCCGGTGTCGCGCGCCATCCGCTTCAGCTCCAGCAGCGCGTGCTTCTCGATCTGGCGGATCCGCTCACGGGTCAGGCCGTGCTGCTTGCCGACCTCCGTCAGCGTCCGCTCGCGGCCGTCGTCGATGCCGTACCGCATCTTGATGATCGACGCCGTGCGCTGGTCGAGCTTGCCCAGCAGGTCCTCCAGCTCCTCGCTGCGCAGCAGGGAGAGCACGGACTGCTCGGGCGAGATCGCCGAGGTGTCCTCCAGGAGGTCACCGAACTGGGTGTCGCCGTCGTCGTCGACCGCCATGTTGAGGCTGACCGGGTCGCGCGCCCAGTCCAGTACGTCACCCACGCGCTTCTCCGTGGAGTCCAGCTCGGCGGCGATCTCGGCGTGCTCCGGGTCGCGGCCGTTCTCGCGGTTGAATTCCCGCTGGATGCGGCGGATCCGGCCGAGCTCCTCGACGAGGTGGACGGGGAGGCGGATGGTGCGGGACTGGTCCGCGATGGACCGGGTGATCGCCTGCCGGATCCACCACGTGGCGTACGTGGAGAACTTGAAGCCCTTGGCGTAGTCGAACTTCTCGACGGCACGGACCAGGCCCGCGTTGCCCTCCTGGATCAGGTCGAGGAGGGGCAGGCCGCTGCGCGGATAGCGGCGGGCCACGGCCACGACGAGGCGCAGGTTCGAGCGGATGAAGACTTCCTTGGCCCGCTCGCCCTCGGCGGCGAGCGCCTCCAGCTCCTCGCGCGCCGGGGCGTCCCCGTCACGTTCTATCGTGCTGTCGAGGATCTGCTGGGCGTAGACGCCCGCCTCGATGATCTGGGAGAGCTCCACTTCCTTGGCGGCGTCGAGCAGCGGGGTGCGCGCGATCTCGTCCAGGTACATGCCGACCAGGTCACGGTCTGCGATCTCCCCGCCCACAGCGCGGGCGCTGCTCGTGGACTGACGACGGGCGACGGCGCGGGTTGCCATGCGTGCTCCCTTGCGAAGTGTTCGGTCGCGGTGCGGCTGGAGGACGCCGCCGGGACGGCTGCCAACCGGTCCGGTGCGTCACGGACACTCTTCCGAGTGCCCGCTTCCGAAGGAAACAACGACTGGAATCGGGACAGAATTCCCACGCTGCTCCCTAGTTTTCGAGATCTTGCAGTATCCTGCCCCGCTACGGGAGGGGGACGGGTGTCGCAAGATCTCGAAGAGGTGCAGGTCAGGCCCGGAACGGAGGCCGATCTGGCGCCCCTCACGGACCTCTACAACCACTACGTCCGTGAGACCGCCGTCACGTTCGACACGGCCGTTTTCACTCCGGAACAGCGCCGCCCTTGGCTGCACTCCTACTCTGAAGACGGCCCCCACCGGCTTCTGGTTGCCTGGACAGGTGATCGAATGGCCGGATACGCCACGAGCAGCGCGTTCCGCCCCAAACCGGCCTACGCCACCTCGGTGGAGGCGAGCGTCTACCTCGCCCCGCACGCGGTCGGCCGGGGCGTCGGCACCCTCCTCTACGAGGCGCTCTTCGCCGCCCTGGCCAAGGAACCCGTGCACCGCGTGTTCGCCGGGATCTCCCTGCCGAACGAGGCCTCGGTGCGCCTGCACGAGCGCTTCGGCTTCCGCCGGATCGGCGAGTTCACGGAGGCGGGCTGGAAGTTCGACCGGTACTGGGACGTCCGCTGGTACGAGAAGCGGCTGGGCCAGCACCCGTCCGAGTGAGCGGCCGGCACGTCCCTACGGCACGCGCGCACGCGCCCCCAGCGTCGGGGAGTCGCTGGGGTTCACCATCGGGGTGGACATCACCGGGCTCGGGCGGCAGGACTAGCCGAACTGGAGGGAGCGCTTCGAGAGGCCCATCCAGAAGCCGTCCACCGGGGTGCGGGCGGAGGCGAGGTCGGATTCGGCCGCGCCGAGGGTGACGAACAGCGGGGCGAAGTGTTCCGTACGGGGGTGGGCCAGGCGGCCCGCCGGGGACTTGTGCTCGAAGTCCAGCAGGGCGTCCACGTCGGACGCGGCCAGGGCTTCGCGGCCCCAGGCGTCGAACTCCGCCGACCAGGCCGGGACGCCCGGGCCCGTATGGCGCAGCGCCGCCAGGTTGTGCGTGAAGAAGCCGCTGCCCACGATGAGTACGCCCTCGTCGCGCAGCGGGGCCAGCTTGCGGCCGATGTCCATCAGCCGTGCCGGGTCCAGCGTGGGCAGGGAGATCTGCAGGACCGGTACGTCGGCCTCCGGGTACATCTCCACCAGGGGGACGTACGCCCCGTGGTCCAGTCCGCGGTCGGGGATGTCCTGGACCGGAGTGCCGGGGGCCCTCAGCAGTTTACGGACCGAGGCGGCCAGTTCCGGGGCGCCGGGCGCGTCGTAGCGGACCCGGTAGTAGTGCTCGGGGAAGCCCCAGAAGTCGTACACGAGCGGGACCCGCTCGGTGGCGCCGAGGGCGAGCGGGGCCTCCTCCCAGTGCGCGGAGACCATCAGGATCGCCCGGGGGCGCGGCAGCCCGGCGGACCAGGCGGCGAGCTCGCCCGGCCAGAGCGGGTCGTCGGCCAGCGGGGGTGCGCCGTGGCTCAGGTACAGGGCCGGTATGCGGGTCACGGGGGCGCTCCTCGGTGGTTGAAACGCGTACGGAAACAGACTAACCCCATCTCGTTCAAATTTGAACGAGATGGGGTCGTCAGTCATTCCGGGAAGCCCTCGGCCCCGATCAGTGGGCGATCACCGGCACCTTGAGCTCGGCGTCCTCGCCGGAGCCGGAGGCCACCGGGCCGCCGACGCCCGGACGGCCGGTGTTGATCAGCGTCAGCGCGATGACCGAGCTGGCGACCAGGATGCCGACCGCCCACCAGATGGCCGAGGAGTAGCCCTCGACCATGGCCTGCGCCTGGATCAGCTGCCCGGCCGGGCCGCCCGCGGCGGCCTCGGCCGCGTGGTCGGTCAGGTAGGCGGTGGTCGCCGAGGCGGCGATGGTGTTCAGCAGGGCGGTGCCGATGGCGCCGCCGACCTGCTGCGAGGTGTTGACCATGGCGGAGGCGACACCGGCGTCGGCCGGGTTCACCCCGTGCGTGGCGAGGGACATCGCCGGCATGAATGCCGTGCCCATGCCGAGGCCGAGCAGCAACTGCGCCGGCAGGATGAGCGCCGGGTACGAGGACCCGACCTCCAGCTGGGTCAGCAGCAGCATGCCGAGGCCGGCGACCAGGAAGCCGGGGCCCATCAGCAGGCGCGGCGGGACGCGGGTCATCAGGCGGGCGCCGATCTGGGTGGAGCCCGTGATCATGCCCGCGATCATCGGCAGGAAGGCGAAGCCGGTCTTGACGGGCGAGAAGCCCTTCACGACCTGCAGGTAGTAGGTGAGGAAGAGGAACAGGCCGAACATCGAGATGACGGCGAGGCCGAGCGAGAGGTAGACACCGCCGCGGTTGCGCTCCAGGAGGACGCGCAGCGGCAGCAGCGGGGACTTCACCTTGGCCTCGACGAGGACGAAGGCGAACAGCAGCAGCGCCGAGGCGACGAACATGACGACCGTCAGGGCGTCCGACCAGCCGGCGGACTCGGCGCGGGTGAAGCCGTACACGAGGGCGACGAGACCGGTGGTGGACAGGACCACGCCCGGGATGTCGAGCGGTGCGCGGTTGCGGGAGCCGGCGGGCTCACGGATGACCATCCAGGCACCCGCGGCCGCGACGATCGCGAAGGGGATGTTGACGAAGAAGGTCCAGCGCCAGTTGAGGTACTCGGTCAGGAAGCCGCCGAGGATCAGGCCGACGGCACCGCCGCCGCCCGCAATGGCTCCGTAGATGCCGAAGGCCTTGGCGCGCTCCTTGGCGTCGGTGAACATGACGGCGAGCAGCGACAGGGCCGCCGGTGCGAGCAGCGCGCCGAAGGCGCCCTGGAGGGCGCGGGCGCCGAGCATCATGGCCTCGCCGTTGGCGGCGCCGCCCAGCGCGGAGGCCAGGGCGAAGCCGATGAGGCCGACGACGAAGGCGTTCTTGCGGCCCCACTTGTCGGCGATGCGGCCGCCGAAGAGGAGCAGTCCGCCAAAGGCCAGGGCGTACGCGGTGATGACCCACTGGCGGTTGCCGTCCGAGATGCCGAGGTCGGTCTGGGCGGAGGGGAGGGCGATGTTCACGATGGTCGCGTCGAGGACGACCATCAGCTGGGCCAGGGCTATGAAGACGAGTGCCTTCCAGCGGCTGGGATCGGCAGCCGGCGCGAGGCTCGCGGCTGTTTTTGACATGGAGGTACCCACTTCACTGTGCGGAATGACTGAAAAATGCTAGTTCTTTAACTTTGTGCGTGTCACATGGTTTTCTGCCGCAGGTCGTCCAAAGTCGTTGCCGAACCCGGGAGTTCGGAGCGGGCCGGAGCCCGCAGCCCGTCGAGGAAGAGCTGGAGGTGACGGTGGGCGAAGCGGTCTGTGTCGAGGCACGCGACACCCGGGAGGGGGCGGCTGAGCTGGGACAGGGCGACCATCAGGTCACCGACGCCGATGTCCGTGCGGACCAGCCCCGCGTCCTGGCCCGCGGCCAGCAACGTGACCACGGCATCGGCCAGCGCGGTCTGCGCCGCCAGGAGCTCGGGGTGTTCGCCGTCGAAGCCGTCGCCGAGCATCGGGCACAGGGCGCCGATCCGCTCGTCCGCGGCCGCATGCGTGAACCGACACAGGGCGGCGAAGGCGTCGGGCTCCTCGGCGAGGGAGGCCTCGGCCGAGGCCGTCACCCGGCCCATCGTGAAGAGGACGACGTGATGGACGAGGGCGGGGCGGTCGGGGAAGTGCCGGTAGAGCGTGGCATTGCCGACGCCGGCCCGGCGGGCGACCTCGTCGAAGGGGGCCGTGGAGCCGGATTCGACGAAGAGCTCGCGGGCCGCCGTCAGGATCCGCTCGCGGTTGCGGACGGCGTCGGCGCGCGGACGCGCGACGCCGGCCGCGGACACCTGCGGCTGCGGCTGCACCGGGTCCGGGATCGGCCGGGCCGCCGCGACGGTACGGGTGGAGCTCTTCATTCCGGGGCCTCCTCGGCGCGGGCTCGTGGACTCGCGGTGCGGACTGCGCGACTCCCCCGCCCAAACGGGGAGCCGCTCCCCGCTTAGCGGGACTCCCGTACAAACGGGGATCGGGTCCCCGGTTATTTCACTCCCCCGTGTGACCTGAGTCACGGGCGTGTCCACGTTCGGCCTCTCCCGACGCGCGGGCGCGCCGCGCCCGGCGGAGGGTGATCGAACAGGGCGCAGACCGGGCAGGGCCGGCTGCCGCGGACCCGAAGGCGATCTCCATGCCGCAGACCCGCCACCGGATACGCAGACCACGCCGCACCAGCGCGTACATCGGCCTGACCGCGCTGGCCTTCGGCGTCACGGCGACGGCCAGCACGGGCATATCCAGCCGCGGCAACTCGGCGGCCGGAGCGGTGGCCACGACCGTCGAATCGGCTCTCGCGCCCTGCCGGATCGCGGGCACCATGGGTGTGCAGATGTCCGAGGGCATGCCGACTCCGCCCGGGTACTCGCGCTCGACCGGCGAGATCCGGGCCCTGAACCTGATGATCGACTTCCCTGATGCCAAGGGCGAGGGCACGGCGGCGGACCGGATGGCGGAGTTCTTCCCCCAAACGGCCGAATGGTTCCGCACCAGCTCCTACGGCCGGCTGGTCTACCGGGCCGAGGCGCCGATAAAGGGCTGGCTACGGATGCCGATGCCCTTCGCGGCGTACGGGATCGAACGCGGGTCCGCGTACGAGCCGGGCTACCGGCAGCTCGTCGAGCACATAGCGAAGGCCGCCGATCCCGAGGTGGACTTCGCCCGGTACGACCTGATCAACGTCCTGGTCACGCCGAACGCCGGGCCGTCCGCCCTGGACACCGTCCTGTCGGTGACCTTCTCGGGCAACGGCGAGGCTCCGGTCGCCGACGGGGTGCCGCTGGCCAACACGTCCTTCGTCTACAGCCGGCAGGACGACGGCTCCGGCACCTACCAGGAGACCGGCTACCGGGTGCTCCCCCACGAGAACGGGCACGTCTTCGGGCTGCCCGACCTCTACACCTCGGACGGCGGGAACACGGTCGGGCACTGGGACATCATGAGCGAGGACTGGGGTGCCAACAACGACCTGATGGGCTGGCACAAGTGGAAGCTGGGCTGGCTGGACAGCAAGCAGATCAGCTGCGCGGCCAAGTCGGGCACCAGCGACCACACCCTGTCCCCGCTGGGCATACGGGGCGGCACCAAGCTGGCCTTCGTCCCGCTGTCGGAGACCGCCGGGTACGCGGTGGAGGTGCGGACCCTGGCCGGGAACGACGAGGCCGTCTGCAAACCGGGCGTCCTCATCTACAAGGTGGACTCCGACGTGGACACCGGGCACGGCCCGATCACCGTGTCGGACAGTGCCAGCACGAGCGGCGGCTGCACCCGGCGGCCCAACGTGCACGCGGAGCTCTCGGACGCGCCGTTCCGGCCCGGCGAGACCTTCACCGACGAGAAGGCGGGCATCAGCGTGTCTGTGGTGGGTGAACTCCGCAACGGCAGCTACCAGGTCCGCATCATCCGGCCGTGACCTGCCACGGGCCGGGGACGGACCGACCCCGGGCCGGAACCACGCGCCACGTGACTCCGGCCCTTCGGCCCCGGCCCTCCGACCCTTCGGCGCGCCGCGTCAGCCTTCCGCGAGTGCCCGGCGCAGCACGTCCACCACCGTGGGGCGGTGCTCGTCGGTCAGCAGGAAGAAGTGGTCGCCGTCGAACCGGAGCACCTGGCACGCTCCGGTTGTGTGGGCGGCCCAGCCGTCCAGCGGCTCGTGCGGGACCAGCGGGTCCGCCGTGCCGCCCAACACGTGCAGGGGCACGGCGAGCCGTACGTCCTCGAACCCCGCCGCAGCCTCCCGGCCGAGTGCGATGTCCGCCCGCAGCACGCGCGTCACGTGCGCCAGCATGTCCGGATCGTGCAGCACCCACTCCGGGGTGCCGCCGCCGTCCCGCAGGAGCCGGACGGCGTCCTCATCGGTGGCGGTGGCGTGGGCCCGGCGCGGGGTCCGGCCGGGGGCCTGCCCGCTGACCACGGCGGCCCGGCAGTGCGGGCCGAGCAGGCGCGCGGCACGGGCGGCCAGGAGCGCGCCGAGGCTGTGCCCGAAGACCACCGTGGGCAGCGGGTCACGGCCGAGCACCTCGTCGGAGACGGAGTCCAGGACCTGGTCGAGCCGGCAGCCGGGCGGCTCGCCGAACCGGCGCTCCCGCCCGGGCAGCGAGAGCCCGAGCACTTCCACGTGGTCCGGCAGCGACTTGACCAGGGGGAACAGGGTGTTGGGGCCGGCCCCGGAATGCGGGAACACCAGCAGCCGCGCCCGGGGCGCGGTCACCTCCTCCCGCAACCGCAGCAGCGGCCACCACGGCACGTGCGAGGACGTCATCGTCGTCGATCCCTCGGCGCCCGTCACGGGCAGTTGATGATCTGGCCGGCGTAGGACAGGCCCCCGCCGAACGCGAAGAGCAGCACGGGCGATCCCTTCTCGATCTCACCCCGCTCGATGAGCTTGGACAGCGCCAGCGGGATGCTCGCGGCCGAGGTGTTGCCCGACTCGACGACGTCCTTGGCGATGACGGCGTTGACCGCACCGATCTTGCGCGCCAGGGGCTCGATGATCCGCAGGTTGGCCTGGTGCAGGACGACACCGCCGAGTTCCTCGGGCTTCACGCCCGCCCGCTCGCAGACCTGGAGGGCGACCTCCGGGAGCGTCGTGGTGGCCCATCGGTAGACCGACTGCCCCTCCTGGGCGAAGGTGTGGGACGGCGCCTCGATGCGCACGGCCCGGCCCATCTCGGGTACGGACCCCCACACGACCGGGCTGATCTCCGGCTCTTCGGAGGCCACGACGACGGCCGCACCCGCACCGTCGGCGACGAGCACGCAGGTGGTGCGGTCGGTCCAGTCGACGAAGTCGGTGAGCTTCTCCACGCCTATGACCAGGGCCTTCGTGGCGGAACCCGTCCGTATGCTCTGGTCGGCCAGCGCCAGGGCGTGCGGGAATCCGGAGCAGGCCGTGTTCACGTCGATGGCGGCGGGAGCCTGCGCCCCGACCGCGGCGGCCACCCGGGCGGCCGTGTTGGGCGAGCGGTCGAGCGCCGTGCAGGTGGCCACGATGACGACGTCGATGTCGCCGCCGGTGAGTCCGGCGTTGGCCAAAGCGTGCTCGGCGGCCTTCGTGGCCATGTCCGAAACCGACTCGTCCTCGGCCGCCACGCGACGCGTTTTGATCCCGACCCGGCTCTGGATCCACGCGTCGTTGGTGTCGACCATTTGCTCGAGATCGGCATTGGTCAAGACCCTTGACGGCTGATAGTGCCCGAAGGACAGGACACGCGACCCGACCATCAGTGTTCTCCTCGCTCCGTGGACCCCGCTGCGGATCCTGATTGACCGATGGTCAGACTATGCAGCGGCCCGGCCGGGGCACCCTCTCGTACAGGCCGTTTTCCGCCAGCACCCCACTTGGTTCAAGCCGATTCCGGCCTTTTGTATCCGCCGTGTATCGGTGAGCGCTCGACCATCGATCGGACCGCGCACCCGGCCGCGACGGCGGTCGCCGCGTCCGGCGCCTCCCGTATCGTTCCTTCCGGGTCGTCGGCGGCGTGTGGGTGCACGCCGGAGCGGCGCTTCGCCCGGCCCGTACGAACAGGAGTCCCGCCCGTGCCCTCACCCGCCCCGGCGCCGGAATCTCTGCCTCCGGTCCGCGTGCTGCTGGTCGAGGACGACGAGCTGATGCGCCGGTCCTTCACCGTCGCCCTCGAACGCTACGGCTACCGGGTGACGGCCGCCGCCGACGGACTGACCGGGCTGGAGTCCTTCCGCGACGGCGACGGCTTCGACCTGCTGATCCTGGACGTGATGCTGCCCGGCCTGGACGGGATCGGGCTGTGCCGCCGGGTCCGCGAGACCAGCCTGGTACCGGTGCTGATGATGTCCGCCCGGGGCGACGGCCTCGATGTCGTCGCCGGTCTGGAAGCCGGGGCCGACGACTACGTGGTCAAGCCCGTGGACACCTACGTCCTCGTGGCACGCATCCGCTCGCTGCTCCGGAGGGCGGCCTACGCGCCCGCCCCCGACGGCGGGCCGGCCGCCGGCCAGGAGGACGTCCTGACCTTCGGGGACCTGACCGTCGACACCGGCGGGCTGGAGGTGTTCCGCTCCGGACGCCCCGTGGCGCTCACCCCCACCGAACTGAAGCTGCTTCTGGAGTTCGCCGCCCACCCGGGCATCGTGCTGGAACGGCACACCCTGCTGCGCAACGTCTGGGAGTACGGCTGGGACGGCGACAGCCGTGTCGTGGACCTGGCCGTGCAGCGGCTGCGCAAGAAACTGGGCCGGGAGCGGATCGAGACAGTCCGCGGCTTCGGCTACAAGCTCAGGCGTTGAGGCCGGTGCACCACCTGCGCCGGCCGTGGTGGCCGGCCCGCGTGCCCCTGCGCTGGAAGATCGCCGCACTGGCGGCGGCCACGGCGGGCCTGGTCGCCCTGGCGGTGGGCGCCCTCGTCCACGTGTGGACCGCCATCGACGTCCGCGACCGGGCCGAGATGGAAGCCACCAACACCGTGTACTCCTCCATGGACGTCTACCGGCGCACCGGAACGCTGGCGGGTGGCGCGGAGCTCGATCCCGCCGAACTGCCCACCGCCCTGCGCCACCCGACCGACGACGAACGGCGGGTGGCCCACGACGGGCGCGTGGAGGGGAACCTCGGACCGAGCGTCTGGGGCGCCCAGCGGGTCGGCGGCCCGGGCAGCCCGGTGCTCGCCGTACGGATCAACATGAGCCCGCAACTCCACGACCTGCGGCGCCTCGACGCGAGCATGGCGGTGGCCTCCCTCCTCTCGCTCGCCGCGGCACTGCCCCTGGCGGTCTACGGGGCCGGGCTGGTCGCCCGCCGACTGCGCCGGGTCGCCGAGACCGCGGCCCGGATCTCCGCCGGGGACCTCGACGCCCGCACCGGCCCCGCCCTGGGTCGGGCCCGGGGCCGCGACGAGGTGACCGACATCGCCGCCACCGTCGACCTCATGGCCGACAGCCTCGGCCGACGGCTGCGCACCGAGCGGCAGTTCACGGCGGACGTGGCCCACGAGCTGCGCACCCCGGTCGGCGGCCTGCTGGCCGCCACCGACCTGCTGCCGGCCGGCGAGACGGAGGACCTGCTCCGGGCCCGCGTACGGGACCTGCGCGGCCTGGTCGAGGACCTGCTGGAGATCTCCCGGCTCGACGCGGGGGCGGAGGCGCCGGTCCGCGCCCGGGTGCCGCTCGCCGCGGTGGTCGCCGAGGCGGTGGCCCGTACCGGTCTCGACACGGACGTCAGCGTCACCGAGGCGCCGCAGGCACCGCAGGCACCGCAGGCACCGGTCGTGGATTCCGTGGGCGTGGTGGAGACCGACCCGCGGCGCCTGGAGCGGATCGTCGGCAACCTCGTCATCAACGCGCACCGGCACGGACGGACCCCGGTGCGGGTCACCGTCGAGGGCCGGACCGTCGTCGTCCGCGACCACGGCCCCGGCTTCCCAGCCGACCTGCTGCTCGACGGCCCGCGCCGGTTCCGTACGGGCGCCACGGAGCGGGGCGCGGGGCACGGCCTCGGCCTGACCATCGCCCTGGGCCAGGCCCGGGTGCTCGGCGCCGAACTGCGTCTGGACAACGCCCCGGACGGCGGCGCGGTAGCCACCCTGCGGCTCCCGCGCTGACCGACCGGCGGCCCGGACCGCCCGGACCGCCCGGACCGCCCTGCACGATTGCTGCACAACGGCGCGGAAGCCGATACACGGCGGCCCCGGCCCTGATACGTCCCCCCGACACCCTTCGGCGTGCACCCCTTTCCCACCGCACCCCAAGTGGAGTCCCCGTGACCGCCGACCCCTTCTCCTCCCGCCCGACGCCCGGCATCGCGGCCTCCACCACCGACCTGTCGAAGGTCTACGGCAACGGTGACACCCGCGTGGTGGCCCTGGACCGGGTCAGCGTCTCCTTCCGGGAGGCCGAGTTCACCGCGATCATGGGCCCCTCCGGCTGCGGCAAATCCACCCTCATGCACTGTGCCGCGGGACTCGACTCCGTCAGCTCGGGCTCGGTCCGCATCGGCACCACCGAGTTGGGCACCCTGGGCGACCGGCACCTCACCGAGCTGCGACGGGACCGGATCGGCTTCATCTTCCAGGCGTTCAACCTGCTGCCCACCCTGACCGCTCGGGAGAACATCACCCTGCCGCTGTCCATCGCCGGACGCCGCCCCGACCGGCAGTGGCTGGACCGCGTGGTGTCCATGGTCGGCCTCGCCCAGCGACTGGACCACCGGCCCGGGCAGCTCTCCGGTGGGCAGCAGCAGCGCGTCGCGGTGGCCCGGGCCCTGGCCACCCGGCCCGCGATCGTCTTCGGCGACGAGCCCACCGGAAACCTCGACTCCCGCGCCGGGGCCGAGGTCCTCGGCTTCCTGCGCGACTCCGTGCGCGAACTGGGCCAGACCGTGGTCATGGTGACCCACGACCCGGTCGCCGCCTCCTACGCGGACCGCGTCGTCTTCCTCGCCGACGGCCGGCTGGTCGACGAGATGGTGCGCCCCACCCCGGACCGGGTGCTGGACCGGATGAAGCAGTTCGACACCCGCGCACGCACGAACTGACTCGCCCCCACCCCCGTTCGCTCCCCAACCCACCCCCACCCCTGCACCCGCCCGGAAGCCAATCACCCATGCTGAAAACAGCCCTGCGCAACGTTCTGGCGCACAAGGCCCGACTGTTGATGACGGTGCTCGCCGTCACCCTCGGCGTCGCCTTCGTCTCCGGCTCCCTCGTCTTCGCGGACTCCTCCACCGCGGCCCACCGGGCCGCGGTGTCGAAGGACTACGCCGACATCGCGGTCACGGTGACCCCGAAGGACCCCCCGCCCGGCACACCCGGCACACCCGGATCCGCCGGCTCGGCCGGGTCCGCCGGGTCCGCCGGGTCCGCCGGGGACGAGCACGCCACCGTGCTCGATGACGTGCTCGCCCGCGATCTGGCCGCCCTGCCCGGCGTCGCCGCCGTACGGCCGTCCGCGGACGGCCTGGCCGTCCTGAACGCCTCGGACGGCGATCCCCTGCGCACCGGCAGGGTCTGGGCGCACCGGGCGGCCGCCTACGTCCCCGGCGCCGACGGCAAGGACGGCCGGCACGCGCTGACCGAGGGCCGCGCCCCGCGCGACGGCGGAGAGATCGCCGTGGACAGCGGAACCGCCGCCGCCGGCCGGTTCCGCATCGGCGACGGGATCACCCTGGCCACGGACGGCCCGGCCATGACGAAGCGGCTCGTCGGCATCGTCACCACCCGTGACACCCGGGTGACGGCCGGCGGCACCCTCGTGCTGTTCGACAAGGCCACCGCACAACAGCTGTTCGCCTCCCCCGGCCGCTACACCTCGATCGACCTGTCCGCCGTACCGGGCACCGACCCCGCCGAACTCGCCCGCCTGGTCGCCGCCCGGCTCCCCGCCGGCCGGGCCGAAGCCACCACCGGCACCGCGCAGGCCGCCCAGCAGGCCGTCCTCGTCGACACGCTCACCCGCGGCAACGAGAAGCTGTCGCTGGTCTTCGCCGGAGTCGCCCTGTTCATCGGGTCGTTCCTGATCGTCAACACCTTCACCATGCTCGTCGCCCGGCGCACCCGTGAGATCGCCCTGCTGCGCGCGATCGGCGCCACGCGCCGCCAGGTCGTGCGCTCCCTCCTGTGGGAGGCAGTACTCCTCGGCCTCGCCGCCTCGGCCCTCGGCTTCTTGCTGGGTCTCGCCATCGCCTCCGTACTGCCGGAGGTCCTGAGCACCACCGGGGAGCCACTGCCCCGCGGCCCCCTGGTGATCGGCCCGCTGCCCGTGGCGGCCGCGCTCGCCGTCGGGGTGGGCGTCACCGTGCTCGCCGCATGGCTGCCGTCCCGCAAGGCGGCCCGGATCGCACCGGTCGAGGCCCTGCGCGCGGCCGAACAGCCGCCCACCGCCACCGCGTCCCGGGTCCGCGGCGCGGCCGGCACCCTCCTGCTCGCCCTCGGCGCCGGCCTGCTGTTGTCGCTCGCCGGGGCGAAGGACGCCTCCGAGGAGAACCTGCGGAGCGCGATGTCCGGCTGCGCCCTCCTCGTCATCGCCGTGATCGTGCTGGCGCCGCTGCTCGCCGTACCCGTGATCCGGCTGAGCGGTCGGCTGACCGGGCGCCTCGGGATCGCCGGCCACCTCGCCCACCGCAACGCGCTGCGCGACCCGCGGCGCACCGCCGCCACCGCCTCCGCCCTGATGGTCAGTACGGCCCTGGTCGCCGGGCTCGCCGTCATCGGCCACTCCACCGGGCGGGCCCTCGACCGTCAGGCCGCGGCAGGCCTCAGCGCCGACTACGTGATCAGCACCCACACCTCGTCGGCCGGCATCGACCCGGCCGCCGTCCAGCGGGTGACCGCCACCCCCGGCGTACGGACGGCGACCGCCGTCACCGACTCCACCCTCTTCCTCGGCGGTGGCGTCCGCGAGATCTCCGGGGTCGACCCGGCCGCCGCACCGTCCGTCATGGAGCTGGACTTCGTCAGCGGCTCCCTGAAGGACCTCGGGCCGGGCCGCATCGCCCTCTCCAGCACCCTCGCCCGTGCGAACGGGGTGCGCGCCGGCGACCGGATCGACGCCCGGATCGGCGGCCCCGGCCAGCACCTCACCCCGTACACGGTCGTCGGCGTCTACGAGGACAACCCCACCGCCCGGGACGCATTGGGCTCCCGCACCGAGGTCCAGGAGAAGAGCCTCGACCCCAGCTCCGTCCAGCGCGTCCTCGTCCGCACGGACGGCGTCGCTGACGACGCCGCCGTGAAGGACCGCCTGCGCACCGCCACGGGCAACAACCCGCTGCTGCGCGTCCAGGACCGGCAGGAACTGGTCCAGGAGGCCGCCGGTTCCCTCAGCACCCTGCTGACCCTGACGTACGGCCTGCTCGCCATCGGCGGCGTGATCGCCACCCTCGGCATCATGAACACCCTGGCCATGTCGGTGTCGGACCGCACCCGCGAGATCGGCGTCCTGCGCGCCATCGGCATGGACCGCGCCGGCATCCGCCGGACGATCCGCGTCGAATCGCTGGCCGTGGCCGCCTTCGGGACCCTGCTGGGCCTGGCGACCGGCCTGTTCGGAGCCTGGACGGTCGGCGCCCTGGCCAACGGCGCACTCAAGGACTACTCCCTGGCCCTCCCCTGGGGCACGCTGCTCCTCGTCTGCCTGACCTCCCTCGCCACGGGCGCGGTGGCGGCCGCCCTCCCGGCCCGCCGCGCGTCGGCCCTGAGCCCCCTGGAGGCCGTCGCCGAACCGTAGGGGTCAGGCCCGTTCCCAGGGCACGGGGGTCGGGCGGCGGTACCACCACCGGCCGAACGGGTCCCGGCCCGGGGGCCGGCCCGTCAGCTCCTCGATGAGGCTCCCCGACGGGTCCTCCTCCGTAGCCCGGACGAACCGCAGGTCCAGCCCCTCCACCGCGTCGTCGAGCAGCCGGCGCACCTCGGGCGGCAGTCGGGCCCCGATGCGGGCGAGGTCGTCGCGGGCTTCGAGGCGTTCGCGGTAGAGGTCGGCCGGATACCACCCCGTGGGCGCCCAGCCGGATTCCAGCTGCACGACGACCCGTTCCCACACGGTCAGGGCGCCCGCCAGGGACGGGTGGGGCCCGTCGTCGGGCCACAGCCGGGCCGCCGACGCCATGAGGGCCTCGGCCACCGGGGCCGGCGGCCGCTGCTCCCGGACGATCTCGGCGAACCGCTCCACGACCGCCCGGGGCAGCTGCGGGACGGGCGCCTCCGCGCTGTCGACCGTGTACAGCGGGGGCTCGTCGTCGGACAGTTCGAGCCTGACCCGGGTGACGAGGCCCTCCGGCGTCGCCGCCCAGTAGGCGCTCGGGCACGCCTCCTCGGCGGGGAACAGGACGGTCGTCCCGGCGGCCCCCGCGAACCTCGCGGCGAGCTCCGGCTCCGGCGGCTGATCGGCGACCTGGTCCTGGGCGTAGAGGTCCAGCGACCGGGCCAGGTCGCCGGAGACCGCTTCGTACGTGCACAGGACGGGGGCGGCCCAGTTCCGCAGTTCGGCGTCGGCGGCGGCCTCGGCGACGTCGACGTCGCCGACCGCCACGCCGAAGCACCGGGCCAGTGCGGCGGCCGTCGTCTCGGTGGCGAGGGCGTCGACGGTGATCAGGTTGTAGCTCGTGGGCACGGCCCGGTCGGCTCCTCGTCAGCTCTGCGGGCGCTGCCCGAGCGCGATGTCCGTGTCCGTGCCGCCCCATCCCTCGGGGCTCCGCCAGATGACGTGGACGCCGAAGACGTCGCGGACGGTGTCCGCCGACCAGTCCTCGGCCGGGGGTTCGGAGAGGACCAGGTAGAGGCCGTCGGCACGCGGGGTCAGGGTGTGGTTGATCTCCAGCAGGCGGGTGGCGCCCGAGCGGAGGTCCGCGTACGCCGAGCGGCCGGCGCCCAACGCCTCGTAGAGGAAGAGTCCTCGGCCGGTGACGCAGCTGACGTCGACGAGGGGCGAGTCGGTCGGCTGGAGGTCGGCCCAGAGGAGGTCCGACTTCAGGGCGTGGCGGACCGCCTCGTGCTTCTTGCACGTCCGGTCGGCTCCGGCCGATGCTTCCAGCGCGCGCAGGAAGCCGTCCTTCGTGGTCGAGGCCGGCGCGGTCGTGTCTTCCGCGAGGGTCATCTGCTCTACGTCCTTCTGCTCGAGCTGCGGTGGGGCGGGGGCGGCGGCTTCGGTGGTCGTGGTGTCGTCGAGGTCCGGGGCCGGTACCGGAGCCGGTTCCGTGTCGGCGGCGAGGCGGTCCTGGAGCGCCCGGCGCGCCCGGGCCAGGGTGTCCGTCCAGCCCGAGGCCGTCAGGTGTTCCCGGAGCCGGCCGGGGTCCAAAGTGCGCTCCTTGAGCGCACGGTTGGTGCTCGCGGTGAGGTCGCGCAGAACGCTCAGCCGGTCCCGGTCCGGGGAGCCGAACAGGTGGAGCACGTCGACCCAGTCGGCCTGGTCCCTGCGCAGGACCCGGTTGGCCATCCCCTGCAGCTCGGAGAGCCTGCCGCGGGCGTCGGGAACCTCCCCGTCGTTCTCGGTCAGCTCGCGGAGCACGTCCAGCGCCGCGATGTAACGGCCCGCCATCCTCGGCGAGACGGGCGACCGGCCCCGCTGGTCGGAGGTGAGGACCGTCTGGTTGGTCTCGTTGGCGAACACCCAGCAGTCCAGCTTCTCGCCCCGCTTCGGGGGGACCGATCCGTGGCGGACGGTGAGGACCAGGGGCCGGTCGAAGCCGGGGGTGAGGGCCTTGACCTTGTAGCGGCCGCCCGGGGCCCGGTCCACGACCTCGACCCGCACGTCGGCCCCGATCCGGGGAAGTCGGGTCACGGCTACCTCCTCCGCGTCCACATACGCCTCCGCCTGCGCCTGCGCCCCCGCCTCTGCCTCTGCCTCTGCCTCTGCCTCTGCCTGCACCGTGACCGTGGCCTCGGGGGCCGGCGCCGCGGAACCGCCCCCGGGGCGCGTCAGTACGTCCGGCAGCGGGCTGGTGTGCAGGACGGTCAGGCTCTGGGTGCTGCGGGTCAGGGCCACGTACAGCTGTCGCAGGCCCGCGGGACCGCGGTCGGCGATGGTGGCGGGCTCGACGACCAGGACGTGGTCGTACTCCATGCCCTTGGCCTGGGTGGCGGCCAGGACGGACACCGCGGCACGGTGTTGGGCGCCGATGTCCCCGCCGCCGTCGACCCTGCGACTGATCGCGTCGAGCCAGTCCGAGTCGTCGGGGACGATGACGGCCACCGAGCGGAGGGTGTTCCCGTCGCTGGTGCCGACGAGGCGCGCCACGTGGGCGACGGTGTCGTCGAGGAGCTTCCACGGCTCGGTCTCCACCGTCCGTACGGCGTCTTCGCCCGCCTCGCGCACGGCCTGCGGGTAGGGCAGGGTCGGTGCGATCTCCTGGGCCAGGGGGGCGACGAACTCCATGATCTCGGCGGGCACGCGATAGCTGGTGTGGAGCTCGGCCACCCGCCAGTCACCGTGGTCGGAGAGGACCGCGCCGAGGCGGTCCCAGCTCGCCGGGACGTGGGGGCCCGTCGCCTGCGCGAGGTCACCCAGGACGGTCATGGAACCGCCCACGGCGCAGCGCCGCCGCAGGGCACGGGCCTGCATGGGCGTGAGGTCCTGTGCCTCGTCGGCGACGATGTGCCCGTAGCGGCCCGGGGTCTCCCCGGTGATGAGGACCCGGAGCTCTTCGAGGCAGACGTGGTCGTCGAGCGTCCAGGGATCGGCGTCGGCACTGGCGGCACGGGGCCGCAGCAGGGCCGCCTGCTCGCCCTCGTCGAGGATCCCGTCGGCGCAGGCGTGCAGGAGGTCGGGCGAGTCGTAGAGGGTGCGCAGGGCCTCCCTCGCGCCCGGGGACGGCCAGACCCGTTCGATGAGGCGCTCGACCCGGCGGTTGCGCTCCAGGTCGCGGCGGATCGTACCGCCCTGCCCGCGCCGCGGTGCGATGTCGGAGAGTTCCTGGAGGAGGCGGTCGACGAGCAGGCCGCGGAAGCGGTCGCGGCGCTCCCGGTGGGGGCTGTCGCCCTCGTGTGCCTGGTCGAGGAGGGCGAGGACCTCGGACCGCGGTACGCGCAGGGTCGTACTGCCGGCGGGGACGACGATCGCGGGCTCGTCGCCTTCGAAGGAGGGCGCGACGACGAGGTCGTCGAGTGCTTCGGGGTGGTAGTCGCTCTCCACGCGGCGGCGCAGGACGGCCGCCATGCGCTCGTCGGACTTCACGAGCCGCGCCCGCGGGGAGTCCGCGCCGAGCGTCTCGCCGTCCCAGAGGCGGTTGAGTTGGACGGCGTTGACGTCGCGGGTGCCGAGGGTGGGCAGGACCTGGCCGACGTAGTCGAGGAACCGCTGGTGGGGGCCGATCACCAGGATGTCCTGGGCCTTGAAGTGGTCGTTGTTGACGAGCCAGGTCACGCGGTGCAGACCGACCGCGGACTTGCCGGTGCCCGGGCCGCCCTGCACGACGAGTATGTCGGAGGGAGAACCGGTGACCAGCTCCATCTGGTCGCGCCGGATCGTCTCGACGATGTCGCGCATGCGGCCGCTGCGCGACCGCTGGAGCTCGCGCAGCAGGAAGTCGTCCGGCTGGAGGGTCTTTCGGCGCTGCCGACGGACGATGTCGCCGGGGGTCGGGGACGGCCGCACCTGCGGATCGGTCGCGGGATCGACGGCGGGTACGGGGTCGGTCGCGGGTACGGGGTCGGTCGCGGGAGCCGGTACCGGTGCCTGAGCGGCGGCCGGCGCGCCGATGTCGTCGAAATAGCCCTCCACGATCCGCTGGACGCAGCGCAGTTGGCGCCGCAGCGTCACCTCACCGGGACTTTCGGGCCTGGCGTCCAACCACTTCCTCGCCAGGGGGCTGGTCCACTGCAGGACCACCGGCTGCTTCGAGGCGTCCCACACGACCCGCCGTCCGACGTACCAGGGGCGGGGTTCCGTACCGGGCTCCTCCGGCACGTCGACCCGGGCGAACACCAGGGCCTCGTCGCCGAGTCCTCCGTACGAGGCGGCGCGCGCCTCCGCCTCGATCCGGTTGGCGATCGCGTCCTTGCCGCTCGCCGAGGCCGTGGCAGCCGACGTTCCGCTCATCTCGGCGAGTCGCGCGGTGTAGCAGTCGTACGCGCGGTCGACGGCGCGCTGCTCGACGGCGAGGTTCTCGCCCCGAGTGGTGGTGCTCATGTGCGTCCTCCCTGCGGCGTCGAAGGGACGCCGCTACGGGCCTGCGCCCGTACCCCGCTGAAACAACTACCAGAGACGGAGTGGTGACGAACACTCAGTACATGAGTTCTAGATCCGAGCCTCAGCGCCAATGCACCGAGGGAGCGCGCAGCGCGAGCGCGGCGGCGTAGCCCGCGGGGGCCGGCAGGTCGGTGAGGGACCAGTGCGGGCGGACGGAACCGGCGTCCGGGCCCGTCCCCAGGTAGTTCAGGTGGCCCTCGTGCCCCAGTCCTGCTCCGGTGCCCTTGAGGTGGGCCTCCTTGCGCGCCCACAGGCGGGCGAACGCCGCAGGGCGACCGGCCTCGGGGAGCGCGGCGAGTTCGGCGCTCTCGTCGGGGTGGAAGAACTCCTCGCCCTGCGCGACCACCCGCGCCGCCGGCAGGGCCTCGACGTCCACCCCGACCGGTGTGGCCGCGCAGGCCACGTAGACCGCATCGCGGCTGTGCGACAGGGAGAAATGGGCGCGGCCGCCCACGAGGACCGGCCGCCCGTCCGGGCCGCCGCACTCGGGGCAGGCGTCGCGGGTCATCACCAGATCGCGCGGCGCGGTGTCGAGGAGGGCGCCGAGCAGCAGTCTCAGCGTCACGTGCGCGACCAGGTAGGAGCCTCGGTCCTGGGGGCGCGCGAACCGGTCGGCGCGCTCGCGCTCGGCCGCGTCGAGCACATCGGGGGCGAGGCGCTCCGCGAACGGGGCCTGCGTCGCGGCGTCCACGAACCGCACCAGCGCCTCGCCGCGAGCGGGCAGCCGCTGCGCCCCGACCGGCCGGTCGAGCCGCAGCACGATGGAGCCGAGGCCAGCAGGTGTGATCATCCGGAAATCCTATCCAATGGCTTCTTTGGTTCCCTGTGGTTCGGGGCGCGGACGCCGAGGTGCCTCGGACTCAGTCCTGTGACGACCCGCTGTCAGTGGGCCGGACCGGGCGGCGCCGGCGCCGGGCCAGCACGTAGGCCCCCGCTGCGGCCAGTACGGGAGCCGCGCCGCCGACCAGCCAGGGAGTCCGCCCCTCGGCCAGGTGCAACCGGCCGTCCCGACAGGAGGCGCGGGTCGCGTCATCGATCGGGGCCACCCGGTAGCGGGCCCAGACCTTGTCCTTGCCCACCCAGCGGACCTCGTACAGACCCGGCTCGGCATCGCAGCGGATCGTCGCGGTCCCCGTCACGGTCGCCTTGGCCCCGCGCATGACGGGCCGGTCGGTGAAGCCCCGCGAGGTCAGGCGCTCGCCGTTGCCCATCAGCGTTTCCGTCGGCGTCACCTTTTCACCGGGCTGGAACGTCCTCACGTCCCAGGGCGAATGCGGCCAGTCGGAATCAGCGGGATACTGCTCCTCGACCTGCTCCGGGGGAAGGGCAGCGACCTTCCCGGGGCAGGCCGCACGTTCGGCCTCGTCGATGTCCACTACCTTGACGGTCACCCAGAAAGCGGGATCTACGGGCTCGCCTTCGGGCCTGGGCATCGCCCTCTCGACCGGGTAGACGCCCGGCGGGGTGTCACACGCCACGGTGGCCTCGGCGGTGATGACCGGATGGTGCATCTTCAGCGTCGCTTGCCGGATGAAGATCTTGGAGGTCACCGAGTCCCCGATCCACCCCAGCAGGTGCGGGGGTGACCTGAACGTGAGGCGTTCACCGGGACGCGCGGTCAGTTCATCCCCGTCGGACAGCGGGGCGGGCGGATCCGCGGCCTGCGTCGCGAAGGCACTCGCCGCGGGCGTCATCATCAGCATCAGCGCCAACACGGTGGCCCCGCCGACCCTCATTCCCGCAGCACGCATGCGTCCCCCTCTTTCGTATCGTTCAGATCCAGTCGGCCCGGCCGCCGCCAAGGCGAATCACTGCCAGCGCAAGAACGAACCAGGCCGTAGAGGAAGCAGCAACGATCAAGGCGACGACCGTCACCCCCAGGCCCGCATGAGCGGCGGGAAGGTCTGTACGCAGCGCCTCGCGCAGGGAACGGCTCGCTTCTTTGATGTCCCGGCGGTACGAAGAAGGAGCCGAACCTCCGCCGTCCTCCGGCTCGGCATTGCGCTCCACGGGTAGCCCCCCTGCATCCCGTCGCAGCACGAGCAGCCTATACCGCACCATGATCACGCCCAGCGTCGACTTTCCGCCAAACTCTCCCCCGGCAGGTAGGGCGCCGACCACCGCCGATTTAGGGGCCGACCACCGCCGATTTAGGGGACGGGCAGCCCGGACCGAATAGGGGCATGCGCCGGGCAGCCGATCACGCGCACCTAAGGCGAGCGGGACAATCACTCGCCGGCACGGTCAGCCACCCATCGTTACGGCAAGAAAGATGCATACGAGCATGGCCACGCTGCAGATGTCAGCCACCCATGCTCGCGTGTAGCGCCGGACAACAGGAGACTTTCCCCTCAGATCTCGCCGCTCCGAGCGTCTGGCGTTGATCTGAGCCACAGCCCGGTCCGTGGAGCCGACGAAGTGGTCGATGAGAGAGCCTGCAAATCCGAAGGCTCCGATTTCGACGGCCTGCGTCGTGGTGACGGTCAAGGTTCCACCGTCGTCGGATTCGACCTTGACCACATATCGGTAGGGAACGTCATGGGTGAACACCGGATTCACCACGGACACCCCCTTCTCGTCGAGCACGATGCACGATCCGGCGATCCTCCGGATGAACGCTATCCCGCCCAGCATTGCGGCCATGACACTGAGCGCGTCCTCGTCGGGCCCGCTCTCCGCCATGCTCACCCAAGCCACCAGGGCAAACGCCCCGAGCAACGTGGTGAAGAACAGCGACATGACGACAAAGGACTTCCGCCGCAGGACGGTCCGACGCTCAGGCACGACTACGCCCCTCCTGGGCTCATCCTTCCCGCCAGGTTTCCCCTGGCGGGGCATTGCCGTCCTACCGTCACAGCCGTTCCACCCAGAGGCCGCATCAGAATGCGGCGAGAACCGGGTTGCGGAGCATGGCACCAAGCCCCGCCATCTCCACGAAAGCAATTGCACCAAACACCCTCATGCCAACCCTGCCCATATTCCAGGTTGAAGTCTCCTTCTGCGCAAGCACTTCGATGCTTCCGCATCCCGCAGCCTCCGCTATGACATTTCCTTACGCCTGGCGGTGCCGCCCGTCTTCATGAGAATTCCGGCCACGGAGAAAGCTGTCCCCCACCCGATCATTGCAAGGGTGAGATCCTCCGCGAATTCAGAGTCAGCGACACCGAGCCCCACCCATGCCCACGCCAACAACAGGGCTATCAGTCCGGTGGCGAGCGGCGCGATGAACGCACGGCCGTCGTTCGCCGACGTGCGCGGTCGGCGTGTCCTGTTGATGGCCAGCGCAAAAAACGGAGCACCCACGACGGCAACGGCAGCGCTCAGCCAAGGCTGCCCAACCCACATGGCGGCGGCCGTAGTGAAGCACGCCCACACAAGCAGCCCGATGGTGATGAAGTGCTGCCGAACTAACCGATCAACCGACATGCGATTTACCGCCTTTCGACCGAATTCTCCACCGTTTCAGAAACGGCTGCCGTTGCGAATGGCAGGGGAAGCCATCGTCGAGACCCTCCGGTAAGGAGCCGTGGCCGACGCGCCCCCCATAAGCATTCCTGCCTTGCCAACGGCAAGATCCGTTGGTGCATTTGTACATGGCGCTCCGGCACTCCGGGAGGGCTTTACCAGTCGGATCCCCGCTCCGTGACGTCAACGACCATCAGCGGGGCGCATTCGCGGGCTCCGAGGTGGATGAGGCCGGTGCTCTTGTCCTGCGGGCCTCCGACGAAGCCGCGTTCGGCGGGCCGCGCGGCCGGCCCGGCGCCGCGGTCCTCGCCGGACGGCTTGGCCGCGAGGCGCTGGACCTGGAGGGTCGTGGCGTGTCGGTCGGCGCGGCCGGTACCACGTCGCCCTGCCCGCTACTCGCTGCTCGCGATGTCTTTGATCCTGGTCGGAGTTCCCTCCGGGGCGAACGAGTGGTGGAAGGTGAAGGCGTGCGGCGCGGGGCGGTGGTCGTGGAGGTGTTCCAGCTTGGAAACCCCGTCCTGCCAGGTGGGTATCACGCCGTCGGGGACCCACCAGCACACGTAGTTCGGGTGTCCCGCCCTCTCGAACCAGTCGTAACGCCTGTTCAGCGCCTCGCGGTGCAGACCGGTGTAGATGGCGTCGAAGGCGGAGCGCAGGTCGGTCCAGAGCGAGAGGGTCGCGGCCAGGGCGGTGGTTTCCACCGTACGGCCCTTGCCGTACCAGGTCGGTACGGCGAACTCTCCCCATGCACCCCAGTCCGCCTCGAAGAGCAGGCCCCGGTCACCTTCTGCCGCTTCCGCACGGGCGAGGTACCCGGGGTGCTGACTGATCTTCCGGTAGACGGCCTCACCCATGTCGTAGAACTCGTGCGTGAGCGGTGTGGGATCGACGAGGGGTGACTTCAGGACGCCGAATGTGTACAGAGCAAGATGGGGCATGGTCTCTCCTGGTTGGGGGTGTCCAGTGCGGACCCGGTGGGCGGCTCACGCATGGGGCGAGCGTTCGTGGGCGTGACCGATTCATCCCGTCGCGGGTGGCTCTCGGCCTGGAGGAAGCCCTGCGCGACCGTGTGCGATCACCGAAGACCAGGTGAAGGTAGCTGCCTCTGCGACCCCTGTCGAAGTTGCGTTTTTCCTGTCCAAGTGGCCTTGTGCGCAGGGTCCTTGCGGGAGCCGGGGCAGTGGCGGCGTTCTCCATCGGAGTCACTCACCGATCAAGGCTGTCGGTATGCCTGACGGGCAGGAGAGAAGGCCAAGCTGCCGGGCGGCAGCGCCTACGAGCCGATCCGGCCCCTCCCTCCAGCCGGAGGGTGGTCAGATGAGGCCGGTACCTGATCCGCATCTCCACGTTCAAAAACAGGCTCGGTACGCGGTACTTGGGATTGGCGGGCTCTTGCGCTTGTTGCGAGGCCCGGTGATCCGCGCACGGCGCGCGGGCCGCGCCCCGGCGCTCACCGTGGCGGCGGTGCTGCTCGGCGCGCTCACCGCCGGGTGCTCCGGGGCGTCCGGCGGTAGCGGCAGGGACGGCGGACGCTCGGCGGCCGGCGAGGCGACACCGGCCACGCCGCTCGCGCGCCCGGGACTGCCGGAACCGGATTCGCTTCCCAAGGTCCGGGAGGGGCAGGTGTGCGCTCCCCTGCGGGGGCGACCTGAACTGGCTCGAGGTCGCGGTGGCGCAGATCGACGAGCGGAGCAGCCGCGTCTACCTGAGAGGGGTCGACCGACGCCCGTACGAAGCCACGGTGCGGTCTGACGGCCGGCCGTCCGAGGAGACAGCGGCGTTGCAGGCGCGCGCCAACCCGATCGAGCGGCAACGATCAAGGTGGAACTCCCAGGTCACGACCGTGCCCTCGCCCCAGAGCCGCGCCTGCGGCAATCCGTGCGACCACTCCCAGCACGATCCGCTAGGCTGTCAGCGGTCAGTCGGCTACCAGGCGTGTGCCAGGGAAAGTGTTTGCGAGGGGCAGCTCCACCCGGGCGGGCGCACGTCATCTGACCTGCACGCTTGTCGAAGCGGCTCGGGTGATCCCTCTGGGGTTTCCGGCAACGTTTCCGACAAGCCCCCGCCTTCGTGGGGCTTGACGGAAACCCTAAAAGCCCAGGTCAGAGGCTTACCGCGGAAGCTGCCGAAAACGCTCCGCTCCCCTTCTCGGAACGCTCGGCCCATCGCTGCAGCTCAGAGGCCTATCGACGACATCGTCGACACCCAGCTCACCGGATGGCCGAGACGGCCCTGTCAGCCCGTCTCGGTCATCCGCCATTCAGGGCACCAGGGGCAGGGCGCGCCGAGGCTCCGCGGCGGCCCGCCGGCCGCCGCCGTCGACCTGGTCGGGGCCATCGGCCGCAGCATGCTGGCCCAGCTCCTGCCGGAAGGCGGGTCCGCACCAAAGACCGCATCGTCAAACGAGCGATCTCCAAGTACAACGCACCTGGACCCGCCATCGACCGGACCACCTACAAGGCCACCATCAACATGTTCACAACCGACCCTTGACTCACCCAGCCCCGCCTCGACTGAACGGCGTTGGTACTAGCAGCCTCTCCGTCGGCGCGGGCCAGGGCGTCGGTTCACTGCTGATGCGGACGGCCCGATCGCGTCGGCTGGAGCGCGTTGGCGAACACGTAGTCGCCAACGTTGGTGCCGATCTCCCTCCCGTCCTCGGCGTCCCAGCGGAAGTGCACGCCCAGCCACATTCGACTGAACTCGCCCTCCTCGGCAACCTGGCTGAAGCTGTTCATCCGGCGGAACCGCTCGAGGGTGTGCGGGTCCTCGGACTGCGCGGTGAACGAGGCTTCGTCACGGCCGAAGAAGTTCTGCATCGCGACTGCCCACGCACCGGTGAAGTTGGCGTGCCCGGAGGTCCAGGCGATGAAGCACGGGGTCCACGGCGTTCCCGCCCGGTCCGCGCTGAGGGGCTGCCAGTTCGCGTTCTCTCCGCCCAGCGCCTGGATCGCGGACACCGGACGCCATTCGTTGATTGGGCCGTCGAACTTGCTGTCCCAGGCCGCGATCCCGGCGTCCGCCAGGGTCAGCGCCGACAGTGCGAACAAGCGGGTCGTCTCGTACGTGTCGAGCTCGAACTTCTTGGCGACCGTCCCGGTCAGCTGGAGCAGCTGCCCCGGGGGGTGGTAGGTGCCGTTCAGGTCGTGGTCCCAGAACCAGCCGATGACGGTCTGTTCGCGGGTGCGCTCGGTGGAGTCGACGGCACCCACGCGTCGCACCTCGTCGACCTGGCGCGCGTACTCCGGGCTGTTCACCAGCTCGTCGTAGGAAGTGAAGCCGCGCAGGCTGGGAGGCCGGAACTGCGAACCGGAGCGGAGCACGAACGGCTTCACCTTGCCCCAGTTCGGGGTCACCGCGTCGCCAGGTTCCTGGCAGGCCCCTTCGTCAGCCGTCGCCTCTTCGCCCGTCGGCCGCCAGGCTCCGGGTGTGGTGGTGTCGCCGTCGTAGAGCTCCGGGTTGTGCGAACCGTCGTCCGCCCGGGCCTTGTTGATCTGCCTCACCACGCGGTCGACCACGAGGCGGTCGAGGGGGTCGGGGGCGCGGGGGGAGCGGCCGGTCCGGACCTCGTATCGGGCGTCGATGAAGGCCCGGTCGCCCGGGTACAGCTCGGAGAGCATACGGTACGCCGTGCGGTCGATCAGCCGCTCTTCTTCGTCCGCGCGCGGCTCCGACGAGTCGGTGGCGTACTTGAGCGGCCGGTTGAGGTACGGCTCGTACTTCATCGTTCCGTACGTGTTCTGGTAGGCGCTCTCGGCGTTGTAGATCGCCGCGAAGACCATGGCTCCGGATCGGGAGAGTTTGCCGGGCGAGGCGTCCCAACCCCGCGCATTGCGGAACGTCTGAAGCAGGACCTTGTTCCAGTACTGCGTCGGATCGCCCTTGCTCTCCGGCCCGGCGGCGGCCTGCGGCGCAGCGGCCGCCACCGGACTCAGCCCGGCAAGCAGGGCACCGGCCACGACGACGGCCCGGAGCCGTCCCAGGCGCCTGCCGGCGCGGGACTTCGAGCGCGGGAGCGCGGACTTCGCGGCCGACTGACGGCCATGTTCGGGCATGGAGGGCACGGCGTTCCTTTCGACGTCGCTGATCAACGGTGAAAGAGTAATGTCGGAAATACAGAGATTTAGGTGAACCGCGCCGATATGGCGATGCTCTTGCATTCATCGGCATGTACACGGAAATGCTCATCCGATCGCGGTTGCGACTGGTGGGCAGTGCACCAACTGGCAACGAACTGGCGCAACTTCCCAAGCGCATGCCGCTGCCGCCGTTGGAAGACTGTGCCGCTCGCTCAGGCCCTCGGCCCCTCCCCGCTGCGGACCAGCCGCACGCCTTGGCCAACAAATCAGGCAACGGGGCCCGCCCGTCCAAGCCGTGCGGGACCCGTTCACCACCCGGCGGAGGCCGTCGACGCGGCTGCGCCCCCTCACCGGTCGGGGGAGGGGGCGCAGGCCCTGCTCGTTCATCAGGACGCGGGCGGAATGCTCTGCTCGTACTTGAAGACGTTGTGCGGGTCGTACTCCGCCTTGATCGTGCGCAGTCGGTCGAAGTTGGATCCCCAGTAGGCGGTCTCCCAGTCCTGCATGCCCACGTTCGGCACGTTGACGTAGGCGCCGTCCACGTAGGGACGCAGGGCCAGGCTGAATTCGGCGATCCAGGCCTGGGCCTGCGGGGTGAGCGGGTCGCAGACACCCGGCTCTTCGGAGCGGGTGCCCCAGCCGGCACCGGGCTCGGAGTAGAAGAGCGCGTCGCGGTGCGGGAACGCAGTGCCGCCACGGGGGCTCTTCCTGACCGCCCCGCCGAACGCCTGCGTGAAGAAGTTGCTGTCGTCCGTGGGTGCGTCCTGCATGAACGAGACGATCACATCGATCGCCTTGCTCGGGAAGGGCTTTCTGGTGAACTGGGAGTAGAACTTCCAGTTCGCGGGTTCGTCCGCGGTCGGGATCTGGAAGCCGGCGTACACGTCACCCCAGTTCCCCACCTGCACCGCCACTTGCGGGCTGTCGATCGACAGGAGCGGCTCCAGCAGCTTCTTCGCCTCCGCGGGTGTTCCTTCCGCGAGGACCCCAAACAGGAGAATCTGGTTCCGATGGATTTCGAGTTGGGTGCCGAGGCGGTCGTCGATGTACGGCGCAGTGCGCTGATAGGTGTCGAAGATCCTGCGCAGGTCGCCGATTCCGTTCCAAGTGGCCTGTACGTACGTGACGCTCTTCAGCGGGGCCACTTTGTAGGTGAGTGAGGTGACGATCCCGAAGTTGCCGTTGCCGGCTCCGCGCAGCGCCCAGAGCAGGTCCTGGTTGTGGTGCAGGTCGACCTTGACCACCTTGGCGCACTCGTCGCCGTCCGCAACCACGATCTCAGCACCGATCAGGCTGTCGCAGGCCATGCCGAGCCAGCGGGTGAGGAAGCCGAAACCGCCGCCGAGTGTCGCCCCGGACAGGCCCACGGTGCCTTCGGTCCCCGTCGTCACCGCGAAATTCTGCTCCGCGAGCGTGGTCACCGCTTCCAGCTGGCTGAGTCCGGCGCCGACCGTCGCGATACGGGCGGAGCTGTCGATGTGGACCGACTTCAGCTCGCTGATGTCGATCACGAGACCGTTGTCGACGTTCGACCAGCCCTCAAGGCTGTGGCGGCCGCTCCGGACCCGTACCGCGACGTCGTTCTGCCGGGACCACGTCAGGGCGTTGACCACGTCCTGGGCGTTCTGGGCGAAGACGATGACCAGCGGGTAGTGGGAGAAGAGCTGGTCCCATCCGAGGCGGGCTTCCGTGTACCCGGCGTTGTCGGGGCGGACGATGCGGCCGGTCAGCTTCGCCGGCGGGCACTTCGTGTGCTTGGGGGGCTCGCTCACGGCGCTCGCACCGTGGGCCTCCGCCGTCGTGACGCCTTGCGCGACGACCGCGCCGGCACCGGCGACCGCGGTCGCCTTGAGTAGTTTGCGACGGGAAAAGTCATTCATAATCCGTCTTTTTCCTCTCGGCCGCCGGTAGGCGCGAATAATTCCCTTACGGGCGATTTCGGTGATGTGGACAGTAGCAAGGACGTCTGCTGTGGGCTGCGTCGACACACTCGCGATATCGGCTGTAGGGGCTGACGCCGTAGCTCCGCAGCGCGAACCCGATGTGCTTGGCTGGTGATACGGCAGCAATACCGGGCCGTGGATGGGCTGCAGTTTCTCCGGAACCCCCGGGGGTGGACCCACGCGTAGGTGATTTGAGTATCAGCTACTCATTCTTGATATTCCGTGAAGGGCATAGCGTTTCGGCCGAATGCAGGATGAACTGCCCTCGACCGCGCGGCGGCCGTCGTCGGTTACAACTGGCAGGGCGATCCCCGTTACACGGACGGAGGCCCCGCCGATGCCTGAGGACATTTTCGGCGCACGCTGCCCGAGCGATCGCGCCCGAAGCGCAAGCATCAGCTCGCGGACCGTGACCAGCGCACCCCCGTCGCGGGGTCCCCGGTGACATCGCCAAGTCCGGAGCCGCCCCGAACGCCGACAGCTGATCGCCGGTGATGCCACCGCCCCCAAGGCCTCCTCCAAACCTCGCAGGGAGATGCCCGCTGATCCGGTCACCGGAGAGATCCGCAACCACCGTGTAGACCCCGCAGCCCGCACGTACAACGAGAACGGCGAGAAGGCGAAGAAGAAGGTCGCGGTACGAAGTGGTTCTTCGCCTCAGGCCGTGACGACGGATTCTGGACTCGCGTGATCCTCTCCTTCTCGCACGTCGCCAGTGGTGAGTACGAGGACGAAGCGGCGTTCGCGGTACAGGAGTTCACCGCCCTCAAGAGCGCCCTTCCGCACTTTATGGGCATCGTCTACGTCGGGGCCTTCCGGGCGTCCACCGGGATGCCCTCGCGCGCCTCGGCCTCCTCGCCGTAAACAAGCAGCCCGGGGCGCTCACCCCGGCCTTCTACGAGGAGATCAAGACCTGCCGGAGCGGCCACGAGCTGTGGTGCAACGACGGCCGCATCGCCGAAAGCATCCGCCTCGACGACGCTCCGAGTCGGTCCACAGCCAGTTCGACCTCAGCCTCTGGAACCGCCGCATGATCGCCTACGGCGTCGAACGCCAGAAGCTGTTCGTCCTCGGCTTCGCCCTCTCCCAGAACGTCACCAGCCACCGGCTCCACCTCAGCAAGGCCGCATAGACCGAGATCCACAGACCCCCGCAGACACCGCGACGGCCGTGCCCACAGAGGGCACGGCCGTCCTTCGCGGCCCGGACTCACGGACGACCAGAGCCACCCCGGACGCGAAACGGACATCCAGAAGCACCTCGACACCAACGCCCCCACCTCCCCGACAGGGGCGCCCTGCACCCGACGGCACCGAAACGCGCAGGTCACAGGCCCCGAGATGGACGTGGCCGAGGCGCACAGCAATCGAGGCGACCTCGGCCAGCCTGATCCGCTAGGCTGTCAGCGGTCAGTCGGCTACCAGGCGTGTGCCCGGGAAAGTGTCCGCGAGGATGCTGCCCGATCCGCGTACGCACGCAAGCTGACCAGGACGTTTGTCCGTCCGAGTCGGGCGGCCCCAGCGGGGTTTCCGACAAGGTTCGCGACAAGCCCCCGCCTTCGTAGCTCAGGGGATAGAGCACGGCTCTCCTAAAGCCGGTGTCGCAGGTTCGAATCCTGCCGAGGGCACGGACGAGGCCCCGCGGTCGATATCGATCGCGGGGCCTCTTCGCGTTGTGGTTACATGGCGCACGTGTCGCGTGACGCCGCCTACTGAGATGTGGGCCGGGCGGTGGTTGGGCAGGCACCTGTTCTTGAAGGACCGGGCCCATGGGCATGTACGCCACCGGCTACGGGTGATCTCCCTCGGTTGTTTCGCTGCCGTCGCACGCACGCACACCGTGAGGAAGTCAACACTCCGTGTCATCGTTCAATCACGCCGTCATCGAAGAGTTCAGGGCGAACGCCGGCCAGGTCGGCGGGCCCTTCGAAGGTTCCGAGCTGATCCTGCTCACCACCACCGGCGCCAGGTCCGGCAAGCCGCACACCGTTCCGCTCGGGTTCACCCGCGAGGACGGCGGCGGGGAGCTGTTCGTCGTCGCGTCCGCCGCCGGGGCCGACCGGCATCCCGCCTGGTACCACAATCTGCTCGCGCGGCCCCTCGTGGAGGTCGAGACCGGGACGCAGACGTACGAGGCCGTCGCCGTTCCCGCCCAAGGAGCTCGGCGGGACGAGCTGTTCGCGCGGATCGTCCGCGCGGAGCCCGGGTACGGGGAGTACCAGGCGCGCACCCGGCGGGTGATCCCCGTCGTCGTGCTCCAGCGCACCCACGAGGTCCCGGCCCGGGAGGGCGGTATCGCCGGGAAGCTGCTCGAGGTGCACGGCTGGCTGCGGGCGCAGCTGGCCCTCGTACGGGACCTCGCGCGCGAGGAGCCGCAGGGCGCCGGGGCGGCCTCGCTCGGGCTGCAACTGCGCCAGCACTGCCTCGCGTTCTGCCATTCGCTGGAGTTCCACCACCGGAGCGAGGACGCCGGGCTCTTCCCGTACCTGGAGCAACAGCATCCGCACATGCGGGAGTTCTTCCTCCGGGTGGGCTCCGAACACCGCGCCATCGCAGGGCTCCAGGAGGAGTTGGTACGCGCCCTGGACGCGCCCAGCGTCGGATTCAGCGAGCGGGTGGAACGGATGAGCCGGGAGTTGGAAGCCCATCTCGACGGCGAGGAAGCGCAGTTGCTCCCGGTCCTGCGGGCCCTGGAAGCGTGACGCGGGCCTCGGCTCCGCCCGCCTCCCGGTTGCGGAAGGTGAGGGTGGCGCCGAGGACCCGGGCCTGACCGTCCGCAATGGTCAGGCCCAGCCCGTGGCCCTTGTTCGTGCCCTCCGTACGGAACCGCTGCGGGCCGGTGGTCAGCACGTACTCCGGATAGCCGGGGCCTGAGTCCGTGACGGTCAGGGTCCGGCCGTCGACCGTGAGCGTGACCGGGGCCGCGCCGTGGCGGTGCGCGTTGGCCACGAGGTTGCCCAGGATCCGCTCCAGGCGCCGCCGGTCCGTGTCCACCCGCAGCGAGCCGCGCGAGCCGCGCACCTCCAGAGCCGTCTCGGTGCCCGAGGCGCGGATGGCGCGCGCCGCCAGATCGGCCAGGTCGTGCGAATCCAGCTCCAGGCGTTCGCTGCGCGTCTCCAGCCGGGAGATCTCCAGGAGATCCTCGGTCAGCGAGCGCATCGCCCGCACCCGGTCCCGTACGAGCTCGGCCGGACGGCCCGGCGGCAGGAGCTCGGCGGCTGCGTTCAGGCCGGTCAGCGGGGTGCGGAGCTCATGGGCGACGTCCGCCGTGAACCGCTGTTCCGCTTCGAGCTTGCCCTGGAGCGAGGAGGCCATGGTGTCCAGGGCCCGGGAGACCGCCGCCACCTCGTCCTTGCTGCGCGTGCTGTCGTCGACGCGCGCGTCGAGGTCACCGGCGCTGATCCGGCGGGCCACCTGCGCGGTCAGGTGCAGCCGTCGGGTGATCCTGGTGACGACGAACGCGCCGATGAGGAGGGTGCCCCCGATGGCGAGCCCGGAGGAGCCGAGGATGGCCCGGTCCAGTTCGACGATGGTCCGCTCGCTCGCGCGGAAGTCCACGGAGACGGCTATCGCGCTGCCGTGGGCGGCGGGCCCGGCCGCCCACATCACGGGCCGGCCCCGGTGCCTGCCGACGGCCGTGCCGCGCTTGCCGCCGGCCGCCAGGGCGCGCAGCTCCGGGGGTAGGCCGGCCGGGTCGATGCCCTCGCCGCGCGGCATGCGCCCGCCGGTCTCGTAGGCCTCGATGGTCCGTTCCAGCCGGGTCAGCGCCTTCTCGCGGGCCGTGCCCACGGTCTGGCGGGTCATGGCGCCGTGCACGAGGCAGCCCAGCAGCGCCGCGAGTCCGCAGCACATGAGGGTGATGAAGACCGTGGCCTTCCAGGTCAGGGTCGAGGTCCAGGCGGGCAGTCGCGGGCGCGGCCGCAACCGCTCGTCGCGCTGCGTGTCGTTCATGGTCACGTCACGGTAATGCGCGAGCCCCGGAGGGTGAGCGGCGGTATCCGGCCGGATCGCACCGGCTCCGGCCGGATCACGACGGATCGCAGCCGATCGAGGCGGATCGAGGCGGGGCGCGACGGGTCGAGGCGGGTCGCCGCGGGTCGCCGCGGGTCGCCGCGGGTCGCCGCGGGTCGCCGCGGGTCGCCGCGGGTCGCCGCGGGTCGCCGCGGGTCGCCGCGGGTCGCCGCGGGTCGCCGCGGGTCGCCGCGGGTCGCCGCGGGTCGCCGGGCGGACCACTACCCCGGACCACCGCGCCGGACCGGGGGCGCACGAAGCCCTTCCGACCCGGGCCGGAAGGGCCGTGCCATCACGGTCAGCTCAGACCACTGCTGCGTTCGCCGATACGGTCGCCCTGCGGAGTGCCGGCCCGCTTGAGCGCGGCCTTCGTGTGCAGTCCGCCCTTGACCTTGCTCCGTACCGGACCGCTGAAGCCGTGTCCCGGAGCGCGCGGCGGTTGCGCCTGCTCCTGCGCCTTCGCGATGGCCGCCCGGACATCCCGCTTCTGCTCTTTGTTCATCCCGTCGTCAACTCCTTCGGGAAGCACCCAATCGGACTACTGGGATCGTATGCACATATACGGACCAACGCACCCGGACCGATGTGCAAAGAATTCCGATCAAGAGCCTGGATCAGGGACGCGGCGGAGCCGGACGCGTCGGCTGGCCCAGCGTCTGGTGCACCAGGTCCTCCGGGCAGGGCGTCCCCCGCGGCAGCTGGTACTTCGCCGCCACCCGGTACTCCCCCGGCGCCGGTGCCAGCAGCTCCGTCCACACGTCCCCGGTGTCGTCCGGAGCGGCCTTGAAGAGGCATCCGGCCGTGTTCGCGTACTGCTTGCGCAGCGCGCCGCCCTCCCCGCTCCCGCCCCGCGCCTTCGAGGCGGAGGTCTCCTGCGGCGGCGGTACGGGCTTGCCCGTCGCGTCCACCAGCCCCAGCCACGGCGAGTGCGGGATCCGCACCAGCACCCGGCCGGGCTGCTTCACGTCGACGACCAACTGGTCGGCGCTCGCCCGCACCACGGTCGCCGGCCCGGCGACCAGGTCGGTGGGCTCCTGGACCTTGAAGAGCAGCCAGTTCGCGTCGCCCCACACCTGCTGGAGGTAGGGGAGCCCCCCGCGCACCAGCTTCGCCTCGTCCACCCCGCCCGAGTCGGGTTTGTCGGCGGGCAGCACCACGTAGTGCACGGCCCAGCGCTCGAGCCAGGCCCGGTAGCTGTCCGCGGTGAGGGTGTCGTCGTAGAAGAGCGGGTTGCGCTCCAGGTCCGCCTGCCGGTTCCAGCCACGCGCGAGGTTCACGTACAAGGGGAAGGCGGAGGACTCGCGGTGGCTGCTGGCCGGCACCACCTCGACCCGGCCGCGGTCGGCGTGCGCCTTCTGCAGCTGGTCGACGAGGGGGGCCAGCTCCCGGCTCCAGGCGGCCAGCGGGGTGGTGCGGACGATGTCGGTGACGCTGTTGGTGGTGATCCAGGCGTTCAGCCCGACGAAGGCCAGCAGCACCGCGTACCAGCGCCGCGAGCGCGGGAACTCGTAGGGGAGGGCCGCGAGCAGCGCGGCCCCGCCGAACAGCATCACCAGGCGGGTGACGTTCGAGCCGACCTGGGAGTCGATCGCCCAGGTGAGGAAGACGCCGAGGGCGTAGACGGCCGAGGCGATCCGGACGGTCTTCCACCGCCTCGGTACGAGGAAGAGGATCAGCAGCCCGAACACGAACGGTAGCCCGGCCGAGCCGATCTTCATCGGCTGCGTCCCGGAGAACGGGAACAGCCACGCCGACAGCCCCACCACGGCCACCGGGGCCAGTCCCAGCGCGTACGCGCCCGGGCGCCGCCCGCTCAGGAACAGCGCGGCCGCGATCACCCCGAGGAAGAGACCGGCGACGGGGCTGGCGGCGGTCGCGAGCCCGGCCAGCGGGGCCGTCACCGCGGCCTTGGCCCAGCGCCGCTCCGCCCACTTTCGGGGCCAGCAGAAGACGGCGGCGACGGCGCCGAGCGCGAACATCACGCCGAGGCCGAAGGTGACGCGGCCCGAGAGGGCGTTGCAGAGCAGGCCGTAGACCCCGGCCAGGGCGGGCCACAGGGGCTCGCGCACGGCCCCGCGGCAGCGGGTCAGGATCAGCGCGAGCAACCCGGCCGAGACGGTACCGGCGATCATCATCGTGGTCCGGACACCGAGCATGTGCATGAGGTACGGCGAGACCACGCTGTACGAAACGGGGTGCATGCCGCCGTACCAGGCGAGGTTGTACGCCGAGTCGGGATGGCGACCCACGAACTCGGCCCAGGCGTCCTGCGCGGCCAGGTCGCCGCCGCTGTTGGCGAAGCTGAAGAACCAAACGACGTGCAGCAGCCCGGCGAGGACGGTGGCGACGACCACCGGGTGGCGCCGGGCGCCGTCGAGAGCGGCGGCGAGCGGGCCGCGGGGCGGCCGGGTGCCTCCGGGCGCGGAAGGTGGCGCGCAGGCGACGGTCGTGGCGGACCCGGCAGTCGTGGCGGACGTGGCAGTCGTGGCGGACGCGGACACCCCGGAAGCAGCGCCGTCGGCCGACGGGATGGCCTCCTGGTGCCAACCCTGCTGCTCAGTGGTGGTCACTGCCGCACTCCCCAACCCATGAGTACACGAACTTCCCGGGGGCCTAGACGCGGCCCGGCGCCCCGGGGTTGCCCGGGGCGCCGGATCTACGCTCTCACCGGATGTCAGCCGACGCGCGTCAGCTTGCTGCCGATGCTCGGCGCCGCGAGGTCGCTCTTCAGCGCCACCGGCACCTTCACCTGGCTCGCGCCCTCGCCGACGGTCAGCACGCCGACCTCGGTACCGGCCGCCGCGGTCTGCGGCAGCTTGCCCCCGCCGTTCGCGAGCTTGAGGTCCACGGTCAGCGAGGCCCAGCCGACCGCCTGCACGTCGGCGGTGGCCACGACCGGCGTCCGGCCGCCGAGCCCGTCGTCGACGTACCCGACGACCTGGCCCTTCTTCACGACGGTCGCGCCGTCGAGTGCCTTCTGGGTGGCGACCATCAGCTCCTTGCTCGCGGCGAGCACGGTGTCGATGATCGACGGCTTGTGCTGGCCGAGGACGGCTCCGACGATCAGCTGGTTGGTGTTGCCGACCTTCTTCTGGGCGGCGAAGAGGAGGTTTCCGCCGGCCTTGGTCGTCGTACCGGTCTTGATGCCGAGCGCGCCGGCCGGTCCGGTGAGGCCGTTCCAGTTCCGCCAGCTCTTGTTGTACGGGTCGACCCAGTTGGGCTTCTTGGTGATGTCGAGCAGCGTCTCGATCTCGACGAGCTTCAGGCCCAGCTTCACCTGGTCCTCGGCGGTGCTGACCGTGGTCGCGTCCAGACCCGAGGGGTCCGTGTACGTCGTGTTGGTCATGCCGAGTTCCTTCGCGGTGTCGTTCATCTTCTTGACGAACGCCTCCTGCGACCCGGAGTCCCAGCGCGCGAGCAGCCGGGCGATGTTGTTGGCCGACGGGATCATCAGGGCGGCGATCGCGTCGTACTCCGAGATCTTGTCGCCCTCCTTGACCGTGTCGAGGGTGGACTCGTTGTCGGTCGAGTTGTTCTTCTTGCCCTCGGTCTCGGCCGTCTTGTCGATCTCGATCATCTCGCCCTGCTCACCCTTCTTGATGGGGTGGTCGCGCAGGATGATGTACGCCGTCATCGACTTAGTGACGCTCGCGATCGGTACGGGCTTCTGTTCGCCGGACTGGCCGAGCGTGCCGAGACCGGCGGCCGCCATGTACGCCTGCCCCTCGGTGGGCCACGGCAGCTGGGGCTTGCCGCCCTCGAAGGTGTACGAGGACTTGCCGGTCATGACGAGCTTCGGCTCGGGCAGCGGGCGGACCAGCTGCACGACGGCCAGGATGACCACCAGGAGCGCCACGAGCGGCGCGTAGATCTTGACCCGCCGGATGGCGGTGCGCATCGGGCTCGGCGGCGGGGGCGGGTTGTTCGTGAGGTCCGCGAGCATGTCGAGCGGCGGCTTGGGCGGCAGCGGCTGCTGCGTGGTCCGCTCGGAGTGGTCGAGCCGCGCGACGGCGGGCGGCACCGGAACCTTCGGCCGCGGTTCGGCCGCGGGCGCGATGCCCTCCGGACGCAGCGGCACGAAGGTGCTGCCCTTGGGCGGCTCGACCGCGGCCTCGGCCCCGGCGGGCTTGGCCCCGGCGGGCTTGGCCCCGGCAGCGTTGGCGGCCGGGGGATTGGCCACGGCGGCGGGCTTGGCGGCCGGAGGCTTGGCCGCGGCAGGCTCGGCCTCCGCGGGCTTGGCGGCGGGCTCGGCCGCGGTCGGCTTGGCCAGGGCCGGCCTCGCGGCAGCGGGCTTGGCGGGGTCCGACTTCGGGGCAGCCGCCGCCTCGGCCGCGTCCACCTTCGGAACGCGGAAGACGGCGGTGCGCTCGCTGTCCGCCGGCTCCTCGCCCTTCGGCCGCTCAGCCGCGGGCTTCGGCCCAGCAGCCGGGGCCGGAGCAGAAGCGGAGGCGGGCTTCACGGCGCGGAACACCGCGGTGCGCTCGCTGTCCGCCGGCTCCTCGCCCTTCGGCCGCTCAGCCGCGGGCTTCGACGGCTCGGCGGCAGGAGTCGAAACGGAATCGGTCTTGAAGGCGCGGAACACGGCAGTGCGCTCACTGTCCGCGGGCCCGTCGGCCTTCGCCTGCTCAGCCGCGGGCTTCGGCTTGACGGGCTGGAAGGCGCGGAAGACGGCAGTGCGCTCGTTATCCGCGGGCTCCTCGCCCTTGGGCTTCTCGGCCGGCGCGGGGGCGACGGAAGGACCGGAACCGGAATCTGAGTCCGACGTCTCGGTACGGGCTTCAGGCGTGCCGGAATCGACGGCGTCGGGCTCGTCCGAGTCCGCCTCTCCGTCCGCCGAAGCGGAAGCCTCGGCAGCATCGCCATCGTCATCGCCATCGTCGGCGGAGGCGACCCACGCCGCCACCGCGTCCCGCAGCGGGTCACGCCCGCCACCGGACTCAGCACCGACACCGGCACCGGCCCGCGGCGCATCGGGCCCGTCGGCTCGTGCCTCGGAATCCGCACCGGCGTCGGCATCCACATCGGCACCGGCACCGGCCTGCGGTGCATCGGGCCCGTCGGCGTCCGATCCGGATTCGGCATCATCGACATCGACATCGACATCGGCACCGGTCTCGCCGGAACGAGTGGACCCGCCGTTCTCGGGATCGCGCGGCCGGAGCACGGACAACCTCGGATCACGCTCCGCGGACGACTCCGCCGCCCCCGGCGCTCCTTCATCTACCGACTTGTCGGGGGACTCGCCCGCCACCGTTCCTCCTCCATCGCCGCCACGTCCGGCTGTCCGAATGTCTAACAGTGTCCCGTCTCGGGAGCATCGCCCCCGTGCTAGACGAGAACGACATAGCTGCGGGTTCCCCCACAAAGCGACCACGCGCTCTCGACAGATGAATGTGAGAGGCGTCACCCTGTCACTCATCCACGCGGGGAGGCATGGATGGGCAGGAGCCGCAGAACAATTCCGGAGGAGCTTCTGCTGCTCGCCTTGGACCCGGCCACGGGTACCACGGCGCAGCCGCAGTCGCTCGACCTCGGCCTGGCCGGGGCACAGCTAGTGGAGCTGGCTCTGGCAGGACGGATAGCCCCTGATGGGGATCGTATCGCCGTGGTGATGCCACGGCCGACAGGAGATCCGACTCTGGACTCCGCACTGGAACTGCTGCGCAGGCGCGGCAGTCCGGTACGGGCCGTCCACTGGATCGGTGGACCCCGACTGGGGCTCCGCCAGATTTACCTCGCCCATCTGGAGCGCTGCGGCATGGTCCATGCCGTGGCGGGACAGATGTGCGGAGTGCTTCCGACGACTCGCTACCAGGCGACGGACACGGAGATCAGCCGGGAGATCCGAGCCCGGCTCGACAGTGCGATCCGCACCGGCGTACCGCCGGACCCGCGGACCGCGGCGCTCGCCGCACTGGCCCACGCGGTCGGACTCGGCAAGCACCTGTACCCCGGCAACGAGGGTCGGTCGTCCAGGTCCCGACTGCGGGACCTGATCCGGCACGACCCGATGGGCGGACTCGTGGCGCACGCCGTGATGGACGTCCAGAACGGTGTGGCCGCACAGCCACGCCGTGACCGCGCACCCGCACCGCCGGCCCGGGTCACGGCGAGCAGCGTTCCGCTGCAGCCGCGCCGGACGGGCGCGATGGCCCGCGCGGCCGCGCACTGATCCACCCCGACCCACCCCCGATCCACCCGATCACCCGTTCCACCGCTTCACCGCTTCACCGCACCACCATCGCAACGCCACCGCCCAGACCGACGTCCGCGAGGACCCGGTCGGTTCGGGAGCCGCCAGCGCGCGGGGTGGCGGGGCCGGTTCGCCGACCCCGCCACCCCGCGCGTCTGTGTTTTCCGGACCGTTCCCCAGCGGCGCCGCCCGCTTCGGTGGCAGTCTGCTAAACACCAGATACGCAGAGAGACAGCTGCAACGACAGAAGAAGGCGGAGGTGCCGTTCACGTGGCGTCCAATGTCAATCCCACCGTCCGACGCCGCCGACTGGGCATGGAGTTGCGCAAGCTCCGCGAGGACAAGGGCATGACGGCCGAACAGGTCGCCGAGCGCCTCCTCGTCTCCCAGTCGAAGATCAGCCGACTGGAGAACGGCCGCCGCTCCATCAGTCAGCGCGACGTCCGCGACCTGTGCGACGTCTACGAGGTCGAGGACCGCCGCCTCATCGACTCGCTCATGCAGATGGCCAAGGATTCCCGCCAGCAGGGCTGGTGGCACGCCTTCGGCGACATCCCGTACAGCGTCTACATCGGCCTGGAGACGGACGCGGCCAGCCTTCGCACGTACGAGCCCTTGGTGATCCCGGGGCTGCTCCAGACGACGGAGTACGCCCAGTCCCTCGTCCGCGGCGCGTGGCCGGAGACGGCCCCGGCCGACGTCGACAAGCGCGTCCAGGTCCGGATGCACCGCCAGAAGCGGCTCTCCGATACGGACAACAACAACCCGGACCTCGGTCCGCTGCGCCTGTGGGCGGTGATCGACGAGGCCGCGCTGCGCCGGCGCGTGGGCGACGCCCAGCTGATGATCCGACAGCTCGAATACTTGATAGAGCAGTCGGAGCAGCCCCACGTCACGGTGCAGGTGATGCCCTTCGAGCTGGGCGCGCACCCCGGCGTGAACGGCCAGTACGCGATCCTGGAGTTCCCGGACGCGTCCGACTCGACCGTTGTCTACATCGAGGGCGTGACGAGCGACCTGTACCTGGAGAAGGCCAACGACGTCCAGAAGTACAGCGTGATGTACGAACACCTGCGCGCGCAGGCGCTCAATGTCGACCAGACCCGCGACTTCATCTCGGGAATCATCAACGAATATGCCGACAAGGGCGCGTAGGGGCTGGATGCGGACGATATCCACCGTGCGCTTGGCAGGTGGGTCGGCACCGTACACCGTCACTCCCCAGCCACAGAAGGCTTGAATGGAATATGCCACCCGGTCGGGTGAATGCTCGCTTCACCCGTCAGGAGCTGCCGGTAGCGTCGATCAGGTCAGCCGGAAGATTGGCCGACAGGACACCGGAACCACCGGAACTACTCGCTCACCGGAGAGAAACATGGCTATTCGCCAGGGCGCCACGACCAACTGGATCAAGTCCTCCTACTCCGCCAACGGCGCCTGCGTCGAGGTCAAGTCCCCTGTCATGGAGGCCATCGCCGTCCGCGACTCGAAGGCGCAGGACGGACCGTCCCTCACCTTCGCCCCCGACTCCTGGACCTCGTTCGTCGCCGACGTCACCGAGGGCCGGCTGGGACGCCTCGCCTGAACATCACGGCGCGTCCCAACCGCCCGCGCTTTCACTGCCGTTCGACCCCCGCGTCCAGCACCAGCGGGCCCGTCTGCTGCACCACCCGCAACACCTGCGCCACTTACATCACCTGCATCACCTGCACGACCTGCACCACTGACTGGAGCCCTCTCGACCGACCCGCCGTCTTGGCCGAGGGGGCTCGGCCGTGCCCGGGGGGCCGGCGACCCGCTCAGCGCAGCTGATCGACGTAACGGTCGGTCCCCGGCACCGTCGGAATGAACGGCGCCACCAACTCCACCCGCCCCAGCCCCGCCTCCGCGACCTCCGCGTCCAGCCCTCGGAAGCGGTCCCAGCAGGTCCGGGGGTCCTCCTGGAGGAACCACAGCAGCGTGAGGCGGGTGTCGACCCCCTCCACCTGTTTGACGTACGTCATCCGGTCGCCCGGCAGCGGCGTGGGCCGGAAGACCGTCACCATCGCGGCCGGACCTCCGTGCAGCCGCTTCGGCAGGGCGCGCGAGCGCAGCCACTCCAGCAACTCGGCCCGCTGCTCGGGCCCGTCTGCGTCGACGACCTGGACGACGAGACCCTCGTACGGGTGGTCCAGGGCATGGAAGTCCCGCGGGCCGGCGGCGCCGTCGCGGTAGACGGTGACCGCGTGGTCCTGGAAGGACGTGAAGACGTGGGTGCGGTCCTGGTAGACCCGACCGTCGCGGTTCAGGCGCTTGTTGATGCCCACCGTCCACTTCATGTGCTCGTCGTAACGCCCCCGGGTGACCCAGTACGTCGATATGTAGCAGCCGGCCGTGACGGGCTGGGCGACGGCCGACTTCTCCGGGTAGCGCAGCTCCTGTAGCTCGCGGGTGGCCACCCAGCGGCGGCCCGCGTACATCCAGGGCATGGCCATGGCACCGGCGTAGTAGTGGTCGTCCTCGTACCAGCGGTTGTACGCGTACTCGTGGCCCGGGTGCGGCTCCACCATGGTGATCAGCGCATGCCCGGGGCGGACGCCGTAGGGGCCGACGGCCGCGAGCTCGGCGTAGTCCTCGACGCGGGTGTCCTGCTGCGGGTCCTGCTCTCCTGTCGTCATGGAACCGGTCTATCTGATACAGCATCAGATGGGGAGGGGGCGGACGCCTCCGGCGGCCCGTCCATCACCTGATACATAGATGCCGTCTACAACTTTCCCTCGCTACGATGCGCGCACCCGCCTCCTGAAGGAGCTGCCCGTGCCTGCGACCGTGCCTGCGACCGTGCCTGCCTCCGTGCCTACGACCGGGCCTACGACCGGGCCCGCGAGCGCACCCGCTGCCGTGGCCGCCGCCGCGGCGCCGCCCGCGTTCGCCGCCCGCGCCGCCTCCGCGGAGGGGTCCCCCGTACGCGAGATCCTCGCGCTCACCGAACGCCCCGGGATCATCTCCCTCGCTGGTGGCCTGCCCGCGCCCGAGCTCTTCGACACCGAGGGCCTGCGGGCCGCGTACGACGCCGCCTTCGCGGTGTCCGCGCGGCGCGCGCTCCAGTACTCGACCACCGAGGGCGCCCCGGAGCTCCGCGAGGCCGTCGCCGCCCGGGCGACCGCGCGGGGGCTGCCGACCGGCCCGGACGACGTACTCATCACCTCGGGCTCCCAGCAGGCCCTGACCCTCATCACCGCCACCCTGATCGAACCCGGCGACGTAGTGCTGGTCGAGAACCCCACCTACCTCGCGGCCCTCCAGTGCTTCGGCCTGGCGGGGGCGCGGGTGGTGGCCGTGCCCTGCGACGCGGAAGGCATCCTCCCGGACGCGCTGGCGGAGATCGTGGCGCGCGAACGGCCGAAGCTGCTGTACACCGTCCCCACCTTCCAGAACCCGACGGGACGCACCCTCCCGGCCGCCCGCCGGGCGGCGGTCGCGGAGACCGCGGCCCGGCTCGGACTGTGGCTGGTGGAGGACGACCCGTACGGGGAACTCCGCTACGAGGGCTGCGCCGTCCCGTGGCTCGCCGCGCACCCGGGGGCGGAAGACCGTACGGCCCTGCTCGGCAGCTTCTCGAAGGTCATGGCCCCCGGGCTGCGGCTGGGCTGGCTCCGGGCCCCGGTGGCGCTGCGGCGGGCCGCGGTCGTCGCGAAGCAGGCGGCGGACCTCCACACCTCCACGGTGGACCAGCTGGCCGCGGTGCACTACCTCGCGGCGGTGGACCTCGACGCGCACATATCCACGGTCCGGACGGCCTACCGTGCGCGCCGCGACGCCCTGCAGAGCGCCCTGAGCCGGAGCCTGCCGGCCGACTGCGAGTGGAACCTGCCCGCGGGCGGCATGTTCCTCTGGGCCCGCCTGCCGGAGGGCCACGACGCGACGGACCTCCTCGGGACGGCCGTCGCCCACGGCGTCGCCTTCGTCCCGGGCGCCCCCTTCTACGCCACCGCGCCGGACCCCCGCACCCTGCGCCTGAACTTCACGACGCACGCGCCGGCCGAGATCGCCGAGGGCGTCGACCGGCTGCGCGCGGCGCTGGCGGAGTACGGGGGGAAGTAGCCGGGGAGCGGCCGGGGGCCGCTACTGGGGACCGGGGCCGCGGTTTCAGTGGGCGAGGGCGACCTTGAGCAGCACGATGAGCAGCCCGAGGAACAGGTTGATCACACCGGCCAGGGCCATCAGCCGGCGTGAGGCTCCGGCGCGGCTGGCGGCCACGGTGGCCCAGCCGACCTGTCCGATCAGGGCGACCGCGAGCGCCAGCCAGGCGATGCCCGTGGCGCCCAGGCCGAACAGCGGCGCGATGCCCGCGGCGACGGCCGGGGGGACGGCCGCCTTGATGATCGGACGCTCCTCCTTGGACGTACTGCGGACCACGTCCCAGCTCAGCCGGTTCACCATGCGGGCCCCGAAGAGTCGGGAGAAGACGTGCGCGGCCCAGAACACCACCCCGGTACCGAGGAGCAGCGCGACGAGTTCCAGCCTCGGGTACTTGCCGAGGGTCCCGGCGCCGACCACCACGGAGGCGGCGAGCAGGGAGCCGTAGACGGCGCCGGTGTAGTCCTCGCGGCCCACCTCCCACTCCGGGGGGCCGCCCTCCGGCGGGCCGCCCTCCGGGGGACCGCCGCCCTCCGGGGGACCGCCGCCTTCCGGGGGGCCGCCGCCCTCCGGGGGACCGCCGCCTTCCGGGGGGCCGCCTTCCGGGTGCGCTGTCACGCGGCCCCGGCCTGCGCGGTGGGCCACTTGAGTTCGATCTCCATCTCGATCTCCCCGTCGCCGATCTCGACCTCGATCTCGGTGCGGAGCTCGTCGGGGACGCGCAGGCTCATCTTCCCGGGGCCGAGTTCCAGTTCGGCATTGCCGCCGTGGCGCAGCGCCTCCGCGAGTGCGGAGAGCTGGTCGGCGACCTCGAGGCGGGAAAGGGAGCTCTTCTGCTCAAACTTGAGGTCCTTCACGGACGTCTCCAATCCGCTGCGAACACGGGTACGGCTCATTGTGCGGCCGCACCGGAGGTCGGGCATCCCGGGCCGGGCATCGCGGGCCGGGCATCGCGGGCCGGGCATCGCGGGCCGGGCATCGCGGGCTTCAGTCGCCCTGGCCCGCCACCGGCCGGTTGAAGGCCAGGGCGAGGACCGCGCTCCACTGCATGGGCGGCGCGGTCGGCGGGGCCCCCGGGCGGACCCTGGGCACCAGGACGCGCAGGGCGCCCGGACGGATGGAGCAGGTCACGGGTGTGGGCATGGTCAACGCCTCGCCGTCCACGGCGACGGCGATGCGTTCCGCGGCCGAGCGGACGACGACCTGGCGGGAGGTGAGCACGTGCAGGCCCGCCGCCCGCGCACCGCGCAGCGCGACCTCGGCCGCCTGGGCCGCGCTGTTCACCCGGATGCCGAGGACGCCCAGCTCCCCGCGGTCGAGGCGGGACCTGCGGGCGCCCATCGGCTCGGAGGACGTGTACGGGTTGTTGCTGACGAGCAGCGCCTGCTGCGACTCCAGCCGTTTCTCGTCGGTCACCGCGTCGAGCGTGGTGCCGGCGTATCCCATGAGCAGGTCGGGCATTGCGGCCAGTGCCGAATCCGCCTTGGCGTCCCGGTACTCCGGCCGCTGCACGATCTCCGCGTAGACGCCGAACGAGGCCGTGTTGACGAAGGCCTGGCCGCCCACGACCCCCAGGTCGACCCTGAGCTCCTCCCCGTCGGCGAGCGCGTCCAAGCACCGGGCCGGGTCCTCGCGGTCCAGCCCGAGGTCCATGGCGAAGTGGTTCCGGGTGCCCGCGGAAATCACGAGGAACGGCAGGTCGTGTTCGGCCGCCACCTCGGCCACCCGGGCCTGGGTGCCGTCGCCGCCCGCCACCCCGAGCAGGTCCGCCCCGTCGGCCACCGCCTGCCGGGCGAGGGCGGCGACGTCCGTCACGACCGCCGGGTCGAGCACCACCACGCGGGCGCCGAGCGCCTCTCCCTTCTCGACCAGGCCGAAGCGGCCGACCTTCCCGCCGCCGGACTTCGGGTTCATGATCAGCACCGGGTTGCGGGGGGCGGCGCGCGCGACGGCCCGCATGCCGTCGGGCCGGCGCGCGGCGCGCAGCCCGGTCCGCGCACAGGCCACGGCGGCCGCCCACAGGGCGATGGCCAACAGCGCGATGGGCCACAGGTCCGCGTGCGCGTAGATGAGCAGGATGGCCACGGGCGCGCCCACCACCAACAGGGTCCCCACGAACCGCACCGCCCCGCGATGAGACACCACCCACCAGGTCCCCATGGCCGTGAGAGCCGCCCCGGCCACCCCGACGACGAGGACGAGCAGTCCCCCGACGATGCCCTCGGCCAGCAGCGTCAGCGCGGCGAGCACCGCACAGGCCACCGCCAGCAGGGCCCACAGCCGAGCGCGCCGGGGCGCGCCGGAAGTATGCGGGAGTGCCATGCCCTCACGTCCTCGCCTCGTGCCGCGGACCTCCACCACGAGGGTGTGGTCATCTCCGATCATCCCCCGCGGAGCATCGACCGTCGACGCGACGGGGACGCCACTGCGGACCATGCGCAGGGAAAAGGCAGGCATCCGCCGTTCAAGGAGGAAGAGACGAGGATGCCGGAATGCCACAAAAATACGGCAGCTAAAATTTCTTCGACCGGAACATATTCCACATGCTGAAGTCTCGGGGATTGGCGTGCAGTACAAATACAGGTTCATGAAGGATGGAATCGGCCTGGCCGCCGATCTTCTGGCGCACACGGAAGAATCCGAATCCGCGCCATCGGGAGCCATCCAGCTGGACCAACGCCTGCACCTGCGCCTTCCAGTGGGCCACGTCTACTGGAAGGACGCCGCATGGCTTGCGTACGGACTTTCACTCCACACCACAGAGCTTTCACCCATCGCCGACGGGCACCGAATCGTTGTCATCAACTCCTTCGCCTACCCCGGCGCCGACTACCAGGCGGAAGTAGCAGCCCTGGCAATCGACGGATGGGTCCACCAAAACCTGAACACACCCCCCTGCGGAATCTCCGTAAGCTTCGACCCGGCCACACCGGAAATTCCGCTTCGACTGGGGGACAGGCATGGTTCCGTTCTGTGACGACCTTCCGGACTGAGCCGTCGATCTCCCCGGCTCAGGGGTGGGGCGGGGCGTGCCGGCCCCTTCACACCTGTGCCCGCGTCACGATCTGACTCGGGCACGCCGCGCCCGGGGCACGGCCCGAGGCGGATCGTGCCGGGCCCGCGGCCGGGAGCGAGCCCGGGCCCGAGGGACCCCGTACCGTCCACCGGGGCGCCGGCGTGAAAGGCTGTGTTCGATTCGAGTGCACGGGTGGGGAGGTGACCGCGTGAGCGATGGATCCTGGGGGCACCTCAAGAGCCGGTACCCCATGGGAGCCCGGGTCGCGGGGAGGGTGAAGGTCGTCGCGGACCTCGTCGACCGCGATCAGCAGCTGGCAGTACGGGTGGGCCCTCCGTGGTGGAGGTCCCCGTGACGCTGGTGGATCACCAGGAAGTCGACGTCGTCGTCACCGCTGTTGCCCCTTATGGGTCGCAGGTCGACGCCGATGGCATCACCGGGTTCGTCGACCAGGCCAAGCATCCGTCCTGGTGGTCGCCGGACGTACCGCCTCCACAGGTCGGGGACCGCCTCCATGCCGTCGTCCTGGACGACTCACGGGTCCCTCCCCGGCTGAGCGCTCTCACGACGGACATCGACATCGCCCGCGTGCTGCGCGATCCCGCCCGGAAGGGGAGCCGCGAGTCGTGATCGTGAGGTTCACCCTCCGACCCGGCCAGGGGGATCCCAGCGGTTTCGATTTCGGAGACATGGTCTGGCAGGGGGAGCTGGGAGGAACGAGCTCGGCCGGCAGGAGCCCCGATCAGGGGATGATGATCCACATCTCCGTCGTCCTGCTCCTCGACACCCTGCGCGTCTTGTTGCAGGGGCGAAGCACCACCGCGTCCTTCGTCGGCGTGGGCAGCTCCTTCCGATTGGCCTTCAGGGCGACGAAGGCCGGGATCAGCGTGACGTCCACATCGGGAAAATTGGCAGTGGTCAGCCGCGCCGCGCTGGCAGCCGCCGTGCTCCGCGCCGCCGAGGAACTGACCGATGCGACGCTGGAAGCGCTGCCCGCTGACGATGGCGTCCGAGGCGATGTCACAGCCGCCCTGAACAAATTCCGCAGCGCGGCACGACCGCTCTGAGCGAACCCGGGGCATCAGCAGAGGGCAGGAGGGCAGGGGGCATGACGCGGTTCGACGGGTTGCTCGGAATCGATTTCGCGGGGCGGCGGACCGACGACGTCGACGACGTCATCTACGACGGCTACGACCACGCCGAGCACCGGGAGCGCGTGCCCGGGCTCGTCTCCCTGCTCGGGGATGCGTCGGCGGCGGACCGCGAGAGGTTTCTGGCCTGCCTGGCGCTGGTGGCCTGGGGTGAGCCCGTGGGGTACCGGATGGTGCGGGAGGCGTGCCTTGAGCCGCGGAAGGCGCCCTGGTACGACCTGGTCATCGACCGCAAGTTCTCCGTGGACTGCAGCTACGGGCACCTCTCCGCAGCCGCGGCGGACAGTAGGGAGCTGGCCGAGGAGAAGGGGTCTTCGGCGCTCCGGGTGGAGACCTTCCGGTCGCTGATACGGATGGCCGACCGCGAGTACTTCGAGGAGAAGCTCGGGGACCACCTGGACGAGGACGTGGTGCGGGCCTGTCTTCCGGACATCCGTGACGTCGTCCGCCGAAGCCTCGGGTCCCTCACGGCCGGGATCCCGTGCCGGTTCGACGTGGCGACCCAGCTCGTCGATCTCGCCAACTCCGTTGTCGTCGTCGACGAGGATCTGGCCGTGGAGCTCGTCCTGCAGATCCTGCGGGCCGCTCCGTCGGGTCGCGTCATGGCCCATGCCGTCGCCGCGGTGCACCGGGCCGACGGGCCGGCCGGGCAGGCGCTGGCCGATCATCTGTACCGCAGCGGCAACGCGCACGTGCGGACGCTGCTCGCCGGACGCTGCTCGCCGGGCGCGGCTGACCGGCAAGGTGACCCGGGGGAGGACGGCGCATGGAAATGAACCGCTCGATGGCCCGCCTGCTGGGCCGGGTCGACACCGGGGGCATCACCCCGGACGAGGTTCCTCCCGGATTCCTTCGGATCGCCGAAGGCGGCTGGGAGGTCACCTCCGGCGGCGCGCACGTCTTGTCGGCGCTGAAGTCGGCTCCGCCGGGACCGTTCTCGGACGTGGTGCACGAGGAGTACACCGTCAACGGTCGCGGCATGACGGACCACGACCTCCCGGCCGCCGGGGAGGAGCGGGAGTCGAGGCTGCTGCGGCGTTGCGTGGCGTACGCGCGCAGCTGTCTTCTGCGTACGGACGCGCTGCGCTCCGCCGTGGAGGTCTCCGCGTACGTCTCCCTGTCCTACGGCGGCCTGAACGACGACCACCTCACGGCGAACGTCACCTTCTGCGGCGACCACCCGGGCGTACGGCCCTATGCGGCCGACCTGGAAGCCTTCGGGTCCGAATCCTTGCTGAAGCTCCGGCGCGCGGGGCTGCCCCTGTGGTGACCCGTGGATGACGAAGCCGCACGAGCCGCCGGCGGCAACGGCGGCCGCCGCCTCCGCCGCTCTTCAGGTCCGCGACCCTTCACACCGTCGCACCCACACCGTAGCCTGACGCGCCGTCAGATATAGTCGTGTGCCCCGGAGGTCCGTCATGCTGCTGCAAGGGAAGACCGTCATCGTCTCCGGGGTCGGGGCCGGGCTCGGGCATCAGGTGGCGGCCGCCGTCGTGCGCGACGGCGGGAACGCCGTGCTCGGGGCGCGGACCGAGGCGAATCTCGCCAAATCCGCCGCGGAGATCGACCCCGACGGCACGCACACCGCGCACCTGGCGACCGACATCACCGACGAGGCGCAGTGCGAGGCGCTCGCCGCGCTCGCGCTCACGCGCTTCGGCCGGATCGACGGCGTCGTGCACGTCGCCGCCTGGGACTCGTACTTCGGAGGGCTGCAGGACGCCGACTTCGGGACCTGGCAGCAGATCATCGACGTGAACCTGCTGGGGACCCTGCGGATGACCCGGGCCGCCCTGCCCGGCCTCAAGGAGCGCGGCGGGGCCGTCGTGGTCATCGGGACGCAGTCCGCCGTCGCCGCGCCCAACGAGGTGCAGCAGGCCGCGTACGCCGCTTCCAAGGGGGCGCTGACCTCCGCCATGTACTCCATGGCCCGCGAGCTCGGCCCACACCGGATCCGCGTCAACACCGTGCTGCCCGGCTGGATGTGGGGGCCGCCCGTGCAGGCCTTCGTCACCTTCACCGCCCATACCGAGGGCGTCCCCGAAGCCGAGGTGCACGCCCGGCTCACGCAGCGCATGGCACTGCCCGATCTCGCCACCGACGGGGACGTGGCGGATGCCGCGGTGTTCTTCGCCTCCGACCGGGCGCGGGCGATAACCGGCCAGTCGCTGCTGGTCAACGCGGGTGAGCTGATGAGATGAGCCACTCCCCGGCCGCCCCACCGCCGCAACGTCGGATCGTATGCTCGGCCCATGACCACTCCGAGTGACGCTCCGACCGAAAACGCGATGCGCCGCGCGCTCCGGCGGGCCCGCGACGGCGTCGCGCTCGACGCGACCGAGGCGGCCGTACTCCTCCAGGCGCGCGGCGAGGACCTGGGCGACCTCGCCGCCTCCGCCGCACGGGTGAGGGACGCCGGGCTCACCGCCGCCGGGCGGCCCGGTGTCATCACCTACTCCCGCAAGGTCTTCATCCCCCTCACCCGCCTCTGCCGCGACAGGTGCCACTACTGCACCTTCGTCACCGTCCCCGGCAAGCTCCGCAAGAGCGGCCACGGGATGTACCTCTCCCCCGACGAGGTCCTCGACATCGCCCGCCAGGGCGCGGCAATGGGCTGCAAGGAAGCGCTCTTCACCCTCGGCGACCGCCCCGAGGACCGCTGGCCCGAGGCCCGCGAGTGGCTCGACGCGCACGGCTACGACGACACCCTCGCCTACGTCCGCGCCATGGCGATCCGGGTCCTGGAGGAGACCGGCCTGCTGCCGCACCTCAACCCCGGCGTCATGTCCTGGTCCGACCTCCAGCGGCTCAAGCCGGTCGCGCCCAGCATGGGCATGATGCTGGAGACCACCGCCACCCGCCTGTGGTCCGAGCCGGGCGGCCCCCACCACGGCTCCCCCGACAAGGACCCGGCCGTACGACTGCGGGTGCTGGAGGACGCCGGCCGCTCCAACGTCCCCTTCACCACCGGCGTGCTCATCGGCATCGGCGAGTCCTACGAGGAGCGGGCCGAGGCGTTCTTCGAGCTCCGGCGGATCCAGCGCGCCTACCACGGCATCCAGGAGGTCATCGTCCAGAACTTCCGCGCCAAGCCGGACACCGCCATGCGCGGCATGCCGGACGCGGAGCTGGAGGAGCTGGCCGCCGCCATCGCCGTCGCCCGGCACATCCTGGGCCCGAGCGCGCGGATCCAGGCCCCGCCGAACCTGGTGGACGCCGAGTACGCGCTGCTCATCGGGGCGGGCATCGACGACTGGGGCGGGGTCTCCCCGCTGACCCCCGACCACGTCAATCCCGAGCGCCCCTGGCCGCACATCGAGGAGCTGGCCGCACGCACCGCCGCCGCCGGCTTCGAGCTGCGCGAACGCCTCACCATCTATCCGGAGTTCCTCCAGCGCGGCGAACCCTGGTTGGACCCGCGCCTGCTGCCGCACGTGCGGGCGCTGGCCGATCCACAGACCGGGCTGGCCGACGAGGCCGCCACGGTCGAGGGCCGGCCCTGGCAGGAACCCGACGAGGGCTTCACCGCGTACGGGCGCACCGACCTGCACGCCACCATCGACACCGAGGGCCGCACCGGCGACCGCCGCGACGACTTCGACGACGTGTACGGGGACTGGGAGGCGCTGCGGGAGGCGGCCGCGCCCGGCATGGTGGCGGAGCGCATCGACACCGACGTACGGGGCGCCCTCGCCCAGGCCGCCGACGATCCGACGAAGCTGACGGACGCGCAGGCGCTGGCGCTGCTCCACGCGGACGGCCCGGCCCTGGACGCGCTGTGCCGCATCGCCGACGACCTGCGCAGGTCGGTGGTGGGCGACGAGGTCACCTACATCGTCACGCGGAACATCAACTTCACCAACGTCTGCTACACCGGCTGCCGCTTCTGCGCCTTCGCGCAGCGCCGCACGGACGCCGACGCCTACACCCTCTCCCTCGACCAGGTCGCCGACCGGGCCGCCCAGGCCTGGGACGTGGGCGCGGTCGAGGTGTGCATGCAGGGCGGCATCCACCCGGACCTGCCCGGGACGGCATACTTCGACATCGCGCGCGCGGTGAAGCAGCGGGTGCCCGGCATGCACGTGCACGCCTTCTCGCCGATGGAGGTGGTCAACGGGGCGACCCGCACGGGGATGTCCGTACGGGACTGGCTGACGGCGGCCAAGGAGGCGGGCCTGGATTCGATCCCGGGTACGGCGGCGGAGATCCTGGACGACGAGGTCCGCTGGGTCCTGACCAAGGGCAAGCTGCCGACGGCCGACTGGATCGACGTCATCACCACCGCGCACGAGCTCGGCATCCGCTCCTCGTCCACGATGATGTACGGGCACGTGGACCAGCCGCGGCACTGGCTCGGCCACTTCCGCACGCTGTCGCGGATCCAACAGCAGACCGGTGGCTTCACGGAGTTCGTGACGCTCCCCTTCATCCACACCAACGCGCCCGTGTACCTGGCGGGCATCGCGCGGCCGGGTCCGACGGTCCGTGACAACCGGGCGGTGACGGCGATGGCCCGGATCCTGCTGCACCCGCACATCCACAACATCCAGACGAGCTGGGTGAAGCTGGGGGCGGACGGCGCGGCCGAGATGCTCCGGTCCGGGGCGAACGACCTGGGCGGCACGCTGATGGAGGAGACCATCTCGCGCATGGCCGGGTCGAGTTACGGCTCGTACAAGTCGGTGCAGGACCTGATCGCGGTCGCGGAGGCGGCCGGGCGGCCCGCGAAGGCCCGTACGACGCTGTACGGGGAGGTGCCGCAGGAGCGGCAGGAAGCGGCCCGCGCCTCGGACGGGCACCTGCCCGAACTGCTCCCCGTACTGGACTGAACGGAAGGGGATCCCGGCCGGCCGGTCGGTATCCCGCTCGTGGCCGGTCGGCCGGTCCGGATCAGCCGACCAGGAGGTCCTTCTTCAGCTCCTTCAGCTCACGGGCGTCGCGACGGCGGTCGCGGCGAGGAGGGCCTTCTTCATGGCTCCGAGGCTGGGTGGCCGCGGAGAACGTCCGATGAACGAGGCGTGACCGAAAACGACCGACCCGAAGGCAACTGACAAAACGTGCCACCTGCCGGGTCGCGGCCGGAAGTATTCGGATTCTGGCCGGTCTGCGCTCACTTACGGGATCTCTGGCCGACTGCTTCCGGTTTCGATCGATCCTGTCCACTACAGTGCGGGTTCGCGTGCGCGGCGGGTACGGGTAGGGGCGCCGGGCATCGAGTGGACTCGTCAGCGGGGGGCGCGGTGCCGGGAATGGACGCAGTGAACGGTACGAACGACACGGGCTCCGCGACGGGCCCGGTCGGGCACGGCCCCGCAGCCTCCACGGCCGGCCCGGGCGAGAACCCGACGGCCGACGCCCCCGCCCTCTCCCTGCACGCCCCCGCCCCTCCCGTCACGCCGGCCGACCCCGGCATCGCGGTCACCTCTGTCCCTGCGGGCGGTGCCAACCCGCCCGGCGGCCACGGCCCGGCAGACGCCACCACCCCCGCGGGCACCGGTGGCCCCGCAGGCACCTCTGGCCCCGCGGGCGGCCATGGCCCCGCAGTCGGCCCCGGCCAGGCAGGCAGCCACGACGCGGCGGGCGGTCAAGGCCCGGCAGACGCCCCGGGCCCCACGGGCGGCCACGGCCCGGCGGACGCCACCACCCCCGCGGGCGCCTCCGGCCCCACGGGCGGCCACGACTCCGCAGGCACCCCCAGCCTCACAGGCGGCCCCGGCCCGGCCGGCACTCCCGGTCCCGCTGACGGTCACGGCCCGGCGGGGGCCACCGGGCCCGCGCCGGTCGGCGGCCATCGTCGGGCGGACACGAGCCCGGCCGGTAGCCCTGGCCCCGGCCCCGCGGGCGGTCATCGCCCGGCGGGCGGCGGCCCGGCCGCGTCCGGTCACGGCCCCGGCGCGGGCCCCGGCGCGGGACCGGCTCCCGCCGGGGCGAACCGCACCCTCGGCCGCGGCATCGCCACCGGCATCTGGGGCCGCGCCGAACAGCAGGACTTCCGCAGCCGCGTCCGCGGCACCCTCCTCGGTTCCGCCCTCGGCGACGCCCTCGGCGCACCCGCCGCCGGCCTCTCCCTCGCCGCCCTCCGCGAGGCCCACGGCCCGGACGGCCTGACCGGTCCGGCCCCCGCCCTCGGGCGCCGCGGCCGGGTCACCGCCGCCACCCAGCTCACCCTCTTCACCGTGGACGGGCTGATCCGGGCCCACGTGCGCCGCGACACCGGCGCCTGGCACCCGCCCACCGACCTCCACCACGCGTACCTGCGCTGGGCCGCCACCCAGCACGACTGGGGCCCCGACGAACGCCGCAAGGACAACGGTTGGCTGGGGCGCGAGGAGTGGCTCTACGCCCGCCGCGCCCCGCACCGCGCCTGCCTGACCGGCTTCGCCGACGACGTCCTCGGCACCCTCGAACAGCCGAAGAACCCCACCGCCCGCGACGCGGCCGCCGCCTCCCGCTCCGCACCCTTCGGGCTGCTGGTCGGCTGGGAGCCCGCCCTCGTCCTCCAGTTGTCCGTCGAGTGCGCCGCGCAGAGCCACGGCCACCCCACCGCCCACCTGTCGGCCGGAGCCGTCGCCGTCATCGTCCACGGCCTGGTCCGCGGCGACTCCCTCGACTCCGTCGTCCAGCGCACCCTCGGTCTGCTGGGCGCCCGCCCCGGGCACCAGCCCGTCACGGACGCCCTTCAGCGCGCCCTGGCCGCCGTCACGCAGGGCTCGCCCGGGCCCGATGCCGTCGAATCCCTCTCCCCCGGCGGCGACGGGCCCGAGGACGCCGCCGACGCCCTCGCCGTCGCCCTCTACTGCGCCCTGGTCGCCGAGGACGTCCCGCAGGGCCTGCGCCTCGCCGTCAACCACGGCGGTGACTCCATCGCCGCCGGCGCCCTGTGCGGGGCCCTGCTGGGCGCCCTGCACGGAGAGACGGCCCTCCCGGCCGCCTGGCTCGCCGAGCTCGAAGGCCGCGCCGCGCTGCTGGAACTCGCCGACGACTTCGCCCTGGAGCTCACCCAGGGCCCGAGCCTGCACGGCCCCACCGCCGCCTCCCCCGGCTGGCTGGCCCGCTATCCCCGCGGCTGAACCGCGCCCCCGACACCTGACGCCCCCTCAACATTCGCGGGCCCAGCCCGTACCGTGGCGGGTCCCACGTCTCGGAGGTGCCAGAGCGCATGCGGATCGCCACGACCATCTTCCTCACCGACCGCACCATCTCCCCCGTCCGGCTGGCCCACAGCCTCGAAGAGCGCGGCTTCTCCGGCCTCTACCTCCCGGAGCACACCCACATCCCGGTCAGCCGGGAGACCGCCGCCCCCATGGGCGGTGAACTCCCCGAGATGTACGGGCGCACCCTCGACCCCTTCGTCGCCCTCGGCCAGGCCGCCGCGGTCACCCAGCGGCTGCACCTCGGCACCGGCATCACCCTGGTCGCCCAGCACGACCCGATCGACCTCGCCAAGCAGGTCGCCACCCTGGACCACCTCTCCCACGGCCGTTTCACGCTCGGCATCGGCTACGGCTGGAACGTCGAGGAGGCCGCCGACCACGGCGTCGAGTGGCGCACCCGCCGGGACCTGGTCCGCGACCGGATGGCGCTGATGCGCGCCCTGTGGTCCCCCGAGCCCACCGCGTACGTCGGCCAGTACTGCTCCGTCCGGGCCAGCGCCGCCCACCCGAAGCCGGTCCAGGCGCCGCGCGAACTCGGCCCCGGCGCATCCCTGTACGGCCCGCGCACCCTGATCGGCGGCGCGGCCGGCCCCAAGCTCTTCGCGGCCATCGCCGACCACGCCGACGGCTGGCTCCCCATCGGCGGTGGCGGCCTCGGCGAATCCATCCCGGTGCTGCGCCAGATCTGGGAGACGGCCGGACGCGACCCGAAGACCCTCCAGGTGGTCCCGTACGCGGTCCGTCCCACGCCCGGCAAGATGAGCCACTACGCCGACCTCGGCATCGAGGAGGTCGTCCTCCAACTCCCCTCGGCCGCGAAGCCGGAAGTCCTGCGCACCCTGGACGAGTTCGCCCAGTACCTCTGACGGGGCGGCCGGGGCGGGACGAGGGCCGGCCGGTCCCGAAAACCCCTCGACGGCCCGCCGCCACCCTGCCGATCATGACGCCATGACGAACCGAGGGGCGCACGGCGTGGATCAGGACTTCAACGAACTCTGGGAGGCGCTCCCGGCGGGCATCCGCACGCAGGTCGACGGCTACGTCCTCCAGGACGGCTTGATGCGTGCGATCAACCTGGTGTGGGAGGCGGGCCGTGCCCGGGGCATCGGCCTGCGGGAGGCCCAGAACATCGTCCACCTGCGCTACGTACACCTCGGCGACCGGGTGGCCCGCACCCCCGACGATCCGATCGACCTGGACTCGCTCGCCGCCCTGGCCCACGGCATCCGGGCCAAGGTCGTGGCGGTCGAGGCGGTCTGGGACGGGGACACCGTCCACGGCTGGTTCGTGAACCTGCTGGCCATCACGGACGACCCCGCCGGCCAGAAGGGCCTCGCCACGATCTACTGGGGCGCGGCGGAACGCGCCCTGGACGGCGCCGACACCGGCGGCCTCCACCACCCCTCGGCGGCGGCAGCCACCCGCGCGGGCACCGCCCTGGCCGCCCACCTCGGCGTGCCGTTCCATTTCGCCAGCCCCGACACCCCGGACGACGAGGCGCCCCGCTGGCGCCCCTGAACGCCCGCCCGGCGGCCGGGGGTCAGGGCGCCGCGAGCTCGGGCATCCTGTCGATCAGCACCACCACACCGACCACGTCCCCGTCGGCGGACCTGCCCACCCAGACCGGATGGTCCCCGTCCGAGCACACCGCGAACGCGGCCAGCTCGGCGCCGGAGACGGGCTCGCGGGTCCGCACGAGGAAGATGGAACCGGCGTCCGGCACCCCGTCGTCCGCATCGCTGTCCGCCATCACCCGGTCGAAACGCTCCTGGAGCGGTCCCCACGCACGGGCATCGGCGAAGGCACCCGTCGCGCCATCCGTGGAGAAGCAGTACACCTCGCCCTCGCCGAGCAGCCGGGGATCGTCCTCCGGCGCCATGGCCATCTCCCAGGACACCGCGGGCGCATCGCTCACGCACAGCCGGACCGCCGTGGTGTCCGTGCGGTCCACCCAGCGCTCTTCGTACATGCAGACGTACCCGAAGGTGATCCGACCCTCTTCGAGCGGGTACTCCCCGGGCGGCACGGGCACGGTCAGGCGCGGCCCCCTGCCGTCCAGCGGGCAGTCGATGCCCAGCAGTCCGCTCGGCACGTGCAGGGTCCCGCGCCGCACCGGCTCGACGACCGTCATCTCGGGGTCGGCCGGCGTGGTCATGCGCGTCCCGGGGCGGAACAGCGCGTCCAGTGGGCCGGCCTCGCCCGGCCGGGGAGCCCGCCAGCGGTCGGCGGGCTCGGACTCCACGCCGGCGACCCGTCGCTCCACGGCCGCCTCCCGGACGGTGACCGGCTCCGCCAGCCCGTGCACCTGCGCCGAGAGCACGGGCCAGCACCCGAACTCCGGGCGGTCCATCCACCGCTCCTCCTCGGTGACCTCGGCCGTGGTGTACGTCGATCCCCCCTTGGAACCCCTCGGTTCCCGCACCAGACGGCCCCGGCCGTCGGGGTGCAGGGTCACGGTGGTCCGGGAGGCCTCCTCGTCGAACTCCGGCATCCCGGGCCCGGCGTAGCCCCAGCGGCGTGTCCGCCGGGTCAGCAGCCGGTCCCCGTCCAGGAGCCGGTAGTCGACCTCCTGGACGCGGCGGCCCTGCTCGTCGTAGACCCAGAGGCCCACGTGGTGTACCTGCCAGGAGACGAGCCTGACTTCGAGCGGAGCCTCCCGGCCGGGTATCCGGTACTCCACGACGTACGGCAGCCCGGCCGCGTCCCGCTCCCGCGCCGCCTCGGCGGACAGCGGCCGCCACCGACAACGCCGCATGCCGCTACGTCCGCACCCCCGCGCGGTGGGTCAGCTCGGCCCAGACGGTCTTGCCGATCAGCCGGTCCGTGACCCCCCAGTCGGCGGCGAGGGCGTCGACGATGCGGAGCCCGTAGCCGGATTCGGCCTGGTGGGCGTGCGGACGCACCGCGGGCCGGCGGTCGCGGCGGGCGTCGGAGACCTCGATGCGCAGGACCCCTTCCAGCAGGGTCATCCGGAGCTCGAAGTCCCGCCCGGGCACCCGCCCGTGGACGACGGCGTTGGCGGCGAGTTCGGCCACGAGGAGCCCGGCGTCGACGGAGAGCGGGTGGGATTCCGGGATGCCCCAGTCGTGGAGCTCGACGAGGGCCAGCTGGCGGGCGAGGCGGGCCCCGCGCCGGGTGCAGCTGAAACGCTGAGTGAACACGCGTACGAGGGTCCGGGAGGGGCCGGAAGGTGCGGTCATGCCGCCAACATCCCGTGTGGCCAGGGCCGTTCAACACCAAGCGAACTCGCACAAACCAACTGTACGAGTTCACTCCCTGGACAGTGCGAGTCACGGTGCGTGAACATTTCTCGCGGAGGTGACCGCCATGGTGAGTGCCGACGACAGCGGCGACGGCGAGGTCGAACCGGATGACAGCCTGCGCAGCTTCGGCGAGACGGTCAAGGCCTCCCGAAAACGCGCCGGCCTGACGCAGGAACAACTGGCGCCCCTGGTCGGGTACTCGGTCCAGTACGTCGGCTCGGTGGAACAGGGCCGCCGCCACCCGTCGCAGAAGTTCGTCAACAAGACCGACGCAGCCCTGAACGCGCACGGCGTGATCATCATCGCCGCGCGGCAGTTGTCACGGCGGCGGGGCCTGGCGTCCTGGTTCCGGCGGTGGGCGGAGCACGAGGCGAGCGCCGTCATCCTCAACACGTACGAGTCGCGATCCGTGCCGGGTTTGCTACAGACCGAGGCCTACGCGCGAGCACTGGTGGACGACGTCCTGCCACCACCCACCTCCGACGAGGTCGAGTCCCGCATCGCGGCCCGACTGAAGCGCCAGCAACTCCTGTTCCGCACCCCGTACACGGTCTTCAGCTTCATCATCGACGAGGCCGTGATCCTGCGGCAGACCGGCGGACCGGAGGTGACCCGCGAACTGATCGACCACCTGCTGGAATGCGGGCGACTTCCCAACGTGGACCTGCAGATCATGCCGCTGGTCAGCCCCGAACACGCGGGGCTAGGAGGGGCCTTCCGACTCCTCGAAACCCACGAACACGAGTGGATGGGATACAGCGAGGGGCAGCAGTCGGGCCGCGTACTAACCGACCCGAAAGACGTCAGCCTCCTCCATCTGCGGTATGCCAAACTTCGCATCCAGGCCCTCAATCCTGCGGACAGCAGGGCCCTGTTGATGCGAATGCGAGGATCCCTGTGAACAGCTCTCAGCTGCAATGGTTCAAGAGCAGTTACAGCAGTGGCGACGGCGACGACTGCGTCGAGGTCGCCGCGTGCGCGGACTCCGTCCACGTCCGGGACTCCAAAGTGACGGCCGGTCCCGAGCTGGCCGTCGCGGCCGCGAGCTGGGGGGTCTTCCTGGCCGGGGTCACCGCGCGCCCCTGACGCGCCCCTCTCGCACTACAGAGGGTGACCGCCATTGGGGTGAACCACCGTTTCCAGTGAACTCTCCGTGATGTTGATCCGGTCGCGTGCCGTCTGTCCGGCGCGTCGAACGAGATCCTAGGAGAGTGTCATGCGTATTCGCTCTGCCCTGACGGCGTCCGTCCTGGCTGCCGGCATCCTGATGGGCGGCGCCGGCGCGGCCCTGGCCAACGACGGCGTCGACATCGACTACTTCTCCGGCGGCCACAAGGCCTTCGCGTCCAACTGCTCCTCCTTCGCCGGCATCCCGGCCAAGATCGGCCCCCTCTACGCCGACAACTGCGAGAAGGCGGGCGAGAAGGAGTGGGCCGAGTTCCACCACCTGGGCGCCTGACGTCCGGTGCTCGTCGGCCGGGGCCCGTCCCACAGGACCCCGGCCGACGGGTCGGCCGCCCGGCAGAGGCTCGGGCCCAACCACCCCCGCCCCGGCGGGATTTCGTACGCTGGCGCGCATGATCGATTCACGTACTCATGTCCGCGTCGCCCGGCCCTCCCTGGACCTTGCTGCGGCCGAGCGGTTCTACGTCGACGGGCTCGGACTGCAAGTCCAGTGGCGCAGCGCCGAGAACGTGCCCGGGGAGCACGACCTGCTGATGGTCGGACCGGCCGGGGGCGGCTGGCACTTCGAGCTCACCCGTGACGCCTCAAACCCGATCCTGCCCGCGCCCACCGTCGACGACCTGTTCGTGCTCTATCTCGGCGAGGCCCCCGACGAGGCGCTCGTCCAGCGTCTGGTCGAGCACGGCGGGACCCGCGTCGCCTCCCACAACCCGTACTGGGACGAGTGGGGTGTGACGGTCGCCGACCCCGACGGCTACCGGCTGGTGCTCTGCTCCCGCACCTGGGGCCCGGCCACCGCACCCGCGTAGGCTGACCTGCGGATACGCCGAACGAGGGGGACGCATGCACGGGGCGAACGGGCTGGACGCGGTGGCGGCACTTGCCGAGCTGATACCGGTGGCTCACGGGGTCGACGAGCGGATCGACTGGGCCGAGGTCGAAGCCGCCTGGGGGACCCGGTTCCCCTCGGACTACGTGCGCTTCATGGAGGTGTACGGGTCGGGGGTGATCAGCGACGGGATCAGCATCCTGCACCCGGCGCTACGGGCCGAGGGGTGGCCGTACCGGTACGATCCGGGCTTGCGGGACGAGACGGAGTGCGCCCGCGAGACCTGGGAGATGTGCCGCGACGACGCCGACTTCGACGTGGACCCCGAGTCCATCGTGGCCTGGGCCGTGACCTCGGGTGCGGACATCTACTGCTGGGTGACCACGGACGCCGACCCGGACCGCTGGCCGGTCCTGGTCATCGGCCGGCACACCCACCCCGAGATGCAGTTGCACCCCTTCGGCATGGCGGCGTTCCTGAAGGGGCTCGTCTCGGACCCGGCGTTCCGGAAGAACAAGATCAGCATCGTGCTGGAGGGCGAGGCGTCGTCCTTCGTCAACTGGCGCAACAGGTAGGTCTTTTCAGCCCAGGCTCGGGTAGTCGGTGTAGCCCTCCGGGCCCTGTACGTGCATCAGGAACTCGGGGCGGAGCTCGTTGAGCGGCGCACCCGTGCGCAGTCGTTCCACGAAGTCGGGGTTGGCGAGGAAGCCCCGGCCCAGCGCCACGAGATCGGCGCCCTCTGCCAGTAGGCGTTCGCCCTGCCGCTTGCCACCGTCGGCCGCGACCTCCTCGCGGGACAGCGCCGGGTTGGCGATCAGGGTGCCGGGCCAGTCCCGGCGGATCTGCGCGAAGGCGGGGCGGTCGGGGTCGGCGTGGACCTGGTGCAGGTAGAGCGGCGCCAGGTCGGCCAGGGCCTTGACCAGGGCCGGGTAGATCTCCTCGGGGTCGCCCTCCTCGATCCCGTTGACGTCCACTCCGGGCGAGATGCGCACGCCCACCCGCCCCGGGCCGATGGCTGCGGCGACCGCCCGGACCACCTCGACGGTGAACCGGATGCGGTTCTCCACGGGCCCGCCCCACTCGTCGGTGCGGCGGTTGGTGTTGCGCGCGAGGAACTGGTGCAGCAGGTGGCCGTTGGCGGAGTGCACCTCCACCCCGGCGAAGCCCGCCTCGACGGCGTTCCGGGCCGCGCGCGCGAAGTCGGCGATCGTGGTGCGGATGTCCTCGGCGGTCATGGCGCGCGGCACGACGCCGTCCCGCAGGCCCCCGGGGGTGTGCAGTTGCTCGGGGAACGGCACCGCGGACGGCGCAAGCGGCAGGTGCCCGCTGGTGTCGGGGTGGCCGACCCGGCCGCCGTGCTGGAGCTGGAGGAACATCTCCCCGCCGCCGGCGGCCCGTACGGCCTCGGTGACCTCCCGCCAGCCGGCGATCTGGGCCGGGGTGTGGATGCCGGGGATGTGCGGGTAGGTCTGCCCGGTGGCGTTCGGGGTGCTGGCCTCGGCGATGATCAGGCCGGCCGAGGCGCGTTGCGCGTAGTAGGTGGCCATGAGTTCGCCGGGGACGCCGTCGGCCCCGGCGCGGTTGCGGGTCAGCGGGGCCATCACCAGGCGGTTGGGCAGTTCCAGGCCGCCGAGGCGGGCGGGGTCGAAGAGGCGGGAGGCGGCGGGACCGTGCTGTGTCTGCGTCATGCCGGTACCGTAAAAGCTGACACTGGTGTCAGGTTCAAGAGCTGGGGTGGGGCAGTGCGGATCGGCGAACTGGCGTCGCGCACCGGGGTCGGTGAGCGTTCGCTGCGCTACTACGAGCAGCAGGGCCTGCTCGCTTCGGACCGGACGCCCGGCGGCCACCGGGACTTCCCCGAGCGGGCGGTCGACCGGGTCATCCGGATCCAGGAGCTGTACGCGGCCGGCCTGCACAGCGCGAAGATCGCGCAGATCCTGCCCTGCATGCGGGACGAGGACGGCGGCCCGTCGGTGCGCGCCACTCCGGCGCTGGTGGCCGAACTGGCCACGGAGCGGGAGCGGATCGACCGGATGATCGGCGATCTGATCCGCTCCCGCGAGGTGCTGGACGAGGTGATCGAGGCGGCGGCGGGCCGCACGGCCTGATCGGCGACCCCCTTAAGGAGTGTCGCCCGGGGGCGTTGCCGGGAGCGTCGCCGAAGGCGTTCCCGGCTTGGCGTGGAGGACCTCGCGCGCCTGTTCCGCGGCGCGGGTGATGCCTTCGGAGACGAAGTCCATGAAGCGGGCGATGTTCTCCAGGCGGTTGGCCGCCGGGGTGTCGGGGCCGAGGATGCCGACGCCCTGACGTGCGGTTTCTATGATCTGGGTGTTGGCGCGGGCGCTGGCGATGGTCGCCTGGTACCAGACGTCGTCGTCGACGAAGTAGCGCTCGCGGCGGCGTTCGTCGCGTTCCCTGCGGACGAGGCCCTGGCCCTCCAGGAACGTGATCGCCTTGGAGATGGACGCCGGGCTGACCTGGAGGCGCTGGACGAGTTCGGACGCGGTGAGGCTGCCCGTGTCCGTGATGTAGAGGCAGGCCATCACCCGGGCCATCATCTTGGGCGTACCCGCCTGGATGAGGACGTCGGTGAACAGGTCCTCGAACGCGCGCACCGCTTCGGGGTCGCGTCCGTGGGCCTGCGGGATGGCCTCCGATCCCCGGGGTGCGGCCTGGCTGCGCCGGTGGGCGCGGCGTTCGGTGGCGCGGTGGGCCAGGTCGGCCCGGTAGGCGTTGGGGCCCCCGTTGCGCATCACCTCGCGCGAGATCGTCGAGGTCGGCCGGTCGAGGCGCCTGGCGATCTCCGCGTAGGGGAGGTCGTCGGCCAGTCCCAGCGCGATCTGCTGGCGTTCCTGCTGGTTGAGCCTGCCTCCCGGCATCGCGGTCTCCTTCGTGGTCCGTTCTGTCCCCCCCACTATAGCGTTCACTTCCATTTCATTGCAACGAACGGCGCGCCACACGTTGCATTAAGCTCGAAACCATTGCAATGAAATCCCACTATTGACCTGCAGCGATGCAGATTCAGCGCAATGAATCTGTTGCCAGTTCTGCGAACGCAACGTAGCTTTTCGTTCATCAGAAACCGCGGGGCGCACGGAGCGCAGCCGCTGATGAAGGAGAAGCACCATGCAGAAGTTCGCCACCGCCGCCCCGATCGCCGCCGTTCTGGACGTCCCCGCCGGGCTGATCCGGTTCATCGCGGCCGACCGGGCCGACACCACGGTCGAGATCCTGCCGGCCGACGCTTCCAAGGGCCGTGACGTGAAGGCCGCCGAGCAGACCACGGCCGAGTTCCGGGACGGTGTGCTGCGGATCGCGGCCGCACCGGTGAAGAACCGGGTCCTCGGCAACCACCCGGGTTCGGTCGAGATCACCGTCCAGCTGCCCGCCGGCTCCCGCATCGAGGCGAAGACCGCGGCCGGTGAACTCCGCGGCGTCGGCCGCCTCGGCGACGTCACCTTCGAAAGCGCCCAGGGCACGGTCAAGCTCGACGAAACCGCGAGCGCCCACCTCACCCTGATGGCCGGTGACGTCTCCGTGGGACGCCTGGGCGGCGCCGCACAGATCACCACCCAGAAGGGCGACCTGCAGATCGCCGAGGCCCAGACCGGCACCGTCGAACTCACCACCCAGTCGGGCGACATCACCATCGGCGCCGCCCGCGGGGTCTCCGCCACCCTCGACGCCGGCACCGCCTACGGCCGCATCCACAACGCCCTCAACAACACCGACGGCGCCGACGCCGGCCTCACCATCCGCGCCACCACCTCCTACGGCGACATCACCGCCCGCAGCAACTGACCCGCAGACACCGCTTCCGAAGGAGCCACTCCTCATGACCAACCTGGCCATCGCGGCGAACGGGCTGCGCAAGTCCTACGGCGACAAGGTCGTCCTCGACGGCATCGACCTGGCGGTCCCCGCCGGCACGGTCTTCGCCCTGCTCGGTCCGAACGGCGCCGGCAAGACCACCGCCGTCAAGATCCTCTCCACCCTGCTCGGTGCGGACCCGGGCACCGGGGCCGTCCACGTCAACGGCCACGACCTGGCCGCCGACCCGCAGGCCGTCCGCGCCTCGATCGGGGTCACCGGCCAGTTCTCCGCCGTCGACGGCCTGATCACCGGCGAGGAGAACATGCTCCTCATGGCCGACCTGCACCACCTCTCCCGCAGCGAGGGCCGGCGGGTGGCCGGCGAACTGCTGGAACGCTTCGACCTGGTCGAAGCCGCCAAGAAGCCCGCCGCCAGCTACTCCGGCGGCATGAAGCGCCGCCTCGACATCGCGATGACCCTGGTCGGCGACCCGCGGATCATCTTCCTCGACGAGCCCACCACCGGCCTCGACCCGCGCAGCCGCCACAACATGTGGCAGATCATCCGCGAACTCGTCACGGGCGGCGTCACCGTCTTCCTCACCACCCAGTACCTGGAGGAGGCCGACCAGCTCGCCGACCGCATCGCCGTGCTCAACGACGGCAAGATCGCCGCCCAGGGCACCGCCGACGAGCTGAAGCGGCTGATCCCCGGCGGACACGTCCGGCTCCGCTTCACCGACCCGGCCGTCTACCGGTCCGCGGCCCTCGCCCTGCACGAGGTCACCCGGGACGACGAGGCGCTGGCCCTGCAGATCCCCAGCGACGGCAGCCAGCGCGCACTGCGCTCGGTCCTCGACCGGCTGGAGGCCGCGGGCATCGAGGCGGACGAGCTGACCGTGCACACCCCCGACCTCGACGACGTGTTCTTCGCCCTCACCGGCCCGACCGCCGCCCTCCCCCACCAGTCCAAGGAGAACGTCCGATGAGCTCCCTCTCCCTCGCCGTGCGCGACTGCTCCACGATGCTGCGCCGCAACCTCCTGCACGCCCGGCGCTACCCGTCGCTGACGCTGAACCTGCTGCTCACCCCGGTCATGCTGCTGCTGCTCTTCGTCTACATCTTCGGCGACGTGATGAGCGCCGGCATGGGCGGCGGCGACCGCGCCGACTACATCGCGTACGTCGTCCCCGGCATCCTGCTGATGACCATCGGCAGCACCGTCATCGGGGCCGCGGTGTCCGTCTCCACCGACATGTCCGAGGGCATCATCGCCCGCTTCCGCACCATGGCGATCCACCGCAGCTCCGTGTTCGTCGGGCACGTGGTCGGCAGCGTCCTGCAGGTGCTCGCCAGCGTGGTCCTGGTCGGCGCCGTCGCCGTCGCCATCGGCTTCCGGTCCACCGGTGCCACGGCCCTGGAGTGGCTGGCCGCGTTCGGCCTGATCGCGCTCTTCGCCCTGGCGCTCACCTGGATCGCCGTCGGCATGGGCATGGCCAGCCCGAACGCCGAGGCCGCCAGCAACAGCGCGATGCCGCTGATCCTGCTGCCGCTCATCTCCAGCGCGTTCACCCCGGTCGAGGCGATGCCGGGCTGGTTCCAGCCGATCGCCCAGTACCAGCCGTTCACGCCGGCCATCGAAACCCTGCGCGGTCTGCTCCTCGGCACCGAGATCGGCCACAACGGGTGGCTGGCGGTCGCCTGGTCCATCGGCCTGGCGGTCCTCGGCTACCGCTGGTCGGCGGCCTCCTTCAACCGCGACCCGAAGTAACCGGTATGAGTGCGCGGGCCTCATCCCGCACCATCGTCCCGCCCCCGGGCGGCGTACACCGACACGGCGGTCGGCGTACGCCGCCCGTCGGCGTTGTGGCGCCCGTGCGCGGTATCCCCGGCCATGCCGACGTTCGTCCAGAGGTGCTTGAACACCGACCACAGGCGGCGGCCCGAGCCGCCGCCACCGTCGTGGGACACCGGGGCGGTCGAGTGCGGGGCACGCGGCGTCGCGGGGGCGCCGCGTGCCCCGTGGTACAGGCCGGCGCCCGTCGCGGCGAGGACGGCCAGGACGGTCACGACCACGGGCAGGACGAGACGCCGGGTCCGGATGCGGGTGTGGCTGCCGGCCATGGGAATGCTCCTCGGGAGACGAAGGCGGGGGCGGGGCGGTGAGCCCGTGCATCCAGTCAGCCCGAGGGAGCGGATCGCGTCACGTCGCTGGAGTTCGGGACTTGACGGTCCGCGGCCCGCTCAGCCGGCGGCCCAGAACTGCGCCAGGGCCGCCTCCTTGTAGGGCCCCGGGGTCACGCTCAGGTCCCCCGCGAAGGGCCGGTCCAGTGCCACCACCAGGAGCAGGCTGAAGCCGATCAGCCCGGCCACCGCAGATACGAAGAGCAGCTGCATCTTCAGGCTGCGCAGCCCGAACAGGAAGGTGAGCGGGACGATCACGAACGCGCCCCCGTACACCAGCACCTGGAGCAGGATCGGCAGCGAGCTCTCGGCCATCGTGATGCGGGCCCGGCGCTGGGCGGCGACGTCGTTGAGGCGGGTGACGGCTTCGGCGTAGAAGGTCTCGGCCCTGGTGCCCTGCGGCTCGTAGGCCTGGAGCGCCCGGTAGAGGGCTTGGGTCTGCGGGGCGGTCGCCTCGTAGCTCGGCCGCCCGTCGCGCATCAGCGGCCACTGCACCTCGACGACGGCGTGCGCGTACGCGCCGACGGCCTGCCGCACCCGGTCGCGGTCGGCCGGCGGGAAGGCGTCGGCGCTGCGGACGACGAGCGCCAGGTCGGTGGCCTCGCTGGCGACGATGTTCTGGGTGGTCTCCACCTGCGTCCAGAGGGTGACGACGACGAAGGCGAGGATGATGCCGTAGATCGCGCCGAACATGCCGAGCGCGACCCCGACCATCTCGTTGTGGTCGCCCTCGGCCAGGTGCGGGAAGCGGCGGCGGGCGGCCACGCTCCCGGCGACGGCGAGGCCGGTGAGGCCGCCGACCAGGAGGACGGCGATGACGAAGGTGCTGAGGTGGTTGAGCAGCCAGAGGATCATGCGCTGTTCAACGAGCGCCGCCGCCCGGGAGCCCGGCCTCAGCCGGTGTTCGTCACCCGACCTTCGGGGTGTTGGGGAGGCCGGCGGTCAGGGCCGTGCCGGCGCTCTTGAGGGAGGAGTCCGTGGCCTGGCCGGCGGATCCGGCCGCCTGGGCGGTCACGCCCACCGCGGTCTTGGTGTCCTGTACGGCCTGGCTCGGGTGATCGACGATGTCCACGACCCGGCCGACGACCGGGGGAGCCTGGTCGGGCGCGTCGTCGGCGTGCGCGGCGGCGGGTACGAGGGCGAGCGCGCCACCGGAGACGACCAGGGCGGCGAGGGTGCGCTTCAAGGCGTTCATGCACCGTCCAACGACCCCGCCACACACCTGGTCACCGCCTGCGCCCGGGTTGGCGCCGTGGAACGGCCCGGATGCGCCCGCGGCCCCGGATCGGGGGAATCGATCCGGGGCCGTGGCATGACTCAGCGGGTGGGGCGCGGGGACGGTCAGTCCTCGACCACCAGGGACGGGGTGGACTTCGTCAGGACCTCGCCGCGGAAGAAGGCCGGGCTGCGGCGCTCGGTGACGAACATGATCACCAGGCCGAGGGCCAGCAGGCCGACGCCGATGACGAAGACGTTGCCGACGTCGAGGCCGGGGAGCGTGGAGCCGGAGCCGTAGGACGGGTCCCAGGCGTCGTACAGGGTCTTGAAGAAGACCGCGGCCAGCAGCAGGCCGCCCAGGATCGGGAAGACGCCCTTGAAGAACAGGTCGCGGGTCGAGCGGCGCAGCTCGGCGCGGAAGTACCAGGCGCAGGCGAAGGCCGTCAGCGAGTAGTAGAAGCAGATCATCAGGCCGAGCGCGAAGATCGTGTCGGTGAGGACGTTCTCGCTGACCAGGGTCATCACCGTGTAGAAGACGCCGGTCGCGACGCCCGCCATGACGGTGGCGCGGCCCGGGGTCTTGAAGCGCGGGTGGACCTTGGCGTAGGAGGGCGGCAGGGCCTCGTACGTCGACATGGCGAGGACCGTGCGGGCCACCGGGATGAAGGTGGTCTGCAGGGAGGCCGCGGCGGAGGCCAGGACGGCCACGAAGAGCAGGATGCCGAGGACCGGGCCCATGACGGGGCCGGCGAGGGCGGCGAAGACGTTGCCCGAGGTCTCCTCGTTGGCGAGGCCGAGGCCCTCGCCGCCGGCGCCGACGGCCATCTGGGCGGCGATGCCGGTGGCCAGGTAGGAGCCGACCAGGACGATCATCGCGATGAGCGAGGCGCGGCCGGGGGTCTTCGTCGAGCCGGTGGTCTCCTCGTTGGTGGCCAGGCACGCGTCCCAGCCCCAGTACATGAAGATCGAGAGCGAGAGTCCGGCGGTGAAGGCCGCCATGGACTCGACCGCGAAGGGGTTCATCCAGGACCAGGAGAAGTCCAGGCCGGTGTCGAAGGTGCCGACGGAGGCCTTCTGGAAGGCCATGGCGACGAAGATCGCGAGCACGACGAGCTGGAGGCCGACGAGGGCGTACTGGACGCCCTTGGTGGCGGTCATGCCGCGGTAGCTGATGGCGGTCGCGACGGCGATCAGGGTGAGGCAGGTGGTGATGTGGACGAGCTTGTTGTCGTCCAGGGCGGCGATCGACGCACTGTTCGTGATCTCGCCGGCCAGCAGCCAGAAGTAAGAGGTGGCGACGCCCGCGAGGTTGGAGAGCACGATGATCGTGGCGATCACCAGGCCCCAGCCGCACATCCAGCCGATCCGCGGGCCGAAGGCCTTGACGGTCCAGGTGAAGGAGGTGCCGCAGTCCGGCATGGCCTTGTTGAGCTCGCGGTAGGCGAAGGCGACCAGGAGCATCGGGAGGAAGCCGGCGAGGAAGATCGCGGGCATCTGCAGGCCGACCTCGCCGGCGGTGGAGCCGAGGGTCGAGGTCAGGCAGTAAACCGGGGCGACGGTCGAGATGCCGATGACGGCGCTTCCGACCAGTCCGACGGACCCCTTGCCGAGGCCCTTGCCGCGAACGTCGCCCTCGGCGACGCCGCTTACCGTGTCTCCGGCCTGAGGCCGAACGTCCAGCTGAGTCATGGGTCAGGACGTTAGATGGTGCGTTTTCCACATCTGGACGATCGAAGTCCGGAACTCAACACCCCCGAACGCCTTCGAATCTTGAGGTCGAGACAGTTCACGAGCGCTTAATACAAGGTTCACTTTGACGCGCACCCACGCTTCGACAGGCTCGACCGGGACTCTTTCGGCATGCGGAAACCGCAGCCATGTCCGTTTTGCGAATTTTCAAAGTTTCCGTCGTGACTTTGCGGTGACCAGCGGTAACCGGGGCCGGGAGAGGGGATCCGGGACCTCCCGACGGACCGGGGCGGCATCGGCGAGACTGGCCCCATGCCCACGGCCGATGAACTGCTCAGCGCGGACACCGTCACCAGCCTCGCCCGACTGCTCGCCCGCGCGGGCGGCCGCCGGTCCTCGCCGGCCCTGCACGCCCGCGCCGACGCACTCGACGGGCTGACGTTCAGCGGCCGCGTCGCCGCCGTCCGCGACGCCGTGCTCGACGACCTTCCCGACACGTGGCCCGCCTTCGAGGCCGTCGTGCGCACCGTCCTCGCCCGGCCCGGCTTCGAGGGCTGGATGACCTTCCCCGTCAACGAGGCCGTCGCCGTCCGCGGGCTGGAGGCGTTCGAACCCGGGCTGGACCTGCTCCACGACCTCACCTCCCGGCTCACCGCCGAGTCCGCCGTACGGCCCTTCCTGCGCGCCGACCCGGAGCGCGCCCTGGCCGTCGTACAGAAGTGGACCGCCGACCCGGACCCGCACGTACGCCGCCTCGCCAGCGAAGGCACCCGGCCCCGGCTGCCGTGGGCCCCGCAGCTGCCCGCCTTCGTCGCCGACCCGCGGCCGGCCCTGCCGGTGCTGGACGCCCTCTACCGCGACGGGTCCGAGTACGTCCGCCGGTCCGTCTCCAACCACCTCAACGACATCAGCCGCGACCACCCCGCCCTCGCCGTCGAGACCGCGGCCCGCTGGCTGGCCGAGCCCGAGGCCACCACCGACCGCGTCGTGCGCCACGGACTGCGCACCCTGATCAAGGCCGGGCGGCCCGAGGCGCTGACCCTGCTCGGCCACTCCCCCGACGTACCCGTCACCGTGAGCGGGCCGGTCGTCGCCGACCCGCGGATCGCCGTCGGCGAGTACCTCGTCTTCGACTGGACGGTCACCAACACCGGGCCGCTCCCGGCGCAGTTGGTCATCGACTACGTCGTGCACCACGTGAAGGCGGGCGGCACCCGCACTCCGAAGGTGTTCAAACTCGTCACCCGCTCCGTGGCCCCCGGCGAAACCCTCGGCGGCACCAAGCGCCACTCCTTCAAGCCCATCACCACCCGCCGCTACCACTCCGGCGAGCACCTGGTGCAGCTCCAGATCAACGGCCGGGTCCGCGGCGAGGCCGGATTTTCGTTGGACGCGTCCTGATCCCGCCTGGCACCCTCTCGGCATGACCTACGGAATCGAGTCCCACACCGCCCGATGAGCGTCCGCGACGAGCGCGAGCCGCTCGACCCCCGGACGACGTCCCTGTACGACTACGCCCTCTTCCGGCACGGCATCGAGCCGGACGGCCGGGTCCCGGCCGGGGGATACCCGCTGCCCGACGGCCCCCCGCCCGTCAGCCGCCGCGGCCGTCTCGGCCCGGCCGCCGCCGAGGCGGCGGTCACCGAGGCCCTCGCCCCGCTGCTGGCCGACCCGATCAGCGCCCGCGCGGCCGAAGCCGCCCACACACGGCTGGCCGCACTCCCCGTCCTGCCGGAACACATCCACCGGATCGTCCTCGGAATCGTCCCCGAGGACCGGTACACCGGGCGGGCCCGACGCCTGGCCCGCCGGCTGACCCGCGACGGAACGCACGCGTCGGCGGTCCACGCAGGACTGGCCCTGCTGTGCAACCTGGGCGACTCCACGGACACGCCCACCGTCAGGGCCCTCGGCATGCTGCAGGAGTTCTCCCGCGACGCGGTGGCGGTCCTCGACCGGATCGACCGTACGGCGGCGGCCGAACTCGAACTCGGCATCGGAGCCGGGGCACCCGGCCACGACGCCTTCCGCGACGCCGTGGCGGGCGGGGACCGCGAGGCGGTCCGCGCCGCCCTGACCGGCGGCCCGACTCCCCCCGGCCCGCCCCGCCGGATCGCCGAAGCGGCCCGGCTGGACCAGTTGCTGGCCGAGTACCCGCAGGACCCCGCCCTGACCGTGGCGGCGTGCCGGCTGCTGCTCTCCATGGCCCACACGCACCAGTACCGGCCGGAGGTCCTCGACTACGCACAGGCGCATCCCGTGTACGAGGCCGTGGTCGCCCGCGCCCATCGCCTCACCCCGTCAGCGGACTTGTACACCCTGCTGCTCTCGCTCGCCCAGGACCTGCGCAGCGGGGCAGGGGCCGTTCTGCCATGGCCGCCGGGCCGGCGGGCCGATCTGATCGCCACCCTGGGCCGGCTGCTGGCCGAACCGCTCTGGGCGGCCGTCCCCGACGAGGCAGCGGCCGCCGCCGCGGGCACCGGCACCGGCACCGGCACGGACCCCAGTGGCCACCGGGCCGGCTGGATGCTCCGCACCGGACGCCGCCCCTTCATCCCGCCCGCCGCACCGGCCACGTTCGAGATCGAGGTCGTCGTCTCCGACCCGGCCGTGCGCAACGTGGTGGAGACCCGGATCGTGCTCGGCGGCAGGCCTTTGGTCCCCGACCTGTTCGCCTCGGGCGGCTGCAACCCTCCCGAGTTCCTGCTCGACGCCGGGCGGCTGCGGGCCGGACCCGAACCCCGGGAGGTCCAGCTCGCCGAGGCCTACTGCACCGAAGGCTGCTGCGGCGCCCTCTACGTGACGATCCACCGGGACGGCGACACGGTGGTGTGGGACGGCTGGCGGGGCGTCGAGGGGAAGCGGCAGCCGCCCGCGTACCGGTGCGACGCCGCCGCGTACGACGCGGAGGTTGAACGGGCCGAGAACGACCGGAGCTGGTCCTGGCCGGCACGTGACACCGCCCGGCTCATCACCGACGGGCTTCGGGAACGCCCCGAACTGCTCACGGCATGGGGCTGCAGCACGGGCCCGGCCTTCACCGCGTGGGACGAACCAGACGCCGTCGAACTCCACTTCACGTACGCCCCCGGCGCGGAACCCGGCGTACCGGGCAAGGGCGACCCGTGGCTGCAGTTCACATGGCGGATCCCGGACGACGGCACACCGCCGAAATCGCAGGCCCGGGCCGCCCTTGAACGGCTCGCGGCACAGAATCCGCGCATCTGGGCACCGCTCTGCGGGGGCAGCAGGGAATACGCCGAGGCCCTCGGCCACGACTGGCCCGCAGAAGGCCTGTAGCGGGCCGGCCGTCGGGGTCCCGCGACGGGACCCCGACGGCACGGGCTACGCCGTCCAGACGATCGACTGCATCTCGCTGTACGCGTGCAGCGCGTACGAGCCCACGTCCCGGCCGACCCCGCTGCGCTTGAAGCCGCCGAACGGGGCCTCCATGTTCCGGCCGATGGTGTTCACGCCGACCCCGCCCGCCCGCAGCCGCCGCGCCACGCGGAACGCGCGCGCCGAGTCCCCGGACCACACGTAGCTCAGCAGCCCGAAGTCGCTGTCGTTGGCCAGCCGGACCGCCTCGTCCTCGTCCCCGTCGAAGGGGACGACCACGACCACCGGGCCGAAGATCTCCTCGCGGACCACCCGCATGTCGTTCGTGCAGTCGACCAACAGGGTCGGGGCCACGTAGAAGCCGCGGCCGTCCCCCACCACCGGGCGCTCGCCGCCGTACGCGATCCGGGCGCCCTCCTTCTTCCCCAGCTCGACGTACGACTCCACCCGGTCGCGGTGCGCCGCCGAGATCACCGGGCCCACCACCGTGCCCGGCGCCGCCGGATCGCCGACCTTCATGAAGGCCAGGTAGCCGGTCAGCTTCTCGATCAGCCGGTCGTGGACGGACCGGTGGGCGATCACTCGGGTCGGGGCCGTGCAGATCTGCCCGGAGTAGAAGGAGAAGGTCGTCCCGATCCCCATCACGGCCGCGTCCAGGTCCGCGTCCTCGAAGACGATCGCCGCGCCCTTGCCGCCCAGCTCCATCAACTGCCGCTTCATGGACCGGCCGCACACCTCCGCGATGCGCTGCCCGACGGCCGTGGAACCGGTGAAGGACACCATGTCCACGTGCGGGGAGTCCACCGCGGCCTCGCCGACCTCCACCGACTGCCCGCCCACGACGTTCACCACGCCCGCCGGCACCCCGGCCTCGTGCAGGGCGTCCGCCATCTTGAACACCGACAGCGGGTCCTGCGGGGCCGGCTTGACCACCACCGTGTTGCCCATGGCCAGGGCCGGGGCCACCTTGCCCGCCGAGTTCGCCCAGGGGTTGTTGTAGGAGGTGATGCAGCTGACCACCCCGACGGGCTGGCGCACCTCCAGCGCGCCCAGGATGCTCGCCCGCCCCATCGGGCCGGCCTCGGTGACCTGCGGGGGCAGGCCCTTCTCGACCGGTTCGAGGGCGCCCTTCGCGTACCGCCGGAAGCGGGTGACGCCCACCCCGACCTGCATGCCGCGCGCGATGCCGGTCGGCGCGCCCGTCTCCTGCCGGGCCAGCACGGACCACGGCTCGTACTCCCGCTGCATGATGTCCGCGGCCCGGTCCAGGATCGCCGCGCGCGCCTCGGGCGTCGTGCGGGACCAGCTCTCGAAGGCCTCGGCCGCGGCGCGCGCCGCCTCCTCGACCTGGGCGCGCGAGGCCTCGGGGGCGAGCCCGACCACCGACTCGTCCGCCGGGTCGATCACCTCGTAGTGGCCGCCCGCGGGCTCCACCCACTCGCCGCCGACGTAGAGCTTCTGCGCCCGCGCGTCCGTCATCGGGTGCTCACCGTCCTCGTGTCCCGGCCCGACCGGAGCACGATCCCGGGGACCGCCCCCGTCACCTCGTCGTCGCGGATGGTCTCCACGCCGTTGACCCGTACCGAGACGATGCCGATGGCCCGTGCGTCCAGCCGGGGGCTGTCCCCGGGCAGGTCGTGGACCAGGGTCGCGGGACCGGCCTCGATCCGCTCGGGGTCGAAGAGGACCAGGTCCGCGTGGAAGCCCTCGGCGAGGCGTCCGCGCTCGCGCAGCCCGAACAGCCGGGCCGGGTCGTCGGTGAGCATCCGTACCGCCTGCTCCAGCGGCACCAGCTTGCGGCCGCGCAGGCAGTCCCCGAGGAAGCGGGTCGTGTACGGGGCCCCGCACATCCGGTCCAGGTGCGCGCCCGCGTCGGAGCCGCCGAGCATGACGTCCTCGTGCTGCCAGGTCTCCTGGCGCAGGGCCCAGCTCGCCGGATCGTTGTCGGTGGGCATCGGCCAGAGCACCGTGCGCAGGTCGTCGTTGGCGCAGATCTCCACCAGGCAGTGGAAGGGGTCCTGGCCGCGTTCGGCGGCGATGTCGTTCACGACCCGGCCGGAGAGCCCCTCGTTCTCCTTGCTGTACGTGTCGCCTATGACGTACCGCCCGAAGTGGGCGAGGCGCCGGAAGACACCGGCCTCCTTGCTGTCGGCGCGGCGCAGCATCTCGGCGCGTACGTCGGCGTCGCGGAGCTTCTCGATCCGCTCGGGGACGGGCAGGCCGAGGACCTCGCCCCAGCCGGGGATGAGGTTGAGCGCGCAGAAGGTCCCCAGCGACATGTTCATGGGGGTGAGGATCGGCATCGTCAGCGCGACGATCCGGCCGCCGGCCTTGCGGGCGCGCTCGCTGGGGATCAGCTGGCGCGGGACCCGCTCGGGGACGGAGGCGTCGATGGTGAGGACGTTCCAGTTGAGGGGCCGGCCGGCGGCGGCGCTCATCTCCACGAAGAGGTCGATCTCGTCGTCCGAGAACTGGTCGAGGCAGCCGGCGACGATCGCCTCCAGCTGGGTGCCCTCGTGTTCGGCGACCGCCTTCGACAGCGCGAGCAGCTCGGCGGGGCGGGCGTGGCGGGAGGCCACGGGGGCGCCGGACCCGTCGGAGTGGGTGGAGGACTGGGTGGTGGACAGGCCCCAGGCGCCGGCGTTCATGGCGTCGTGGAAGAGGTCGAGCATCTGTTGCATCTGCTCGGGGGTGGGTTGGCCGCCGACGGCGTCCTCACCCATCACGTGCCGGCGCAGGGCGCAGTGGCCGACCATGAAGCCGGCGTTGACGGCGATCCGGCCCTCCAGGGCGTCGAGGTACTCGCCGAAGGTGGACCAGGTCCAGTCGACGCCCTCTTCGAGGGCTTTGAGGGCCATGCCCTCGACCTTGCTCATCATGCGGCGGGTGTAGTCGGCGTCCTCGGGGCGGGCCGGGTTGAGCGGGGCCAGGGTGAAGCCGCAGTTGCCGCCGGCGACGGTGGTCACGCCGTGGTTCATGGAGGGCGTGGCGTACGGGTCCCAGAAGAGCTGGGCGTCGTAGTGCGTGTGCGGGTCGATGAAGCCGGGGGTGAGGACCAGGCCGGTGGCGTCCTCGGTGGTGCGGGCCCCTTCGGTGACGGTGCCGGGTGCGGCCATCACCGCGATCCGGCCGTCGCGTATCCCCACGTCTGCGACGCGGGCGGGGGCGCCGGTGCCGTCCACGACGGTCGCGCCCTTGATCAGGTGGTCGAGCATGACGTCCCTTCGCACTCTGAGCCTGGAATTGGCCCCGGCCGGTGGCCGCCCGGCCGGGGCCGGTGCGGGACGGCGGTCCGGGAAGACGCCGTCCCCGTCTCCCCGCCGGGTCAGACGGCCTGGCGGAAGCGGGTCGTGCGGTGCACCGGGTCCGTGTCGATGTGCGGGATCACGTGTTCGCCGATCAGCTTGATCGTCGTCATCGTGTCCTCGGGCGAGACGCCGGTCGGCAGGCCGAAGGACAGCTGGTCGGCGCCGGCCTGCTCCCAGCGCTTGCACTGGGCCCGGACCTCCGACGGGTCGCCGCAGATCAGCAGTTCTTCCGCGATCAGCAGTTCGATGATCTCCGCGTTGTACTCCGGCAGGGTCTCGGGCCACTGCGGGATCGCCTCGGGCCGCGGGAAGGTGTCGTGGTAGCGGAAGACCAGCGACTGGAAGCGGTTCATGTTGGCGCCCACGGCGATCTCGACGGCCTTGTCGTGGGTCTCGGCGCAGATCGCGGTCGAGGTGACCATGACGTTGTCGTTGACGAAGGCGCCGATGGCCTTCGCCTCCCGGATGGCCGTCTTGTACTGGTCGAGGACCCACTCCATGTCGGAGACCTTCTGCACGCTGAAGCCCAGCACGCCGAGGCCCTTCTTGGCCGCCATCGCGTACGAGGACGGGGAGCCGGCGGCGTACCACATGGCCGGGTGGGCCTTCCCGTACGGCTTGGGGAAGACCTTCCGCGGCGGGAGCGACCAGTGCTTGCCCTGGAACCCCTCGTACTCCTCCTGGAGGAACATCTTGGGGAATTCCGCGATGGTCTCCTCCCAGATCTCCTTGGTGCCGTTCATGTCCTCGATGCCGGGCAGGAAGCCGAGGATCTCGTGGCTGCCCGCGCCGCGGCCGGTGCCGAACTCGAAGCGGCCCTTGGAGAGGTGGTCGAGCATGGCGACCTTCTCGGCCACCTTGACCGGGTGGTTCACCGGGGCGAGCGGGTTGAAGATGCCGGAGCCGAGGTGGATGCGCTCGGTGGCGTGGGCGAGGTACCCGAGGAACACCTCGTTCGCCGACAGGTGCGAGTACTCCTCCAGGAAGTGGTGCTCGGAGGCCCAGGCGTACTTGAAGCCGGACTTGTCCGCCTGTATGACGTACTCGGTCTCCTCGATCAGCGCCTTGTGCTCTGCCTCGGGGTCGACCTTGGACCGCGCCTCAGGCACGTATCCCTGCACAAAGAGCCCGAATTCCAAGGGGTTCACCGTCCTTTGATTTCTGACGTTCCGTCAGATTCGATGTCTCGACTGTTCCACTGCCGAGGCGGGACCGTCAATACCTGACGACCCATCAGAGAATGCTGACGCCCGCCATCCAGCCGCCGTCGATCACGAAGGGCTGGCCGGTGATGTACGAGGAGTCCTCGCCCGTCAGGAAGAGCGCCAGTTTCGCGATCTCCTCCGGCTGCCCCACCCGCCCCATCGGAACCACCCGCCGGTAGAGCTCCGCCATCGCGTCCCTGGCCTCGTCGGTCATGTTCGCCGGGTCCAGCAGGCCCGGGTTGGCCATCGGGGTGTCCACGGCGCCCGGGCACATCGCGTTGACCCGGATGCCCTTTCCCGCCAGCTCCAGCGCCGCCACCCGGGTCAGGCCGAGGATCGCCGCCTTGGTGGCGGCGTAGGTGCCGACGTACGCCATGCCCGTCAGGCCCGTGTACGAGGAGGTGTTGACGATGGTGCCGCCGCCGGCCGCCTCGATCTCGGGGGCCACCGTCTTGATGCCGAGGAAGGCGCCCACCTGGTTGACCTGGACCACCTGCTGGAACTCCTCCAGCGGGGTCGCGGTCAGCTCGTTGAAGCGCAGGATGCCCGCGTTGTTGACCAGGCCGTCGACCGGACCGAAGGCCTCCTTCGCGACGGCGATCGCGGCCACCCAGTCCTCCTCGCGGCTCACGTCCATCCGCACGTACCGGGCCCGGTCCTCGCCGATGTCCTTGGCCACCGCCGCACCCTGCTCGTCCAGCACGTCGCCGAGCAGCACCCGCGCCCCCTCGGCGGCGAAGAGCCGGGCCTCCTGCTCGCCCTGCCCGCGCGCTGCGCCGGTGATGATGACGACGCGCCCGTCCAGCTTGCCCATGGTCGGTCAACCCCTAGTCGTTGAGGAGCGGGGCCACCTCGGCCCCGAAAGCGGTGATCTGGTCGACGAGTTCGGCCCGGTCGCGGCTGCGGAAGCGCACCTGGATCTGGTCCACGCCGAGCGCCCCGTACTCCCGCAGGGACTCGGCGAGCGCCTCCGCCTTGCCGGTGAGGGTGCGGCGACCGGTGTCCCAGCCGGGCTCGCCGACGTACAGCGCCTCGGTGATCGCACCGAACTCGAAGGGGCCGGCGACCCCCGCCGCCCCGCGCAGCTCCCTGATCCGGGCGATCTGCGCGGGGAGCTCCGCGCGCGGGTCGCCCTGCGGGAGCCAGCCGTCCCCGCGGACGGCGGCACGGCGGACGGCGGCGGGCGAGGAGCCGCCGACCCAGACCGGGATCCGCTGCTGCGCGGGCCGGGGCAGCTGGCCGAGGTCCTTGAAGGAGAACAGCTCGCCCTCGAACTCCGGGTACTCCTCGGGCCCCAGCGCCGCCCGCAGCGCGTCCAGGGTCTCGTCGAGCACGGCTCCGCGGCGCGCGAAGTCCACGCCGAGGACCTCGAACTCCTCCTGCACGTGCCCGGCCCCCACCCCCAGGATCAGCCGGCCGCCGGAGAGGTGGTCGAGGGTGGCGTACTGCTTGGCGCTGATCAGCGGGTGGCGCAGGCCCAGGATCGCGACGTGGCTCAGCAGCCGCACGCGCTCGGTGATGCCGGCCAGGAAGGACAGGGTCGCCACCGGGTCGTACCAGACGGTGCTCATGGGGCCGGCGAGCCGCCGCGGGATGGCCACGTGGTCGCAGGTGGCCACGTACCCGAAGCCGGCCCGGTCGGCGGCCCGCGCGATCCCGGCGAGATCGGCGGCGGTGGCCGACGCCTCCCAGGGCTCGGCGTAGATGGTGCTCTGCGACTGGACCGGGAGCTGCATCCCGTAGACCAGCCGACCTTGCGGAAATACGCGCGCCATGGCGGGCCCGCCTCGCCTTCGTCTGCCGATTCGTCATATCGGTGCGGGGCCATCGTCATAGCTGACGGATCGTCAGACAAGGGGTGCGACAGGCCCCGGCCCGAACTGGGGCGTTCCCCTTCCGCGTTCGCCTCGCTAGGGTGCGCGCGTGGATCTGATACTCACGCTGGTCAGCGGGATCGCCTGGACGGTCGTGTACGTGGAGGCGATCCGCGTCGGGCTGCGGGACCGGACGTACGCGATGCCCGTCGCCGCACTCGCGCTCAACTTCGCCTGGGAAGCGACCTACGCGGTCCGCGACGTCTCGGTCGGGATCTCCGCGCAGGGCGTGGTCAACGTGGTGTGGGCGGTGGCCGACGTGGTGATCGTCTACACCTATCTGCGTTTCGGGCGGGCCGAGCTGCCCGAGTTCGTGACCCGACCGCTCTTCGCCACCTGGTCGGTCCTGGTGTTCGGTACGGGATTCGCCGTGCAGTGGATGTTCCTGGCGCACTTCGGGGCGCACGACGCGAGCCGGTACTCGGCGTTCCTGCAGAACCTGCTGATGTCCGGCCTGTTCATCGCCCTGTACGCATCCCGGCAGGGACCGCTCGGGCAGTCCCTGACCATCGCCGTCGCCAAATGGCTGGGGACGCTCGCCCCGACCCTGCTGTTCGGGGTGCTGGAGGACGCGCCGTTCATCCTCGGACTCGGGATCCTGTGCAGCGCCTTCGACCTCGCCTACATCGGACTGCTGCTACGGCCCCGACTCGCCCGGCTCAGAAGCCTTCCGGCCCCATCACGATGACCGGCTTCGCCGCCGGGTCGAGGGTCCGGAGCACCTTCTCCATGGCCGCCTTCGGAATGCCCACGCAGCCCTGCGAGGGCCCGTCGTGGTCCACGTGCAGCCAGATGTTGCCGCCCTTGTCCTCGCCGTCCGGCATGACCGGGTCCAGCGGGGACCGGCCCGGCCTGCGGTTGAAGTCGATGGCGACGACGTAGTCGAAGGAGCCCGCCAGGGACTCCCCGTTCACCCCGAGGCCGGTGGCGACGAAGCCGTTGTCCTCGTCGTACGGAAGCCGGGTCCCCGGCGGCTTCGGCAGCAGGCCGCCCGCGTCGGTGAGCGCGAAGACGCCCATCGGTGAGGTCAGGTCTCCGTACGTGCGTTCGGTGGACCAGCCTTTGGCCCCGTTGCGGGCCGGCCAGCTCTCGGCCTTGACCCAGTCGGCGCCGGCCGCCGGGCGCGTGTAGAAGGTGGCGGTGGACTCCGAGGAATCCACCGCCTTGCCGGTGACCAGGATGAGCTGACGGGACTCGACCGGGATCCGGGCCCGGGTCGACTCGCTGACGCCCGCCAGGCCCTGCGGGGCGGCGGCCTGTTGGGCCGCCTGCCGCTCGGCCTGCTGGGCGGCCCGCTGCTCGTCGCGCGCGGCACGGTCCTCAGCCTGCGGGCGGGCGTCCACGTGGGCCTGCGGCCGGGGACCGGCGGCATCGTCCGGGTCCTGGGCCACGTACGCCCAGCCGGCCGTGAAGGTCGCCAGGCCCAGCACGGCGGCGAGGGCCACCCGGCGGGTCCTACGGGTCGCACGGGGCTTGCGGGGCGGACGGGAGCGGGCTCGGGCGTGCTGGCTCATTCCTCCGACCGTACATCAGCAGGCCCCCGGAGCCCGGATGGCGGGGACCTGCGCGCCTCGCCGGACGGCGGGAAGCACGCGCGGACCGTGGAGCCGCCCTCCGGGGCCGCGCCGGAGTCCCTGCTGCTGCCCGGGCTCGGCGGCCTGACGGGCACCGCCCTGGACGGAACGGCCACGGCGGTCTACGCGCGGACCGGTGGTCGGTTCCGGGGGCGTACCCGGGGGACGGGCGCGCAAAAGACGGTAAAAGGCCAGGTACAAGCCCTGCCCCCGGAACCGATCACCGGCGTACATTGAATCGATGATGCGAACTCCACGTCACGCAGCGCGCGTTGTCATCCTGTCCCCCACCGGATCCGTGTTCCTCTTCCGGGAGGACAACGTGGAGGTGGGCATCCACTGGCTGCCGCCCGGCGGCGGCATCGATCCCGGCGAGAGCCCCGAGGACTGCGTGCGGCGCGAGCTGCGCGAGGAAACCGGCTGGACCGATCTGGAACCCGAACGGCTGCTCTGCACCTGGGAGCACGACTTCACGCACCAGGGGATCCCGGTCCGCCAGCACGAGCACATCTTCGTCACCACGGGCCCTCGCCGCGAGCCGGTCCTGGAGGCCCCGGACATCCACTGGCAGTGGCTCTCCCCGCAGCGCCTGGCCACCCTGGGCGAACCCCTGTGGCCCCCGCGCCTGCCGGACCTCCTGGCCAACTCCCCGGCGGAACCGGTCCACCTGGGGCTGCTGGCCTAGGCCGTCCCTTCCGGGAGGTCGTGGACGGGTGAGCCAGGTCTCGACTGAGGGATCTTGGAGATCTTGAAGGGGTGTGACCCCGATGGACCAGGAACCCGCCAGAGCTTGATCTCGGCCTGCTGAGTGCCTGACGCTGTCGGGGATCTTGGGGGTGACGGTCGGCCATGCCCTCGACATCTCAGTCTCCGTGATCCCCGACAGCGTCACCCGCGATCAGCTCTGCGTCTCCTCGCGGCGTCCAATAGCGGCCGCATCGGGTACGACGAGCAGCTTGCCGGTGGTACGCCGAGCCTCCAGATCGCTGTGGGCCCGGGCGGCCTCGGACAATGCGTAGCGGCCCGTTACGGTGACCTCGAGCGCCTTGGAGCGCACCCACTCGAACACATCGGCGGCCCGTCGGAGCAGTTCGGACCGATCGGCGATGAAGTCCCCGAGGCTGGGCCGGATCAGGGTCAGCGAACCGCCGTGGGCGAGCCGAATCGGATCGAACGGCGGCACGGCACCACTTGCCGCGCCGAAGAGCACGAGATGGCCGCGGGTTCGCAGGCTGGCGAGGCTCGCATCGAAGGTGTGCGCGCCGACGCCATCGAAGACGACCGGCAGTCCCTGGCCGCCGTTGAGCCGCCTCACCTCGGCTGCGAGATCGTCGACTGCGGAGGAAAGGATCACCTCGGCGGCCCCGGCACGCTTCGCCAGCTCGGCCTTGGCCGAGGTCGACGTCGTGCCGATCACCCTGCCGCCGAGATGGGTGATGAGCTGGGTCAAAAGCAGCCCCATGCCACCAGCAGCCGCATGCACGAGCACGGTGTCGCCCCCCTGAACCGGGTAGGCGTCCTTGACGAGATAGTGCGCGGTCATGCCTTGGAGGAGCACGGCGGCGGCCGTCTCGAAGCCGATGTCGTCGGGCAGCGGCACCAACCGGGAGGAGTCCACGACGGCCCGCTCGGCATACGTACCGGGAGTCTCCACCCAACCGACCCGGTCCCCGACTGCGACGTCAGCGACGCCGGGTCCCACTTCGACGACCGTGCCGGCGCCCTCAGTGCCCGGGGTGAAGGGCAGCGGGAGGATGTACCGGCCCTCGCGGTGGTAGACGTCGAGGAAGTTGACCCCGGATGCGGCGACCTCCACGACCGCCTCGCCCGGACCCGGCCGCGGCTGGTCCACCTCGGCCTCCTGCAGCACCTCGGGACCGCCCACTTCGTACACCTGAATCGCTCGCATGACCCTCCAATTAACGGCTCGTCCACCACCAACCCCGTTGCTGGCGAACCGATTCCCGGCCAGCAGACCAGCCCGCCGCTTCCGCACCGCCGTACGGCCACCCGCCATCACCGGCGCAGCCTCCGGCAGCTCCACCGCCCACGCCGCCTCCTCCCGCGTCGGCGCGAAGAACAGCTGCAGCTCATGCGCTCGCCGGGCCCTTGCGCCCCGGGGGATTTCCCCTGGGGCGCCCGTCGCCCGTCGCCCTGCGCCTCGGCGGGCGGCGAGCGGCGACCGTCCCGGCCTGCCGGGGGCGCGGGGGCGGATCCTGGAGGCATGCCGGGACGGCGGCCCTCAGTGCTTCGCGGCGGGCGCCTTACCCGTGGCCTTGGCGTAGAGCGAGGCCGCGTACTCGCCGAGGACCGTGCTGGTCGACACGTCGTCCGTGTCCCCGCCCGTGAGGATGCCGATGATCTTCCCGTCGCCGGCGATCCACGCGCTGCCGCTGGTGCCGCCGGGGAAGTCGGCGCATTCGAAGCGCTGTTGGGTCGCGCTTTCGCGGACGGCCACCGACTTGCACGTACGGGGGACCTTGCGGTCGGCGGGGTAACCGGTCACGGTGACCTCCTCGCCCGCACGGCCGCTGGTGTCGAGGACGGCCGCGCCGGTCACGTCCTCGATGGTGCGGCCCTTGGCGTCCGGGGCGAGGCGGGCGAATGCGAGGTCGTAGTCGTCGTCCGTGCCCTCGGCCCAGCGGTCGTCCTCGAAGACCTGCTCGATCTTCCACGTGCCGTACGGGGCGACCCCGTTGGCGTACGCGGGCGCGAAGACGGCGCTTCCGCCGCTCTGGTCCCCTTCGAGCAGGCAGTGCCCGGCAGTGATGATCAGGTTCCGGCCGGGGCTGCTCACCACGGTGGCGGTGCAGAAGTGATCACTGTCCAGGCCGTTGGTGAACAGGGCCCCGGTGAAGGCGGCGGGCCCTCCGGGCGGCGGGGTGACGGCCGGCGGCAGGGTGGTACCGGGGGGTGCGGACAGCTGCGGCTTCGCCACTTGCGATCGCGATGACGGTCCCGTCGGCGAGGCGCTCGGCGCCGCCTTCGCCCGTACCTGAGGAACTCCCTCCGGTGGCGGCGAGAGCTTGGCCACCGCAGCGGACGCCCCGAGGGCCGCCACCGCGCACAGCACCGCCGTCACGACGGTCCGCTTGTCCACCGGCATGATCATCCTCCCGCTTTGCCCTGGCGAAGCATGCCCCGGCGGCAGGGTCGGGTGCAAGGCCGCGGACGGCCCCCGGCCCGAGCCTCACACGGTTTGGACCTGCAGGTCACACACGAAGCGCAGGCCCGGACGGCCGTCCAGATCGACATCGCCGGAGACCACGAATCCCGTACGGGCCAACACCGCGCGCGAGCCGGTGTTGTCGAGCGTCGTGACCGCCCGCAGCTCGGCCAGTCCGTACTCCGCGACGGCGAGCCCACATGCTTCCCGGACCGCGGCCGTGGCCAGGCCCCGGCCCGCGGCACGCTCGGCGATCCGGTATCCGAGCTCGGCCGAACCGGCTGCCACGTCAATGAGGTTGACCCGCCCCACCACCTCGCCCCCGTCGCCCACCAGGACGTGGAAGAAGCACAGCCCGGCGGCCTGCTCGGCCATCAGCGCGGCGTGCCGCTCGTCGAAGGCGGCGAAGTAGCGGTCGCCCCGGTCCGGGACCGACGCGGCGAAGTAGGACCGGTTCTCCCGCTCGAACGCGAGTAGTGCCGGGGCGTGGTCGAAGCGGAGCAACTGGAGTCGGGTCACGGCCAGATGGTAGGGGCTGTCCCCCACGGCCCCACGGCCCCCCGGCCCCCACGGGCCCTTACGGACGCCGGACCGGGCGCTCGCGCAGCCGCTGTCGGGCCGCGATGCCGAGCGTGATCCCCCAGAACAGGAAGAGCCCGTACCAGAACAGCCCCCAGACGGCCTGCGGGTGGGTGTCCGACCCGGTGCCCGAGCGGGTCCGGCCCGCGCACGACCCTCTCCACCCCGCGCGGGGGAACCCCCGGTGCGACGCATAGGTCGTCTGCCCGATCCCCGGCCCCCGCCTTAGAACACAGGCTGGGCCGGTGATCGAACGAGGTGTGGGGAAGGTCCTGCGGGACCGCAACGCGCGGCTCTACCTGTCCGGGGTGGTGGTCTCGGGGTTCGGTACGAGCGCCATGTGGCTGGTCGCCGGGGTCTGGGTGAAGTCACTGACCGGGTCGGACGCCCTCGCGGCGCTGACCGCGTTCGCCCTGTGGGCGCCGGTCCTGGCCGGACCGGCCCTGGGGGCGCTCGCCGACCGGCTGCCCCGGCGGCCGCTGCTGGTCGCCCTCGGCCTCGTGATGGCCGCGCTGCTGCCCGTACTGACCCTGCTGGACTCGGCGGACCGGGTGTGGCTGCTGTTCGCGGTCCTGCTCGTGTACGGGGTCTGCGGCACCGTGCACGGGGCGGCGGAGGCGGCCCTGGTTCCGCAGGCCGTCGGCCACCGGCTCCTCGGGGACTTCAACGGACTGCGGCTGACCGCCGCCGAGGGCACGAAGCTGCTCGCACCGCTGGTGGGCGCGGGCCTGTTCGCCCGCTTCGGCGGGGCGTCGGTGGCCCTGCTCGACGCGGTGACCTTCGCGCTGGCGGCGGGGATCTTCGCCCTGCTGCGGGTGGCCGGGGAGCCGCCGGAACGGGAGCGGATCCGGGGCGGGCTGGGAGGATTCGCGCAGGTGCTGGAGGGCGGGCGGCAACTGCGGGAGGCGCCCGCGGCGCGCACGCTGGTGGCGGTCGGCGCCGCCGTGATGTTCCTGGCCGGGCTGAACGGCGCGGCGATCTACGCGGTCGCCGGGGACGTGCTGGGGCACGTGCCCACCTACGTGGGGGTGCTGTACGCGGTGCAGGGCGCGGGTTCGGTCCTGAGCGGGCTCCTGGCGGGCCCGCTGCTGCGGTGCGTGCCGGAGCGGATGTTCACGGCCGTCGGAGTGACCCTGTTCGCCCTCGGCGCCGGGGTCCGGGCGCTGCCGTACGAAGCGGTGGCCCTGGCGGGCAGCGCGGCCATCGGCGCCGGGCTGCCGTGCGTGTTGGTCGCGGCGCTGACGGCGGTGCAGCGCGAGGTCCCGAACGCCGCACTGGGCCGGGCCGCGGCCACGGCCAACACCCTGATCTTCGTACCGAACGCGCTGGCCCTGGCGCTGGGCTCCGCCCTGGTGGCCTTCGTGGACGTGCGCGTGCTGCTGCCGGTGTTGACGGTGGCGGGGCTGGCGGTGGCCCTGGCGCTCGCGGCCGGGGCCGGCACGCGGGCCGTCGCCGGGGCCGGCACGCGGGCGGGGCACGGGTGACCGTAGGGCGTGGCCGGCGAAGGGGGCCGGGCCACGCCCTACGACCGCGGGATCACGCCCCCGGGCCCGGCCACAGGCCGTCGGGCGTGAGTCCGAGCAGGTCGATCGCGTTGCCGCGCACGATGCGGTCCACCACGTCCGGTGCGAGGTGGCCCATCTGCGCCTCGCCCACCTCGCGGGACTTGGGCCAGGTGGAGTCGGAGTGGGGGTAGTCCGTCTCGTAGAGGACGTTGGCGACGCCGATCGAGTCGAGGTTCTTCAGTCCGAAGGCGTCGTCGAAGAAGCAGCCGAAGACGTGCTCGGCGAAGAGCTCCGACGGCGGGCGCAGCACCTTGTCGGCGACCCCGCCCCAGCCGCGGTTCTCCTCCCAGACCACGTTCGCCCGCTCGAGGATGTACGGGATCCAGCCGATCTGGCCCTCCGCGTACATGATCTTCAGGTTGGGGAAGCGTTCGAACTTGCCGCTCATCAGCCAGTCGACCATCGAGAAGCAGCAGTTGGCGAAGGTGATGGTGGAGCCGACCGCGGGCGGTGCGTCGGCCGAGGTGGAGGGCATGCGGGAGGAGGACCCGATGTGCATGGCGATGACCGTGCCGGTCTCGTTGCACGCCTCCAGGAAGGGGTCCCACTCGTCCGTGTGGATGGAGGGGAGGCCCAGGTGCGGGGGTATCTCGGAGAAGGCCACTGCGCGCACGCCGCGCGCGGCGTTGCGGCGGACCTCGGCGGCGGCCAGTCGGGCGTCCCAGAGCGGGACCAGGGTGAGGGGGACGAGACGGCCGCGCGCTTCGGGGCCGCACCACTCCTCCACCATCCAGTCGTTGTAGGCCCGGACCCCGAGGAGTCCCAGCTCACGGTCCTTGGCCTCGGTGAAGGTCTGGCCGCAGAAGCGGGGGAAGGTCGGGAAGCAGAGGGCCGACTGGACGTGGTTGACGTCCATGTCCGCGAGCCGGTCGGGAACCGAGAAGGACCCCGGGCGCATCTGCTCGTAGGTGATGACTTCCAGTTTGATCTCGTCGCGGTCGTACCCGACAGCCGTGTCGAGGCGGGTGAGCGGCCGGTGCAGGTCTTCGTACACCCACCAGTCGCCGATGGGGCCCTCGTCGCCCTTGGCCCCCATGACGGGGGCGAACTTGCCGCCGAGGAAGGTCATTTCCTTCAACGGGGCGCGGACGACGCGGGGACCGATGTCGCGGTACTTGGACGGGAGCCGGTCCCGCCAGACGTGGGGGGGCTCAACCGTGTGGTCGTCCACCGAGATGATCTTCGGGAAGGTCTCCATGACCCCTACGGTAGCGCCGATCTGACGAACCGTCAGCTAGTTGACCAGTGATCGCTCGGACACGGGCTGACGTGTGCGCGCGAGACAAGGCAGACTGACCCTTACACCGACGGAAGGCAGGGGGACGACAGATGGACGGCGTACCGGCCATCCCGAGCCCGCGGAAACATCCCGAGGCCCGTACGGCTGCCGTCGTACCCGAATCCGGTCCGGGGGCGACCCCCGCACGACGTGCGACCCCCGCGCCCGGCACCACTGCGCCCCGAACGGGTCCAAAACGATCCGCGCCCACGGGGTCCGCGGGGCCAACCGAGCCCACCGCATCCGCCCGGTCCGCCGAGCCCGCCGCAGGCGAGACGGCAGGCGAGACGGCGGGTCCGGGCGAGTCCCGCTTCGCCGTCCTCGGCCCCGTCCGGGCCTGGCGGGGCGCCGAGATCCTGCCCTCCGGCACCCCCCAGCAGCGCGCCCTGCTCGCCGTGCTCCTGCTGCGCGACGGCCGCACCGCCACCGCACCCGAACTCATCGACGCCATCTGGGGCGAGGAGCCGCCGCAGCAGGCCCTCGCCACCATCCGCACGTACGCCTCCCGCCTGCGCAAGGTCGTCGCCCCCGGCCTCCTCGTCACCGAGTCCGGCGGCTACGCCATCCGGCTGCGCTCCACCGCCACCCTCGACCTCGGCGTCGCCCGTAGCCTCGCCGCCGACGCCGAAGCGGCCCGGGCCGCCGGTGACCGCTCGCTCGCCCGTACGCTCCTGACCCGCGCCCTCGACCTTTGGGAGGGCGAGCCCCTCGCGGGCGTCCCCGGCCCGCACGCCGAGACCGAGCGCATCCGGCTCGTCGAATGGCGCCTCCAGCTGCTGGAGACCCGCCTCGACCTCGATCTGGAGGTCGGCCACCACGCCGACGCCGTTTCCGAGCTCACCGCCCTCACCGCCGCCCACCCGCTGCGCGAACGCCTGCGCGAGCTGCTGATGCTCGCCCTCTACCGCAGCGGCCGGCAGGCCGAGGCCCTCGCCGTCTACGCCGACACCCGGCGCCTGCTCGCCGACGAACTCGGCGTCGACCCGCGCCCCGAACTGGCCGCGCTCCAGCAGCGTATCCTCAACGCCGACGCTGATCTCGCCCGCGCGGAGGACCCCGCCCCGGCCGCCGCGACCGTTCACGTGAGGCCCGCCCAATTGCCTGCCACCGTTCCCGACTTCACGGGCCGCGCCAGCTTCGTCGCCGAGCTCGGCGCGATCCTCGGCGGCGGCGCCCAGGACCAGGTCATGGCCGTCTCCGCGCTCGCGGGCATCGGCGGCGTCGGCAAGACCACCCTCGCCGTCCACGTGGCCCACGCCGCCCGCCCGCACTTCCCCGACGGCCAGCTCTACGTCGACCTCCAGGGCACCGAGGCCCGCCCCGCCGAGCCGGAGGCCGTGCTCGGCTCCTTCCTGCGCGCCCTCGGCACGCCCGACACGGCCATCCCCGACTCCGCCGCCGACCGGGCGGCACTCTACCGCTCCATCCTCGACGGCCGCCGCGTGCTGGTCCTCCTCGACAACGCCCGCGACGCCGCCCAGGTCCGCCCGCTGCTCCCGGGCACCGCCGGCTGCGCCGCCCTCGTCACCAGCCGGGTCCGCATGGCGGGCCTCGCCGGGGCCCATCTCGTCGACCTCGACGTGATGAGCCCCGAGGAGGCCCTCCAGCTCTTCACCCGCATCGTCGGCGAGGAGCGCGTGCGCGCCGAACGCCAGGCCGCCCTCGACGTCGTGGGCGCCTGCGGTTTCCTGCCGCTCGCCATCCGCATCGCCGCCTCCCGGCTCGCCGCCCGCCGCACCTGGACCGTCTCCGTCCTGGCCGCCAAGCTCGCCGACGAGCGCCGCCGCCTCGACGAGCTCCAGACCGGCGACCTCGCCGTCAAGGCCACCTTCGAGCTCGGCTACGGCCAGCTGGAGCCCGCCCAGCAGCGCGCCTTCCGCCTCCTCGGCCTCGCCGACGGCCCCGACATCTCCCTCTCGGCGGCGGCCGCCGTGCTCGATCTGCCCGAGTACGACACCGAGGACCTGCTGGAGGCTTTAGTCGACTGCTCCCTCCTCGAATCCGCCGCCCCCGGCCGCTACCGCTTCCACGACCTCGTACGCCTCTACGCGCGTGCCTGCGCCGAGCGCGACGAACAGCCTCCGAGCGGGCGCGAGGCGGCCCTGGACCGGCTGCTGGACTTCTACCTGGCCACCGCCTCCGGGGTCTACGCCCTGGAACGCCCCGGCGACCGACTGCCCGCGCACCTGTCCGACACCCACTACCCCGGGCTGGTCTTCGCCGAACCGCGCGCCGCCCTGGACTGGCTGTACGCCGAGGCCGACCCGCTGCTGGCGTGCGTACGGCAGGCCTCCGTACGGGGCGGTGAGTCGCTGGTCCTGCGCCGGGCCGTGGACCTGCTGTGGGCGGCGAAGGACCTCGCCGAGTCCGGGGCCAACTCCCGGCAGTACGAGTCGGCCGCGGTCGCCCTGCGCGACGCCGGCCAGGCGGCGAAGGAGCCGTACGCCGAGGGCCGCGCCCGCACCACCCTCACCAACGTCCACCTGGTGGCGGGCCGCTTCGCCGAGGCCGACGACGAGGCCGCCCGGGCCACCGTGCTCGCGCGCGAGGCCGGCGACCCGCTGCCCATGTGCTGGGCCCCCAACGACCGCGGGATCATCGCCCTCTACGAGGGGCGGCACGCGGACGGCGAGCGCTACCTGCTGCAGGCCATCGAGTGCTTCCGCGCCGACGGCAACAACGTCGGCGAGGCCAGCGCCCTGTGCAACCTCTCCCGCATCCACGTGGAACTGGGACGTCTGCCCAGCGCCATAGACCTGGCCCAGCAGGGCATCGCCATCTACGACCGGATGGGCCTGAGCCTGCGCCTGGCCAACGGCCGCTACGCGCTGGGCATCGCCCTCACCCAGGCGGGTCGGCTCGGCGAGGCCCTGGCGCAGCTCGCCGAGGCGCTGTCGCTGTTCCACGAGAACCGCCAGCCCCTGTGGGAGGGCGTGACGCACTTCCGGCTCGCCGAGGCCCACCTGGCGGCGCGCCGACCCACGCTGGCCGCCTCGCACGCCGAGCAGGCCATCGCGCTGCGCGGGATCGGCGGGGAGTGGCGCCGGGCGACGGTCCTGACGGTGCTCGGCAAGGCGCTGCGGCGGCTGGGGCAGCGGGACCGCGCGCGGGCCTGCTGGCGGGACGCGGAGGCCGTGTTCACGCAACTGCGGTCAACCGAACTGGGCGAGGTACAGGCCCTGTTGGCCTCGGAGATCGCTGCCTGAGCTGCGGGGACGCAAGTTGAACGAGGCGTTCATCGTTCGTTTATCGCCGTCCGACACGATGAGTGCATCGACCCGGTGCCTCGGGGGAGCATCCGGGTCGGTTGGTGGACTACCCGTTCGGCGGTCATCGGGGGAATCGCCGAACGGGCCCAGCCCTAACCATCCTTCAGGAGAATCGATGACGACGAACGAGAACCTCAAGCCGCTCGACAACCACGCCTCGGGCGTCGAGATCGAGACCCTGGAAAACCACGCTTCCGGCATCGAGATCAAGCCGCTGGAAAAGACGGCGGACCCGGCTGCGGTTCCGGTCGCACCGCCGGTCGCGGGCGAGGAGATCCTGACGCTGGACAACCACGCGTCCGGTCCGCGCCCGTAACACTCGCAAGACGTACGGGGGAGCAACGGGGGAACGGCGGTCGCGGTGGCCCGGAGGGGGAGCCACCGCGACCGCCGTACACGTATGTGCGGGGGCAGCGGCATAGGCTGGGGGTGTGTTCTCCTCCCACGGGCCGAGCGTCCGCGAACTGGCAGTGCAGGGCCTCTCCTCGGTCGAGCGGGGCTACGACCTCCTCGCGCCGAAGTTCGACCACACCCCCTTCCGCACCCCCGACCGGATGCTCGACGCGGTCGAGGAGACCCTCGCCCAGTACGAGGGCGGCTTCGGCGCCGGTCTGGACGTGTGCTGCGGCACGGGCGCCGGGATCGACATGCTGAGCCGGCTGTGCCGCGGCCGGATCACCGGGGTGGACCTCAGCGCGGGCATGCTCGCGGAGGCCGGGCGCCGGTACGCCGCGGGCGCGGACGCCGACGCCGATCGCGTGGACTTCGTACGGGCCGATGCGCGGGCCCTGCCTTCCGCCCTCGCGAACACCTACGACCTGGCGGTCAGCTTCGGCGCCTTCGGCCACTTCCTCCCGTCGGAGCGCCCCGCGCTCTTCTCCGGGGTCCACGCCGCCCTGCGCGGGGGCGGCGTCTTCGCCTTCCCGATCGGCGCCCCGCTGCCGCTCGGCTCCCGGGTGTGGTGGGCGACGACGGGCTTCGACGCGGCGATGCGGGTCCGCAACGCGGTGTGGCGTCCCCCGTTCGTCATGTACTACCGCACCTTCCCCCTGGGCCCGGTCCGCGAGGACCTCCGGGCGGCGGGCTTCACGGTGGAAACGGTCCCCCTGGCCCACTTCGGCCACCGCCCGGACGGCACCCCCCACTGGCGCCTGGTCCTGGCCCGCCGCGGCTGACCCGCCCGCGCCGACGTATCGATCTGGGCGGCCTCGTCCCCTGAACCGGCTCAGCCGGTGCGGAGGGCGCGTTTGAGGATCTTGCCGCTCGCGTTGCGCGGGAGCTCCGTCACGAACTCCACCGCGCGCGGGACCTTGTAGTTGGCCATCTCGCGGCGGGACCAGGCGATCAGGTCGTCCGCGGTGAGGGTGGAGCCGGGGCGACGGACCGCGTAGGCCTTGCCGACCTCGCCGAGGCGCGGGTCCGGGATGCCGATCACCGCGACGTCCGCGATGTCCGGGTGGAGGCCGAGCAGTTGCTCGATCTCGGCGGGGTAGGCGTTGAACCCGCCGACGATGAACATGTCCTTGATCCGGTCGGTGATGCGCAGGTTGCCGGCCTCGTCCACGTACCCCACGTCGCCGGTGTGCAGCCAGCCCTCGGGGGTGATGGTCCGGGTGGTTTCCTCGGGGTCCTCGAAGTAGCCCTGCATGACGTGGTAGCCGCGGACCACGATCTCGCCCACGTGCCCGGCCGGCTGCGGCCGCCCGTCGGTGTCCAGGATCCTCACCTCCGTGTCGGGGATGGCCCGGCCGGAGGTGGCGGAGACGGTCTCCGCCGGGTCGCCGCGGCGGCACATGGTGACGATGCCGCTGGCCTCGGAGAGCCCGTACGCCGTGAGGACGGTGGCGATGCGCAGTTCGCCGCTCAGCCGTTCGACGAGCCGCAGCGGGACCACGGCGGCGCCGGTGACGACCAGGCGCAGGGCGGAGAGGTCGTGGCGGTCGCGCTGGGGGTGGTCGAGGATCGACTGGTGGAGGGTGGGCGGCCCGGGGAGTACGGAGATCCGCTCGGCGGCGACGTTCGCGAGGACGGTGTCCACGTTGAAGACGGGCTGCGGGACCATCGTGGCCCCGCGCATCAGGCAGGCGATGATCCCGGCCTTGTAGCCGAAGGTGTGGAAGAAGGGGTTCACGATCAGGTAGCGGTCGCCCTCGCGCAGTCCGGCGAGCTCGCTCCACACGTCGTAGCAGCGCAGGGACTGGGCGTGGGTGATGACCGCGCCCTTGGGGCTGCCGGTGGTGCCGGAGGTGAAGATGATGTCGGAGGGCGACTCGGGGCGGATGGATTCGGCGCGCTCGCGGACCGCCGCGGCCGGTACGCCGTCCCCGCACACCAGGAACTCCTTCCAGGTGCGGAAGGAGTCGGGGGCGTCGTCGGCCAGGACCACGACCTGTTCCAGGTGCGGGAGTCCGGGCAGCGGGCCGGTGCCGGGGCCCTCGGCCGCGGCGCGGCGCAGGGAGGCGACGTAGGAGGTGCCGAGGAAGGTGCCGGTGACGAAGAGCAGCCGGGCCCGGCTGCGCTCCAGGACGTACGCGGCCTCCCCGCCCTTGAAACGGGTGTTGAGGGGGACGAGCACCGCGCCGGCCGAGACGGCGCCGAGTGCGGAAACGATCCACTCCAGGGTGTTGGGGGCCCAGACGGCGACCCGGTCGCCGGGCTCGGTCCCGGCGGCGAGGCAGGCCGCGGCGGCGCGCTCGACGCGCTCGCCGAGCTGCGCGTAACTGATCCGGGTGCGTCCGTCGACGACGGCCTCGCGGTCGGCGTACCGGGCCGCCGCCGTCCGGACGAGCTGCGCGATGCTGCCCCAGCGCAGATCCCCGCGGACGTCCTCGCGCTCGCCCTCGCGCCCGTCGCCGCGCACGCCTTCGCGCCCGTCGCCGCGCCCGTCGTCACCCATGCGTGCCACCTTCCCGCAGACCCAGTAGCTGACTATCCGTCAGATTAGCTGTAGCCTTCGCGGCTGTCAGTACTGGCGCACCCCGGAGGTGGCGATGGCGGCAACGCTCAAGGACGCGACGGCGATAGTCGGCATCGGGCAGACCGCCTTTGCCAAACGTCTCCCGCAGTCCGAGAAGGAGTTGGCCTGCCGGGCCATCCTCGCGGCCCTCGCCGACGCCGGCATCGACCCGTCCGAGGTCGACGCCTTCGCCTCCTACACCATGGAAGAGACCGACGAGGTCGAGGTCGCCAAGGCCATCGGCGCCGGCGACGTCACCTTCTTCTCCAAGATCGGCTACGGCGGGGGCGGCTCCTGCGCCACCGTCGGCCACCTCGCCTCCGCCGTCGCCACCGGCCAGGCCACCGTCGGCGTCGCCTGGCGCTCCCGCAAGCGCGGCTCGGGCCCCCGCCCCTGGAAGAACACCGCCGTCCAGCTACCCACCCCCGGCCAGTGGACCCGCCCCTTCGGCCTGCTGCGCCCCGCCGACGAGATCGGCATGCTCGCCCGCCGCTACATGCACGAGTACGGCGCCACCCGCGACCACCTCTTCAACGTCGCCATGGCCTGCCGCAACCGGGCCAACGCCAATCCGGCCGCGATGATGTACGAACGCCCGCTGACCCGCGAGATGTACATGACCTCCCGCATGATCAGCGACCCGCTCTGCCTCTTCGACAACTGCCTGGAGACCGACGGGGCGCTGGCCTGCGTGATCGTCTCCGCCGAACGCGCCCGCGACTGCCGCCAGAAACCCGTCTACGTGCACTCCGTCGCCCAGGGCCTGCCCGCCCAGCACCACGGCATGGTCAACTACTGGAACGACGACCCGCTGTCCGGCCCCGCCTGGACCGCCGCCCGCCACCTGTGGAAGCAGGCCGACTTCGGGCCCCAGGACGTGGACGTTGCCCAGATCTACGACGCCTTCACCCCGCTGATCCCGCTCTCCCTGGAGGGCTACGGCTTCTGCGGCCGCGGCGAGGGCGCCGCCTTCACCGAGGGCGGCGCCCTGGAGACGGGCGGCCGGCTCCCCATCAACACCGGGGGCGGCGGCCTGTCCGAGGCGTACGTGCACGGCTTCAACCTGATCAACGAGGGCGTCAAGCAACTGCGGGGCGTCTCCACCGCGCAGGTGCCCGACGCCGCGACCTGCCTGGTGACGGCGGGCGAAGGCGTCCCGACGTCCGCGATCCTGCTGAGGAGCTGACCGATGACCACCGCGTCCGAAGCCGCCGCCGAGGCCGCGGCCGAACTGCTGCTGCCGGTCCCCGACGAGGACGGCGCCCCCTTCTGGGAGTACGCCGCGCGGGGCGAGCTGCGCGTCCAGGCCTGCGCCGCCTGTGGCCGGCTGCGCTTCCCGCCCCGCCCCTGCTGCCCGCACTGCCGGTCCTTCGACGGCGAGTGGCGCCGGATGAGCGGCCGCGGCCGCATCTGGTCCTACGTCCGGCCGTACCCGCCGCTGCTGCCCGCCTACGCCGCGCAGGCCCCGTACAACGTGATCCTCGTGGAGCTCGCCGACGCCCCGCACATCCGGCTCGCCGGGAACCTGGTGACCTCGGCCGACGCGCCGCTCGACTCGGTGGACCCGGCCCGGCTGCGGATCGGCGCCCGGGTGCACGTGGTCTTCACCGAGACGGGCGGCATGGCCGTGCCCCGCTGGGTCCTGGAGAAGTCATGACCGTGCGGGTGGAACGGGACAGGGCGACCGGCGTCGCCGTCGTCACCCTGGACCGGGAGCACCGGCACAACGCCGTCGACCTGGCCACGGCGGCCGAACTGGGCGAGGTGTGGCGGGAGTTCCGCTTCGCCGAAGAGGTGCGGGCGATCGTACTCACCGGCGCCGGGGCGGCCGCCTTCTGCACCGGCATCGACCGCGGCGTCGACGTGCCCCAGCCCGCCTCCCCCTACTCGACCGACGACCCGCTGATCGCCATCGGCCCCAAGTCGGGCGACCTGTGGAAGCCGGTCGTCGCCGCCGTCAACGGCATGGCCTGCGGCGGGGCCTTCTACCTGCTGGGCGAGGCGGAGTTCCTGATCGCCTCCGAGACCGCCACCTTCTTCGACCCGCACACCACCTACGGAATGGTCAGCGCCTACGAGGCCGTCTACATGGCGCAGCGGATGCCCTTCGGCGAGGCGGCCCGAATGTCCCTGATGGGCACGGCCGAGCGGCTCTCCGCGCGCCGGGCCCACGAGATCGGACTGGTCTCGGAACTGACCGCGCCCGACGAACTGCTCCCGGCGGCCCTCCGGGCGGCACAGACCCTGGCCGGCTTCCCCACGGAGGCCGTGCAGGGCACCGTACGGGCCCTGTGGTCGGCGAAGCAGGCCGCGCTCCAGCAGGCGCTGACGCACGCTCCGGCGCTGATCGCGCTGGGGAACCTGGCGCCGGAACGGCAGGCGGAGCTGTTCGCCTCGCGGCGGCCCGGCACGGAGTTCCGGCTGCGCTGACGGGCCGCACCTCAGGCAGGCCGGTCCGCGTTCGAGGTGGACCTGACCGTGGTGAGCGGCGGAGTACCGCCGACGCACGCACGGCGCGGCCACCGGACCCCCGTGGCCCACCCCCGTGGCCCCCCCTGTGGCGGACCCGAGGTGCGGGTCGCAGGGGCCCGGCGTAGGGTCGGCACCGAGACCCCCTACCTCGAAGGGCCGGGCATGCTCCGCAACGCACTCGGCTCCCTGATGGGTCTCGTCGGAGCGGCGGCCGCCGTCTGGAGCCCCTTCCGTGCCTGGTACGACGGCCGTCTCGGACGCGACTACCGCGTCCAGGAGCTCTTCACCTCCACCGGAATCACCGACCACGGGTCCACCCTGGCGGCCTCGATCCTGCTCCCGTACCTCTTCGCCGCCGTCCTCACCCTGTGCGCCGTCCTGCTCCGCTCGCGCCTGCTGATGGCCCTGGCCGGGATCGTCGTGCTCGGCTTCACCGTCCTGTGGACGGTCCGCCAGGGACAGGCGGCCGGCAGCCTCTCCATCGGCGGCACCACCCGGGCCCTCGGCGACGGCCTCGCGAACGCCTACGGCGCGGGCGCCCTGATCCTCCTGGGCGCAGTGGTCATGCGCGGCCGCCCCGGCCGACCCGCCCGCCCCCTCCCCCCGACGACGCCCGCCTAGGGCCTGTCGTCGACAGCGGCTCGGCCATCACCGCAGATCGCCCGAGCGAACGAGCACAGGGAATCCGGACCGGCCCCAAATGCTCCGCATTGCCCCCAACTGGCGCCCCCGCCAGGCGGTGTTGTCGCACTGCCGTGCAAGGATGATTCGCAGAAGCGTCGGGGAATTCCAATGAGCACGGGGGTGCGGGAGCATGTCTGTCACGGTGCCGGACTGGGCGGACACCCTGCTGGATCTGATCGGTGTGGCCTGGCCGAACGTGGACGAGGACGCCTACCGGGACATGGCGGACTCGCTCCGCGAGTTCGCCGAGGACCTGCTGGACGACGGCCAGCTCGCGAACAACCACGTCGAACGCCTGCTCTCCGCGAGCAAGGGCGAGTCGATCGAGGCCCTCAACAAGCACTGGAACACCGTAAAGACCAAGCACTTCAAGGACCTCGCGTCCGCGGCCCGCACCATCGCCGGGGCCATGGACCTGGCCGCCGACGCCGTGGTCGCCATGAAGTCCGCCGCCCTGGTGCAGCTCGGCTACCTGGCCGCCGAAGCGGGCATCGCGCTCTCCCTCATACCCGTCACCGGCGGCCTGTCGATGCTGATCGGGGCCGGTGCCATGCGCGCCACCCAGGAAGTCATCAAGCGCCTCATCAAGGAGTGCATGGAGGAGGCCGTCGGCTACATCGTCTCGGCCATGACCGAGCCGGCCGTCGCCGCCCTGGAAGGCATGGCCGCCGACCTCGTCGTCCAACTCGGCTCCATGGCACTCGGCTTCCAGGACGGCGTGGACCTCGACCAGGCCAAGGACGCAGGCAAGGACGGCTTCAAGGAAGGCGTCCAGTCCGGCAAGGAATCCCTCCACCTCGCCTCCGCGGGCGGTGGCGGCGGTGGCGGCGGTGGCGGTACCGGCCTGGTCGACCTGTACATCGAGCACTCCGAGCACGACCGTGCCGGGACCAGCCTCAACACGGTCAGCACCGGCATCCACGGCAAGACCAGCTCGAAGCTGACCAAGGCCAAGTCACACCACGGCCGCACCCGAGGGCGCGACTCCATAGCCCAGGCCATCGACCCCGTCGCGGACAAGGCCCTGGCAGCCCTCACCAAAGCCACCAAGGCCATGGGCGACCACGTGGGAACGACCCTCCCCAAAGCCGTCAAGCAGATCTCCACCGACCACAAGAAGAACGACCAGGCCCTCCACGACGACTTCAACCGGCTGAAGGGCAAGGGCTCCGGCGACGGCAGGGCCGGGGACCACAAGTACGCCAAGGGCGACGCCGCAGGCGGCAAGGACGCGAGCAGCCGCACGAAGCCCGATTCCTTGGGCAAGGCCAAGGACGAGCCCCGCCGCAACGGCATCTCGCTGGACAAGAAGCGGTGCGAGAACGATCCGATCGATGTCGTCACCGGCGAGATGACGCTGCCGCAGACGGACCTCGCACTGCCCGGCACCCTCCCGCTCGTCCTCAAGCGCACGCACCTGTCCGAATACCGCTACGGCCAGTGGTTCGGCCGCAGCTGGGCCTCCACCCTCGACGAGCGGCTGGAGGACGACCCGCTCGGCGGCGGCCTGATCTGGGCCCGCGAAGACGGCTCCCTCCTCGTCTACCCCCGGCTCCCACAGGCGGGCGGCGACCCGGTCCTGCCGCTCGAGGGCCCGCGGCTCGCCCTCGCCCACGACGGCCAGCACGACGGCGAGACGACCTACACGGTCACCGACACCCGGTCCGGGCTGACGAAGTCCTTCACCGGAAGCCCGTACCGCACCTCCGCGGCGTACTGGCTGACGACGATCGAGGACCGCAACGACAACGTCATCTCCTTCGCCCGCGCCGGCGACGGAGCCCCCACCACCGTCTCCCACAGCGGCGGCTACACCGTCCGGCTCGCCACGGACGACCAGCGGGTCACCGCCATGGACCTGCGCACCGGTGACGGGCCCGTCACCGTCATGACGTACGGCTACGACGAGTCCGGCAACCTGGCCGCCGTCGCCAACTCCTCCGGACTGGCCCAGCGTCTGACCTACGACGAGGACGCCCGCGTCACGTCCTGGACCGACCGCAACGACTCCACCTTCCGCTACGTCTACGACACCACCGGCCGGGTCGTACGCACCATCGGCCCCGACGGCTTCCTCTCCTCCACCTTCGCGTACGACACCGCATCCGGGACCACCCGGTACACCGACTCCACCGGTGCAGCCACCGTCTTCCGGTTCAACGACCACCTCCAGGTCATCGCCGAGACCAACCCGCTCGGCCACACCGTCCGTCGGCTCTGGGACCCGTACGACCGCCTGCTCGCCCAGACCGATCCGCTCGGCCGGACCACGACCTACACCTACGACGGACGTGGCGACCTCGTACGCATCGACCACCCGGACGGCAGCACGGCCACGGTCGAGTACAACGACCGGCACCAGCTGACCTCCGTCACCGGCCCCGACGGCTCGACGTCGCACCAGGAGTACGACGACCGCGGGAACCCGACCCTCTTCACCCGCCCGAACGGCACGGCGACCCGGCTCACCCACAATGCGTCGGGCCACCTGACCGGCATGGACGATTCCGGCGGCACGTCGGACCGCCTGCTCTGCGATGCCGCCGGCCTCCCCCTGGCCGTCCGGGGTCCGCTGGGCACGGTCACCCGCTACGAGCGGGACGCCTTCGGCCGCCCGATCCTGATCTCCGGGCCGGACGGCCGCACCACACGGCTGGAGTGGACGGTCGAGGGCGAACTGGCCCGGCGCACCGACCCCGACGGCTCCACCCGGTCCTGGACGTACGACGGCGAGGGAAACTGCCTGACCCACGTCGACGCCGTGGGCGGCGAGTCCCGCTTCGAGTACACCCACTTCGACCTGGTCACGGCCCGCACCACACCGGACGGAGCTCGCCACTCCTTCGCGTACGACACCGAACTGCGCCTCACCCAGGTCACCGACCCGGCCGGCTCGTCGTGGAGCTACACGCACGACGCAGCCGGACGCCTCACGTCCGAAACGGACTTCGACGGCCGCGTCCTGCGCTACACCCACGACGCGAACGGACAGTTGGCCAGCCGCACCAACGGCTGCGGTCAGATGGTCCGGTACGAACGCGACGCCGTCGGCCGGGTGGTGACCAAGGACGCCGAGGGCGCACTCACCCACTTCGCCTACGCCGCGTCCGGCCGCTTGGCCCGGGCAGCGGGCCCGGATGCCGAGATCCTGTTCACACGGGACGACTCGGGGCGGGTCGTGCGCGAGCTGTGCAACGGCCGAGAGCTCAGCCACACCCACGACGAGGCCGGCCGCCGCGTCGGTCGCACCACGCCGAGCGGGGCGGTCAGCTCCTGGACCTTCCCCGCCGACCGCAGCGCGCTGCTCAACGCCTCGGGCCGCCAGGTGACCTTCGAGTTCGACGGGACGGGACGCGAGACCACGCGCCGCATCGGCGAAACGCTCACCATCGACCATGCGTACGACGACCAGGGGCGCCTCACCGACCAACGCGTCCGGGTCGCCGGCGACCGGACCGTCCAGCACCGCGTCTACGGCTACCGCCCGGACGGCCATCTGACCTCGGTCGACGACCACCTCGCCGGCCGACGCCGGTTCGATCTGACCCGCGAGGGCCGGATCACGGGTGTGACCGCCGCGAACTGGAGCGAGCGGTACGCCTACGACGAGTCCGGCAACCAGACCGAGGCCTCCTGGCCTGCGGACGACAGCGCTGCAGGGCCCCGCACCTACGTGGGCACCCGCCTCACCGGGGCGGGCTCGGTCCGCTACGAACACGACGCACAGGGGCGGGTGGTCCTGCGGCAGAAGCGCCGCCTCTCGCGCAAACCAGACACCTGGCGCTACGGCTGGGACGCGGAGGACCGCCTCGTCTCGGTCACCACGCCGGACGGCACCCGCTGGCGGTACCTGTACGACGCGCTGGGCCGCCGCGTCGCGAAGCAGCGCCTGGCGCCGGACGGGGCGTCGGTCACCGACGAAGTGACCTTCACCTGGGACGGCGACACCCTCATCGAGCAGGTGACCCGCACCCACGGCTCCCGAGAGGCCGTCGCGCTGACGTGGGACCACGACGGCGTGAAGCCGGTCACCCAGGTGGAACGCCGCCTCCTCGACCAGGCGGAGATCGACAGCCGCTTCTTCGCCATCGCCACGGATCTGATCGGAACCCCTCGCGAGCTCGTCGACGAGCAGGGCGAGGTGGCCTGGCACACTCGCGCCACGCTCTGGGGCGTCACCACCTGGAACCGCGACGCGACGGCCTACACCCCCCTCCGCTTTCCGGGCCAGTACTTCGACCCGGAGTCCCAACTCCACTACAACCGCCACCGCCACTACGACCCGGCTTCCGGCCGGTACGTCTCCCCGGACCCCCTCGGTCTGACCCCGGCACCCAACGCGTTCGCGTACGTCGACAACCCAACGACGTGGATCGACCCGCTGGGCCTGGCGATGTGCCCGCACAGCAAGAACAAGGAGAACCGGCACAGCGTGGTCCTGGGCGCGAACGTCGCCCCGCACGACCAGTCCGACAGTCTCGCCAGGTACCTGCGGAACGACCCGAACGACCCGGATTACCACGACCCGGCCAGACCGCGGGATCAGGGCGCCCACACCTACAACGGTTCCGCCTACTCGGGGCAGGAGGCAGGCGGTCCGGTATGGATGACCAACGTCATGAGCGCCGTCAACGATCGGGGCACGACGTTGTCGATCACCCTTGACGGCATGCCGAACAGCTCCGGCCAGGTGGGCAACTGGAACACGCCCGAGGACATCGTGGACGCGTTCCAGACGGCGGCCAAGCACGGCGCACAATTCAACAGCCGGCACGAAGACAACTACCCGGGCCGCGGCGACGGAACGGCTTGGGAGATGAGCCAGGTCGCTCTCGCCGTCACGCAGCACGACGGCGCAGCCGCCTGGGGCGATGCCGACCACGAACGCCCCGGACGCCCTTGGGAGGAGATCCACTGGTACTCCGAGAACCAGCGGATCCACGTACCCAAACCGGATATCCCGGAGATCACCCCGGACCTGTCGCTGCTACACAAGAAGAAGTGATGTCACCGCATGACGAACGATGAAGCCCCGCCGACCGCAGCGGAGATCGTGGCGACCGCATGGCGGACCGTCCTCGCCTACGGCCCTGACCGGGTCGATCCCGCCGTGCCGCGGGCCGCACACAGCCATGCGGCACTGCGGGAACTGTTCCCCGCCGTCAGCCACGGCGTGCTGTACCTCAGCCGTTGCATCCAGTTCCCGTGGACCCGGGACATCGGTACCGCCTTCCCGCAGGCCAGCGGCGGCTACCGCGTGCGCCGGCAGTCCGACAACACGCTGCTCGGCGTGACGGAGACGGCAGAGGAGGCCTACCGCCTGATCGCCGCGCACCTCCCCGAGGACTGCGGGCCGGCGATCGACGGCACCGCGAACGACCTGTGACGTCCGCCCGACGCACGGCACGCGGTGCGGTGCGTCAGGCCCGGCCCGGAAACGGCGGCGGCCCCGGCCCCCGAGAGGGGGCGGGGCCGACCGGCCGGTGGGGCGGGGTGGGGATCAGGCGGCGTCGACGACGCCGGAGGCCGAGATCTCGACCTTGCCCTTGGGGGCGCCGGACTGGGAGCCCAGGGCCTCGATCTGATCCACGAGCTCCTGGCCCTCGACGACCTCGCCGAAGACGACGTGCTTGCCGTCGAGCCACGAGGTGACGACGGTGGTGATGAAGAACTGCGAGCCGTTGGTGTTGCGGCCGGCGTTCGCCATCGACAGCAGGTACGGGCGGTCGTGCTTCAGCTGGAAGTTCTCGTCCTCGAACTTCTCGCCGTAGATGGACTTGCCGCCGGTGCCGTTGTGGTTGGTGAAGTCACCGCCCTGCAGCATGAACTGGGGGATGACGCGGTGGAAGCCCGAGCCGGCGTAGCCGTAGCCGTTCTGGCCGGTGGCCAGCTCACGGAAGTTGCGCGCCGTCTTCGGGACGACCTCGTCGAAGAGGCTGAAGACGATGCGGCCGGCGGGGGCGCCGTTGATGGTGATGTCGAAGTAGACGTTGCTCATGGGGTCCATCCTGTCACTCCCGGTGCGGTGCGCTACCCGGCGGGGCCGCAGCCCCGCCTCCGGGCAGGTCAGCCGCTCGTACGGGTGCCCGTCCCCTTCGCCGCGTCCAGGGCGTACACGCAGCGGTCCTTGCTGCATGCGTAGACCACGCCCGCCTCCGCCACCGGGGCGCCCGTGATCTCGCCGCCCGTGGCCAGCTTCCAGCGCAGCTGGCCGCCCGCCGCGTCCAGGGTGTACAGGCAGTGGTCGGCCGAACCGAAGTGCACCCGGCCGTCCGCGACCGCCGGCAGGCCGGTGATCTCGCCGCCCGCCGCGAACCGCCACTTCGGGGTGCCGGTGACCGCGTCGAGCGTGTACAGGGCGCTGCCCGCGCCCAGGTGGACGTTGCCGTTCGCGACCACCACCGGGTCCGGGGACTGCCGTCCCTCGGTCGCGATCCGCCAGCGGTCCTGACCGGTGGCCGCGTCGAGGGCGTAGACCGTGCCCAGGTAGTCGACGAGGTAGACCCCGCCGCCCGTGATGGCCGCGCCGGGCGCGAAGGCCGGGGGCGCCAGGAAGACCGCGGGAGCCTCGAAGTGCCAGCGGACCCGGCCCGAGGCCCGGTCCACCGAAATGACCCGGGTGCCGGCCGCGACGTACACGTTGCCGTCCGCGGCCGGAGTGACCCGTACGGGCACGTTCCCGCAGGAGGCCGCGTCACCGATCGGGTAGGACCAGGACTCGCGGCCGGTGCGGGCGTCCAGGGCGCGCAGCCGGGCGTCCTGCCACACGTACACCGTGCCGTCGTGGAGGACGGGGGCCGCCTCCGGGGTCTCGAAGTCGCTCTGCGCGCCGGTCAGCTCCCACAGCTTGTGGCCGGTGGAGGCCTCCCGGCCCTGTACGCCGCCGCCGCGGCTGGCGGTGACGACGGTGCCGCGCTCGGCGCGCAGGGCGTACACCCAGGCGTCGGTGGACAGCCGCCACCGCTCGGAGCCGTCGCCGGCGTCGAGCGCGTAGAGGGACGGGCCGTCGGAGGCGTGGATCCGGCCGTCGGCGACCGCCATGGACCAGGCGACGTCGCGGGTCTTGAACTGGCGCCGGCCGCTCGCCACGTCCAGGGCGTGGACCTCGAAGGAGGTCACGTACAGCAGGTTCCCGGCAACGGTCGGCGTGCCCCACACCTCGTTGGACATGCGGAAGCGCCACGGCCGCCAGCGGCCGCTGTCCGGGGCCGGACCGGGGCTCGGTACGGGCTGCACCGCCGACGGGGTGGCCACCGACCCGCCGGGCGGGCGGATCCAGCCGGTCGCCGAGTCCGCGGCGGCCGGGGAGGCGTGTGCGGCCGGGGCCGCGGCGGTCGCGCGCGGCCCGGGCCCGATCGGCACCGGCGAGCCGCCCAGGCGGACCGGCTCGCCCGAGGGCACCGGAGACCTCGGCGGGTGGTGCGGGCGCTGCGGGACGGCCTGGCCGGTCCGCGGGTCCACCCAGGAGTCGGCCCCGCGCGGACGCCGGTGCGTGACGGCCTCGGCGGCCGCCCCGCGGCCCCCGGAGCCCGATCCGGGCGCCGGCAATGCGGGGAGCGGCGCGGGCGGCGTACGGTGCCCCGCACGCCGTGCCTCGATCATCGCGACGGCCCTGGCGGGCAGCCACGCCGAGGCGGTGCCGCTGTCGTCGCCGCCGTCGAACAGGTGCGGGGCGAGCTGCGCCTGCAGGTCGGCCGGGGTGGGCCGGAGCGTGGCGTCCATCTGCATGCAGGAGTCGATCAGCGGCCGCAGCTCGGCCGGGAGGCCCTCCAGGTTGGGGCCCTCGCGCAGCAGCATGAAGACCGTCTCCACCGGGTTCGCGCCGTGGTAGGGCGGGTGCCCGGTGGCGGCGAAGACGAGGGTGGAGCCGAGCGAGAAGACGTCGCTGGCGCCCTTGACGCTGCGCGAGTCCTTGGCCTGCTCGGGCGACATGTAGGCGGGGGTGCCGACGGCGACGTTCGTCATGGTCAGGCGGGTGTTGGAAACCCCGCTCGCGATACCGAAGTCGATCACGCGCGGGCCGTCCTCGACGACGAGCACGTTGGACGGCTTCAGGTCGCGGTGGACCAGGCCGGCGCCGTGGATGGACTGCAGGGCCTCGGCGATGCCGGCCGCGAGCCACCGTACGGCCTGGGCGGGCATGGGCCCGCACTCGTTGACGATCTCCTCCAGGGAGGGCGCCGGGACGTAGGCGGTCGCCAGCCACGGCACCGCGGCGCGCGGGTCGGCGTCGACCACGGCCGCGGTGTAGAAGCCGGACACCGCGCGGGCCGCCTCCACCTCGCGGGTGAAGCGGACCCGGAAGAGCTGGTCCTCGGCAAGCTCGGTGCGCACCGTCTTGATCGCGACCCGCCGTCCGGACGCGGACCGCGCGAGATAGACCAGCCCCATGCCGCCGGCGCCGAGCCGTCCCAGCACCTCGAAGGGGCCGATCCGTCTCGGGTCGTGCTGCGTCAGCTGCTCCACCACTCGCCTCCACACCTCCCCGTACGGGCCACTCAGCGGGCCCGCATCCACCGGCACGGGGCCCTGCCCCGTGCAGCGTCTCACTCCGGGCGCCGCCCGGGTCGAGCAACCCCGATTCTGTCAGGCCCGGACCCGGTCCGGCCCCGGCACGTCGAGCGGGGTGGTGTGATCTGCTCGACGATCCCTCCGGGACCGGGGGGACACGGGCCGGATGCGGGCCCGATGCGGGCCGGATGCGGGCCGGATGCGGGCCCCGCGGCCCGGCGGGTGGGGGGTACTCGACCGGTCATGCGTCCGGCTGCGCGCCCGGCTGCGTACGGGGTTCCGAGAGCAGCCCGAAGACCGCCCCCTGGTTGTCGGCGACGACCGCGATCCGCCCGTAGGGGGTGTCGAAGGGATCGGCGGTGACCCGGCCGCCGAGCCGCTGCACCGTGGCGACGGACCGGTCGCAGTCCGGTACGGCGAAGTAGGCGAGGAAGTGCGCGGGCATCGCTTCGGGGAAGGCGTCGGTGATCAGGCTGCGACCGAGGACGGCGGTGTCCGTGCCGGGCGCGGTTCCGGGCGGGGACCAGATGCGGTACTCGACGCCGGCGTCGTCCTGGTCCTGCGGGACGTAGCCGAAGACCTTGGCGTAGAAGGCGTCGACGGCGTCGCGGGCGCGGGTGTAGACCTCGCTCCAGCAGTACGTGTACGGCTCCTGCTGGGCCTCGAAGCCGTGGTGGGTGCCGGGCTGCCACAGGCCGAAGACGGCGCCGCCGGGGTCGGCGGCCATCGCCGCGGTGCCGTACGGGCCGACCGGCATCGGGTCCATCACCATCTGGCCGCCGGCGGCGCGGATGCGTTGGGCGCAGGCGTAGGCGTCGGTGGTGTAGAGGTAGATCCCCCAGACGGTGGGCATGCGGCCGTCGGGCTTGGGGGCGAGGGCGGCGACGTTGCGGCCACGGCTGTAGGCCTGGGTGTAGTGGCCGTACTCGGCGCCCGCAGCGTCGGCGAAGGTCCATCCGAAGAGCTCACCGTAGAAGCGCTTGCCCCCCTCGACGTCCGGAAGCGAGGCGTCCACCCAGCAGGGGGCGCCTTCCACGAATGCGGCCATGGGCCCGTTTCCTTCCGTTGTGCGGGGGTGTGTACCCTCCCAACCCTCTCAGCCATGATCCGCCCGAAAACTTGTCCACAGCCTGTTGATAAGACTATTCGGGGGAAATCCCATGGAACCGGGCGACACGCCCGGGCCGGGGCGGGGGGCGGGGGTGGCGCGGGGACACGGCCCGGCCGGGGGCGCGCGGGGGCCGATTTCCGTCCGGAATGCGCCTGCCCTACCGCCCGGGAGCCCCTTCGGCCCAGGCCAGGGGCCCCGTAACCCCATTTGCAGGCGGCCGAATAGCGCCCCGATCACCCCTCGGTAAGCTGACGGCATGACAGGACAAGTACGCACCGTCGACGGGCGTGTCGCCGGCCGGCGCGGCCAGGCGACGCGGCAGAAGCTGCTCGACTGCCTCGGCGAGATGCTCAGCTCCTCGCCGTACCGCGACGTCAAAGTGATCGACGTCGCCCGCAAGGCCGGTACCTCCCCCGCGACCTTCTACCAGTACTTCCCGGACGTCGAGGGCGCCGTCCTGGAGATCGCCGAACAAATGGCCACCGAGGGCGCACAGTTGACGTCGCTCGTCGAGGGCCGGACCTGGGTCGGCAAGTCAGGGTGGGCCGCCGCCGAGGAACTCGTCGAGGGCTTCCTGGAGTTCTGGCGCCGCAACGACGCGATCCTGCGGGTCGTCGACCTCGGCGCGGCCGAAGGCGACAAGCGCTTCTACAAGATCCGCATGAAGATCCTGAACTCGGTCACCAACTCCCTCACCGAATCGATGAAGGAGCTCCAGGCCAAGGGCAAGGTCGACAAGGACATCAGCCCCGCGGCGATGGCCGGTTCGCTGGTCGCGATGCTGGCCGCGGTCGCCTCGCACCAGAAGGGCTTCCAGACCTGGGGCGTCAAGCAGGCCGAGCTCAAGCCGAACCTGGCGCTGCTCGTCCACCTCGGCATCACGGGCAAGAAGCCGACGAAGTAGCGGCGGCCCCCGGACGCCCTCCAGGGGCCCGCCGACCACGCCCGATCGCCTGCGATCAGCGACGCTCCAGGCGGAACAACCGGATCTCGCGCTCGATGCGCGCCTGGTACGTCGCGTAGGGCGGCCAGAACCCCAGCACCGCCCGCCACGCCTCCGCGCGTTCCTCACCCGCCAGCAGCCGGGCCCGGACGGGGATGTCCCGACCTTGCCAACTCACGTCCGCGTCCGGGTGCTTGAGTAGGTTCCCGGTCCATGCCGGATGCCCGGGCCGGCCGAAGTTGGAGCCGATCAGGATCCACGTCGTCCCGCCGTCCTCCGGCATGCAGGCGAGCGGGGTCGTGCGCGGCTCACCGGTCTTGGCACCCTTGGCGGTGAGGATCACGCCCGGCAGCATCTGGGCGCTGAGGATGACCTTGCCGCGGGTCAACTTGTGCACCGCCTTGTCCAGGGCGGGGATGAAGTGCGGTGCGATCTTGGCGAAGAGCACGGTCGAGGAGATCTTCTGCATCAGCTTGACGCCGGGAGCCACGCGAGCCATCAGACGGCCACCTTCTCTTGTGCGGGCGGGGGTGTGGGCTCGGGCGAAGGTTTCGACGGAGGTTTTGGTGGAGCCGGAGCCGGAGCCGCCGCCGGGTCCGCGAACAGGCCCGCGCGGTCGGCGGCGTGCGCCCGCAACCGGTGGACCGGGCCGAACAGCAGCTCGTCGGCCGCCGCCCGCTTGAAGTAGAGGTGCGCGTCGTGCTCCCAGGTGAAGCCTATGCCGCCGTGCAGCTGGATCGCCTCGCCCGCGGTCACCCGTAGCGCCTCCAGGGCCTGGGCCAGCGCGAGGCCGCCCTGGTCGGGGTCCCAGGCGGCGTAGTAGGCCGCCGAGCGGGCCGCCTGCACCTGCACGTACAGGTCGGCGAGGCGGTGCTTGACCGCCTGGAAGGAGCCGATCGCCCGGCCGAACTGCTCGCGCTGGCGTACGTACTCCACCGTGCGGGCCAGCGCCTGACCGGCCGCGCCGACCGCCTCGGCGGCCAGTACGGCAGCGGCGGTGCGCCCCGTGGCGGCGAGCGCGCCGAGCACATCGACCCCTTCGGCCCCTTCGACCCCTTCGACCCCGAGCAACTCCGCCGGCACGTCCCGCAGTTCGATCCTGGCTTGCGGGCGGGTCTCGTCCAGGACGACCTGCCGGGACCGTACGAGCCCCGGCGCGTCCTCCCGCACGAGGAACAGCAGCGTGCGGCTGCACGCGAAGCCGCCGGTGTGCGCGGCGACCAACAGGAGCCCGGCGCTGTGACCGTCGAGCACCTGGGCGACCTCCCCGTACAGCCGCCAGCCGGCGCCGGTATCGGCGGCGGTGGTATCGGCGGCGGCGGCAACGGCGCGGGCCTGGACGCCGCCCGCGCGACCGCCGCCGGACCACTGTCCGGCGGCGTCCTCCCCGGTCAGTGCGAGGGCGGTGGCCAGCGCCGGGCCGCTGATGGCGAGGGCGGCGGTCAACCCGCCCGTCGCCAGCAGCGGGAGCAGCGCGGAGCGCTGGGCGTCCGTGCCGAGGGCGGCGATCAGGGGCGCGCACAGCGCGGCGGTGGCCAGCAGCGGCGAGGGCAGCAGCGCCCGGCCCGTCTCCTCGCAGGCCAGGGCCAGGTCGGCGGGGGCGCAGCCGACGCCGCCGTACTCCTCGGCGACGGCGATGCCCGGCAGCCCGAGCTGCCGGGCCAGCTGCTGCCAGAGCTCGCGGTCGTGCCCAGCGGCGGTGCGGACGGCCGCCTTGACCTCGTCGGGGCCGCAGCGTTTGCCCAGGATCTCGCGCAGGGTACGGCGCATCTCGTCCTGCTCCGCGGTGAAGGCGGCATCCATCGTCGAGCTCCTCCCGGGGGCACCTCCCAGCGGTAGCTGGGCTGTATCTGACGGGCCGTCATGTTAGGCCCGACGGGGTCAGATGCACAGGGGGCTACGGGAGTCGGTTGCGCGGCGGGGTCTAGCGTCTGACACTTCGTCAGATATACGGTCCCCTCATGCCTGGACCCACATCCGGACCCTTCTCCGGACCCACGATCGGCCCCACGACAGGCCCCGCGACAGGACCCACGACCGGCCCCGCACCTCGCACCCGCCGGCGGGTCGCGGTGGTCGGCGTCGCCCTTTCGGACTGCGGCCGGGTCGACGGCCCCACCCCCTACGCCCTGCACGCACAGGCCGCCCGGCGCGCCCTGGCCGACTCCGGCCTGCAACGTTCCGTCATCGACGGCTTCGCCTCGGCCGGCCTCGGCACGCTCGCACCGGTCGAGGTGGCCGAGTACCTGGGTCTGCGCCCCACCTGGGTCGACTCCACCTCGGTCGGCGGCTCGACCTGGGAGGTCATGGCCGCCCACGCGGCGGACGCGATCGCCGCCGGGCACGCCAACGCCGTGCTCCTGGTCTACGGCTCCACGGCCCGCGCGGACATCAAGGCGCGGCGCCGCACCTCCAACCTCTCCTTCGGAGCGCGGGGACCGCTGCAGTTCGAGGTCCCGTACGGCCACACGCTGATCTCCAAGTACGCCATGGCCGCCCGTCGCCACATGCACGAGTACGGGACGACGCTGGAGCAGCTCGCCGCCGTGGCCGTACAGGCCCGGGCGAACGCGGCCACGAACCCGGACGCCATGTTCCGCGACCCGATCACGGTCGAGGACGTGCTCGGCGGGGACATGATCGCCGACCCCTTCACCAAGCTGCACTGCTGCATCCGCTCGGACGGCGGCTGCGCGGTGCTCCTGGCGGCGGAGGACTACGTACCGGACACCGCGAAGGCCCCCGTCTGGATCTTGGGGGCCGGTACGTCCGTCTCCCACACCACCATGTCGGAGTGGGAGGACTTCACGGTGTCCCCGGCGGCGGTCTCGGGCCGCATCGCCTTCGAGCGGGCCGGCCTCACCCCGGCGGACGTGGACCTCGCGGAGATCTACGACGCGTTCACCTACATGACCCTGGTGACCCTGGAGGACCTCGGCTTCTGCGCGAAGGGCGAGGGCGGGGCGTTCGTGGAGAAGGGCCGCCTGCTGCGTGACGGGGAACTCCCGGTCAACACCGACGGCGGCGGCCTCTCGGCCTGCCACCCCGGCATGCGCGGCCTGTTCCTCCTGGTCGAGGCGGTCCGCCAACTCCGCGGCGAGGCGGGGGCCGGCCAGGTCACCAAAGCCGGCGGCCGCCTCCCGGAGGTCGCCCTGGCCTCGGGCACGGGCGGCTGGTTCTGCTCGTCGGGAACGGTCCTGCTGGGGCGGGGGTGACCGGCCCCCGGCCCGGGTGCGGTCTTGCCGGGACGGCTACTTGCTCTTACTTGCCCTCGGCGAGGGTGTGCGCCACGAGCGCGTTGGCGTGACCGTGCCCCAGACCGTGCTCGGCCTTGAGCCACGAGACGAGCTCCATGTGCTTCGTCAGCGGCGAGGACCGGATGAGGTCCTGCCACTCCCCGATCGGACGTCCGTACTTCTTCTCGATCGAGGGGAAGTAGCTGGCGGGGCCCTTGACTGTCTCGGCCATGATGCGTGTCCCTCCGGGGGTGCGTGCGGGTGTGTGCGCGGGGCGGGGTACGGAGTGGTGCGGTCTCGTACGTATGACTGCGTCGGGGAGGAAAACTCATCGGTGGGGCGAAAGATTTCTTCGGGGGCGGGGCGGGGCGGGGCCACCCGGCCGGCATCAGGGATGCGTATGGGGTTTTCCCGTCAGTCCGATCGTCTCCGTGTCGGGCCGGTCCCTCAAGGGCGCTCCTTCGTCGCGTCGCTTCGCGATGGCCTTCGGCCACCCTTGACCGACCGTCCCGCCACGGAGAACCGAAGACTGCCGAGAAACCCCCAAAAGAACGAGCCGGGTGTTCAAGGACCAGGGCGGGGCGGTCGGAGACGCCCGTCCCCGTCCGGAGTGAAGAGCCGCGGCCGAGAGACGGGGCCCGTCCAGACCCGGGCCCGGGTCAGTGGGCGCGTCCGATCGCTACGCGCTCGTCACCGCTCAGCGTCCGACGGCCGTCTTGGGCCGAACATAGGCCGCCCACGGCCTCGGGTCCGGCGCTCGACCTGCGTCCGACGACCGGCCGGGGCTGGAAATAGGCCGCCTCAGATTGCCACGCTCTTCTCAACGACCCCGACCGGCTGTCCACGTCACTTGCTGTCCGTCGCGCGTGGGTGCCCGGTTCCGGCAAAGGTGATCCAACAGGTGTCACGAGCCGTGTCCACGAGGTACCAAATCCGACCGCCTCCCGTCACCTCGATCTGCCACTGCGCACACGTCTGTCCACGGTGAATTCCGTGGGACAGAGTTCCCTTGAGACGGTGGTGACGAGATGTTTCGACCGCGGGCCTGGGTTCCGTGCGCATCATGACCCAGGCGCGGTACGTGTTCTCACGTGCTTGCTGGGCGAGACATTCCCAGCCCTTCGCCGATGCGGCATCGGCGAAGCGGACATCCCATTGACCCTCAGGTGCCGGAGGTGCGGCTCGGTCACCGCGTCCTGTGGTCAACGGACGTCAAGCGGGTCGGATGCGGGGCCGTAGTCCGCACCGTGGTCCGTCGTCAGTGCCGACAGGAGAACAGGATCGGAATGCACCTCGGCCGTGTGCTGCCAGGCGATGAGCAACTGAGCGACGGACGCGTTGTTGCCGATCGAGTCGGCGGCGCGCATGGTGTCGACCAATTCCACAGCAAAGGCATGGACGTCCGGCTCAGGAAGGAAACGGACCCAGGGAAATGCCTCCGGCAGTATGTCGAGGAGCAACTCCATGCTGCCGGGCTCTCGCCTCGCCATGGCTGACAGCATCTTTGTGGCGGCCGAGACCACGGTCTGGTCCTGCTCGGCTCTGGCCGCGGTGGTGAGGACCAAATCCTCACCGTCCCTACGGTGCAGCAGCAACCGTGGTGACTCCTTGAGCCGAGCCAGAGTCTGCTTGTTCTTGTTGACCAGCTCGGAGAAGTTCACGGCGGCGTTCTCGGCACTCATGACTTTGAAACTACTTCGAAAGCAATGGACCCGCCATCGCCCGCACGAGGGACAGAGACGGGACCAACCCCGGACGGCCGTCGGACGCGTGCAGGAGGAGCGCCAGCGGGTCGTGGGCGGCCTATGTCCGGCCCGAGACGGGGTGGAGACGCTGAGCAATGGGGAGCGCGTAGCGATCGGACGCGCTCCCCCCGACGCGGCAAGTGGCTGTCGTGGGTCCCGTCTGGGCACCGTGCCCTGCCGGTATCTGCCTGGGTGTCTCCGACGGCCCGTCCCTGAAGCTTGGACCGGCCCGTTCTTTTGGGGGTTTCTCGGCAGTCTTCGGTTCTCCGTGGCGGGACGGTCGGTCAAGGGTGGAGCGCAGCGACATCGCGAAGCGACGCGACGGAGGAGCGCCCTTGAGGGACCGGCCCGCCCCGGAGACGATCGGACTGACGGGAAAACCCCATGCACAACTCTGATACCGCCCCGGCGACCCCCGCCCGCCGAAGCCCGCCCGCCCTGGTTCCATAGGCCTCATGACGAGCGAGACCAGCGGTTCCGGCCGGGCCGGCGAAGTCGCCACCGACGCCTTCCACTCCACCCTGCACTCCCTGCGCGTATGGGACTCCCCCTTGCCCGACTTCGACCCGGAGGCTGCCCCCGCCGAGCCCGTTGCTCTGTTCCGGGAGTGGTTCGTGCATGCCGCGCGGGCGGGGCAGTTGGAGCCGCACACGATGGGTCTGGCGACCGTGGACGGGGACGGGCGGCCCGATGTGCGGACGTTGATGCTGCACGACGTCGACGCGCGCGGCTGGCACTTCGCCTCGCACGCCACCAGCGCCAAGGGCGTGCAGCTGGCCGGGCACCCGGAGGCCGCCCTCGGGTTCTACTGGCCGACCGTGGGCCGCCAGGTCCGCGTCCGGGGCCGGGTCGCCGCCTGCGGGCCGGAGGAGAGCCGGGCGGACCTGGCGGTCCGCTCGCGGGGTGCGCTCGCCGCCGCGCTCACCGGGCGGCAGAGCGAGGTGCTCGGCTCGGTGGCGGAGCTGGCGCGGGTCTCGGCTGCCGCCTGGGAGCGGGCCGGCGTCGAGCCGGACGCGCCGGCCCCGACCTGGACGCGGTACGTACTGGAGCCCACCGAGGTGGAGTTCTTCCAGGGGGACGCCGCGCGCCGGCACGTCCGCCTGCGGTACTCCCGTACCGCGGGCGGGTCCTGGGACCGCGAGCTGCTCTGGCCCTGATCCCCGGCCCGAGTGACCCCCGCCCGGAAGACCCGGGCCCGGAAGACCCCCGGCCCGGAGGGCCCTCAGTCCGGTGCCGGCCGAAAGACCGCCACCCGCACCCCGTCCGCGGCCTCGCGGAAGGTGACCGTCAGCGGCATGCCGATGCGCAGGTCCGCCGCCTCGCAGTCCACCACCTCGGTCATCATCCGCGGGCCCTCGGCGAGGTCGACGACGGCCGCCGCGTACGGGACGCGCGTACCGAACGGCGGGAGGTCGTTGCGGTGGATGACCGACCACGTGTAGAGGGTCGCCCGGCCGCTCGCCGGCTCCCACGTCACGCGGTCCTCGCCCGCCCAGCAGAACGGGCAGAACTCGCGCGGGTAGTGGTGCGCCCGCCCGCAGTCGGCGCAGCGCCGCAGCAGCAGCCGGCCCTCCGATGCCGCGTCCCAGTAGGGGCGGGTGAAGTCGTCCGCCTCGGGGAGGTCGTACCGGACCGCGCCGCTCACGGGAACAGTCCGATCGCCGCGTCGAGGGACCAGGTCTGCCAGGACATGGCGAGGAGCGCGACGAGGGAGATGAGCGCCATCATCGCGTTCTGGCCCTGCTCGGCCCAGTCGTGGATCATCAGCACCAGGTAGAGCAGGTTCAGCAGGAGTCCGCCGATCAGTGCGACCGGGGTCAGGAAGCCGAGTACGAGGCCCAACCCGAGGGCGAGTTCCGCGTAGACGACGGTGTACGCCATCGCCTTCGGCCGCGGTGCGACGACCAGCTCGAAGCCGCCCTTGACGAAGGTCCACCGGTGTTTGCCGGCGACGTCGGCGGCCCAGGCGATGCCGGTGCCGCGCTCGAACCAGCCCTTCTTGTCCTTGTGCCGCCAGCTCTCCAGCCACCACAGGCCGAGGCCTATCCGGAGCACGGCGAGCCATTCGGCCCCACTGAGCCAGATGGTCTGCATCGGCGGCCCCCACCCCTCTCGCGATCGACGCGCACGCTCTATCTGACGGTACGTCAGTTGAGCGGATCCGGGGCGATCGCGCAAGGCCCCGGCCGGCCGGGGATCCGCGCTCCTGCGGCCACCGTGCGCGCCCGTGATCGATCCGCAATCGATTCCCCGCCCGACCGAGACCCATCAACCCAGCGTGGCGATACGATCACACCTCATGCCCGGAGACCCCACAGCACCCGACATGACCACCCGCCCCCGCCCCGTGTACGTCATCGGGGCCGGCCCCGGCGGCCTCGCCGCCGCCGCCGCGCTGCGCGCCCGCGGGGTCCGTGCGGTGGTCGTCGAGAAGTCCGACGAGGTCGGCGCATCCTGGCGGCAGCACTACGACCGGCTGCGCCTGCACACCACGCGCCGGCTCTCCGCCCTCCCGGGCCTGGCCATGCCGCGCCGCTTCGGGCGCTGGGTCGCCCGCGACGACGTCGTGCGCTACCTGGAGAAGTACGCCGAGTTCCACGAGCTGGAGCTGGTCACCGGCGTGGAGGTGACCCGGATCGAGCCCGCCGCGCCCGAGGGCGAAGGCGAGGGTGAGGGCGGCTGGACCCTGCACGCCAGCGGCGGCCGGGAGCTGGCGGCTTCGGCCGTCGTCATCGCCACCGGGTACAACCACACGCCGGCGCTGCCCGACTGGCCGGGCCGGGACGCGTACGAGGGCCGACTGCTGCACGCCCGCGCGTACCGCAACCCCCGGCCGTACGCCGGCCAGGACGTCCTCGTCGTCGGCGTCGGCAACACCGGCGCCGAGATAGCCGTCGACCTCGTCGAGGGCGGCGCGGCACGGGTGCGGCTCGCCGTGCGCACCGCGCCGCACATCATGCGCCGCTCCACCGCCGGCTGGCCGGCCCAGCGCAGCGGGATCCTGGTGCGCCGACTGCCGGTGTGGCTCGTGGACCGGGTGGGTCGGCTCGTCGCCGGGGTCTCCGTACCGGACCTGTCGGCGTACGGGCTTCCGCGCCCGGCCGCCGGGCTGTACAGCAGGGTGAAGCAGGGGTCGATACCGGTTCAGGACGTCGGCCTGATCGACGCGGTCCGCAGCGGCAGGGTCGAGCCGGTGGCCGCCGTCGAGTCCTTCGACGGCGCCGAGGTGGTGCTCGCGGACGGCTCGCGGATCACCCCGGACGCGGTGATCGCGGCGACCGGCTACCGCCGGGGGTTGGAGGGGCTGGTCGGCCACCTCGGGGTGCTCGACGAGCGCGGCCGTCCGCGCACGCACGGCGCCCGCACCCCCGAGCAGGCCCGCGGCCTTTACTTCACCGGATTCTCCAACCCCATCAGCGGCATGTTCCGGGAGATGGCCCTGGACGCGGAGAAGATCGCCGGGGCCATCGCCCGCCGCGCCGCAAAGGGGGCGCGGTGAGCAACTCCGACGCCGCCGCCGTCCTGAGGACACCGGACCTGGCGCGGGCGCTGCGCGCCGTGCGCACCCTGCTGGACATCGCGGACACCACGGGCGGGGAGGTCGACTTCGAGGCGGTGATCCGGTCGCCGGAGGTTCTGGCCCGTGTGCGCGAGGTGCTGCCCGCCCTGAAGTGGTCGGCCGCGGCCGGAAGGGAGCACGGCTCGTCGGACGCCGGCGACGACCCGGTGCGGTGCCTGCCGGTCTCGGTCTTCGACTTGTGCCACCCGCTCGATCTCGCCGAGCCGTTCGTCGCCGCGCTGTGTCCCGACCCGGCGGCCGTCCGGTTCGATCTGAACGCCTGGCCCGAGGTGCCCGAGGCCGGGCTGGAGTACGTCTCGCAGAAGTACGCGTACCTCACGCTCTCGGTCAACTCCCGCTACCTCTAACAGTGCGAGCTGTCCGAGGACCACCCCCTCCACGTCCACGTGCGGAACACCGCGCTCGCCGAGGACACCGCCCGCATCGTGTGGCTCGCCGATCAGGTCGGCGGCCGGTTCACCGGCCGGGTGGAGACGGCGCTGCTGTGAGCGACCGGGGCTGCCGGGCTGCCGGGCGGGACGGACCCGCCCGGTCGTCGTGTCGGCCGAATCCCGCCCTGGACCGGTCCGGGCGGGATCTGTCACCGTTCACTTCACCGGAATTCTCTCAGGAGGCCGCGGCCTTGGGGCCGGGGAGGAATGGGTGCTTGGGTCGCAGGCGCGGAGCGCTGGAGGTCGGTTCGCATCTGGTCCGACCTGTGCTTTCGGCTGTTGTCATTGGTCGGGGATAGGTTGTTGGGATGGTGACGACGCAGATGGCGGGGGATTCCGGACATGCCCGGTGGACCTTCCGCGTGCGCGTGTCGTCCACTGCGCTCGCCGCCCTGACGGCAGAGTGGGACCGGTGTCGCTGGGTGTGGAACGAGTGCTGCGCGAAGTCGAAGCAGACGCACCTGTGGAACAAGGACCGGCCCGAGGGCGTCGACAAGCAGACCTGTGGTCCGGCCCAGCTCGACAAGATGCTGACCGAGGCCCGAACAAAGAAGCTCCGCCATCTTGAAGTGGCTGGTCAGCGGGGTGGCGTGACCTCGTTTCGGGGTGCTCGTGCTGGTCGTGGGCGGCAGTCTGTGTTGTAGATCGTCCGGCGGGGTGGTTGTACCGATGAGTTCACTGTCCTCGAACGGTCTACCCAGCGACACGACTGGCTTTGTAGGCAAGTTCCAGGAACGTCTGTTGCTCAGCGCCAGAAACGCCCGGTTCTGCGGGAGAGTGATGTCGCTGAGATGAGATTCGAGAACACCTCGGTGCTTGCTTCGGGACCATGATCGTGCTGCGCAGGGACCTGGTGCTGCCGAAGCCGATCTGTACGCGGCCACCTGCCGTGACGCAAAGGCCGGCCTGTCGCTGCGTGCGGTCACGACGTCCTGCACTGCGCGCACGGTGGTCACGTGGTGGAGGCCATCATCGCCACGAAGATGAGGCCCGCCGTGACGGCCCACAGCAGCAAGGTCCCGATGGTGGCTGCCACACGTGTGAAGGGGCGACGGACAACGCCCGGGTGGCCGGGGCTGTCCGGGTGTTAGCTGATCTCGATCTGGCTCGCGAAGTTGCTCCGGTAGCAGCTGTGGGTCTGGCCGCTGGAGTCCGTGTACGCGTACTCCTCCGCCTTGCCGGTGTATGGACGGGTGCGCAAGGCCATCACCGTGATGGCGTGCCGCGGGAACAGCCACATCTGGAAGGTCCCGTACGTCGCGGCGGCACTCGCGACGTTGAAGAGCACGGTCACGAGTCCCGCGGGGACCGCGAGGAGGAGCATGCCCGCCTCTCCCTTCATGACGACCAGCACGCAGGTCAGGATGAGCGTGACGACACCAGGCCCGAACGCGATCGCGAGCGAGGCGATGTCCTGCGCCTTCGCGCCGGCGCTGAGGGACGGAGGGCGCAACGAGCGGGTCGTCACGAGCGACGCGCCATCGAAGGACGGGTCCGGCTCCGGCAACTCGGCCAGGGCCGTGCCCACCGCCATCGCGAACAGGTCTGCGGCAGCCTCGCTGACACCATCGATCCGGTACGTAACGGGCGTGCCGCCGGCCGGGACCCGCAGTTTGACAGATACGGCACGACGGTTCGGTATGACGTCGCGGATGGCCCGCAGGGGGATGAGTAGCTCTTCGTCCCTGCGGCGCAGCGTCAGTGCGTCGTCCTCGTGACGGAGAACGGCGCCGCCGCCGCGCAGGACAGGGATGGAGGGTGTGGTCGACATTGACGTGATCGTAAGGGGTGATCACTAACCCTGACACGACGCTGCCCTCGTAGGTTGGCGTCACTGTCCCTACTTCTCGCCAACATCCGTGGCGCCAACCACCCATCACCGTTCCTGGAACGCGGCAACAACTGTTCCTGGTTCTCGGTTCTGGCACAGATCTTGGGGAGCGGTCGCGGAGAGCGACGGTGCCGTTCGATTACAGGGGGAGGGGCGCGAGCCCAGGGCCCCCTGTTTCAGTGCCCCTTTGGTCGTGGGCTTGATCCGCTTTGACGGACATCAGTGATCAGGGGCTTCGGTCCCGGAAGGATGATGTCCATCATGGAGAGCATGGGGAAGAAGAAGCCTCGCCCTCGCCGCTCGTTCACGTCGGAGTTCAAGGCCGAGATAGTCGAGCTGTGCCGGCGTGGGGACCGCTCGGTCGGTCAGGTGGCCAAGGACTTCGACCTGACCGAGACCGCGGTGCGGGACTGGGTGAAGCAGGCCGAGGTCGACGCGGGCGAACGCGACGGCCTGACCAGCAGCGAACGCGAGGAACTGGCCGCGTTGCGGCGGGAGAACCGCAGGCTGCGGGAGGACGTGGAGATCCTCAAGCGTGCGACGGCTTTCTTCGCGAAGGAGACCCGGTGACGGTGCACCCGTTCATCGAGGCGGAGAAAACCGCAGGTCACAACGTCAAGCGTGCGTGTGAACTGCTCAAGGTCTCCCGAGCCGCCTTCTACACCCGCCGCACCGGCACCCCTGGTCCCCGTGCGGTGCGCGATGCTGAGCTGACCGAGCAGATCACCGCCGTGCACGAGCAATCTCGGGGCACCTATGGGGCCCCGCGTGTCCACGCGGTCCTCAAACGCCAGGGCGAGGAGTGCGGCCGTCGAAGAGTCGCGAGGCTGATGCGCCAGGCCGGCCTGGCGGGGCGGCATCGCAGGCGACGGCATCGCACCACGATCCCCGACCCGCACGCGGCCACCCGTCCCGACCTGGTCCTGCGCGATTTCCAGCCCGACCCGGCAGCGGTCGACACCCGCTGGTGCGGCGATATCACCTACATCGCCACCGACGAGGGCTGGCTCTACATGGCCACCGTCATCGACATCGCCTCCCGCCGCGTCGTGGGCTGGGCCACCGCCGACCACCTGCGAACCGAGCTGGTCGCGGACGCCCTGCGAGCCGCCTGCCACACCCGTCGCCCGGCCGGTCCGGTGATCTTCCACTCGGATCGCGGCTGCCAGTACACCAGCCGTGAATTCGCCCTCTTGGCCTCGGAGTTCGATATCCGGCTCTCGGTCGGCCGCACCGGGCAGTGCTGGGACAACGCGCTGGCCGAGTCCTTCTTCTCCACCCTGAAGAACGAACTGGGCGACACCCGCACATGGCCGAGCCGGGCTGCCGCCCGCACCGAGATATTCGAGTGGATCGAGAGCTGGTACAACTTGCGGAGGCTGCACAGCAGCCTCGGCTACCGCACACCCGGCGACTACGAGGCCGCCCTCGCGGCCTGACCACCACACCGATGGTGTCCGCCAAAGCGGAACAAGCTCAGTCGCTCATCCGGCACTCATCGATCGCATGGGCACAGGATCCGGTGTGCGTCGATCAGTGTGAAGGTGTCTTCGCTCCAAGAGCAGACCTCAAGCCACGCCAGATACCCGTCCTCGGCGAACACCAGAACCTCGCCGGCGGTCTCTCCGTCCGCGCCGAACAGTTCCATGTCGGCCACCACCTGCGTGCCCGTAAGCGCGGGTGCAGGTGAAACACCGTCCGCATCGAGACTGAAGTACGTCGAACCGCAGCCGCACGCACAGCACTTCTCCAGTCGGAGATGCCGCATCTGCCGATGCAGCGCGAGACCTGGGTCCACCACCATGCTCAAAACGGTGTCCAGTACGTGAGCAACGTCAGTAGGCAACACTCTGGTCATGTCTGCAAGGTATCTGACCTGCGCAGTACTTCTCGGTTCTCGCGCAGCTCTTGGGGAGCGTCTCGTAGTGCTACTGGAGCAGGATCATCTTTCGGAGAAGTTCGAATCCGGCGCGGCCATAGAGCTGCCGCTTGATCTTCTTGATGCGGTTGACGGCTCCCTCGATACTGCCGGAGCTCCAGTTGAGAGTGAGACCGGCTGTCACTGCGTCGAGGTCTCGGAGCAGATGGAGTGCGAAGCCGGTGAGGCCGGGTAGCTGGCTGGCGTCGACGGCATCGATCCAGGTGGGGAGTGTGGCGCCGAGGCGTCCGGTGAGGATCTCGCCGAACTCGAGGACATGCCTGGAGGCCGTGTCAAGTTCAGGGCAGCGGGCAAGGATGCCCTTCAGTCCGGCGCGGTCATCTTCGGTCAGGGCGGTGGGGTGGCGAGTGAGCCAGCCGGTCACCTGCCGCACCGACGGCGGCCGCGGTGCCGCGTCGGCCGGAGTCCTGCGGAGGGTCGCGATGTGGGCGCGGACCATCTGGTAGGTGACGGGCGCGTTGGCGGCAATGAGTTCGCCGTGCAGTCGGGTGACGCTGGTGCATCCCTCGGCGAATCGCCGCTCCAGGTAGGGCTTGTAGGGGTCCAGCTTGCTGGACCGGGGCCGGTTCTCGCGAAAGGTGTCCTGCCAGCGTGCGGCGTTCGCGTACCGGAGCACGGTGTTGAGACCCCAGCCCAGGTGCCGAGCAATCGCCCGGCGTGAGTGGCCTTGGGCGAGGAGCTCGTGGACCAGGGCGTGTGCTGCCTTCTTCCGTTCGGCCCGCCGGCCGACAGGTGCCGAGTCGTCCTGCGGCCGAGCGGGGTCGGGACGGGTCGCGCCTGGCAGTGTGCCGGTGGGCGACGGGCTGCGCAGGCAGTCGCGGTGGGCGGCGACGCAGGTCTCAACGGCTCGGCCGAGGCCCTGCCACAGATGGAACCGGTCGGCGCCCTGCAGAGCGCCGGGGGCGCCGCGGCGGGCGCCCTCGGCGTATGCGCCAGCTCGGTCCCGGCAGATGATCTCCACGCCTGGGTGCTGGATCAGCCAGGCGGCCAGTGGCCCGGCTTCGCGGGTCGGGAGCACATCGACCACGCGATGGTCTTCGACGCTGGTCAAGACGGTGGAGTAGGTCTGGCCGCGACGGATCGCGAAGTCGTCCACGCCCAGCACACGCGGCGTGCTGGGCGGCCAGCCGGGCCCCGGCCCGCCCGGCCAGCGCGAGCCCCACCCGCTCCAGGGCGCGGTTGAGCCGCGTTGTAAACCGTGCGTGAGGGACGGCCAGCCGTGAGAACGGCTCGGCGAACGTCCGGCGCGGGCAGTCCGCCGCTCCGCAGATGAAGCGCCGGACCGTCAGCAGGATCACGAAGCCCCGTTCAGCGAGCGGAAGGTCTTTCAGCCTGCGTTGGTACCGGTCGTGGACTCGGTCCGAGAAGCGACCACAGTCCGGACATGCCGCCCCCACCGCGCGGCCTCTCGCCATCACCTCGACTGTGCCGAACGCGGCCGTCACCGCCTCGACGTCCACATCGTCGATCCCGTCGAACACCAGCGAGTCCCAGAACGGTGCATCGGTCTGCATGACCAGCACCATCACCGCCCACAACCGAGCGCAGCAGCGGCAGGCAGGCACCTGAGGGAGCGTCAATTCTGATCGAGGGATGCCAAGGCGTACGCGGTCTCACGCGAAGCGTCTCCTCGCAATCGAACAACGGGGTAACGCTCCGCGACGACTCCCCAAGATCTGTGCCAGAACCTGGTTCTCACCTATGTAGCCAACACGACCGTTCTCGGCAGGAGTACCATGTCCACCATCCAGCCAGTGATCTTTACTGCCAACCAGGACGTTCTGCTCGGCTTCTATACGAAATTGTTCGGCGCTGAGGAGATCTTCCGGGTACTGGCGGAAGGCCCGGCCTTCTACCTCGGCTTGCGCATCGGCGACACCGACCTCGGGCTGGTGGCCAAGGCGAACCTGGGGACCGGGGCGGCGTCGCGGATCCTGCTCAGCATCGGTGTCGACGATGTCGACGAGACGCTCGGCCGGGTGGAGGCGCTGGGCGGCTCGGTCCGCAGCGGCCCCAACGACATGCCGTGGGGACAGCGCGTCGCCCACATCCAAGACCCCGACGGCAACCCGGTGAACCTCACTCAGTACTAGGCCGGGCCCAGTTCCGGGTCGCGGGTTTCGTGGACTTCCCAGTGGCCCAGGCGGTCCGTGAGGGCCGCTCGGCGGCGGGCCAGGAAGACGAAGGCGGCGACGGCGGTGGTTGCGGCGGCTGCGGTCGTGGACAGTGCGGCGCCCCAGGACATCGGGACCATCAGGACGTAGGTGGCGAGGGCATAGGACAGTAGCAGGCCGCCGAGCCAGGGCCAGTGGGCGCCCGGCAGCACGGTGGTGGGGGTGGGGGCGAGGACGGTACGGCGATTTGGGTCGGGCTGTACGGGGGTCGCGGGGGCGAGGATTCGCTCGAAGTCGGCGCGGTCCAGTTCCAGCCACGCCGCCTCGCCTTCGTCGGTGACGAAGACGACCGGCTGGTTGTTCCTGATCAGGCGCCAGTTGCGGGCGCCGCACAGCCAGCCCGGCCGTTCGCCCATGGTGGCCGCGAGCAGGGCGAGCGCGTGGGGCGGGCCGCCGCGGTTGGCGGCCAGTACCTCGGAGCCGTCCTCCAGTGCGAAGCGCAGCTTGTGGTCCGAGGTCACGCGGACGGTGCCGTCGACGTCGCCGAGCGACACGTGGTCGCCGCGCCGGGCCGAGGTGATCCGTGCACGGACGGCGGGCAGGGCCGATCCGCCGGCCGCGTCCTCGCGGAGGGTCCGAGCGGCGGCGTCGGCCTTCGGGGCGTACCAGGTCACGCGCAGCACCCAGATGTACAGCAGGAGGCCGCCGGGAACGAAGGCGGCCACCGTGAGATAGGGCGGCAGGGAGAGCGCGAACGGGGAGTCCGTCTCCGCGTACCGGCCGATCTGGCCGGAGTAGTCCACCACGCCGCCGAGTTCGGGTGCCGAGGGGGCGTACAGGACGATCACGGGTCTGGGCGAGCTGCGCCTGCTCCCCCCTCCCCGCATCCCGAAGTGGCCGTTGAGCACCGCGACCCGCCCGGTGACCCGGTGACCGTCCGGGGCGAGGACGGGGACTTCGACCGTCACGTCACCGCTGGACATCGCGACTTTCGGGTCGTCTCTCGTCAGCCGGTGAACGTCGACGATCGTGCCCTCGGCGGTTTCGGCGCCGGCCTTCTGTATCGCGGCGATGCGCCTGAGGTCGTCGCCGTCCGGCCGGATCGCCAGCTCGGTCGCCACGGACAGGGCGGGCAGTATCACGGCCACGCCCAGCAGCCACGGTGTGATGCGGCGGATCCACTGCGGCTCGACGGGCAGGTGTGCGGGCGGTGGCGTGGGATCGGCCTGCTGAGGGGCCGCAACGCGGACCGGCCGGGAACCCGACCACACCCATACGGCGCCCAGGACCAGAGCCACGGCCCCGAGTACGGCCACGTCCGGCCGGTACGCGGACATACCCGCCCGCAGCAGCAGTGTCCAGATCGCCAGCACTGCGAACAGCAGCGCGCCCCCACCCGAAGTCCTGGTCAGCCAGGTGTTTCTCGCCATGATCGCGGACTGTACCAACGCCGGTGCGCGGGGCGGCAGGCCCGCGGTAGAGATCAATTGTCTGTAGTGGCCTCGATGTTCGTCAAGACGAGCAGCGCGCGAAACAGGTGGGTGGCGCGGGCGGGGTCAGTACGGAGCTTGGTGAGGATCCGCCAGTTCTTCAGGTGGGCAAAGCCGCGTTCGACGGGGACGCGTCCGGCGGCCAGGACCCGGTTGGCCTCCTTCTCGGCGGGGGTGAGCTTGCGGGCGCGGGTGGCCTTGAAGCCGGTGACGACCACGGGATCGTCCAGGCCGAGGAAGCCGAGGTCTGCCAGGGCGCCGAGGCCGGCAGCACGCAGGTGGGCCAGGATGCGGTCGCGGCGGGCGGCGGTGATGTCGTGGGTGCGGCCGGGCCGGGCGGCCGATATCCACACCAGACGGCCCCGCTCGTCGGTCAGCGCGAGGACGTGCAGGCCGTGGCGGCGATGCTTGCCGGAGTAATTTGGTCGGTTCGCCTCTCCGGTACGGCGCTGGGTGGGGATGAGGGTGCCGTCGATCAGGACGACCTCGCCGCCCTGCCGGGCGATCTTCTTCAGGGCGCGGTCCAGGCGAGGGGCCTTCGCGGCCAGCAGGTGGATCAGCTCGTCGCGCCAGCACCGGATGGTGGTGGCGGAGATGTCGTTGCCGCCGGCCATGTCGGCCAGGCGCTGATCGTGCCGCAGCACAGCCAAGACGATCACCGCGATCCTCCCGGGCGGCAGCGCCCGCCACCTCGACCGTATCGCTTTGAGATGGCGTCGCAGCAGGTCGGAGAGGTAGTTCAGGGTGTGCGTGGACAGCGGCAGGCGGCACTGGTAGACGAGGGACACAGTGTCCCCAGCGTGCTCTTTGGTTTTCGTCATACAATTCCAACAGCCGCCGGGGGCACCTTGGTTACGCCCCGATCTCCGTGCGGACCGTTCACGGGCGGGTGGTGAACTTCCCATCGGGTCGTTTGTGCAGCCAGCCGCGGTCGGCCAGCTTCGTGAGCTTCCCGCGCAACGGCTCCAGCTTGCCCCGTACCCCGGTGTCCAAGCCCAGCAACTTGCCGAGCTGCCGGGTGGAGACCGGGCCGGCGGCCTGCCGCACCGCGGTCAGGATGCGCTGATACTCCGCCGGCAGTGCGGACTCAGCCACCCCCGGACCATGGTCCGGGACCAGCCGCACCGCCCGACCTGCCACCTGGACCACCGGCGACCCGGCCTCCGTGCGCTCGTCGGCGAGCTGCTCGCTCATCCGCTGCCACACCCGCTCGGCCACGGCCAGCTCATCGCGCTCAGCTCGCACCTCCGACAGCTCCGCACGCCGCGCGGCGATCCGCTCCAACACCTCGGGATCCATCATGGGCCGGAGCGTAGGAGCGGCACCCGCGACGACGGACGGGAATCCACAAACCCACTCCTGCCAGACGATCTACACCCCAGACTGCCGCCCACGACCAGCACGAGCACCCCGAAACGACATCACACCAGCACCCTGACCAGCCACTTCAAGATGGCGCAGCTTCAAAGAACACCTGGCTTCGGGATGGATCCTCGGTTCCGCAGCAGCAGTTGATCCGGGACTTCGGCAAGTCCAAGGCCAGGGCGCAGAAGGACATCCGCGCACGGCTGCCCATGGCGCGTCGGGCCGGGATGCCGAAGTGGAAGAAGAAGCGGGAGGCGCTGCCGTCCCTCAACTACACCCGGCGCGGTTTTCGGTTGAAGGACGGGAATCTGCACCTGGCGGGCGGGATCGCCCTGACGGTCGTGTGGTCGCGCGGCCTCCCTGCCGACCCGACCTCCGTGCGTGTCTACCGGGACAGTCTCGGGCACTGGTACTGCTCGTTCGTCGTCCCCGCCGAGGTCGAGCCGCTTGCGGAAACCGGCGCGGTGATCGGTATCGACTGGGGTGTGAAGGAGACCGCGACCACCACCAGCGATGCCCACGACCTCCCGCACTCCGAGCACGGCAAGAAGGCCGCCGTCGGCCTCGCGCGCTACCAGCGGATGATGGCCCGCCGAAAACCGAAGAAGGGCAAGCCCTGCTCGAAGGGCTACGAGCGGGCGAAGAGGCGAGTCGCGAAGCTGTACAAGAAGGTGGCCCGGCAGCGCCAGGACACCGGCCGTAAATGGGCCAAGCGTGTGGTCCGCAACCACGACGCCCTGGCGGTGGAGGACTTCCGCCCGAAGTTCCTCGCCAAGTCCACCATGGCGCGGAAGGCGGCCGACGCGGCGATCTCCGCGACGAAGACGGCCCTGGTCGAGATGGGCCGAAAGCACGGCCGTGCCGTGCACCTAGTACACCCCGCGCACACCACCATGGATTGCGCGCAGTGCGGAGCGAGAACCAAGCACGCACTCCCCCTCTCGGAACGAACCTATGCCTGCACCGTGTGCGGAGCCGTGTCCCCCAGGGACAAGAACTCCGCCCGCGTGATGCTGGTCCGGGCTGGTCTCAACCCGGCTGGTGCCGAGGGCGTAAGACCGCCTGGGGCGCTGCCCCGGGTGGCTGCCTGAGCCAGAAATCCCCGATCAGCCCTGGAGGGTGAAGAATCCCCCCCTTCAGGGAGGGGAGGATTCAACACACCACCTCCACACCTTTCCTGCGCAGCCCTGTTCCTGACGGCACGTCAGTTCAGTAATCTGACTACACGTCAGTTATCGAGTTCCATCGAGGTTCATCGAGCAGGAGCGGGCGGCAACGATGCTTGGATCTACTCACGGCACCCTCACCACCGACTTCCGCGCACGTGTCGAGGCCTGCGGGGAGTCTCCCAGGACCGCCGTCCATTCGTCGGCGGCCCCCTCCGCCGACGACGCGGTCCCCCTGGACGTCAGCGGACGACCGCTGCACGCCGAGGTCCCCGACCTGGACCGGTTCTTCCGACCCGAATCCGTGGCCGTCATCGGCGCCTCCGACGCGGAGGGCCGGCCGAACACCGGCATCACCCGCCAGCTCATCGCCTGGGCGGAGCGCGTCGGCGCCCGGATCCACCCCGTGCACCCCACCCGCCCCACCGTCTTCGGGCTGACCTGTCACGCCTCCGTGGCCGACCTGCCCGAACAGGTGGACCTCGCCGTCCTCCTCGTCGCCGACCCGCTCCCCGTCATCCAGGAACTGGCCGAGACCAAGGTCAAGTTCGCGGTCGCCTTCGCCTCCGGCTTCGCCGAGACCGGCGACGCGGGAGCCGCCGCCCAAGAACGGCTCGGCGCCGCCGTCCGGGGCTCCGGCCTGCGCCTGCTCGGCCCGAACACCAACCTCAACGCCTTCCAGGAGTTCCGCGAGGACCTCGACGGCCCGGCCATCGCCCTCATCACCCAGTCCGGCCACCAGGGCCGACCCGTCTACACCCTCCAGGAGCTGGGCATCCGGCTCTCCCACTGGGCACCCACCGGCAACGAGGCGGACCTGGAGACCTCCGACTTCATCTCCTACTTCGCCGAGCAGCCCGAAGTCGGGGCCATCGCCTGCTACGTGGAGGGCCTCAAGGACGGCCGGTCCTTCCTGCTCGCCGCCGACCACGCCGCGCGCAACGGCGTCCCCGTCGTGGCCGTCAAGGTGGGCCGCACCGAGACCGGCGCCCGCACGGCGGCCTCCCACACCGGGAAGCTGACCGGCGCCGACACCGTCGTGGACGCCGCCATGCGCCAGTTCGGCGTCATCCGCGTCGACGGCCTCGACGAACTCCAGGACACCGCCGCACTGCTCGCCCGGGCCCGCAGGCCCACGGCGGACGGGGTCGTCGTCTACTCCATCTCCGGCGGCACCGGGGCCCACTTCTCCGACCTGGCCACGGAGGCGGGCCTGACCCTGCCCGCCCTCTCGCAGGCCAAGCAGGACGAGCTCCACCAGTGGATCCCCGAGTACCTGAACGTCGCCAACCCCGTCGACAACGGCGGCCACCCGGTCGGCGACTGGCGCGGCCGCAAGATCATCGACGCGATCCTCGCCGACCCCGCCGTCGGGGTCCTGATCTGCCCGATCACCGGCCCCTTCCCGCCCATGAGCGACAAGCTCGCCCAGGACCTGGTGGACGCCGCCGAGCAGAGCGACAAGCTGATCTGCGTGATCTGGGGCTCCCCCGTCGGCACCGAGGACGCCTACCGCACCACCCTCCTCGGCTCCTCCCGCGTGGCCACCTTCCGTACCTTCGGCAACTGCATCACCGCCGTACGCGCCTACCTCGGCCACCACCGCTTCACCGCCCGCTACCGCTCCCCCTTCGAGGACGCACCGCGCACGCCCTCGCCCTCGTACCGCAAGGCACAGGCCCTCATGCGGCCGTCCCAGCAGCTCAGCGAGCACGCGGCGAAGCAGCTCCTGCGCGCCTACGGGATACGGGTCCCCCGCGAGCAGCTGGTGACCAGCGCGGCGGCGGCCGTCCGCGCCGCCGGGCTGGTCGGCTACCCGGTGGTGATGAAGGCCTCGGGTCCGCAGCTGGGCCACAAGACGGAACTCGGCCTGGTGAAGATCGGTCTGACCTCGGCGAGCCAGATCCGTGACGCGTACCGGGAGCTGACCGACATCGCGCGCTACGAGAACGTGCCGCTCGACGGGATCCTGGTGTGCCAGATGGTGGAGCGGGGCGTGGAAATGGTCGTCGGCGTGACCCAGGACGACCTCTTCGGCCCCACCGTCACCGTCGGGTTGGGCGGGGTCCTGGTGGAGGTCCTGCACGACGCGGCGGTCCGCGTGCCGCCGTTCGGCGAGGACCAGGCGCGGGCGATGCTGAGGGAGCTGCGCGGGCACGCGCTGCTGGAGGGCGTACGGGGGGCGCCCCCGGCCGATGTGGACGCCCTGGTGGAGGTCGTCCTGCGGATCCAGCGGATGGCCCTCGAACTGGGCGACGAGCTGTCCGAGCTGGACATCAACCCCCTGATGGTCCTCCCCCGGGGGCAGGGGGCGGTGGCCCTGGACGCCCTCGCCATCTGCCGCTGACGCTGCGCCGGCCCCGCGAGCCGTTTCCCGGGCTCCGCCCGGACCCGCGCCTCAATCGCCGGCGAGGCTGAAGGATCCAGCCCGCCCGGCGTTTGAGGGCACGGGCGCGAAGCGCACGTACGGGGTCCGGGGCGGGGCAGGCTCCGCGCAGCGGCGACCGGCACCCGGCCACGGCACCCGGCCACGGCCGCAACCACCGACCACGAAGGGAGCCAGGCCCATGACCGCCGCCCCCGAGGACGAAGTCCTCCACCGCATCGAGAGCAACGTCTCGTGGATCACCCTCAACCGCCCCGGGGCGATGAACGCCGTCACCTGGGACCAGCGCGAGCGCGTCGTCGCGCTGCTCGCCGAGGCCTCCACCGACCCGGCCGTGCGGGCCGTCGTCGTCACCGCCACCGGCAAGGGCTTCTGCGCGGGCGCCGACCTGCGCGGCGGCCCCGCTGCCGGTGGGGAACGCATCGCCGGCGACGTCGCCCGGATGATCCGCCTCGGCGCGCAGCGCCTGATCACCGCCGTCCTCGACTGCGAGAAGCCCGTCCTCGCCGCCGTCAACGGCACGGCCGCCGGCATCGGAGCCCACCTCGCCCTCGCGTGCGACCTCGTGATCGCCGCCGAAGGGGCCCGGTTCATCGAGGTGTTCGTCCGTCGCGGCCTGGTTCCCGACGGCGGGGGAGCGTACCTGCTGCCCCGGCTGGTGGGCCCGCAGAAGGCCAAGGAGCTGATGTTCTTCGGCGACGCCGTACCGGCCTCCGAAGCCGAGCGCCTGGGCCTGGTCAACCGGGTGGTTCCGGCCGAGGAGTTGGAGGCGACGGCACGGGAGTGGGCGGAGCGGCTCGCCCAGGGGCCCACCCGGGCCCTGGCCATGACCAAGCAGCTGGTCAATGCCTCCCTGGACGGCGACCGGGCGGCCGCGCTGGCCGCCGAAGCCACCGCTCAGGAGATCAACATGACGACCGCCGACGCCAACGAGGGCGTGGCGAGCTTCGTGGAGCGCCGTACGCCCAAGTACCTCGGCCGTTGACCCCGGCGCCCCGGCGCGCGCGACGGCGCACTACATCCGCGGGTCGGGCTTGAGCAGCGCGAACACCGCTCCGGCCGGGTCGGCCAGCCAGGCGATCCGGCCGACCTCGGGGAGGTCGGTGGCCGGCATGACCACCGTCCCGCCGCCCGCCCTGGCCGCCGCGACGGTGGCGTCGACGTCCGCCGAAGCGAAGTACGGCACCCAGCGCGCATGCTCCTCCCCGCCCTCCCCCAGGAAGGGGGCGACCCCGCCGAAGGAGGCGTCCTGCTGGTCACCGTCGGCGGTGCTCAGCACCCGGTACGTCATTCCGGGTGCGGGCATCTCGGCGCTGCGCCAGCCGAACAGCCCGGCGTAGAAGGAGATGTCGGCGACGGGGTCCGGCACGTGGAGCTCCGTCCACACCAGCGAGTTGTCGGCGGAGGTCAGCTGGAGCCCGGCGGTGTTCCCGGGCTGCCAGCAGGCGAACTCGGCGCCCTGCGGGTCGGTGAACTGGGCCAGCCAGCCCTCCCCCATGACGTCCATGGGTTCCATCCGGACCGTGCCGCCGCCGGCGGTGACGGCCGTGGCGGTGGCCTGGATGTCGGGGGTCATGAAGTGCTGCATCCAGGCGGAGCCGGCCCCCTCCTCGGTGAGCGGCCCGAGTGCGGCGACGGTCTTGCCGTCCACCTGGAAGAACCCGTACCCGCCCGCCTCCGGTCCGGCGGAGACGAACTCCCAGCCGAGGACGGCGCCGTAGAACGCGGCGGCCGCCGCGGTGTCGGGGCTGCCGAGGTCGAGCCAGTTGGGTGATCCGGTGGTGAAGTCGGTGCCGAGCATGGGTCCTCCCGGGAGTACGGCGGCGGTACGAGGTCGCTGCCACGATGCCGAGCCTCCACCCGCGCCGGGGCCCGCGGAGCCGCCCGGCCGGCCGGTTTCACCCGTGTGGGGGCGTCACCACCGTGCCGGTGCGGCGCAGGATCCGTACGTCCCCGGCGTCCGGGTCGCCGACCAGGTGGAACAGTGCCGGACGCGCCGCGGTGCCGGTCACCTGCCAGGTCTTCTCCCATCCGGAGCAGTGGCTCACGTCGATCTCCACCCCTGCCCGCGTCCCGGTTCGGGGATCGTCTGCGCGTTCCGTCCAGGTGCCGGTGGCAGTGCAGTACGTGACGGAACCGTCGAAGTGGTGCACCGCCACGCGTTCGACCGCTGCGTCGCCGCCCTCGTACAGCCGGACCGCCCCGTCGCCGTCGTCCCCGCGCCACTCGCCGACGTACTGGGCGCGGACCAGGGTCGGTGGCTCGTAGGTCTTGAAGGCTCCGGCGTCGCTCATGGCCGCCACGACCGCGGCTGCCACGAGGACGAGTACGGGAGTGGCGATGCCCGCCCTCGCCACCAGCGTGCCGGGCCGCGTTCCCGACCGGTGCGCCAGGTGGGCCACCAGCAGGGGCGGCACACCGATGCCCGCGATCCAGGCCAGGGCCTCGAGGTACGGGGCTCCGGCGAACCGGGCGAGCAGGGCGGACACCGCTGACACCGAGCAGAGCCAGGCCACCGCGGCTGCGGCGCGGCCGGTCCTGCGGGCGAGGGCGAGGGCCGGCCGGGTGAAGACCAGGGCGTGCAGGAGGCCGAGGCCCAGGAACACCACGGGGGCGAGCACGCTCAGCACCAGGAACAGGAAGACGACCGCAAGCGCCCATACCGTTTGGCCATAGGTGTCACCGGAGTCCGGCACGGCGACCCAGACGGTCAGGCCGACGATCATCTCCACGGCGAACACGGCCTCGGCTCCGGGCGCCGACGCCCACCACGAGGGGCGTTCCACACCCGGCTCGCATGCCCTCCCCGCCACGACACCCACCTCAACTCAACTCACTTGAACGCGTTCAATGGCCCTTCGACCCCACCATACACCCGACTTGAACATGTTCAAACAAGGCCGGATCCCGCACCACCCTTCCTATCTGACGCATCGTCAGCTTCAATCGTGAGTGTGATGGGACACGCAGGGATGGCGGCCACCGTCGTCCGATACCTCAGGTCAGTGGGCTCCCCCACCTCCGCCTCGGCGCAGCGGGAAGCCGGGTCCGTCGACGCCCTGCCGCGTCCCGACCTGCGCGCGGTCGGCGAGGACGAGCGCGCGCCGGTGTCCCCCGCCGAGTTCCGGGCCGTATTGGGGAACTTCGCCAGCGGGGTCACCGTCATCACGGCACCGCCCGGCGAGGACGCTCAGGGCCCGGCCGGCTTCGCCTGCCAGTCGTTCGCCTCGCTGTCCCTCGACCCGCCCCTGGTCACCTTCATGGTGGCCCGTACGTCGACCACCTGGCCGCGGATCGCCCGCGCCGGGGTGTTCTGCGTCAACATCCTCGGTGCCGAACAGGGCGAGTTGTGCCGGTCCTTCGCCGTCAGCGGCGCGGACAAGTTCGCCGGGGTGACCCACACGCCCGCCCCCGTCACGGGATCGCCGCAGCTCGACGCCGTGCCCGCCTGGATCGACTGCCGCATCCAGGCCGTCCACACCGGCGGGGACCACCTCATCGTCGTGGGGCGGGTGGTGGCCATGGGTGCGGCCGGCGAGGGCGAACCGCTCCTCTTCCACAAGGGTCGCTTCGGACGCCTCGCCGACTGACGGACCGGGTCGGCGAACCGAATCGGCGAAACGAGCCGACGGGCCGGCCCGCCGGTCTTCCTGCGGCAGTTCGATGTCCCCGCGCCCGTCCGCTGCGTAAGCTCCCCAGGGGCTGGAGCACCTCGGTGTTCCAACCCCTTCGGAATTCTTCGGATACGCGGGGATTTGATTTGATACTGAACCTGATGCGCCGCACGCGCGGCGCCGTTGCCGTCACGGTCGCCACCGGAGCCCTCCTGGTGGCCGCCACGCCGTCCTCGTCGGCGGCTCCGGTCGCCGCACCTCCCGTCACGGCCGCCGGCTCGATCCTGATCGACGGCACCAGCGGGGCCACGCTCGCCAGCAAGGACGCCGACACCCAGCGGCAGGGGGCGAGCACCACGAAGATCATGACCGCCCAGGTCGTGATGCGCACGCCCAACCTGAACTACGACCAGAAGATCACCATCAAGCAGGAGTACCTGGACTACGTCGCCCGCGAGGGCGCGAGCTCCGCCCACCTGAAGGTGGGTTCCACCCCGACGGTCCGCCAGCTGCTGTACGGGCTGATGCTCCCGTCGGGCTGCGACGCGGCCTACGCGCTCGCCGACACCTTCGGCAAGGGCGCGACCACGCAGGCCCGCACGGCGGACTTCATCGCGCAGATGAACGCCAAGGCGAAGTCGCTGGGCATGACCAAGACGGTCTACGACTCCTTCGACGGCATCTCGCCGACCGGCAAGAACGTCACCACCGCGCGCGACCTGGCGAAGCTCACCAAGTACGCGATGTCGGGCGTGACCTTCCCGAAGATCGTGGGCGCGAAGACCTACAGCACGGGCGGCACTTCGACCGACGCCACGTGGGGCAACAGCAACCTGCTGATCAGGGAGCGTCCCACCGGCTACGCGTACCCGGGTGCGATCGGCGTCAAGACCGGCACCGGCTCCGCCGCGGGCAAGTGCCTCGTCTACTCCGCGACCCGCAACGGCAAGACCGTCATCGGCGTCCTGCTGAACGACGAGGAGCGCTACGCGGACTCGATGAAGCTCATGGACTGGGCGCTCGGTTCGAGTGCCGGCTCCGGGGCGGCACTGCAGCGCGGCAACACCGACCCGATCCCGGACGTCCTCGACTGACGGTGACACGGTGGACGGCTCCTGCGCCGGCGGGTTCGCACCCGCCGGCGCAGGAGCCGAGCCATTTCCGGGGACCGGCGGCGCCGGGTCAGAAGGTGAGCACGCCCCTGGCCACCCGCCCGTGGTGGGCGTCGTCCACGGCCTCGGCGAAGTCCTCGACCGGGTAGACCTCCGTCACCAGTTCGTCCAGCAGCAGCCTGCCCTGCCGGTAGAGCTCGGCATAGAGCGCGATGTCGCGCTGCGGGCGCGAGGACCCGTACCGGCAGCCCATGATCGTCTTGTCCAGGTACATGGACGACACGAGGAACGACGCCTCCTCGCGGAAGCCGGGCACCCCCAGCAGGACCGCCTGCCCGTGCCGGTCGAGGAGGTCGATCGCCTGACGGATCAGCTTGACGTTGCCCACGCACTCGAAGGCGTGGTCGGCGCCGGTCGGCAGGATCTCGCGGACCGCCGCCGAGGAGTCGGCGACGGCGGACGCGTCGATGAAGTGCGTGGCGCCGAACTGCCCGGCCACCGCCTCCTTCGCCGGGTTCGCGTCCACCGCCACGATCGTCGTGGCGCCCGCGATCCGGGCCCCTTGCAGCACGTTCAGCCCGATGCCGCCGGTGCCTATGACGACCACGCTCTCGCCGCGGTCCACCCGCGCCCGGTTCAGTACCGCCCCCACTCCGGTGAGGACCCCGCAGCCGATGAGCGCCGCCGAGGTCAGCGGGATGTCGGTCGGGATCTTCACTGCCTGCACGGCCTTGACCAGCGTGCGCTCGGCGAAGGCCGAGTTGGAGGCGAACTGGAACAGCGGCGTCCCGCCCCGCGAGAACGGCTGGCCCGGCATCCCGATCGCCTTGCGGCACATCGTCGGCCGGCCCCGGTCGCAGTCCGCGCACGCCCCGCAGTTGGCCAGGGTGGACAGCGCCACGTGATCACCCGGCACCACGTGGGTGACGCCCGGGCCCACCGCCTCCACGACCCCCGCGCCCTCGTGCCCGAGCACCACCGGCGGGGGGAAGGGGATCGTCCCGTCGATCACCGACAGATCGCTGTGGCACAGCCCGGCCGCGCCGATCGCGACCAGCACCTCCCCCGGCCCCGGGTCCCGGATCTCCAGGTCGTCGACCACCTGAGCCTGCTTGCCGTCGAACACGACGCCTCTCAACCGGACTCCTTAGGCAGGCCGAGCACGCGCTCGGCGATGATGTTCCGCTGGATCTCGTCCGAGCCGCCGTAGATGGTGTCGGCGCGGGTGAACAAGAACAGGCGCTGTTCCTCGTCGAGTCCGCGTTCGTACGGGAGCCCGGGCGTCCAGGCGGCCGGCCCGGCCGTGGCCGCCGCGCCGCGGACCTCCACCGCCAGCTCCCCGAGCCGCCGGTGCCAGCCTCCCCACAGCAGCTTGGCCACGCTGGGCGCGCCCGCGCCGCCCGCGCCGCCGCCCGAGCCCGCGCCGCCGCCCGAGCCCGCGCCCGCGCCCGAGCCCGAGCCCGAGCCCGAGCCGAGGGTGCGCAGCGCGTTCCACCGCATCGTGCGCAGCTCGGCCCACTGCCGGACCAGCCGCTCCCGCAGGACGGGGTCCCCGGCGCCGGCTGCGACCCGCGCCGCGTACGCGGCCAGGACGCGCTCCAGTTCGGCCGCGAAGCCGATCTGCTGGACCAGGGTCGAGACGCCGCGCTCCAGGGCGAGCAGGCCCATGGCCACCCTCCAGCCGTCGCCCTCGGCGCCGACGACCTCGGCCGCGACCGCCCCGTCGAAGAACACCTCGTTGAACTCGCTCGTGCCCGACATCTGCCGGATCGGCCGGACCTCGACGCGGCCGGGTTGGTCCATGCGGACCAGCAGGAACGACAGCCCCCGGTGCCTGCGCGAGCCGGGCTCGGTGCGGGCGAGCACGAAGCACCAGTCGGCGTCCCGGGCCAGCGAGGTCCAGATCTTCTGGCCCGTCACCCGGTACCGCCCGTCGGCCGCGTCCCGTACCGCGGCCGTACGGATGCCCGCGAGGTCGGACCCGGCGCCCGGCTCGCTGTAGCCCTGGCACCACAGCTCCTCGCCCCGCGCGATGCCGGGCAGGAAACGGTCCTGCTGCTCGGGCGACCCGTGGGCGATGAGCGTCGGGGCGAGGAGGTTCTCGCCGATGTGGCCGACCCGGCCGGGCGCGCGCAGGGCCGCGTACTCCTCGGCCCACACCACCTGGCCGGTCAGGGACAGCCGCCGGTTTCCCCACCCGTCGGCCTCCCAGCCCTGCCCGATCCAGCCGCCCCGGCCGAGCTCGCGCTCCCACGCCCGCCGGATTCCGGCCCCCTCGTGCTCGCTGCCTGGCCCGCCGAGGCCGAGGGCTTGCGCGTACGGGCCCACGAGGTGCTCGGCCAGCCACGCGCGGGCGCGCCCGCGCAGCTCCTCGTCCTCGGCCCCGAAGCTGAAGTCCACGCCGCTCCCCCTGCTCCTGTCCGGTCGGTCGGTCCTACGCGTTGGGGCGGTCCTTGGCTGCCGCCGCCTTGGCCATGGCCTCCAGTTGCGCGAGCATCGGCATCGGGTCGGTGCCCACCGTGCCGGGCAGGAAGTCGGCGATCTTCTCCGGTGTCCAGGAGCCTTCGGCGTATCCGGCGCGCAGTTCGCGCGGCTGCGCCCAGACGGCGATCTTCGGGCCGGCGATCGTGTAGACCTGCCCGGTGATGTCCTCGGCCCTGGCCTGGTCGCTGAGCAGGTAGGTGACCAGCGCCGCCACGTCCTCGGGCTCGCCGATCTCCTTGAGTTCCATGGGGACCCCCGCGGACATGCGGGTGCGGGCGACGGGGGCGACAGCGTTGGCCGTGACCCCGTACTTGGCCAGGCCCAGCGCGGCGGAGCGGACGAGCGAGATGATCCCGCCCTTGGCGGCGCTGTAGTTGGCCTGGGCGACGGAGCCCTGGTGGTTGCCGCTGGTGAAGCCGATCAGGGTGCCCGTGCCCTGCCTGCGCATGACGGCGGAGGCAGCGCGGAAGACGGTGAAGGTGCCCTTGAGGTGGGTGGCGACGACCGGGTCCCACTCCTCTTCGGACATGTTGAACAGCATCCGTTCGCGCAGGATGCCGGCCACGCAGACGACCCCGTCGATGTGGCCGTACCGCGCGAGTGCGGTGTCGACGAGGCGCTGGCCGCCCGCCATGGTGGAGATGTCGTCGGCGACGGCGACGGCCTCCCCGCCGAGCTCGGTGATCTCCTTCACCACGGCCTCGGCGATCTCGCTGGTGGGCTCCGCGCCCTCGATCCCGACCCCGTAGTCGTTGACGACGACCTTGGCGCCCTCGGCGGCCGCGGCGAGTGCCACGGCCCGCCCGATGCCCCGGCCGGCGCCGGTGACGGCGACGACCTTGCCTGCCAAGAAGTTCCCCACGCCCGGCCCCTTCCCGCGATTTCTGACGGACCGTTAGATTCTATGGGTAGTCAGATGCACCTGCACAAGCCCTCGTTGTTGCCGTAACCGCCGCATCCACGCAAGGAGCTGTCGACGCCCATGACCCTGCCCGCCGAGTTCCACGACATCGCCAAGCGCGTCAACAACTGGGGGCGCTGGGGCGCCGACGACGAGATCGGCACCCTGAACCTGATCACCGACGAGGTGGTCCGGGGCGCCGCGGCACAGATCCGTACCGGCCGCCGGATCCCGCTCGCCCTCCCGCTCAAGGAGGACGGGGTCCAGGTCGGCATGATCCCCGGCCGGATCAACCCGCTCCACACGATGGTGCAGATCAACCAGGAGCTCTTCGGCCCCGGCACGGTGGCGTGCAGCGACGACGCCGTGAGCATGGGCCTCCAGGCGGGCACCCACTGGGACGCCCTCACCCACGTCTCGCACTCGGGGAAGATCTACAACGGCCGCCCGGCCGGCACCATCACTGCGCACGGCCGCGCCGAGTTCAGCGGCATAGACAAGGCCGGCCACATCGTCTCGCGCGGGGTGCTCCTCGACGTGGCGCGCGCGAAGGGGCTGGACCGGCTGCCGGGCGACCACGCGGTGACCCCCGGGGACCTCGACGAAGCCGCGGAGTTCGGCGGGGTCACCGTCCGCCCCGGGGACGTCGTCCTGGTCCGCACCGGTCAGATCCAGGTCTACCTGGCGGGTGACAAGCACGGCTACGGCTTCCCCTCGCCCGGGCTGTCGATCCGCACGCCCGAGTGGTTCCACGCGCGGGACGTGGCGGCCGTCGCGAACGACACCCTGACCTTCGAGATCTTCCCGCCGGAGATCGAGAACCTGTGGCTGCCCGTGCACGCCCTCGACCTGGTCGAGATGGGCATGCACCAGGGCCAGAACTGGAACCTCGAAAAGTTGTCCACAGCCTGTGCAGAAGAGAACCGGTACGCGTTCCTCCTCTCCGCGATGCCGGAACCGTTCGTCGGCGGCACCGGTACCCCCGTGGCCCCGGTGGCCGTCCTCTGAGCCCGGCGGGGCAGGGGGCGGACCCGAAGAATCCGGCCACCCGCAGGCCGCCGGAGTGGAACCATGAGGTGTACATGACGCGTCACCGTTCGCGTGCGTCACACCCCGTCCCCGCCACGTTCCCCGCAGGAGAAGCCCGCATCATGGCCAACCCGTACCAGGTAACGCCGCCACCCGCCCCCAGACGCCGCTCGGGCGGCAACGTCGTCGCCGTCATCGTGCTCGCCGTGCTCGTCGTCGGCGGCTACTTCTTCATGCAGTCCCGCAAGGACGACGGAAAGCCGTCGGCGTCCCCCTCGGCCTCCCCCTCCGCCAAGCCCACCGCCAAGGACCCCGGATCCCCCGAGTCCTCCTCCGACACCTCCAGCGCCTGGAAGGTCGGCGACTGCGGCGGCCCCGACCCGGCCAAGGCACCCGACGGGTACAAGCGGCAGGGCTGCTCCGACTCCGGGGCGACCTTCAAGGCCATCGACATCAAGGAAGCCAGCATCTTCCCGGGCGGGGTCCAGTGCCCGCCCGGCACGGACCTGATGATCGACGTGAGCATCTCCTACGGCGGCAAGGGCAGCGGCATCCCCACCAACACGGTCTGCGGCCGCAACCTCTCGGGCGACCACCCCGGCGACGCCGGCGCCGGCGGCGGCCAGCTGGTGAAGGGCGACTGCGTGACCTCCCAGGCCAAGGAGGTCGCCTGCGGCGGCTCGGGCGCCCAGAAGGTCCTCGGCCTCGTCAAGACGCAGGCCGAGTGCCCCTCCGGCACCACCGACCCGATCAAGCTGACCATCGCGGTCGGCCGCCCGTACGACGTGATCTGCACCGACGGCTGAGACGCCCCGAAAGACGCGACCGCCCGCCGCCCCGGCACGCCGCCCGGGACGGCGGGCGGTCGGCTGTCGGCGGTCACCTGTCGGCCGTCAGCTGTCGACCGCCGCCGAAAATGCCGCGCCCCCGCGCCGGCGAAGGCGCAGACTCGCCCCATGGCGGACATGCGGGCGTTCCGGGAAGCGGTCGACGACTGGGCGAGCGGCGGTACCGGCCGGGACGCGCGCGAGCTGGCCGCCCACCTGGACGTGCGGACGGCGGTGCTGCTGGAAGGCCCCAGCGACCTGGCGGCCGTCGAGGCGCTCGCCGAGCGGCGCGGCCGCGACCTCGCCGCCGAGGGCGTGTGCGTCGTACCGATGGGCGGGGCGATGAGCGTGGCCCGGTACACCGACCTCCTGGGACCGCCCGGCCTCGGCCTGCGCCTGACGGGACTGTGCGACGAGCGCGAGCAACCCTTCTACGACCGGGCGCTGGAACGGGCCGGGGCGCCGCGGCAGGGCTTCTTCGTGTGCGTGGCGGACCTGGAGGACGAACTCATCCGCGCGCTGGGCACCGCGAGGATCGAGGAGGTCTTCCGGGTCGAGGGCGACCTCCGCTCCTGGGAGACCTTCGTGCGCCAGCCCGCCCAACACGGTCGGCCCCGGCAGCAGCAGTTGCGGCGCTTCTTCGGCACGAAGAAGGGGCGCAAGATCCGCTACGGGCGCCTCCTCGTCGAGGCCCTCGAAGCCGACCGGGCACCGGACCCGCTCGACGACCTCCTCGCGAGCCTGTGACCGATCGGGCCGGGCTGCTCGATCAGCCCGGCCCGGCGGGTTCTTCGGGTGGCGGCGGCGCGCATGCACGCCCCGAGCGCGGCACGGCAGCCGCCACCCCACGACCCGCACTCGTCAAGGCCTGCCCTTGGCGTCCCCTCGCGTCGAATCGCTCCACACCAGGGTGATCAAGACGTGACGAACCGTCAACACCTCGTTAGAGGTACACGCGCGGTTCCCGCGGCGGAGTATGAATTTCCGACGGGCCGTCCGCGGGCCTCTCGGACGCGCAGTCCGAGGTGGATTTCTGCGCGCGGTCGATCTCGCACCAGATCCGTTTGCCCGCGCCCTCGCGCTGCCAGCCCCAGCGGTCAGCCAGCCCGTCGACCAGCTCCAGGCCGCGCCCGCCCGTGTCCTCCCCGCACGCCTGCCGGCGGTTCGGCGCCCGATCGCTCGCGTCGGCCACCTCGACCCGCACCCCCGGCCCCCCGAACAGCATGCGCAGCACGGCCGGACAGCCCGTGTGCACGACCGCGTTCGTGACGAGCTCGGAGATCAGCAGGATCAACGTCTCGGCGAGCGGCTCGTCGTCCCCTATGCCCGACCCCGCCAACCGGGAACGCGCCCACCGGCGGGCCCGGCCGACCTCGGCGGGATCCGCACCGACCTCCAGCTGAACCTGAAGCACCTGCACCGCTCACACCATCCGAACCGGCGGACACTTCGCCTCGCGACAGGACGGGACCACCGACTGTGATCCCCTTCCGTAGCAGCATGGTTGACGTACAGTCACCACAACAAGCGCTTCGGGCATATTCCCGCGCGAAGGAGTGGGCGTGGTGCATACTGTGCGACGCTCGCGCCGCTCAACCGCTCGCATTCGTGGGAGCGTACCGGAGCAGGCCCCCGCTTCCGGGGCGCAATGAGTCGGGCGAAGGACACAAACCGATATCAACTCTCTGTAATCGGAAATGCGTCCCGCGCCGTTGCTGCCGTGCCTGCAGGTCACCGTGAGCAACGCCCGCCGAAACCTCCGGCCGACGGGCCTCCTACCCCGCCCGCCCCACCTACCCCAGCCGCCCGGCCCCCTCCTCCGAGTCCACCAGTTCCCGCGCCAGCAGCTCCTCCGCCTGCGCCACCGTCCGCCACTGCTCGGCCCGCACCCAGGCCCGCTTCAGGTGCAGGTGCACGTCCGCCTCCCAGGTGAAGCCCATGCCGCCGTGCACCTGCAGGCAGTCCCGGGCGCCCCGCACCGCCGCCCCGTCCGCGAGGAGCTTGGCCGCGGCCGCCTCGCCCGCGTCCCCCGTCACCGCCGCCGCGTAGACCGCCGTACGGGCCACCTCCGCGCGCACCAGCATTCGCGCGCACAGGTGCTTGACCGCCTGGAACGCCCCGATCGGCTGCCCGAACTGCTCGCGCTCACCCGCGTACCGCACCGCCAGCTCCACCGTCCGCAGCGCGCTCCCGACCTGGAGCGCGGCCGTCAGCAGCGCCCCCGTTTCCCGGTACGCCGTGGCGTCGCCCGCCACCGCGACCCGGTGCAGCGGGGTCAGCGGGTCCACCGAACGCACCGGCTCACCCGCCGGCACCCCCGACGCCCCCAGCACCGCGTCCGCCTCCGCGAGGTGGGCCACCAGCGGCCCGCCCAGGTCGAAGGCGCTCACCACCGCCGTCCCCGCCGCCGCCCCCGGGACCACCCCTGCGGCCAGGTGCGTGGCGACCAGCGGCCCCGGCACCAGCGCCCGGCCGGCCTCCTCGAAGACCAGGACCGCCTCGGGCAGCCCCAGGCCCACACCGCCCTCGGATTCCGGCAGGCGCAGCGCGAAGAACCCCGCATCGCCCAGCTCCCGCCACAGCGCGCGGTCCACCGTCACCCCCGTGTCCACCGACGCCCGCAGCGCCTCGCGTCCGTACCGGCCCGCCAGCAGGTCCCGTACGCCCGCCCGCAGGTCCTCCTGCTCCTCGGTCGGCTGGAAGTCCACGCCCCTCACCGGCCCTTCGGGAGGCCGAGGATCCGCTCGGCGACGATGTTCCGCTGGATCTGGGAGGTGCCCGCCGCGATCGTGTACGAGAGGGACGAGAGCCGGTCCAGGGTCCACTCCTCCTCCAGGGACAGGGACCGGGCCCCCAGGACCTCCGCCGCCGTGTCGTACAGCTCCTGGCGGGCGTGCGAGTAGGCGAGCTTGAAGACGGAACCGCCGATGCCGGGGACCCCGCCCGCCGACCGCTCGGCCTCGCTGACGTTCCACTGGGTGAGCCGCCACAGCGCGCCGAACTCCCCGTACAGCCGCCCCAGCCTGCGCCGCAGCACCGGGTCGTCCCACCGGCCGTTGGCCTTCGCCGTCCGGGCCAGTTCCCCCAGGGTCCGGCGGCAGGCGACGACCTCGCCGACGAAGGCGGTGCCCCGCTCGAAGGACAGCGTGACCATGGTGACCCGCCAGCCGTCGTTCTCCGCGCCGACCCGGTTGGCCACCGGGACCCGCACCTCGTCGAGGAACACCTGCGCGAACTCCGCCGACCCGGCGAGCGTGCGCAGCGGCCGTACGCTCACCCCCGGCGCGTCCATCGGCAGGGCCAGCCAGGAGATCCCCCGGTGTTTGGGCGCCCCGGGATCGGTGCGCACCAGCAGCTCGCACCAGTCGGCGACCTCCGCGTGCGAGGTCCAGATCTTCGACCCGCTGATCACGTAGTCGTCGCCGTCGCGCACGGCCCGCGTCCGCAGGGAGGCCAGGTCGGAGCCCGCGTCCGGCTCGCTGAACCCCTGGCACCACACCTCGTCGCCGCGCAGCACGGGCGGCAGCCAGCGCGCCCGCTGCTGCGCCGTGCCCTCGGCGGCGATCGTCGGGCCGGCGTGCAGCAGCCCGACGAAGTTCGCGCCGACGTACGGGGCGCCGGCACGCTCGGTCTCCTCCAGGAAGATCAGGTGCTGGGTCGGGGTGGCCCCGCGGCCGCCCGCGTCCACCGGCCAGTGCAGGCCCGCGTACCCGGCCTCGTACAGCCGGCGCTGCCAGCCCAGGTCGTACGCGCGCCGGCCCGGCCAGTCGTCGGGGGACGGTCTGGCGGGCAGTTCGGGGAGCACCTTGGCGAGCCAGGCGCGCAGCCGGGCCCGGAAGTCCTGCTCCTCCTCGGTGTAGGTCAGGTCCATCAGCGGCGGCTCTTGTCCAGGTCGAGGCCGAGCATGCGGATGGCGTTGCCGCGCATCAGCTTGTAGACCGTCTCGTCGTCCAGGCCCTTCACGTGGTCGAGGGCGACCTCCTTGGTGTGCGGGAAGGTCGAGTCCACGTGCGGGTAGTCGGTCTCGAAGGTCGCGTTGTCGCGGCCGACGACGTCGAGGGCGGCGATCCCGTGCTTGTCGCGGAAGAAACAGCAGAACATCTGCCGGTAGTAGTACGTGGACGGCGGCTCGGGGATCAGGTCGCGGACGCCGCCCCAGGCCCGGTGCTCCTGCCAGACGTCGTCGGCGCGTTCCAGGGCGTAGGGGATCCAGCCCATCTGGCCCTCGCTGTAGGCGAGCTTGAGCGTCGGGAACTTCACCAGGACGCCGCTGAAGAGGAAGTCCATCATCGAGGCCATCGCGTTGTTGAAGCTGAGCGAGGCCTGGACGGCGGGGGGTGCGTCGGGGGAGGCGGCGGGCATCTGGGAGCTGGACCCGATGTGCATGTTGACCACCGTGCCGGTCTCCTGGCAGACGGCGAAGAAGGGGTCCCAGTAGCCGGAGTGGATGGAGGGGAGCCCGAGGTAGGTGGGGATCTCGGAGAAGGTCACGGCCTTCACCCCGCGGGCCGCGTTGCGCCGGATCTCGGCGACGGCGAGGTCGATGTCCCAGAGCGGAATGATGCACAGCGGGATGAGCCGGCCGCCGCTGTCGCCGCACCATTCCTCGACCATCCAGTCGTTGTAGGCGCGCACGCAGGCGAGGGCGACCTCCTTGTCATGGGCCTCTGCGAAGGTCTGGCCGCAGAAGCGCGGGAAGGTCGGGAAGCAGAGCGAGGCCTCGACGTGGTTGAGGTCCATGTCGGCGAGGCGCGCCGCGGGGTCCCAGCAGCCCCGGCGCATCTCCTCGCGGGTGATGCCCTCCAGGGTCATGTCGTCGCGGTCGAAGCCGACGGCGGCGATGTTGCGCTTGTACGGGAACTTCAGGTCCTCGTAGATCCACCAGTCGGTCGGCGGGCCGTCGGGGTCCATGGTGATGACGTACTTGCCGCCGGTGTAGGCGAGTTCGCCGATGCCGGCGGTGAGCGCCTTGGGGCCGCGGTCGCGGTACTTGGCGGGCAGCCAGACGTCGAACAGGTGCGCGGGCTCGATCACGTGGTCGTCGACGCTGATGATCCGAGGCAGTCCCAGTTCCATAGCAGTCTCCCCAATTCACCGATCTGATGGATCGTCAGAAACAAGCTAGCCCCGCCACCCCTGGACCGACAAGCTTCGGCGCCCTACGCTCTGCGCTTGATCTGACTATCCGTCAGCTATGGGGAGGTCTGGGATGACGGACACCGCGACCGCGACAGAACTGAGCCGCTCCCGCACCCTGTGGGAACTGGTCTCCCGCCGGGCCGCGCTGACCCCGGACACCACCGCCCTGATCGAGGCCGCCGAGGACCCCGCACACGACCGCCGGCTCACCTTCGGGGAACTGCGCGACCGCTCCGAACGCGTCGCCGCCGGCCTCCACGCCAGGGGCGTGCGCCCCGGCACGGTCGTCGCCTGGCAGCTCCCCACCCGCATCGAAACGGTGCTGCTCTCCGTCGCCCTCGCCCGGATCGGCGCCGTCCAGACCCCGATCATCCCCTTCTACCGGGACCGCGAGGTCGGCTTCGCCCTCCGCGAGTCCAAGGCCGAACACTTCGCCGTCCCGGGAACCTGGCGCGGCTTCGACCACACCGCCATGGCCGCCCGCCTCGGCGCGCGCGGCACCTTCGAGGCCTACGCGGACCTCCCCGACGGCGACCCGGCCGTACTCCCCGCGCCACCCGCCACCGGCACCGACGTCCGCTGGATCTACTGGACCTCCGGCACCACCTCCGACCCCAAGGGCGTCCTGCACACCGACCGCTCCCTGATCGCGGGCGGCTCCTGCCTGGCCCACGCCCTCCACCTGGGCCCGTCCGACGTCGGCTCCATGGCCTTCCCGTACGCGCACATAGGCGGCCCCGACTACCTGGTGATGCTCCTCCTGTACGGCTTCCCCGCGGTGCTCTTCGAGAAGTTCGCGATGCCCGACGCCCTGGACGGGTACCGCCGCCACGGGGTCACCGTGGCCGGCGGCTCCACCGCCTTCTACTCCATGTTCCTGACCGAGCAGCGCAAGGCCCCGGACGTCCCGCTGATCCCCACCCTGCGCCTCCTGGCGGGCGGCGGCGCCCCCAAGCCGCCGGAGATCTACCACGCGGTCGTACGGGAGCTGCGCTGCCAGCTGACCCACGGCTACGGCATGACCGAGGTCCCGATGATCACCATGGGCTCTCCGGACGACACCGCCGAGAACCTCGCCACCACCGAAGGCCGCCCCCCGGCGGGCATGTCCATCCGCATCACCGCCCCGGACGGCACCGAGCTGCCGCCGGACACGGACGGGGAAGTACGGCTGCGCGGCGAGGCGGTCTGCCGGGGCTACCTGAACGGCGACGACCCGGCCGGGGCCTTCGACCCCGACGGCTACCTGATCACCGGCGACCTCGGCCACCTCACGCAGGACGGCTACCTGGTCCTCACCGGACGCAGCAAGGACGTCATCATCCGCAAGGGCGAGAACGTCTCGGCGAAGGAGATCGAGGACCTCCTCCACCGCCTTCCGGCCGTCGCCGACGTGGCGGTCATCGGCCTCCCGGACCCCACCCGCGGCGAACGCGTCTGCGCGGTGGTGGAACAACACCCGGGAGCCGCCCCCCTGACCCTCCCCCAGCTGACCGCCTACCTCCGCGCCCAAGGCCTGGCCACCCACAAGCTCCCGGAACAACTGGAACTCCTGGAGGCCCTCCCCCGCAACGAAACCCTGCGCAAGGTCCTGAAGTACAAGCTCAGGGAGCGGTACGCGTAGGGGTCGGGCCGGTACGGGTGCCACGGTGCCCGGGGCCTTCACCCCCGCGGCCCCGCCACCCCGGGTCGGCGGCTGCCCACCCGCCCCCGAGGTGCAGCGGGGTCGGAGCGCGGCGGAAACCGATGGGCGTGGAGAGAGAAGTACGGCGGGGTGCTGGGGGCGGGTCTGCGCTGGGCGGCATCAGGGACGTGCTGGGGGTTTCCCGTCAGTCCCATCGTCCTTCCGGGTCGTGCCGGTCCCTCAAGGGCGCTCCTCCTTCGTCGTCGCGTCGCTTCGCGATGGCCTGCGGCCACCCTTGACCGACCGTCCCGCCCCGGAGATACGAGGACAGCCGGGAACCCCCCCAGAGGAACGGGCCGGGGGATCCTTTCCAGGGACGGGGCGTCGGATACGCCCATGCCTGTCCAGCGTGAAGGACGAGCAGGAGACGGGCCCCATCAGAGCGGCAGGCCGTGTCGGGGGAAGCGCGTCCCATCGCTACGCGCTCCCGACGTCCCAGCGTCCGACGACCGTCCGGGGCTGGACACAGGCCGCCTCAGATCGCTACGCGCTTCTCGATCACGCGTCTGCGAGCGTCACATCAGGTGGCGGCTTCCTCGATGGCCTCGAAGATGTCGGCGTCAGTCTCCTGCTGCCAGGACGGCAGGTCTGGCCAATCAGCCACGTAGCCCGGCTTCGGGTCCTCGAAGTGCTTGAACATCTGGGCCGTCCAGCACGTCGCGACAAACCGGCTCTTCTGCTCACGGGACAACCTCGACGTGTGGCCACCGCTGATCTCGATGAACTGCCGGACCTGGTCGTACACCGAACCTGCGGCCTCGCGCTCCCAATCCGGGGTTTCCTCCCACGGAGTGACGTAGCCGGCCTTCGGCTCTCCCGGGTAGTGCTGGCGCACTCCCCCGATCCAGGCCTCACGGAACAGTCGTGCACCCTCGGTCTGCAACATGCCTACCCCTCTCGTCACGGCGTGCTCAGTGCGGCGATCTCCGCCCCCAGCTCCGCTACGCGGTGGTCTCGACTCAAGGGACCGAACTCGGCGCACAGGGCTTGGAGTCTACGGGCGACGTATCCGGATGATGAGGCTCGGGCCAGGCTCACGGCTTCCTGCCCGTACGCCAGAACCTGGTCTGGATCACGCCGCTTCGCTCCAATGGCAGCCAGGCTGGTCAGCACTGTGCTCCGGCGCCGATACGACTGCCCCGAGGCGAGCGCCGTCTGCGCCAATGCTGTCTTCAACGTCACTTCCGCCAGGTCCAGACGGCCGAGCTGCACGTAGCGGGCTCCCCGCTCCTCGGCCAGGCGGGTGCCGTCGAAGCGGAGCCATCCACCGTTCGTGCTGCCAGCGGTAAGGTCCCTGACCTTCTCGGCCTGGTCCAGGGCGCGTTCGCACGCGGTGAGGTCCCCGAGACCCGCATACGTCTCCGCTTGGACAGACGCGACCCAATGCCGTGTCGAAAGGGCGTTGTCCCCTCGACTGGCCAGCCGTTCGGCCGCGCCCAGCACCTGCGCCGCCTGGCGGTAGCGCCGCTCGGACATGTCCACGTAGGCGTGGCGTACAAGGGCGCAGGCCCACAGGTCGTACGCGCCCGCGTCCTTACTGATCGAGGCAGCGAGCGAGTACGAGGCTGCGGCGTCGGTGTACCGGTCCCCGTCGAAGGCGACTTCACCGGCCAGCTGGAAGAGGTCGGCCGCTGCGCTCAAGAGAGGCCGGGAGCTGCCTCGGCTGGCGGCCAGCGCTTCGTTCAGAGTCGTCAGCTGGTCACGGATGACGGGGTAGATCGAGCCTTTCGAACGCGCCAATTGGTAGACCTGCCACAGGTGGCCGTTCATCCGCTCGAAGTCGGCAGGCACCCCCCTCAGCACCCCATCGGTGAGGGCCTCGGCCTCGTCGACCGGCAGGGCCGTCAGGGCCCCGCTGACCGTGAGGATGCGGAGGAATTCGCGGCGGATCATTTCGTCGGGGGCTCCCGCGCTCGAGTGGTCACTGGACTGCCGCCCTGTGGCCTCCTGCCCTGCGGCTCGTAGCTCTGCCAGGAGGACATCAAGCTCTTGGAGGCTGACTTCGAGGGCACTGGCCAAGCCTCGCCGCTGGGGTGGCTGCGGTTCGATCCTGCCGCTCTCCCAGCGCCCGACCGTCGTACGGTCCACGCCGAGCAGCCCGGCCAATTTCTCCTGACTGTAGCCCAGGGTCTTGCGTCGTTCAGCTAATCCCATAACGACCTCTTTCCGCGGCCTCGAAGCCTGCGGCACCCGTGCACGGATCTGCTCCAAGAATGCGGCATGCATGCCGTGGATCCCCTCGACTGCCACCGGTTCTATGGGAGTTGTCGCGAACCGATCGGGCATGACGCAGCGAAGGGTGCCGATATGGCAACACAGACTGGCACAGAGGAACACGTCCGCGAACCACACTCGCGTACTCGCGAACTCACGGCGGAGCCTTGCCCCCTCATGACGCTTCGCGTGTCCCGCGACTCAGGTCGTACGTGGACTCAGACGACCCATGTCCAGGCGGGTGACTCGTACGTCATCCTCTCGGACCCGGGCCGCTACCCGCCGTGCGAGTGCCCGCGCTGTGGTGACCAGCGGGGATCTGCCTGTGCACAGGGTCTGCACCCCGCGGGTTGAAGCCAGCACGTCCTCAAGACGCGCGCACAGCGCGTCGCCTCCCGATGACCTCGGTGCGGCAGGCACGTTCCCGGCCCCGTCCTCACGACGGTGTCCAGACATGAAGGAGAAGACAGGTGTTCAGTCACGCCGACCGCGTACCCACCAGTGACGCCTTGCCCATGGGACATGTCACGTCCGTCCCATGGGGCGTTCAGCGGATGGCTCCCTACCCTGCCGTGGCACCCGAATACCGGCACGTCGAGATCGACGCGCACACCCAGACCGCCCGCTACTACGGTGCCGATGGCGAGCCGATGATGATTCCCGAGCACGGGACCAGCACCGGCACCAACCCGGCGACCAACACCGGAAACCCGTCCGACGGCAGCAGCGGCGGCGGTTCGGGCGGCGGGGACCAGGACACCGGGAACGACAACGACCAGTGAGCCACTCCGGCCCGGTGATGGTCGTCACCATGAAGGACGACCCCACGGCCGACCTGGTGATCCGCGAGCTGCACGACCGGGGCGTACCGGTCGTGCGGCTCGACTCCGGGGACTTCCCCGCCACCTTGTCGTTCGCGGCATACGTCACGCCTGAGGGCATCGAGGGGTCCTTGACCACCCCGACCCGGACCGTGGACCTGACACGAATCCGGTCCCTCTACTACCGGCGACCGTCAGGATTCGCCTTCCCCCACCTGCCCGAGCATGACGCCCGGTTCGCGCTCACCCAAGCGCGGTACGGGCTCGGCGGCGTCATCGCCTCCTTGCCGCGCTGCCTGTACGTCAACCACCCGCACCGCATCGGCGACGCCGAGTTCAAGCCTTCCGGCCTCGCAGCCGCCGCCATCTCCGGTTTCGACGTCCCCGCCACGCTCATCACGTCCGACCCCGGCGCCGCCCGCACCTTCATCAAGGATCATCACGGGCCGGTGATCTACAAGCCTCTGTCGACGCCGCTGTACCGCATCGACGGCGTCTCCTGCACCGTCGAAGTGAACGAGGTGACGGACGACGAGATTGACGACCGAGTCTCCGGGACAGCTCACCTGTTCCAACACCTCGTACCCAAATCGGCCGACGTGCGGGTAACCGTGATCGGTGACCGCGTTTTCGCGGTTCGCATCGACTCCGACCTGTTGGACTGGCGGACCGACTACGACCGGCTCGGCTACAGCGTCGTACAGCCCCCGCCCCTAGTCACCGCGAGCCTGTTTCGATACCTGTCGCTGTTCGGGCTGGTCTTCGGAGCTTTCGACTTCGCAATCGACCAGACGGGGACATGGTGGTTCCTTGAATGCAATCCCTCCGGACAGTGGGCGTGGCTGGAGCCCGAGACCGGATTGCCCATGGTCGCAGCCATGGCTGATCTCTTGGAAAGGAACGGCACGTGAACGACCAGGCGCAGAAGCTGCGATTGCAGCTTGCCAAGCAGCTCGCCGACGCCGGTCACCTGCGCACGGACCCGTGGCGCCGAGCAGCCGAGGCCGTGCCGCGTCACGAGTTCCTGCGGGGCGGATACTTCGAACGCAGCGACGTGCCGGGCCGCCCCACGGCCTGGACACCCGTCATGCCTGAGAGTCCGGCATGGCTGGAGGCCTGCTACACGGACGACTCTCTGGTCACGCAGATCGCGGGCACCATCGTGCCTGGTGACCTGCGTGGGGAGATCACGCGCCTGCCCACGTCGTCCAGCACCCTGCCGTCCTTGGTCGTGCGGATGCTCGAAGAGCTCCGGATCGAGGACGGACACCGTCTGCTCCTCGTCGGCCTCGGAACCGGATACTCCAGTGGCCTGGCCTGCCACCGCCTCGGCGACGATCGCGTAACCGCCGTGGAGATCGATGCAGACGTCGCCGCGCGTGCCCGAAGCGCGCTCGGCCGCTGCGACTACGCGCCTACGGTGGTCGTCGGCGACGGTCTCGCCGGGTGGAGGGACGGCGGCCCCTACGACCGGATCGTCGCCTACTGCGGAACGGTCACCGTTCCCTACGAGTGGGTGGAACAGACGCTGCCCGGCGGAGTCATCCTGGCCACCGTAGGTGGGTGGATGTACTCCTCCGAACTCGCTCGCCTCACAGCCTCCGGGGACGGCACCGCCACAGGTCGGTTGCTCGACGGCCGCAACTCGTTCATGCTCGCCCGCCCACAGACGCCCCCACCCATCGGGCTCCTCCCCGACCTCGATCAAGCCGACGAACAGCCCACAGAGCTTGCCGCCCCCGTACTCGACGACTGGGACACCCGGTTCGTCGCCCAGCTTGCCGCTCCCCGTGCTCAGCGCATGACCTTGAACCGCAACGGCGGCACAGAACACGTGCTCCTCGACGTCGAGGCGGGAGCATGGGCGGTACTGCGACAAGACGGCAGCAGGTGGCTGGTACGCCAGGGTGGGCCGGACGAATTGTGGGACCGGATCACAGACCACGTCACCCGCTGGCGCCACGACGGATCGCCCACTCTCGACCGGTTCGACATCACGGTCACGCCTGAAGGGCAGACGATCACATGGCGGCGCTGATCGCCCACTCTGTGCCCCAGACGGATCGCAGCCGCGTGATCGAGAAGCGCGTAGCGATCTGGGGCGGCTCATGTCCGGCCCCTGACGGCTCGCGGACGCCGTCGGGCAGGAGCGCGTAGCGATGTGGGGCGCTCCTGGCTCCCGCCCGGGCTCCTCCGACGTCCCGATGGTCTCTTGACGCCCGGCCCGTTCCTTCGGGGGGTTCCCGGCTGTCCTCGTATCTCCGGGGCGGGACGGTCGGTCAAGGGTGGCCGAAGGCCATCGCGAAGCGACGCGGGGAAACCCCCAGCACGTCCCTGATGCCGCCCAGCACGGATACCGCTCCCGAATCCCCGCCGCACCTCCCCGGCCCCGCCGCGCCGCGGGGGCGGGGGCCGCGGGGGCCCCGCGCGCAGTGATACCCGTACATGCGCCGGCCCCGCGCCCGCGCCCCGCTCCCCCGCCCCGCCCCCTACAACCGGCTCAGGGACGCCGCCGCGAACAGGACGTCGCGGATCGCCTCGCGGTCGCCGTGCTGGCCCACCGCCGCCTCCTCCGGGGAGATGTGGCCCGCGGCCAGCTGGCAGAACTCGATGCCGTCCAGGGCGATCTCCGCGACCGTCCGTTCCGGCGACGGTTTCGCTCCCGGCGAGTCCAGCGCGATGTCCCAGCCGCCACCGCCCGCGCCCTCGATCTCCAGGTGCAAGGTCCGCCCGGGCGCGCCCGCCGCGACCAGGCCCCGCGCCGGAGCCGCCAGACCGGCCCGTCTGCGCTGCGCCAACGCGCCCGGCAGGAGCCGCGCCGCCAGGTCGATCATCCCGTGCAGGTGCGGGCCGGCCGGCGGCTCGTACGGGTAGTCCACCGCCTCCGCGATGTCCCACGCGTGCACCCAGCACTCGAAGGCCCGTTCCAAGAACGCGTCCCCGAGCGGCAGCGCGAAGCCGCCGTAGTCCACCGCCAGCTCCGCGACTCCCCGGCCGGCGAAGGAGACCGTACGCACCAGCGTGTGGCCCTGCTCCCGCCACGGGTCGCGGACCTGCCGCGTGACCGGGTGCGGGGTCGCACCCCAGAAGTGCTCCGTCCGCACGGTCGGCCCGCCCTTCGGCGCGTCCGGACCCAGCGGGTCGTCGAGCCCCAGCGCCGAAGCGACCAGTCCGTCCACCGTCAGCAGATGGCCGATCACCCCTGCCACCGTGGTCCGCTGCGACCGCAGCCGCTCCTCCTCGAACCACTTGAGCCGCACCGGGGTGTGCCACTCCGAGTCCCCGAAGTCCTGGAGCAGCGCGTCGAGCCGCGCGGTCTCGGTGTCGTACGGGCTCGCCCACACCGGCACCGGGATGCGGGCCGGCCGCTTGCCCAAGCAGTCCTCCAGGACGCGCGAGCGCAGCAGCGGTTTCAGGTCGAGGCTCTCCTCCGGGTGCAACAGCCCCACCGCGTCGCGCAGCCGCAGCGCCTCTTCCGCGCAGGGCGCGCACTCGGTGAGGTGGTCCTCCACCGCCTGGGTCTCCTCGGCCGAGCAGGCCGCCAATGCCCATGCCCCGAGCAGGGACTTCAGCACGGCGTGCGAGGGCGGGGGCGGCACCTCGACCGGCGGCGGCAGCGGCGGCAGCGCCCGCGGCGCGTGCCCCGGGTCGAGGTCGTCCGCAGCCCCGCGCGGACCCGGTATCCGCGCCCGACCGCCGGGACGCTCGTATCCGTCATCGGGCGGCTGGGGAGGGCCGTTCATCGGGGCGTTCCATATCCGGACTGGGCGCTCTCCTCCTGCGGGAGGGCGTTGGCGGTCGACAGCAACTGCAGTCCGAGCCGCAGCCTGCGCCGCGCCTCGTCCTCGCTGATCTGCAGGTCGGCGGCGGCCTGCCGGTAGTCCCGCCGCTTGAAGTACGCGAGTTCCAGCGCGGCGCGCAGCGGCGCGGGCATCGAGGTGACGATGTAGTCGGCGCGCGCGGCCGCATTGGCGGTGCGCACCTTCTGCTCCAGCTCCTCGCGCGAGCCGCGGCCCAGTTCGGCCTGGCGCAGCCGGGCCACCGCCTGGCCCTGGGTGATCCGGGCGACCCAGGAGCGCATGGAACCCTGCTTGGGGTCGTAGGCGTCCGGGTTCTCCCAGATGTAGCCGAAGACCTCTCTGGTGATCCGGTCCGCCGCCTTCTCGTCGCCCAGCACCCGGTGCGCCAGGCTGTGCACGAGTGAGGCGAAGCGGTCGTACAGCTCCCCGAGCGCGGCGGCCTCGCCACGGGCGAGCCGCTGCTGCATGCGGCGGTCCCAGCGCGGTGGTGCGTCCTTCGGCATGAATGCCCCCAGCCGTGTGTCGACTCAACGAATGTAGTGGGCACATGGCGGATCGCGCCTGTTTTGGAAGAACCTCTCCCCGGAAGTGCGCCCTGCGTGATAGGGGCGTGGCAGGGCGTGAACGGTGGTACGTCCGACGGCACATGGGGACAGGTGTACGCGCCCCACCGCGCTCCCCGTGCGCGGGTTCGATGCGGCCGCCTCCTTGACCGCTTCGCTTAACGTGCAGGCCGCATAGGGCTTACGCTCCTGCCTTGTCTTGATCTGAACCCCACTGCACACGTGAAGGCGGAACGCCGAAATGGACAGCGCAGAATACGAGCGCAAGATCGCCGCCCGATTCGCCACCTTCGACCAGGACGGGTCCGGGTACATCGACCGGGAGGACTTCAGCGCTGCCGCGAAGTCCGTCCTGGCCGAATTCGGTACCACCGCCCGGTCGGACAAGGGCCAGGCCGTCTTCGCGGGCGCCGAGGCCTTCTGGCAGGGAATGGCCGGCATCGCGGACGTCGACGGGGACCAGCGGGTGTCCCGCGAGGAGTTCATCACCGGGGCCGCGAAGCGGCTGCGCGACAACCCGGAGCGGTTCGCGGAGATCGCGCGACCGTTCCTGCGGGCCGTGATCGCGGTGGCGGACGAGGACGGCGGCGGCACGACCCCGCCGAATGCCGCCCGGGTCCTGCGCGTCCTGGGCACCGCCCCGGAGCTGGCCACTCAGGTGGCCGCGGCCCTGGACGCGGACCACGACGGTCGCATCTCGGAGGACGAGATCCTGGCGGCCTTCGCGGGCTACTGCGGCGTGGAAGCCCCCGACGCGTAACGCCTGCGGCGCGCTCGGCAGGTGACGGCGGGGCCCCGGCCCCGCCTCACGCTCCCGCGGCCGGGGCCACAGGCCGCCGCGCTGGCCCCTGCGGCCCGGGGCGCCGCCCCGGACCCCGCGCCTCAAACGCCGGCGAGGCTGTCTCGGCTACCCGAAGACGACCGTCCGGGCGCCGTTGAGCAGCACGCGGTGCTCGCTGTGCCACTTCACCGCCCGTGCGAGCGCCTGGCACTCCACGTCCCGCCCGATCGCGACCAGCTGGTCCGGTGTCACCTCGTGGCCCACCCGCTCGACCTCCTGCTCGATGATCGGCCCCTCGTCGAGGTTCGCCGTCACGTAGTGCGCGGTCGCGCCGATCAGCTTCACACCGCGCGCGTGCGCCTGGTGGTACGGCTTGGCGCCCTTGAAGCTCGGCAGGAACGAGTGGTGGATGTTGATGATCCGCCCGCTCAGTTCCGTGCACAGGTTGTCGGACAGCACCTGCATGTAGCGCGCCAGGACCACCAGGTCGACGTTCTCGGCGCGCACCAGCTCCAGCAGCTGCGCCTCCGCCTCCGCCTTCGTGTCCTTGGTGACGGGGATGTGCACGAAGGGGATGTCGTAGGAGCCGACCAGTTCGGCGAAGTCGGTGTGGTTGGAGACCACGGCCGCGATCTCGACCGGCAGGGCACCGATGCTGGTACGGAACAGCAGGTCGTTCAGGCAGTGTCCGAACTTGGACACCATGAGGATGATCCGCATGCGCTCCTCGGAGCGGTGGATCTGCCAGTCCATCTTGAAAGAGTCGCCGATCGCGGCGAAGCTGGCGCGCAGCTTCTCGACCGTCACCGGGGGCTCGGCCTCGAAGTGCACCCGCATGAAGAAGAGCCCGGTCTCCCGGTCTCCGAACTGCTGGCTGTCCACGATGTTGCATCCGGTCATGAAGAGGTAACTCGACACGGCATGCACGATGCCCTGCTTGTCGGGGCAGGACATGGTCAGGACGTATTGGGGCTGGGCCTGGGCCTCGGTGTGCGGGTCGCTCATGACCGCACAGCCTTTCACACCGCGCGGGTGAGGATCTTCAACACATCGAGCGATGTCGGTCGCACGTCCGGGTCGTCACCGTCGGCCTCCGCCAGCCGCACGTGCGCCTCGCGCGCGGCACGTACCGCCTCGGGCCACGCGTGGTGCTCCAGGTAGGCGGAGACGGGGGCGTCGGGCCCGACCTGGTGGAGGATGCGAAGCACCCGCAGCACGGCGAGGTCGACGACGGCCGCCTCCTGCGAGTCGCGGAAGATCGTGCCGACGTACTTCTCGGCGGACCAACTGTCGAGCCAGGTGTCCTCGACGAGCCGGTACACGGCGTCGGTGATGTCGCCGTACGCCGCGTCGCCGGTCAGCCAGGTGTCCTCGTGGAAGACCGGATCGGAGAGCATGTGCAGCGCCGAGCGCACGTTGCTGCGCCAGCGCCACCACGGCATGTCATTGAGGGGCATGCCGCCCATGGTGGAGGAGCGGCCACCGCGTCGGGAAGGGTTCTTCGAACCTTGGGCGAATGTCACGCTTTCGATCGTACGTTCCTGGTCAGTGCGATCTTGAGGCGCCCACGGGGACCACGCCCCCGCAATTCACCTGGGCGTCACCCGATGTTGTGTCCATCTCACTCGACAGTTACCGGTGGGGCGGAATGGTGCATGGACATGACCCTTTCGCGACGCGTCGCATCCCGCTCCCGCACCTTCGCGGCCACGGCCATGGGCGCGTGTCTCATCGCCGGGTGCGGGACGCTCCCCGGGGGCTCGGGGGGCTCCGGGGAAACCGTCACCGTCATGACCTTCGCCCCTGAAGACACCAAGGCGACCAACATGCCCGGAATGACCGGCATGGCCAAGGCGTACGAGCGCTACGTGAACTCCAAGGGTGGGATCAACGGGCGCAAACTCCGCGTATTGACCTGCAACGAGAAGAACACGCCCTCCGGCGCCGCCGACTGCGCCCGCAAGGCCGTCGCCGAGAAGGCCGTCGCCGTCGTCGGCTCCTACAGTCAGCACGGACGCGCCTTCATGGCCCCGCTGGAGGCGGAGAGCGTCCCCTTCATCGGCGGTTACGGAGTCTCCTCCGAGGAGTTCCAGTCCCCCCTGTCGTACCCGGTCAACGGCGGCCAGCCCGTCCTCATCGCCGGCGCCGGCCACCAGCTGAGCCGCGCCTGCAGCCAGGTCGCCCTGGTCCGCCCGGACACCCTCGCGGCCGACACCCTGCCGGTGCTGCTCAACGCCGGACTGCGGGCCAACAAGATGGCGGACGCCTCCGACATCCGGGCCGCCGAGGACTCCGCCGACTTCGGACCGCAGGCGCGCGAGGCCCTCGCGCACACCAGCGGCACCGGCAAGGACAAGGAAAAGGACAAGGGTTGCGTGACCGCCGTCCTCGGCGAGCGCACCGAGACGTTCTTCGACGCCTTCCGCCGGACCGACGCCCAGCGCAAGAAGCCGCAGATCTCCTCCGTCCTGGGCAGCGTCAGCCAGTCCCTGGTGGACCGCACGGGCGGCAAGGAGAGCCCCTTCGAGGGGGCGTACCTGACCAGCTGGTACCCGGTGGCCGCCGATCCCCTCTGGGAACCCATGCGGAAGGTGGTCACCGAGTTCGCCTTCGGCGACGACAACGTCGACCCCGACGACAGCGGGGCGCAGACCACCTGGATCGCCTACACCGTGCTCAGCGAGGTGCTGGGGCGCTTCAAGGAGGACGAGCCCGTCACCAGCCGCAAGGTCAAGCGCGCGCTGAACGAGTCGCAGCCGGTCAGCACCGGAGGCCTGACCCCGAACCTGAGCTGGCGCTACCAGGACATGCGCGCCGTCGCCGGCTTCCCCCGCATCGTCAACGGCCGGGTCACCTTCCAGATCGTGCAGGCCGGGCGGCTCGTGGCGCAGCCCGGCGAGCAGTCCCTGGACATGACCCCGACCCTGGTGACGGCCCCGCCCATGGCCTGACCACCCGCATCGGCTCAGAGCTGGGACTTGTCCCGCTTGGTGAGGCCGTACTTGCCGGCGATCGCGTTCCACCCGGTCGCGGCGGACTCCTTGGCCCTGGTCGCCTCGCCGCTCGACCGGTTGCCCTCGGAGGCGTTCTTGGTGACCTTGGCCTTGCCGTCCTTGCACTTGTCGTCGTCCACGTCGTCGGCCCAGGCCGCGTAGCTGTTGTCGGCGTCCGCGGAAGACTGCCAGGCCTTGGTCAGCGACGCGGACAGCTTCGCGTGGTCCGGGAGCTGGTCCAGCTTCAGCTCCTGGAGTCGGGTGACGAGCTCCTCGCGCTGGCGGGCCGCGTCGCGCAGGTCGGCGGCCGCCTGGTCGAGGTTGTTGCAGCCCTTGATGTCCTCCACGGCCTTGATCACCGCGGCCCGGCTGTCGTTGCTGTCCGCGAGGAGCTTGTCCAGCTGGACGGCCTGCGGGCGGGCCGGGTCGACGGGGGCCTCGCCGCCGGGGGCCGCGGAGCCGCCGCTCGTGGTCGGGGTCCCGGCGACCGCGCCGGGGTCGTTGTTCTGCGGCTTGTCGTCGGCGAGCAGCGAACCGATGCCGAGCCCGGCGACGGCCAGGCCGATGACCACCGCGCCGATGATGACGGGCGAGACCTTGCGCGCGGGCTCCTGGGGCGGCGGGGGCGCCGCGTACTGCTGCTGCTGCTGCGGGTGCGGCTGCTGGTACTGGGGCTGCTGCTGCCGGTACTGGGGCTGCTGCGGGCGGGCCGGATGCGGGCGCGGCGGCGGCTGGCGCAGCACGGGCTCCTGGACGGGCGGCAGGTGCTGGGTCTGCCCGGGGGAGTCGTCGCTCCGGAAGAGCCCGTCGAAGCCTTCCACGCCGCGGTCGGCGGGGACCGGCGGTATGTACTGGGTCGCCGCCTCGCCGTGCGCGGGCGCCGCCGGGACGGGCGGGATGTACTGCGTCGCCGCCTCGTCATGGCCGGAGGCCGCCGGAACCGGCGGAATGTACTGCGTCGCCGCCTCGCCGTGCCCGGGCGCCGCCGGGACGGGCGGGATGTACTGCGTCGCCGCCTCGTCATGGCCGGGCGCCGCCGGGACGGGCGGGATGTACTGCGTCGCCGCCTCGGGCAGCGGGGGGTAGCCGTAGCCGTGCGGATCCCCCGGCCCCTCGTAGCCGGGCCCCACCACGTGCCCCGGGGCGCCCTCCGCGCCGGGATAGGCCTGCGGATATCCGTACGCGGCCCCGGGCTGCACCTGCTGCTGCACCTGTTCCTGCGGCTGCGGCTGCTCCGGGTACGCCGGGTAGCCGGACGCCGGGTCCGGACCCCACGGGGCACCCGGCTGGGGGGCGCCCCCTTGTCCGCTCTGCGTCACCGGGACTCCTTCTCCGACTCGCCCGACCCTACGGAACCGTCAGGTCACGCTACCCCGTCACGCACCGCCACCGTGAGAGCACCCCGAACCCCGACCGGCCCCGACCGGCCCCGACCGGCAAGACGCGCCCTACGCCGTCACCTCCAGCCGCGCCGCGAACTCCCGCACCGCTGCCTCCTCCCGGTACGGCTCCAGCCGCGCCCGGAAGTCGTCCAGGTACTCCACGCCCCGGTTCGAGCGGAGCCCCTCCAACAGTTCCGCAGCCCGCGTCGCCGTCAGGCAGGCCTGTTCCACTTCCCGCTGCTGCACCTGCGCCGCCGCCAGCAGCAGCAGCCCGATGGCCCGGCGGCGCGCCTTGCCCGCCGGCAGGCCCCGTAGGGCCTCCTCCGCCCGCCTGGCCGCCGCGTCCGCCTGGCCCAGGTCGCGGTGGCAGTGCGCCAGCTCGTCCGCGAGGTACGCCGCGTCGAAGTGGCGGATCCACACCGGGTCGTCACCCGATTCCGGCTCCGCCCGCTCCAGCGCGCTCACCGCCCTCCCGGACAGCACCGCCGTCGCCCGGGCGTCCCCGAGCAGCGCGTGGCCGCGCGCCTCGGCCGCGTAGAACATGGCCTCGACCCGCGGGGTGACCTGCCCCCGCGTCCCCTCCTGGGCGGCCCGCGCCAACTGCGCGATCTCCCGCGGGTTGCCCAGTTCGGCGGCGAGGTGGCTCATGGACGCGGCGAGCACGTAGCCCCCGTACGCCCGGTCCCCCGCCGCCTGGGCGAGGCGCAGCGCCTGGATGTAGTACCGCTGCGCCAGCCCCGGCTGGCCCGTGTCCACCGCCATGTAGCCGGCGAGCTCGGTCAGCCGGGCCACCGAAGCGAACAGGGCCCGCCCGACGGGTTCCCGGTAGGAGCCCCCGATCAGCCCGGACACCACCGAGTTGAGGTAGTGCACGACCACCGGCCGGACGTGCCCGCTACCAAAGCGGTGGTCGAGGTCCTTGAGGGCCTCGGTGGTCGCCCGGACCGCCTCCACGTCCGGCATGCCCACCCGCGAGCCGCCGCTGCGGGCGACCTGGGTGTCGGCCCCGGTGATCAGCCAGTCGCGGCTCGGCTCCACGAGCGCGGAGGCGGCCACGCTGGAGCCCGCGAGGAAGTCGCGGCGGCCGACGTCGCTGCGCCACAGCTCGCAGACCTGCTCGATCGCGCCGATGACGGTCGGGGAGAACTGCAGGCCGACGCCGGAGGCGAGGTTCTTCCCGTTGGCCATGCCGATCTCGTCGATGGTGACGGTCCGGCCGAGCTTGCGCCCCAGCGCCTCGGCGATGATCCCGGGAGCCCGGCCGCGCGGCTGCTGGCCGCGCAGCCACCGGGCCACGGACGTCTTGTCGTAGCGGAGATCGAGGCCGTGTTCGGCCCCGCACATGTTCACGCGCCGAGCGAGCCCGGCGTTGGAGCACCCGGCTTCCTGAATGAGCGCCTGCAGCCGTTCGTTCGGCTGGCGGGCGACGAGAGGCCTGGCTGCCATGAAAACCCCCTGCTGACCGCGGGTGATCCGTTGGAATGATCACTTCCCGCCTGATGTGCGGAGAATCTTCCGCTCTGCGTCGTGTCGCTACCCAGTAACAGCGCCCCGGCCTCCTACGCGCCCCCACGCGTGCATCAGTGCGCCCCGTTTGCAGGATCGATGCTCCGCCCGCCGCCGGGTTTACGCCCGTAACCCCGGGTGACCCGAGAAGTTGTGATGGGCGTGGAAGAGACCATCGGAGTCACGGAGACCGCACCCATCCCCAAGCAGCGCGGCGAGCAGCTGCTGGACCATGCCGTGCGGTACGCGGAAGAACGGCACTGGGATGTCTTCGCCGGCACCTGGTTGGAGCCCGCGGACGGCCGCGAGCTGTGCTCCTGCGGGGCGGCGGACTGCCCGGCTCCCGGCGCGCACCCGACGGTGGAGGACTGGGCGGCACAGACCACCGGCAGCGCGGTGCAGGTCAGGCGGATCTGGGCGAAGCAACCGCAGGCCTCGATCCTGCTGCCGACCGGCCGCGCGTTCGACGCGCTGGACGTGCCCGAATCGGCCGGGTTCCTCGCGCTGGCACGGCTGGAGCGGATGGAGCGCACCCTCGGGCCGGTCACCCTCACGCCCGACCACCGGATGCTGTTCTTCGTCCTGCCGGGCGCCGGCGTCAAGGTGCCCGACCTGGTGCGCAAGCTGGGCTGGCCGGCCGCCACGATCGACCTGGTGGCTCGGGGCGAAGGCGAGTACGTCGCGGCGCCGCCCACCCGCTTCGGCGGCCGGGGCTCGGTCCAGTGGGCGCGGCGGCCCACGCCGGCGAACCGGTGGCTCCCGGACACGGAGGAGCTGATCGACGCACTGGCGTACGCGTGCGGCAGCGAGGCCGCGGCGGAACGCAGGCGCCGCCAGGGCTGACCCCCGAACTCACCCTCCGCACCTGCGAAATCAGGGCGAGAACTGATGACATAAGTAACTGCTCAAGCCTCTCCCCCTCCTCCTATGGTGAAGGAGGAACGACCAACGGGGACGTGATGAGAGGCAGGCGCATGCCGGACCAGGGCGATGCGACGGGTGGACCGAACGGAACGGGTGGCGCGCGGTCCGCGCCGCCCGCCGTGCGGGTGGAAGGCCTGTGGAAGCGGTTCGGCGACCAGGTGGCCGTCGAAGGGATAGACCTGGAGCTGCCCGCGGGGCAGTTCATCGGCCTGGTGGGCCCCAACGGCGCGGGCAAGACGACCACGCTGTCGATGGTGACCGGGCTGCTGCGCCCGGACATGGGGCGGGTCCACGTCGCGGGGCACGACGTATGGGCCGACCCGACCGCGGTGAAGGCGCGGATCGGCGTACTGCCCGAGGGGCTGCGGCTCTTCGAGCGGCTGTCGGGGCGCGAACTGCTCGGCTACATGGGCCGGCTGCGCGGGCTGCCGGGCGAGGAGACCGACAAGCGGGCGACGCAGCTGCTGGAGGTCCTCGACCTCGCGGGCTCGCAGCACAAGCTGGTCGTGGACTACTCGACCGGCATGCGCAAGAAGATCGGTCTGGCGGCGGCGCTGCTGCACAACCCCGAAGTGCTCTTCCTGGACGAGCCGTTCGAGGGCGTCGACCCGGTGTCGGCGCAGACCATCCGCGGGGTGCTGGAGCGCTACACGGCTTCCGGCGCCACGGTCATCTTCTCCTCCCACGTGATGGAGCTCGTCGAGTCGCTGTGCGACTGGGTGGCCGTGATGGCCGCCGGCCGGATCCGCGCCGCGGGCCCGCTGGCCGACGTACGGGGCTCCGCGCCCTCGCTGCAGGCCGCCTTCCTCGAACTGGTCGGCGCGCACGGGCGCGACGCGGCAGGGGACTCGCTGGAGTGGCTCGGCGGCGGCTCCGGGGCGGGATCGCGATGACCTCGCCCGCCAACCCGGCCGCAGGTCCGGCCGCAGGTCCCGCCGGCACCGTGACCGCTCCCGCCACCGGGTCCACCCGGTCCACCGGAGCCCCGTCCGTCGCGTCGGTCCCGCTGACCCCGGTCTTCGTCCGCCTCAAGCTGTCGCTCCTGCGCAACGGGCTGAAGGGCTCCTCCAAGCGCAAGGCCGCCTACTTCTCGTCGCTCGCCTTCGCCCTGGCCGTCGGCTTCCTCGTGACGCTCGGCCTGGCCCTGCTGCACGGGAACGCCCACGCCAGCACGGTCGTCGTCCTGCTGGCCGCGATCCTGGCCCTCGGCTGGGCCTTCATGCCGCTGTTCTTCCCCACCGGGGACGAGACCCTCGACGCGAGCCGGCTGGTCATGCTGCCGCTGCGCCCGCGTCCTCTCGTACGGGCCCTCCTCGTCTCCTCGCTGGTCGGCATCGGGCCGCTGTTCACGCTGTGCCTGGCCATCGGCTCCGTACTGGCCGTCGCGCGCGGCGCCGCCGGCGCGGTGGCCGCCGTGGTGGCCGCGCCCCTGCTGGTGCTCGGCTGCGTGACCCTCGCACGGGCGGTGGCCACGGCCAACGTGCGGCTGCTGAGCAGTCGCAAGGGGCGGGACATGGCGATCCTCAGCGGTCTGCTGATCGCGGTGGGCGGCCAGCTGGCCAACTTTGGTAGCCAGCGCCTCTTCGAGGTGGGCGGCCTCACCACGCTGGAGCCGGCCGAGGCCGTGGTGCGCTGGCTGCCGCCGGCGACCGCCGTCGGCATGGTGGACTCGGCGAGCGAGGGCGCGTACGGGGTGGCGGCCGCCCAACTGGCCTTGACCCTGGCCGCCGTGGCCGCCCTCCTGTGGTTCTGGGAGCGGAGCCTGACGCGGCTGATGGTCACCCCGGACGGCTCGACCCTGACGGCGGCCCAGCCGACGAGGGACCGCGGCGCGGGCGGCCTGTGGTCCCTGCTGCCCGCCGGCCGGACGGGCGCGACCATGCAGCGCACGCTGCGCTACGCCGTGCGCGACCCGAAGACCAAGGCGTCTTGGGTGACCGGACTGGCGATCGGCCTGATCATCCCCGTCTTCAACGCCCTCCAGGGCACGGGGTCCGTCTACCTCGGCTGCTTCGGCGCGGGCATGCTCGGCATGCAGATGTACAACCAGTTCGGCCAGGACACCTCCGCGTTCTGGATGGTCGCGCAGACCATCAGCTCCCCGCGCGACGCGTACGTGGAACTGCGCGCGCGGGCCGCCTCGCTGGCCCTGGTCACCGTCCCGTACACGGTCCTGGTCATGGTGGTCACGGCCGCGCTGCTCGGCGACTGGTCCACCTTCCCGGCGGCCACGGGCCTGGCCCTGGCCCTGTTGGGCTCGATGCTCTGCACGGGGGCGCTGGCCTCGGCCCGCTTCCCGTACTCGATCCCGTCGGACGGCGCCTTCAAGAACGTCGTCCCGGGACAGGCCGGACTCGCCTGGGCGGGCATCTTCGCCGGGATGCTGGCCTCGGCGGTGATCTCCGCCCCGGTGATCGCCCTGACGATCTGGATCAAGGTCGGTGGCCACCAGGACATCTCCTGGATCGCGCTCCCGCTGGGTGTGGCCTGGGGCGCACTGGCCACCTGGACGGGCCTGCGGCTCGCCGCCCCGACGGTGGCGCGCAAGCTCCCGGAGATCCTGTGGGCGGTCAGCAAGGGCTGACCGCCGACCGTACTGGAACGGGCCGGCCTCCCCTCCCCTCGCGGGAGCGGAGGCCGGCCCTCTTCGCACAGGCCCGGCGTCAGTTGGCGGCGAGCAGGACGAGTACGACGACCGAGCCGGCGAAGACGACGACGTGCCGGAGGTTCTGGAGGTACGGCATCACCCAGTCGGGGAAGCCGTCCTCGGCGGCCCGGAGCATGGACCTGACGTCGATGCGCTGTAGTTCGGCGTCACCGGACTTGGCGAAGGCGGCGGTCACGGACGGCACGGCGGTCAGGTTCGAGTAGAGGATCACACAGTTCACGAGGATGACGAGCGGCTGGACGATCCAGGACACCGTCCCGCTCCACGAGCTACCGGCGATCCCGAGCACCGCGGGCAGGGCCAGCGCCGCCGCGATCCCGACGGGGGCCCAGGTCTCGTGCCCGCCGGCGTCGAGCCGCATGCCGTTCTCCGCCATGACGCTGGTGCGCACCCCCTGCCGCCCCAACTCGGCCTCGACGGCGGCCTGGGCGCGGGCGCCGTAGCGGCTGCGCACGACGGGAATGCTCAGGAAGGCGACGGCGATCAGGAGCTGCAGGGCGGCGACGGCGTTCATCGGGGGACCTCGTTTTCTCGGTGCTTGCCTGGCGACGTCGCCACCATGAGGCCGCCCCCTGACAGGCCCCGAACACCTCACTGACAGACCGCTGACACGCTCGGTCGTACGACGGCACGACCGCCGACGGCACGACCGCCGACCGTTCCGCCCCTCCCTGCGCACCGGGGGGGCGGAACCGTCGGGGTGGTCAGGGAGCTTCGGCCTTGATGCCGTCGAGGAAGGGTTCCAAGACCTCGCGCCAGGCCGTCGGCTGGTCGTAGTGGAGGTAGTGACCCGCATCGGGGATTTCCGCGTACTGGCCGGCCGGGAGGACGCGCACCATTTCCTGGGCCTCGGCCCGGCCCAGTTCGCCGTCGAGGCCGCGGACCACCAGGGTCGGGCAGCGGACCTGGGCGAGCTCCTCCCAGTGGGCGTCGTGGACCCAGGTCTCGCGGGCCGTCAGCATCTGGCGGCGGGAGAAGACCGGGCGCCAGCCGTCCGAGGCCTCGTGCATGACCTCGGCGAAGAAGGCACCGCGGCCGGGGTCGGGACGTTCCACCCGGGGGTCGTCCTCGCCGAACCAGCGGCGGGCCGCGTCCTGGGTGGGGAAGGGGAGGGGCCAGTGGTGGAACCAGTCCTCCCATTCCTGCTGGGAGGCCGCGCCCAGGGCGGAGGCGCGCATGTCGCAGATGACCACGGCTTCGACCAGGTCCGGGCGGCGGGCCGCGAGCTGCCAGGCGGTGAGGGCGCCCATGGAGTGGCCGATCAGTGTCACGGGGGCGAGGCCGAGCTGCTCGACGGCCGCTTCCGCGTCGGCCACGAAGGCCTCACGGCCCAGGGAGGTGGGGGTGCCGTCGGGGGCGGCGGGCGGGCGGGCGCTCTGGCCGTGTCCGCGCTGGTCCAGGGCCACGACGCGGCGGCGCTCGCGGAGCCAGCGGGCGGTGCCGGCCCAGTGGAAGGCGCGGCCCATCAGCCCGTGCAGTAACAGCACCCCGGGGCGGGTGTCGGGCTCGGCCTCTGCTTCGCGGAACTCCCAGGCGGCCAGGCGGACGCCTTCGGCCCCTGTCACATCGACGCGCTGTACCACCGCAGATGCACCCCCTTCGCTCCCCGCCAGACTATCGAACCCGTATTCGAGAACGGGTTTTTCGCCTACAACACCGCTCTTTCGAGTGACCTTGCTCAAGGATTGACCGCCGCTGCCGATGGAGATCCTTTCAACAGGGAGGCGGGCCGCTCGGGGAAGACGGTCCGAGGGGACGACCTTGAGAGCTCGGGGCTCCAGGTCACAAGGGGAGGACCGGTCCCGGCGCCGAAAGGCGCCGGGACCGCCCACACCAAGGGCTGGTCATCCGTACGGGTCACGACCCGTGGGACAGGAACCCCCGGAACGCGTCTCGTACGGATCGATCCCCCGGACTCATCCGCGTCGACGCGAACGCCGACGCGCCGGGATCAGCGCTTCGCCACGAACACGTGCGAGGCGACCTCCACGTCCAGCTCGGCGGCCTCACCGCCACTGCCGACCAGCACACCCCCCGGAGACTCGGTCACGCTCACCACCGCGCCGGGCTGCACGCCCGCCCGCCGGAGCGTGTACATCAACTGGGCGTCCGTCTGGATCGGCTCACCGATCCGCCGGACGACCACGGTCTTGCCCTCGGTGCCCGCATCGAGCTCGGACAGGCTGACCATGCCGTCCTCCAAGAACGGGTCGGCCTCGGCCTTCTCACCCAGCTCCTCCAGCCCCGGGATCGGGTTTCCGTACGGCGACTCGGTCGGGTGGCGCAGCAACTCCAGCACCCGCCGCTCCACCGCTTCGCTCATCACGTGCTCCCAACGGCAGGCCTCCGCGTGCACCTGCTCCCACTCCAGCCCGATGACGTCGACGAGCAGACACTCCGCGAGCCGGTGCTTGCGCATCACGCGCGTGGCCAGTCGGCGGCCCTCCTCCGTCAGTTCGAGGTGCCGGTCGCTGGCGACGGCCACCAGGCCGTCCCGCTCCATGCGCGCCACCGTCTGGCTCACCGTCGGACCGCTCTGGTCGAGCCGCTCGGCGATCCGGGCGCGCATGGGGACCACGCCTTCCTCTTCCAGCTCGAGGATGGTGCGGAGATACATCTCCGTGGTATCGATCAGTCCGGACATTCGTGCCCCTCGGATTGCGTGCGCTGGCCCTGCCCCCAATTCTGACGCATCGGGCCGACAACCGTCCCGTGCCGAGCGTCAAGACGGCTCCCGGACATCCCCCCGACATCCCCGGGAAGATCGTTCGGGGATGTCGGGGGCGCGCGACCAGAGCTTTCGGCACGGGATTGACGTTCGTATTGACACACCCTTGGTCCAGACCGCACGGTGAGCGGCGGACACGGACGCTCCCCCACCCCTGGAAGGGCCATCGGCGTATGAGCGAGAGCAAGCTGGCCGGCCAGTTCTTCGATGCCGCCATCGGTCTGCTGGAGCGGGTGCGGGACGAGGAGGCCCCGCACATCGCCGAGGCCGGCTCCCTCATCGCCGACGCGGTCGCCGCCGGCAACCGGCTCTTCGCCTTCGGCGCCGGGCATTCCTCGCTGCCCGCCCAGGACGTCGTCTACCGGGCCGGCGGCCTGGCCCTGATGAACTTCCTCGCCGTCCCCGGCACGGCCGGCGTCGACGTCATGCCCGCGACCCTGGGCAGCGCCCTGGAGCGGGTCGACGGCCTGGCCGGCGCCGTCCTCGACAGCAGCCCCGCCTCCGACGGCGACGTCCTCGTGATCATCTCCCTCTCCGGGCGCAACGCCCTGCCCGTCGAGATGGCGATGAACGCCCGCGCCATCGGCCTCAAGGTCATCGGCGTGACCTCGGTGGCGTACGCGACCGGGACCAAGTCACGGCACCTCTCCGGCACCTTCCTCAAGGACCACTGCGACGTCGTCCTCGACAGCAAGATCGCGGTCGGCGACGCCGAGCTGAGCATCGACGGCATCGACGCGCCCTTCGCCCCCGCCTCCACCGTGGTGACCAGCGCGATCATGCAGGCCGTCATGGCGACGGCGGCCGGCGAGCTCGCCGCCCGCGGGGTGGAGCCCCCGCTGCTGCGCTCGGGCAACGTCGACGGCGGCCACGAGTGGAACGGCCGCGTGATGCAGGAGTACGGCGACCGGATCTTCTTCCGGCACTGAGGGGTCGGCCCGGGAGGCGCCTGCGGGCACCCGGGCCGCGCTCACTCCTCGCCCGGACCGGCCGGACCCGCCGGACCTGCCGGACCCGCCGGACCCGCCGCCAGGTCCAGGTCGGCCGCGACCCGGGCCGCGACCTCCTCCGCGTACACCGCGTCCGCGCGCTCGAAGGCCGCCCGCGAGGGCCCGCGCAGGAACGTCAGCGCCCCCAGGGTCCGCCCCCGGCTCCGCAACACCGTGCACAGCCCGTGCACGGCGCCCTCGGGCCACTGGCGCGCCCGCGCCCACTGCGCGTCCGCCTCCCCGCGCGGGGCGCTGGTGCGCACCGAGCCGATCCGGTCCAGCGCCTGCAGCGCCGGGTGCCCGGCCGCGTACCGGACGGGGATCGACCCGGGCCCCGGCAGCACCGGCGGCGACGCGGCGGACCGTACGAGCCTGCGCCGCTCGGGGTCGGCCGTGGGGTCCAGTACGTCCAGCAGCGCGTGCTCGGCGAAGCCGGCGAGGGCGAAGTCCAGGCGGACGGCGGCCGCTTCGGCCGGATCCTCGCACTCGGCGGCGGCCCGCCCCGCCCGGTGGAGCTGGTGCGAGCGGAACCGCAGCTGCGCGGTGTCCAGTTGCTCCTGGCGGGCCTCGGTGACGTCCTGGAACAGCCAGCCGACGCCCAGCGGTACGGGCTCCTCCGCGAGCGGCGAGGCCAACCGCAGGAACCCGCACCGCCAGCACCTGCGCCGCACCCCCTCCGCCGTGCGCACCGACACCCACATCTCCACCGGCGCGGGCGGGGCCCCTTCGGCGAGCACGTGCTGGAGCGCGCCCTCCAACTCCTCGACGCCCTGGGTCAACAGCTCTCCCAGGGGCCGCCCGAGCAGTGCGGTGCGGCCGGTCCCGAAGGCCCGGGCGGCGTGCCCGTTGACCACGGCGGGCCGCAGGTCGACGTCGACCAGGACGACGCCCCACGAGGCGTCCTCCATCAGGGCCTCGCTCAGCGCGATGGAGCGCTCCAGGTCGATCTGGGCGTGCACCTCGCTGAAGGCGCAGTACACCCCGGCGGGTTTCCCGTCCGCGCCGGGCACCCCGGCGGACTGGGTCCGTACGAGGACGCGCCCGCCGTCCTTGGTCAGCAACGCGAACTCGTGCACCTGCCGGCCGGGCACGTGCTGGACGGCCATCAGCCGGTCCTGGACGTCGTGCGCGTCGGCGGCCCGCACTGCCCAACCCTCGAAGCCCTTGCGACCCACGGCCTCGGCCGCGGTCCACCCCAGGATCCGCTCGGCCTCGCGGTTCCAGTGGGTGATCACGCCGTCGGAGTCGAACGCGCACAGGGCGGCGTCCATCCCGTCCAGCAGCGCTGCGAGCAGATCGTCAGCGGTCTCGTTACGTCCGTAGGCACTCACCTGGGACCCCCAGCAGGTGTTCGCGTATGCGGCACGTCAGATCATTGAACTCGAACGTGACCCACACCACACCACTTTCGGGGAAATCGGCGCGCATCCCCACACACCTGGGAAAGCACCACCGGAACGGCCACACGTTCGAGTGACCAGCCCCAGTCATCACGATCCCCGGATCAGTAGAGGTGCCTAGATGACTACGTTCCGCACGGGCGAGCGGACCCACCAGGCTGTGCTTCCTCAGCAACCTGCTCTGGAATCCGCGGGCGCAGACACCCCTGGGAGCAGGGACGAAACGGCTCACGGGCTCCCGGCCGCAATGCCGGGCACCGGTGTGGAACATGGGCGAGGGGAGACCGGCGAAGTCCGCACCGGGACACGTCGGCGGCACGCCCGATCTGCCGCTTCGGCAGCGGAGACGGCAGAGACCGGGAGCGGTGACGCTCCCCGCCCGGCAGCAAGCCGAGTGTTCGTGCTGGCCAAGGGGGGCGAGCCGCTGATGCCCTGCCATCAGGCCCGTGCACGCGAGTTGCTCGCTGGTGGACGTGCCGTCGTGGCACGGCGTGCTCCGTTCACCATCCGGCTCAAGCACCGTACCCGTGCGGGCTCGGCCGTCGAAGGCGTACAGCTGCGCCTCGATCCTGGCTCCAAGGCGACGGGTATCGCCATCGCCGACGAGCGTCACCGGAACGGCCCGAAGGGCCGAACCGCGGTCGCCCGCCGGGGTCTGATCACTCTCGAACTCCGGCACCGGGGACAACAGATCCACGGCGGCATGGTGCGACGCGCCGCCTATCGGCGCCGGAGGCGCTCGGCGAATCTCCGGTACCGGGCGCCCCGGCACGACAACCGCCCGCGGCCGGACGGCTGGCTCCCCCCGTCCCTGCGCCATCGCGTCGACTCGACCACGGCCGTGGTCGCGCGACTGTGCCGATATGCACCAGTGCGTGAGATCCACGTGGAGCAGGTGGCATTCGACACGACCGCATTCGCCGGAGTCATGCCGTCCTGCGTGCAGGACGGCATCGAGCCGACGTACGCCGCCTCCGAGGTCCCTCAGTTCCTCCGGGCCAAATGGAAGAGGTCCTGCGCCTACTGCGACGCCACGGGGGTGCCTCTCAACATCGATCACGTCCGTGCACGAAGCCGTGGTGGATCGGATCGGGTATCGAACCTCGTCCTCGCTTGTGTTCCCTGCAATCAGGCAAAGGGGACGGCACCCGTCCAGGAGTTCCTCGCCGACCGGCCGGCCCGGCTGGAACGCGTGATCAGGCAGCTGAGGAAACCTCTGCAGGACGTGGCCGCCACTAACGCCACCAGGCTCCAGCTCGTGAAAGCGCTCGCAACGCAGAGTGTGCCGGTGCATGCGTGGTCGGGCGGGCGTACCCACTGGAACCGGTTCGCGATGGGCTTGCCGAAGAGCCACACGCTCGACGCCCTGACCAACGGAGTCATCGACCACGAGCGGGGGACGCGCTCGTCCGGGTACCCGCGCAGATCCTAGTGGTGTCGTCGACCGGGCGTGGTTCGTACGCCAGGACCACCCCTGACCGCTTCGGATTCCCCCGCTTGCAACGGCCCCGCGGCAAGGTCCACCACGGGTACGCAACCGGAGACCTGGTGGCGGCCGTCGTGCCCAGAGGAAAGTGGGTCGGCAGGTGGGTGGGACGCATCGCGGTCCGGACCAGCGGCCAGCATCGCATCACGACGTCGACCAGCCGCTTTGACGTCTCCCACCGGAACTTGCGGCTACTTCAGAGAGCCGATGGATACACCTACGGATTCGCCGAAGAAATTCGATTGAGCGGACCGCACGAGCCTGCCTAGAGTGGAGGCACACTGAAAGGAGGTGATCCCGGAAATGTACGAACTCCGGACGCGTGAGGTGGCTGCGGGCTAGGGCCCGTCGTCAGTAGCGCACCCAGTGCGGTGCCCGGCGGAATCGCCCGGCGCCAATCCCAAGCAGTCACCCGACCCGCGGGCTCGCCGGCACGTCCGGCCGGCTTCTCTCACTGCAGGAGAGAAACCCGAGCCCGCGGGTCGCCTGCGTTCACCGCTCCCGCTCGGGGTGAGCGGGAGCGTACGGTCCCACTGGCGGGAGCCGCCGCAGACCCGCCCGCCCGGCTACGGGCAGAGCCGCTCCACGCGCCACTTGGCCCCGTCCAGGACGTAGTGCAGACGGTCGTGCAGGCGGTTCTCGTGGCCCTGCCAGAATTCCACCTCCTGCGGGACCACGCGCAGGCCGCCCCACTCCGGCGGGACCGGCACCTGCTCGCCCTCCGGGTAGCGGGCCGCCAGCTCGGCGTAGCGCCGGTCCAGCTCCGCACGGGAATCGATGACGCTGGACTGCTCGCTCGCCCAGGCACCCAGCTGGGAACCGTGCGGGCGGGAGCGGAAGTACGCGGCTGTCTCGTCGCGGCCGATCCGGGCCGCCGTACCGGTGACGATCACCTGGCGGGCGATCGGGTGCCACGGAAACAGCAGCGCGACCTGCGGGTTCTCGGCCAGCTCGCGGCCCTTGCGCGAGGCGTAATTGGTGAAGAAGACGAAGCCCCGGCCGTCGAACTGCTTCATCAGCACCGTCCGCGAACTGGGCCGGCCGTCCGGGGTGGCCGTCGATACGACCATGGCGTTCGGCTCGAAGAGGTGCGAGTCGGCGGCCTGCTGGAACCAGAGCGCGAACTGGTCCATCGGATGCTCGGCGAGGCTCCCCTCGTCGACGATCTCCGAGCGGTACTGCTTGCGCATCATGGCGGGGTCAATGTCCTGATCGGTCACGCTTGCCATCCTGCCGCAGCCGGACCGGCGACGGTGTGCCGTATGTCACGCTTCCGCAGTCGGGGCGGAGCGGCCAAAATCTTGGGGCCGGTCCGAAGGTCCCCGAGCGGGTGACCGACGGCCGTGCCGGGCATCAACGGGGATGACCGCGCCGGACCGCGAATCACGCCGGGAGCCGCGCGTGTTCGCACTATCTGAGGAGCCGCCTGATGTCCGACTTCGTACCCGGGCTCGAAGGGGTCGTCGCGTTCGAGACGGAGATCGCCGAACCCGACAAGGAAGGCGGGTCGCTCCGCTACCGGGGCGTCGACATCGAAGACCTCGTCGGCCACGTCTCCTTCGGGAACGTCTGGGGCCTGCTGGTCGACGGTGCCTTCAACCCGGGCCTGCCCGCCGCCGAACCTTTCCCCATCCCGGTCCACTCCGGTGACATCCGCGTCGACGTCCAGTCCGCGCTCGCGATGCTCGCCCCCGTGTGGGGTCTGAAACCACTGCTGGACATCGACGTGCAGACCGCCCGTGACGACCTCGCGCGCGCAGCCGTGATGGCACTGTCGTACGTCGCCCAGTCCGCCCGCGGCCAGGGCCTGCCCATGGTGCCGCAGCGGGAGATCGACAAGGCCGAGTCCGTCGTCGAGCGGTTCATGATCCGCTGGCGGGGCGAGCCGGACCCGCGGCACGTCAAGGCCGTCGACGCGTACTGGACCTCGGCCGCCGAGCACGGCATGAACGCCTCCACCTTCACCGCGCGGGTGATCGCATCGACCGGCGCGGACGTCGCCGCCGCGCTGTCCGGCGCCGTGGGCGCCATGTCGGGACCGCTGCACGGCGGGGCGCCGTCCCGCGTGCTCGGCATGATCGAGGAGATCGAGCGCACCGGCGACGCCGTGGCGTACGTGAAGAAGGCTCTCGACAAGGGCGAGCGGCTGATGGGCTTCGGGCACCGCGTCTACCGTGCCGAGGACCCGCGCGCCCGCGTGCTGCGGCGCACCGCCAAGGAGCTCGACGCGCCGCGCTACGAGGTGGCCGCCGCGCTGGAGAAGGCCGCACTGGAAGAACTGCACGCGCGCCGCCCCGACCGGGTGCTCGCCACGAACGTGGAGTTCTGGGCCGCGATCATGCTGGACTTCGCCGAGGTCCCCGCGCACATGTTCACGTCGATGTTCAGCTGCGCCCGCACCGCCGGCTGGTCGGCGCACATCCTGGAGCAGAAGCGCACGGGCCGCCTGGTGCGGCCCTCGGCCCGCTACACCGGGCCCGGGCGGCGCAACCCGCAGGAGATCGAGGGCTACGCGGACATCGCCGAGACGGCGTAACCGCCGCTCGTGTCCTGGGGCGCCGTATCCCGCTCTCGCGGGGTGCGGCGCCCTTCCCGTTCCCGCCGCCTCAGCCCAGGGCCGCGTCCAGGATCCGGGACCACTGGGCCACCACCCGGGCCCGGCGGGCCGTATCGTCGGTGAGCACGTTGGCGAGGCCCAGGCCCCGCGCCATGTCCAGCAGACCCTGCACGGTCTCCCGTACGCCCGGCACCGACTCGTCCGCACCCAGCAGCTCGACGGCGATGCGGTGGGTCTCGCGACCGACCCGGGCCTCCAGTTCGGTGACCTGGGGGCGCAGCTGCTCCTCGTTGGAGGCGGCCACCCACAACTGCAGGGCGGCCCGGAAGAGGGCGCCGGTGTACAGGTCGACCAGCGCCTCCACCACGGCGGGCCGGGCGGCCGGGCCGGCGTGGAAGAGGTCGCGCAGGGCCGTGGAGCGCTCCTCGGCGACGTACTCGACGGCCGCGGTGAACAGGTCCTCGCGGGTCGGGAAGTGGTGCTGGGCGGCGCCGCGCGAAACCCCGGCCCGTTCCGCGACGACCGAGACGGTCGAACCGGCCCAGCCGTGCTCCGCCAGGCAGGACACCGCCGCCTCCAGGAGGTGGCGGCGGGTGACGCGGCTGCGCGCCTGCTTGGGGCCGGTCACAGCGACCATGACGGTTCCCGGCGCTCGAAACGGGCGGTGATGCCTTCGCGGGCCTCTTCGGAGGCGAACAGTCCGGCGGACAGCTCGGTCAGGCGGGATCCGTCGCGGGCGAGGGCCTCGCGTACGGCGGCGGACGTCAACGCCTTGGTCGCGGCCAGCCCCTGCGGGGAGGCCTTGCGCAGGCCGGCGAGTACCGGCTCCAGGGCCGTGTCCACGTCCTCGCCGTGCAGGGTGAGCAGTCCGATCCGGGCGGCCTCGGCGGCGTCGAAGGCCTCGGCGGTGAGGAAGTAGCGGGCCGCGGCGCGCGGGTCGAGGCGGGGCAGCAGCGGCATGGAGATCACCGCGGGGGCGAGGCCCAGGTGGGTCTCGGTGAAGGCGTACGAGGACTGCGGTCCGGCGGCGGCGACGTCGCAGACACCGAGCAGCCCGAGGCCGCCGGCCCGGACGTGGCCGGTGACCCGGGCGACGACGGGCTTGGGGAGCTCGGCGGTCTCGCGGAGCAGGGCCAGGAAGTCGGCGGGATCGCAAGGTGACTTGAGGTCGGCCCCGGCGCAGAAGGTGTTGCCGGTGTGGGTGAGGACGACGGCCCGGACGTCCGCGTCCGCGGCGGTGGCGGCGAGCGCGGAGCGGAGCTCGGCGACGAGGTCGACGGAAAGGGCGTTGCGGTTGCCCGGGGAGTCCAGGGTGAGGGTGGCGATGCCGGTCGCCTGGGCGGCGTGCACTCGTGGGGCCATGTCTCCTCCGGAGTGGCTTGCGGATGGGGGTACTTCGGGAGCCGGGTCCCTCCGGGAGGGTACGTGGACGGCTGCGGTGTGCCCTGCGGTGTGCCCTGCGGGCGGCTCGGCGGTGTTCGGCTCGGTGGCACGTTGCCTCGTGCCGAGGTGGGTCGCCTCAATCGCCGGCGGGGCTTCAAAGGGTGGGGCGGGGCCCCGCACGAGGGTCTCCTCGGCTCGGCGCGCGCGGGCACGTCTCGGCTGTACCCGGCGGTCGCGCCTCGTCCTGCGGGGACCCTCCTGCGTGTCCCCGCCCCACGGCAGAGCTTCGACAGCTACGACCCATCCCCCCAACGCCAAGGCTCCTCCTCCCTCCATCCGGGCCCGTGCCGCCGAGGTGTGGGGGACGTGCGGGCGTGTGCCGCTGAGGGGTGGGGGGACGTGGCGGGGTGTCCCCGCAGGACGAGCGCGCACCACCGGGCACAACCGAGACATGGCGCACCGCGCGAGCCGAGGAGACACCCCGCCACGGCCCCCCGCCCCGACCCCCACCCACCACCACATGCCCCCGCCGACGCACAAGGCACGGGCCCGCGCCTCCAGCCTCGCCGGCGATTGAGGCGCGGGTCCGGGCGGAGCCCGGTGGGGATTCGGACCCGCCGGACACGCCGGACACGCTAGTAGGACTTCGGTAGGCCCAGGGTTTGGTGGGAGATGAAGTTCAGGATCATCTCGCGGCTGACCGGGGCGATGCGGGCCACGCGGGCCGCGGTGATGAGGGAGGCCAGGCCGTATTCGCGGGTCAGGCCGTTGCCGCCGAGGGTGTGGACCGCCTGGTCCACCGCACGGACGCAGGCCTCCCCGGCGGCGTACTTGGCCATGTTGGCCGCCTCGCCCGCGCCCATGTCGTCGCCCGCGTCGTACAGCGCGGCCGCCTTTTGGGTCATCAGGCGGGCCAGTTCCAGTTCGATGTGCGCCTGGGCCAGCGGGTGGGCCACGGCCTGGTGGGCGCCGATGGGCGCCTTCCAGACCTGGCGGGTCTTCGCGTAGTCGACGGCCTTGGCGAGGGCGTGGCGGCCCATCCCGATGGCGAAGGCGGCGGTCATGATCCGCTCGGGGTTGAGTCCGGCGAACAACTGGAGCAGGCCCGCGTCCTCGTCGCCGACCAGGGCCGAGGAGGGCAGGCGGACCTCGTCCAGGGTGAGTTCGAACTGCTTCTCCGCGGCGGCCAGTTCCATGTCGATGACCGAGCGGGTGAAGCCGGGGGCGTCGCGCGGCACGATGAACAGGCAGGGCTTGAGGCTGCCGGTACGAGCGTCTTCGGTGCGGCCGACGATGAGGGTGGCGTCGGCGATGTCGACGCCGGAGATGAAGACCTTGCGGCCGGTGAGGATCCAGTCCTCGCCGTCGCGGCGGGCCGTGGTGGTGATCCGGTGGGAGTTGGACCCGGCGTCGGGTTCGGTGATGCCGAAGGCCATGGTGCGGCTGCCGTCGGCGAGGCCCGGCAGCCAGGCCTCCTTCTGGGCGTCCGTGCCGAAGCGGGCGATGACCGTGCCGCAGATGGCGGGCGAGACGACCATCATGAGGAGGGGACAGCCCGCGGCCCCGAGTTCTTCCAGGACGATGGAGAGTTCGGCGATGCCGCCGCCCCCGCCGCCGTACTCCTCGGGCAGGTTGACCCCGAGGTAGCCGAGCTTCGCGGCGTCGGCCCACAGCTCGTCGGGGTGGCCGCCCTCGCGGGCGACACGGGTGAGGTAGTCGCGGCCGTAGCGCTGTCCGAGTGCGGCGACGGCGGCGCGCAGGGCGGTGTGCTCTTCGGTTTCGATGACGGTGCTCATGCTTGCGGTTCCTCCTGGACTACGGCGAGCAGGGCGCCGAACTCGACCTGTTGGCCGGTGGCGACGTGGAGCGCGGTGAGCTTGCCGGAGGCGGGAGCGAGGATGCGGTGCTCCATCTTCATGGCCTCCAGCCAGAGCAGGGGCTGGCCGGCGGTGACGGGGCTGCCGGGGGCCAGGCCCTCGGCGATGCGGACGACGGTGCCGGGCATGGGGGCGAGCAGCGAGCCCGGTTCGGTCCGGTCCTGGGGGTCCGGGAAGCGGGGGACGGGAGTGAAGGTGTGGGCGCCGAGTGCGGAGTCCACGTAGATCTCGTTCGATTTTTGTTTCACGTGGAACGCACGGCGGATTCCGTCGACTTCGAGGGTGACGAGGTCCGGGGAGGTGGAGACGACCCGGACACCGGGGTGGTTCACCGGGTGGTACTGGACCTCGTACTCGGTGCCGGCCGCGGTGTAGCGGCGGGTCTGGGGCTGGGAGCGGACGTTGCGCCAGCCGCCGAGGCGGGCGGCGAGCGGGGCGTCCGGGCCGGGGGCCGCTTCGGCGAGGGCGGCGGCGAGGGCGGCCGGAGCGGCGTCCGGGGCACTGCCGGTGAGGGTGTCGAGGTGGCGGTCGTAGAAGCCGGTGTCGAGCTGCGCGGCGGCGAACTCCGGGTGCCGCAGGGAGCCCACGAGGAGTTCGCGGTTGGTGGTGAGCCCGTGGATGCGGGCTCCGGCGAGGGCGGCGGCGAGGGCCCGGACGGCCCCGGCGCGGGTGGGGGCGTGGGCGACGACCTTGGCGAGCATGGGGTCGTAGTGGATGCCGACGGTGTCCCCGTCGGTGAAGCCGGTGTCCACGCGGATCTCGCCCGGGATGGCGAGGGTGTGCAGGACGCCGGTCTGCGGGCGCCAGTCCCGGGCGGGGTCTTCGGCGTAGAGCCGGGCTTCGACGGCGTGGCCGGTGGGCTGCGGGGGCGCCGGGGGCAGGGCCTCGCCCTCGGCGACGCGCAGCTGCAGGGCGACGAGGTCGAGCCCGAAGACGGCTTCGGTGACGGGGTGTTCGACTTGGAGTCGGGTGTTCATCTCGAGGAAGTACGGGCGTCCGTCGGCGGTGACGAGGAACTCGACGGTGCCCGCGCCCTCGTACGAGACCGCGCGGGCCGCGGCGACGGCTGCGGTGTGGAGGCTCTCGCGCAGGGCGTCCGGCAGGCCCGGTGCCGGCGCCTCCTCGATGACCTTCTGGTGGCGCCGCTGGAGGGAGCAGTCGCGGGTGCCCAGCGCCCAGACGGTGCCGTGGGCGTCGGCAAGGATCTGCACCTCGACGTGGCGGCCGCGTTCCACGTAGGGCTCGGCGAAGACCTCGCCGTCCCCGAAGGCGGAGCGGGCCTCGGCCGAGGCGGCGTCGAGGGCCTCCCCCAGCTGCTCGAGGTCGCGGACCACGCGCATGCCGCGGCCACCGCCGCCGGCCGCGGCCTTGAGGAGGAGGGGCAGGTCGGCGGCCGTGGCGGCGGCTGGATCGACGGGGTCGAGGAGCGGCACCCCGGCGGTGCGCATCAGTTCCTTGGCCCGGATCTTGGAGGCCATGGCCTCGATGGCTTCGGGGGGCGGGCCGATCCAGGTCAGTCCGGCGGCCAGGACTTCGCGGGCGAAGTCGGCGTTCTCGGAGAGGAAGCCGTAGCCGGGGTGGACGGCGTCGGCGCCCGCGGCGAGGGCGGCCTTGATGATGAGGTCGCCGCGCAGGTAGGTGTCGGCGGGGGCCGCGCCGGGCAGCCGTACGGCCGCGTCGGCGTCGCGGACGTGCAGGGCGTCGGCGTCCGGGTCGGAGTGGACGGCGACGGTGGCCAGGCCCAGGGCGCGGGCGGTGCGGAAGATCCGGACGGCGATCTCGCCGCGGTTGGCGACGAGGAGGGAGGTCAAGTTCGTCATGTGCGGGCTCACATCCGGAAGACGCCGAAGCCGCCACGGGCGCCCTCGACGGGGGCGTTGTGGACGGCCGACAGGCACAGGCCGAGGACGGTACGGGTGTCGCGCGGGTCGATGACCCCGTCGTCGTAGATCCGCCCGGACAGGAACATCGGGAGGGACTCGGACTCGATCTGCGCTTCGACGAAGGCTCGCATTCCGGCGTCCTGTTCCTCGTCGTACGGGAGGCCCTTGGCGGCGGCCGACTGGCGGGACACGATGGAGAGCACTCCGGCCAGCTGCTGGGGCCCCATGACGGCGGACTTGGCGCTGGGCCAGGCGAAGAGGAAGCGGGGTTCGTAGGCGCGGCCGCACATGCCGTAGTGGCCGGCGCCGTAGCTCGCGCCGATGAGTACGGACAGGTGCGGGACCTTCGAGTTGGAGACCGCGTTGATCATCATCGAGCCGTGTTTGATGATGCCGCCCTGCTCGTACTCCTTGCCGACCATGTAGCCGGTGGTGTTGTGGAGGAAGAGGAGGGGGATGTCGCGCTGGTTGGCGAGCTGGATGAACTGTGCGGCCTTCTGGGACTCGGCGCTGAACAGCACGCCCTGCGCGTTGGCGAGGATGCCGACCGGGTAGCCGTGCAGGGTGGCCCAGCCGGTGACGAGGCTGGGGCCGTAGAAGGGCTTGAACTCGTCGAAGTCGGAGGCGTCGACGATCCGGGCGATGACCTCGCGCGGGTCGAAGGGGGTCTTCAGGTCGGGCGGGACGATGCCGAGGAGTTCCTCGGGGTCGTGGAGGGGTTCCTGGGCCTTCGGCGGGTCCTGGCGCGGCTTGCGGTGGTTCAGGCGGGCCACGACGCGGCGGGCCTGGCGGATCGCGTCGTGCTCGTCGAGGGCGTAGTGGTCGGCGAGTCCGGAGACGCGGGCGTGCATGTCGGCGCCGCCGAGGGACTCGTCGTCGCTCTCTTCGCCGGTGGCCATCTTGACCAGGGGCGGACCGCCGAGGAACACCTTGGAACGGTCCTTGATCATGATCGTGTGGTCGGACATGCCGGGAACGTACGCGCCTCCGGCGGTGGAGTTGCCGAAGACGACGGCGACGGTCGGGATGCCTTCGGCCGAGAGCCGGGTGAGGTCGCGGAAGACCGCGCCGCCCGGGATGAAGATCTCCTTCTGGGAGGGCAGGTCGGCGCCGCCGGACTCCACGAGGCTGATGCAGGGGAGGCGGTTCTGCCGGGCGATCTCGTTGGCGCGCAGCGCCTTCTTCAGCGTCCACGGGTTGGAGGCGCCGCCGCGGACGGTGGGGTCGTTGGCGGTGATCAGGCACTCGACGCCCTCGACGGTGCCGATGCCGGTGACCATGGAGGCGCCGACGGGGTAGTCGCTGCCCCAGGCGGCGAGCGGGGACAGTTCCAGGAACGGGGTGTCGGGGTCGAGGAGCAGCTCGACGCGCTCGCGCGCCAGGAGCTTGCCGCGGGCCCGGTGGCGGGCCGTGTACTTCTCGCCGCCGCCCTGCAGGGCCTTGGCGTGCTCGGCGTCGAGGGCGGCGAGGCGTTCCAGCGCGGCGGTACGGGCCTGCGCGTGCTCGGGGGCGTGCGGGTCGACGGTGGTGCCGAGGCGGGTCATGGGGTGGCCTCCGGGGCCGGGAGGAGGGCGACGGGAATGTCGAGGTGGCGGGCGCGGAGCCATTCGCCGAGGGCCTTGGCCTGGGGGTCGAAGCGGTGGCCGGAGGCGACGCCGTCGCCGAGGATGCCGGTGACGGTGAAGTTGAGGGCCCTCAGCAGCGGCAGCTCGTGGCGGGTGACGGTGTGCTGCGCGGTCTCGGGGAGCAGTTCCTGGAACACCTCGGCGGTGAGGGTGTCGCGCAGCCAGTCCCAGGCGGGGTCGGTCTCGACCCACACCCCGACGTTGGCGTCCCCGCCCTTGTCGCCGCTGCGGGCCCCGGCCAGCGCCCCGAGGGGGGCGCGGACGGTCTCCCGGGGCTCCGCCCCGGACCCGGCGGGGGCTCCGCCCCCGACCCCTTCGGGGGCTCCGCCCCCGGACCCCCGCGCCTCAAACGCCGGCGGGGCTGGAAATGCGGGGGGCTCCGCCGGTGGGACTGGGGGTGCAGGGGGCTCCGCCGGCGGGGCTGGATGTGCGGGGGGCTGGGGCGGTGGGGCCGGGACTCGTACGTGGGTGCCGTCCGGGAGGACCGCCACGTGCGGGACCTCGTCCGACGGGACCAGGGTCGAGGTGAAGACGCCGTAGGGCTGCGCCGGGCCCGGTGGGGCGGTGACGTGGAAGCCCGGGTAGCTGCCGAGGGCCAGTTCGATCGCCGTCGAGGTCAGGGCGCGGCCCACCCGGTCCGGGGACGGGTCGCGGACGACCAGTCGCAGGAGGGCGGAGGCCGTCTCCTGCGTGTCGGCGTCCTCGTGGTCGGTGCGGGCCAGGGTCCAGGTGGCGTCAACCACGCCTTCCAACACCTCGGCCAGTTGGGTGCGGACGAGGTCCGCCTTGGCCTCGACGTCCAGGCCCGTCAGGACGAAGACGACCTCGTTGCGCCAGCCGCCGATCCGGGTGACGCCCACCTTCAGGGAGGGCGGCGGGGCCTCTCCGCGCACTCCCGTGAGCCGTACCCGGTCGGCGCCCTCGTCGGTCAGCCGGACGGTGTCCAGACGGGTGGTCACGTCCGGGCCGAGGTAGCGCACGCCCTGGGTTTCGTAGAGGAGTTGGGCGGTGACGGTGCCGGCGGTGACGGCTCCGCCCGTGCCGGGGTGTTTCGTGATGACCGCCGAGCCGTCCGCGGAGATCTCCGCCAGCGGGAAGCCGGGGCGGCGGACGTCGTGCCGGGCGAAGAAGGAGTAGTTGCCGCCGGTGGCTTGGGTGCCGCACTCCAAGACGTGGCCCGCGGCCACCGCCCCCGCCAACCGGTCGTAGTCGTCCGCGGCCCAGTCGAACCACCAGGCCGCCGGGCCGCTCACCAGTGCCGCGTCCGTGACCCGGCCGGTGACCACCACGTCGGCGCCCGCCCGCAGGCAGGCCGTGATCCCGGCGCCCCCGAGGTAGGCGTTGGCCGTCAGGGCCCCGTCCGTCCGTGCGGTGAGGTCGTCGCCCTCGACGTGGGCGACCCGCACCGGGACGCCCACCTTCGCCGCCAAAGCCATTACGGCGTCGGCGAGTCCGGCCGGGTTGAGGCCGCCGGCGTTCGTAACGATCCGCACGCCGCGCTCGTGCGCGAGCCCGAGCCCCTCCTCCAACTGGCGCAGGAAGGTCTTGGCGTAGCCGAGGTCCGGGTTCTTCAGACGGTCGCGGCCCAGGATCAGCATGGTCAGCTCGGCGAGGTAGTCGCCGGTCAGCACGTCCAGCGGGCCGCCGGTCACCATCTCGCGCAGGGCGCCGAAACGATCCCCGTAGAAACCCGAGGCGTTGCCGATGACGAGGGGGCGCCGGGTCACCGCGCGGCCCCCGGCTCCCGGCCGGCTCCCGCCGGGCCGGCGAAGGCCTGGGCGATGTCCAGCCAGCGGTCCGCGTCGGGGCCGGTCGCGATGAGCTCGAGGTCGGCGCGGTGGGCCCGCTGGGTGACCAGCAGGCAGAAGTCGAGCGCCGGGCCGGTGATCCGCTGCGGGGCGTCCGGCGGGCCGTAAGTCCACACCTCGGGGCCCTCGGGGGCCGTCAGCTCCACCCGGAACTGCTCGGCGGGCGCGGGCAGTCCGCGTACGGCGTAGGCGTAGTCGCGGGCCCGTACGCCGATCCGCGCCACGTGCCGCAGCCGCGCGGTCGGGGTGCGGTGGACGCCGAGCGCGTCGGCGACGTCCTGGCCGTGCGCCCAGGTCTCCATCAGCCGGGCGCTGGCCATGGAGGCGGCCTTCATCGGCGGCCCGTACCAGGGGAAGCGGGTGTCGGGCGAGGCTTCGGACAACGCCTCGTCGAGGGCGGCACGCGTGGCGCGCCAGCGGGCGAGCAGCTCGGCGGGGGCCAGCTCCGCGCCCTCGCGCGCGCCCTCGTCGACGAAGGTGTTGGGGGCCTTCAGGGCCTCCTCGGCCATGTGGCCGAAGCCGACGGCGTCGGTGAGGGAGAGCAGCGAGGCCCGGTCGGTCCAGTGCAGGTGGGCGATCTGGTGGGCGATGGTCCAGCCGGGCGCGGGGGTGGCCCGGGCCCAGTCGGGGGCGGTCAACTCTGCTACCACGGAGTCCAGTTCGCGGCCTTCCTCGCGCAGATCTGCGAAGACGGTGACGGCTGCGTCGACGGCGGACGGATCGGGCACGGTGCGCTCCCTTTCTCGGCGTGAGGGGAAGACTGGCAGCACCCGGCAAAACAATCAAGCATGCTTGCATGATTTTCTCGAGTGGCGACGCCTTCCCGCCACCCGAGCCAAACCACTTCACGGGAAAGGCAGTTGTCGCGCACAGCGCCGGCCGCAGGTCCCGCCGCTCGACGGCCCGCGGGCGCAGTGGGGGCGATTTCGGCCGTAAGCCGGAAACTCGCGATACGTCACTGGATGTCCCCTCGATACTGAACGTTCCGCTCCGGGCCCGGGCGGGCGCACCAGTTCGTGTCACTCGACGAAGACGACGAAGAGGATGGACTGACGTGACTCCAGCCGCCCGCACCCCCTTCTCCCTCTATCCCGAACTCGACGCGACCGCCCTCACCGCCTTCGTGACCGCCCTGGAGAGCGGCGACGTCACCGGCCTCGCCCCCGCCCGCGCCGCCGAGATCGCCGAGGTCCGCTCGGTCGCCGTCTTCACCCGCGGCAAGGTGACCGGCGCCGACGGGGACCTCCTCGACGCCGCGCTCTGGCGACACACCGGAACCCAGCCGCGCCCCGCGATCATCATGCCCTCGCCCTGGTCCGGCCTGGGCTGGCTCCCGTACGCCGTCCAGGCCTCCCTCTTCGCCGCCCGCGGTTACAACGTCCTCGCCTACTCCACCCGAGGCTTCGCCGGCTCCGAGGGCCAGGTCGACGTGGCGGGCCCGCTCGACGTCGCCGACGGCAGCCGGGCCCTGGACCACCTCATCGAGCGCAGCACCGGCCCGGTGACGAAGATCGGCTTCCTCGGGGACTCGTACGGCTCCGGCATCAGCCAGCTCGTCGCCGCGCACGACACCCGCATCGACGCCGTGGTCGCGCTCAGCACCTGGGGCGACCTCGGCGAGGCCTTCTACGAGAACTCCACCCGGCACATCGCGGCCGTACGGGCCCTGCTCGACGCGGCCGCGAAGGCCCGACTGAGCCCGCAGACGCAGAGCGTCTTCGACAACGTCCTCGCCAACCGCGACGTCCAGGGCACCCTGCGCTGGGCGGAGACCCGCTCGCCCTTCACCCACATCAAGGAACTCAACCGCCGTCAGGTGCCGGTCTTCTTCTCGCTCGCCTGGCACGAGACCCTCTTCCCGCCCAACCAGACGCTGAAGATGTTCAACGAACTGACCGGCCCCAAACGCCTCGCCGTCTCCATCGGCGACCACTCCGGCCCCGAGATGACCGGAATACTCGGTCTGCCCAACCGGATCTGGACGGACGCCCACCGCTGGCTCGACCACCACCTCAAGGAGATCGACAACGGCATCGACGCCGAGGGCCAGGTGCTCGGCGAGATCATGTGGAGCAAAACCCTCGAACCCCGCCCCACCTGGCCCTCCCTCACCGAACGCCTGGAACGGCTGCACCTGGCGGACGACGGCGAACTCGGCGACGAACCACAGGCCGGTTGGACCTCGACCGTGCTGTGCGGGGTGGACACCCCGGCGACCGTCGCCGACAAGGTGGTGCAGTCCGGCTACGCGGAGATCGCCGGCCGCCCGAAGGTCTACCGGACCCAGGACATCGACCGGACCGTCGCCGCCGTGTGGACGTCGGAACCGGCCGGGGAGACCACCCGACTGCGCGGCACACCGCGGCTGCGCGTGACGTACCGGGCGGCGAACCCCGGATCCACCTTCGTCGCGTACCTCCTCGACACGGCACCCGACGGCACGGCGCACCTCATCACGCACGCCCCGTACACCGACGTCGACTCCCCGCCCGACAGCCTGATCAGCGCGGACATCGACCTCCAGGCCACGGCCTACGACGTGCCGCGCGGCCACCGCCTGATGCTGGTGATCGACGCCCGCGACCCCTTCTACGCCGACGCCAACCTGCCCCGCGCCACCCTGGCGTTCACCTCCCCGGAGCCCACCCCGTCCTACCTGGACCTCCCCCTCGGCTGATCCCGCGCGCCCGCCCGGCCGCCACGACCGACCGGGCGGGCTTGGCCATCGGACACGGTTCGACGGAGGGTACGGACATGAGTTTCCGGTTGGCGGCCTACGCCGTGTGCATCGAGGACGGCCGGGTGCTGCTCGCCCGCCATGTGTCTCCGGAGGGCAGGAGCACCTGGTTCCTTCCGGGCGGCAGGGTCGAGCACGGGGAGGATCCGTTCGACGCGGTGATCCGGGAGGTCGCCGAGGAGACCGGCTGCGACGCCGTGGTCGATCGCCTGCTGGGTGTGGACTCCAGGCTGATCCCCGCGGCCGAACGCTCCGTACCCGGCGGCCCGGACCACCAGAACGTCGGTGTCTTCTACCGGGTGCGCATCACCGGCGGCCGGCTCCGGCCGGAGCCTGACGGCGCGGTCGTCGAGTCGGCCTGGACCCCGATCCCCGACGTCACCGGACTCCGCCGCTCCTCGCTGGTCGACATCGGCCTCGCACTGTCGCACACCCTCCCCGCAACGGGCCACGTCGCCGCCGTCCGGGTCGGCGGTCTGATCCAGCACTGAGCCCGGTGGCGGCCCCATCTCTGCGGCAGTTCTGTCAGCACCATAGTGGGGTACGGGTACGTACCCGTACCCTAAGGGGATGGGAAGGAGCACCACCATGCCCGATGCCAACGTCCGTATCCCGGAAGAGGCCAAGGACAGACTGGCCGCCATAGCGGCCGCCGAGGGCCTGTCCCTTCGCGCCTACCTGGCGCGCTTGGCGGAAACACTCCTGACCCCGGCCGAGCGCGCCGAGCGGGCCGAAGCGGCCCGGGCCGCCCTGAAGGAGTGGAACGGCTACGCCCCCACAGCGGCCCAGCAGCAGGACCTCGACAGCGAGCTCGACCGACGCCTCGCGCAGGCGATGCCCCAGTGACCGAGTCGATGCACATCGTCCTGGACGAGACGGCCATGGAGGCGGCCGGGCTGGGGAACATCCTGGCTTCACGACTCATCCATCGCGCCCACGCGGAAACGGGCTGGTACCTGTACGCGCCCACCTGCGCGCTCGTCGAAGCCGACCGGGCTCGCCCCGGCACCGCCGAGCACCTTGCAGCGCTTCCCGGCATCACCGTCGTCGACCTGGACCTACCGGCCGCACTCGCCGTGTCGACGTACGAAAGCTGGGCCGAGGCACACAGCCTGTACGTGGCACAGCCGACGCCCGACCGGCCCGCAGGCGCGGTGGTCGCCACCACGGCCCCGAAGCGATGGGTCGGACAGCCGGTCCGGGTCCTCGATCTCACCCCGTAGGTGGCGGGCGGCCTCCGTCCAGCCCCAGACGGGCCGAACACGTGGCGGGCGGCCTCCGTCCAACCCCAGACGGGCCGAACACGCCGAAGAATGAAAAGCGCGTAGCGATCGGACGCGCCCACCGACCCGGAGGCCGTCCCGGTGGGCCCCGTCTCGGGACCGTGCCCCACCGGGATCTGCCCGGGCGTGTCCGACGGCCCCGCGCCTGAAGGCATCCCCCCGGCCGTTCCCTTCGGGGGTTCCCGGCAGTGTCTTCGTATCTCCGGGGCGGGACGGTCGGTCAAGGGTGGCCGCAGGCCATCGCGCAGCGACGCGAGGAACGAGCGCCCTTGAGGGACCGGCCCGACACGGAAGGACGATGGGACTGCCGGGAACCCCCGAACACGTCCCCGACGCCGATCAAGAGGCTCCCGCCCGCCGGATCCACCCCGCGCTGTGACGGCCCCGCGTACGCAGGCCCCGTACCTCCCTCGACCCTCCCTCGACCTTCCCTCAGCCCGCCCCGCCCGCTCCCCCGCCCGCCTGCGCCGTCGCCCGCAGGAGGTCCCGCAGGAGGTCGAAGTCGACCTTGGCGGGGTTGCGGAAGCGCAGGCAGGCCTTGCCCATGTCGTGGGGGGCCAGGCGGTCCGCGAAGGCGTCCCGGACGTCCGTGCGCATCAGGTAGAAGGAGATGTACTGCTTCTGGTTCGCCCAGGCGATCTCGCCGGCGGTCCCGCCCGCCCGCACGTACACCGGCATCCCGTACGCGATCCCCTCCTCGAACCCGGTCAGCTCCTCCAGGCACAGCTCCCGCAGCCGTACCAGGGCCTCCCGTCGGGCCTCGGGGACCGCGGCCAGGTAGGTGGCGACGTCCATCAGGCGGCCTTCTTCCGGATCTGCGAGCGGACCGCACCCATGCTGGCCGCGATCACGAGGGCGACGGCCAGGGCGTCCAGTGCGGACATGGCCTGGTTCAGGACGAGGAAGCCCGCGGCCGCGGCGATGGCCGGCTCCAGGCTCATCAGGATCGCGAAGGTCGGCGCCGGCATCCGCCGCAGCGCGAGCAGTTCCAGGGTGTACGGCAGGACGGAGGACAGGACGGCCACGCCCACACCCAGCGCGAGCGTGCTCGGGACCAGCAGGGCCGGGCCTGCTTCGGCGATGCCCAGCGGAAGCGAGATGACCGCGGCCACCGCCATCGCCAGCGCGAGCCCGTCCGCCTGCGGGAAGCGGCGGCCGGTACGCGCGCTGAACACGATGTACGCCGCCCACATCGCGCCCGCCCCGAGCGCGAACGCCGCGCCCAGCGGGTCGAGGGAGCCGAAGCCGGGGCCGCCCCCGCCGTGCCCGGACAGCAGGACCACACCACCGAGTGCGAGGCCGGCCCACAAGACGTTGACCAGGCGCCGGGAGACGATGACGGAGAGGGCGAGCGGTCCGAGGACCTCCAGGGTGACCGCGGGACCGAGCGGGATCCGGTCGATGGACTGGTAGAAGAGGCCGTTCATACCGGCCATGGCGACGCCGAAGGCGAGCACCGTGCCCCAGTCGGAACGGGAGTAGCCGCGCACCTTCGGGCGGCACAGGACCAGCAGCACGAGCGCGGCGGCCGCGAGCCGCAGGGTGACCACGCCCGCCGCACCCGCCCTCGGCATGATCATGACCGCGAGCGCGGCACCGAACTGCACCGAGATCCCCGCCGAGATCACCAGCGCCACGGGACCGAGGCCGGAACTGAGGCTCGAACCCGAACCCGAACCCGAACCGGAACCCGAACCGGAAGCGGAACCCGAACCGGGACCCTGGGCGGGCGACGGGGCCGGTGCGGCGACGGCCGGCAAGGCCGCCGGGGAGGACGAAGAGGAAGGTGCGGGCATCTCTCCAGACTAAGGGCCCGTAAGGAGTGTCGCCGCATGTCCTGCCTTACAACCGTAAGAACTCTGCGCTACCCCCCTTCGCCCAGCCCCTCCGCCAGGAGCTCCGCCAGGTGCCGGCCCCGGACCCCGCCCAGCTGGGCGATCTGCGTACGGCACGAGAACCCGTCCGCCTGGATCACGGCGTCCCGCGGCGCCGCGCGCAGGGACGGGAGCAGCTGTTCCTCCGCACAGGCCACCGACACCTCGTGGTGCCCCGGCTCGAAGCCGAAGTTGCCCGCCAGCCCGCAGCAGCCCCCGCTGAGCTCGCCCACCAGCCCGGCCCGTTCCCGCAGCCTCCGGTCGGGGCCGTCCCCCAGCACCGCGTGCTGGTGGCAGTGGGTCTGGCCGACCACTTCCCGATCCAGGCGCGGCGGCCGCCAGTCCGGTGCGCACTCCTCCAGGGTCTCGGCGAAGGTCCGCACCGCCGCCGCGAGGCGGGCCGCCCGGGGGTCGTCGGGGAGCAGGGCGGGCAGGTCGGTGCGCAGGGCCGCGGCGCAGCTCGGTTCGAGGACGGTGACGGGGCCGGAGACCTCGCCGACGGTGTCGAGCGTTCGTCTCAGGACCGTGCGGGCGCGGTCGAGGCGACCGGTGGACACGTACGTCAGTCCGCAGCACACCCGGCCGCCGCGGGGGACGGACGCGTCCAGCCCGGCGGCCCGGAGCACGCGGAGCGCGGCGTGGCCGACCTCGGGGGCGAGGTACTCCGTGAACGTGTCGGGCCACAAGGTGACGACGCGGCCGAAACCGCGGCCGGAACCTGAGCCGAAGCGCCGGCCGGGCCCGGAGCCGGAGCTCGGCCCCGCGCCCCGCGCGAGCCGCCCCGCGCCCCGCGTGAACGGCCGCTCCGCCAGCTCCGGCAGGGCCCGTTCCGGGGTCAGCCCCGGCACCGGTACCGGTAGGAGGCGCACGGCCGCGTTGACCGCCCGCGCCGCCCGCAGGCCGGCGATCAGCCGGAGCCAGTCCGGCAGGCCGCCCAGTGCGTAGTGCGACAGCGGGCGGATCCGGCCCGCCCAGTGGCGGTGCAGGAACTCCGCCTTGTACGCGGCCATGTCCACGCCCACCGGGCAGTCGCTGCGGCAGCCCTTGCACCCCAGGCACAGGTCGAGCGCCCCGGCGACCTCCGCCGAGCGCCAGCCGTCGGTGACGATCTCCCCGGCCAGCATCTCGTGCAGCAGCCGCGCCCGACCCCGGGTGGAGTGCTGCTCCTCCCCCGTGACCCGGTACGACGGGCACATCACCGAGGCGCCTGAGCCTGCGCCCGCGCCCGTGTCCGTGGTCCGGCACTTCGCGACGCCCACGCACCGCGCGACCTCACCCGCGAACGAGGTGGCCGGCAGCACCGCGAAGCGCAGGTTCTCGTCCAGTCGCGCGGGCCGGACCAGCATCCCCGGGTTCATCCCGCCCGCCGGGTCCCACACGTCCTTGTACGCGCCGAAGAGCCGGACCACCTCCGTCCCGTACATCTTCGGCAGCAGCTCCGCCCGCGCCTGCCCGTCCCCGTGCTCCCCCGACAGGGACCCGCCGTGCGCGACGACCAGGTCGGCCAGTTCCCCGGAGAAGTCCCGGAAGCGGGCGATGCCCGCCGCCGACACCAGGTCGAAGTCGATCCGTACGTGGACGCAGCCCTCGCCGAAGTGCCCGTACGGGGATCCGTGCAACCCGTGCGCCGCCAGCAGGGCCCGGAACTCCCTCAGGTACGCCCCCAGCCGGGCCGGCGGCACCGCGCAGTCCTCCCATCCCGGCCAGGCCATCCCGCCCCCCGGCATCCGGGTGGCCGTGCCCGCCGCGTCCTCGCGGATCCGCCACAGAGCGCGCTGCGCCGCCGGGTCGGTGACGAGCAGCCGGTCCACCGCGTCGGCGGCCCGCAGCAGGGGCCGCGCCGCGCCCTCGTCGGGCATCTCCACGAACAGCCACGCTCCGCCCCGGGGCAGCGCCGGGGCGGAGCGGGCATCCGGGGCCGTGCCGCCCAACAGGTCCTCGGCCATCCCCTCCACCGTCAGCGGCCGGTACGGCAGCAGCCCGGCCGCCGCGTCCGCCGCCGCGCTCTCGTCCGCGTACCCGAGCACGGCGAGCACCGGCGCGCGCGGCGCCTCCACCAGGCGCACCACCGCCTCCGTCACCACCCCGAGCGTGCCCTCGCTCCCGCAGAACGCCCGCGCCAGCTGCACCCCGCGCTCGGGCAGCAGCGCGTCGAGACCGCCGTAGCCGGAGATCCGCCGCGAGAAGCCGGGCGGCATCCCGGCGGGCGTCATCCCGGTGCGCAGCAGTCCCAGGTGTCCGGTGACCAGCTCCCGCAGGCCGGCCGGGGCGCCCGACCAGCCGCTCGCGATCCGGTGCGCGGTGCCCCCGTACGCCGTCACGGCCAGCTCGGTCACGTTGTCCGCGGTGGTGCCCCAGGCCACCGAGTGGGCCCCGCACGCGTTGTTGCCGATCATGCCGCCGAGGGTGCAGCGGGAGTGCGTGGACGGGTCGGGCCCGAAGGTCAGCCCGTACGGGCGCACGGCGTCCCGCAGCCGGTCGAGGACCAGTCCGGGCTGGACCACGGCCGTCCTGGCCGCCGGGTCCACCGACACGAGGCCGTTCATGTGCCGGGTGAGGTCGAGGACCACGCCCACCCCGGTGGCCTGGCCGGCGATGGAGGTCCCGCCGCCGCGCGGCACGACCGGGACCCCGGCCTCCGCGCACACCGCGAGCGCGGCCGCCACGTCGTCGGCGTCGCGCGGGGCGACCACGCCCACCGGTACGCGCCGGTAGTTGGAAGCGTCCATGGTGGCCAGGGCCCGTGCGGCGGCGCCGAAGTCGACCTCCCCGCGTAGGTTCTCCCGCAATGTCCGTTCGAGTTCACCGGGTGACGTCACGTCACCAGCCTCCCACCGGACGGAACCGTCTCATCGGGTGGACGCGCGTCCGGAGCGCGGACCGGGACCCGATACGCTCCGCTCGTGGCTGAGATCCAGATTCCCGCTGACATCAAGCCCGCCGACGGACGCTTCGGCGCGGGCCCCTCCAAGGTGCGGACCGAGGCGCTGGACGCCCTCGCCGCCACCGGTACCTCCCTGCTCGGAACCTCACACCGCCAGGCCCCGGTCAAGAACCTGGTCGGCTCGGTGCGCCAGGGCCTCCGGGACCTCTTCTCCCTCCCCGAGGGGTACGAGGTGATCCTGGGCAACGGCGGCTCCACCGCCTTCTGGGACATCGCGACCGCCGGTCTGATCGAGCGGAAGTCCCAGCACCTCACCTTCGGCGAGTTCTCCTCGAAGTTCGCCACGGCCGCGAAGCTCGCGCCGTGGCTGGACGCGCCGTCCGTGATCTCCTCCGACCCGGGCACGCACCCGGAGCCGGTGGCCGAGGCGGGCGTGGACGTGTACGCGTACACCCACAACGAGACCTCGACGGGTGTGGCGGCGCCGATCAAGCGCGTCGCGGGCGCCGATGCCGGGTCCCTCGTTCTGGTGGACGCGACCTCGGGCGCCGGCGGTCTGCCGGTGGACATCACCGAGACGGACGTCTACTACTTCGCCCCGCAGAAGTCCTTCGCCTCGGACGGCGGCCTGTGGCTGGCCGCGTTCTCCCCGGCCGCCCTGGAGCGCGCCGCCCGCGTGCACGCCTCCGGCAGCCGGCACATCCCGGAGTTCTTCTCGCTGCCGACGGCGATCGACAACTCGCTGAAGAACCAGACGTACAACACCCCGGCACTGTCCACCCTCTTCCTGCTGGACCAGCAGCTGCAGTGGATGAACAGCCAGGGCGGCCTGGAGTTCACCACCGGCCGTACGGCGGCCAGTGCGCGCAACCTGTACGGCTGGGCGGAGGCGTCCAAGTACGCGACCCCGTTCGTGGTGGACGCCGACAAGCGCTCGTCCGTCATCGGCACGATCGACTTCTCGGACGACATCGACGCGGCGGCCGTCGCCAAGGTGCTGCGCGCCAACGGGATCGTGGACACCGAGCCGTACCGCAAGCTCGGCCGCAACCAGCTCCGCATCGCGATGTTCCCGGCGATCGACCCGGCGGACGTGCAGGCGCTGACGGCCTGCATCGACTACGTGATCGACAAGCTCTGACCGCTACCCGCCCGGTACGACGAGAAGCCCCCGGTGACCTGCTGTCGCCGGGGGCTTCGGCGTTCCCCGGACACCCCGGGGCCACCGGCGTGGGCGTTCTCCCGCACGCGGTACCTTCAGGGCTCCGGCGGCGATTTTGGAGGCAGCGGAGTGAGCGTGCGAGTGACGGCGGCCCAGAGCGGTGTGGACCCCTTCGGCACGGCCCGGCTGCGGCGCGGGGTGCTCGACGCGTGGGGTGCGGGCCCGGCCCGGTTCCGCGAGGACGCCAACGCCGAGGAGGACCTCGCGCTCGGCGGCTACCGGGACCGGCTCGTCATCGAGTTGGCGCAGAACGCCGCCGACGCCGCGGCCCGGGCCAAGGTGCCCGGCCGGCTGCGGCTCACCCTGCACGAGGGCGAGGGCGGGCACGCGCTGCTGGCCGTCGCCAACACCGGTGCCCCGCTGGACGCGACGGGCGTGGAGTCGCTGAGCACGCTGCGCGCCTCCGCCAAGCGGGAGCCCGCCGGCGACAGCGTCGGCCGGTTCGGCGTCGGCTTCGCGGCCGTGCTGGCCGTCTCCGACGAACCCGCGGTGCTCGGCCGCCACGGCGGCGTGCGCTGGTCCCTGGCCGAGGCCCGGGAGTTGGCCCGGGGCGCGGCCGTCGGCAGCCCCGGCCTCGGCGACGAACTGCGCCGCCGCGACGGGCACGTTCCGCTGCTGCGCCTCCCGCTGCCCGCCGAGGGCACCGCCCCCGAGGGCTACGACACCGTCGTGGTCCTCCCGCTGCGCGACGCCGCCGCCGAGGCTCTGGTGGAACGGCTGCTGGCGGGCGTCGACGACGCCCTGCTGCTGACGCTGCCCGGGCTGCGCGAGGTCGTCGTGGAGACCCCGACCGCGGGTGCGCGCACCCTGTACCGGCGCGACGAGGGCCCGTACACGGTCATCGAGGACACCAGCGCCTCCGGTACGGTCACCCACCGCTGGCGCACCGTCCGCCACGGCGGCCCCATCGAGCGCGCGCTGCTCGCCGACCGGCCCGTCGAGGAGCGGCTGCGGCCCGCCTGGGCGGTGTCCTGGGCCGTGCCGGTCGACTCCGACGGCGCCCCGGTCCGCCCGGCCACGGCCCCCGTGGTGCACGCCCCGACCCCCACCGACGAACCGCTGGGCATCCCGGCGCTGCTCATCGCGACCCTGCCGCTGGACACCACCCGCCGGCATCCCGCGCCGGGGCCGCTGCTCGACTTCCTCGTGGAGCGCGCGGCCGACGCGTACGCCGAACTCCTGGGCGCCTGGGACCCGGTGACGACCGCCCTCGTGGACCTGGTGCCCGGCCCGCTCGGCAAGGGCGAGCTGGACGGGGCCCTGCGCGCGGCCGTCCTCCAGCGCCTGCCCCGTACCGCTTTCCTCGCGCCGGCCGCGCCGCCCGAGCACGCGGAGGAGCGCGCCGCCCTGCGCCCCTTCGAAGCGGAGGTGGTGGAGGGCGCGGGCGCCGACACCGTACGCGTCCTCGCCGAGGTGCTGCCGACCCTGCTGCCGGCGGGCCTGGAGCGCCGGGCCGAGCTGCGCGCCCTGGGGGTGGGCCGGCTCCCGCTGGGCGATGCCATCGAGCGGATCGCCGGCATCGAGCGGACCCCCGAGTGGTGGCACCGGCTCTACGACAGCCTCGCCGGGGTGGACCCCGACCGGCTGTCGGGGCTGCCCGTGCCGCTCGCCGACGGCCGCACTTCGATCGGCCCCCGGCACATCCTGCTGCCCGGCGCGGACACGCCGGCGGACCTGGCCCGGCTGGGTCTGAAGGTGGCCCACCCGGACGCGGCGCACCCGCTGCTGGAGAAGCTCGGCGCCCTCCCAGCCACGGCCCGCGCGGTCCTGACGACCCCGCAGGTGCGGGCGGCCGTCGCCGCCTCCCTCGACGCGGGGGAGATCTGGGACGAGGACGCCGACGCCCTGGACGCCGACGAGCTGGCCGAGGTGGTCCTCGGGCTCGTCCGGGACGCCGAACTGGCGCCGGGCGACGAGCCCTGGCTCGGCGCGCTGGCCCTGCCGGACGAGGAGGGGGAACTGGTCCCGGCGGGCGAGCTCCTGCTGCCGGGCAGCCCGCTGGCCTCGGTGATCCGCGAGGACGAGGTGCCGTACGTGGACGCGGACCTCGCCGAGCGGTGGGGTGCGGGCCCGCTCACCGCGTGCGGGGTCCTGGCCACCTTCCAGCTGGTCCGCGCCACCGACGTGGTCCTCGACCCGGACGAACTGGAACCGCGCGAGGGCGACTTCGCCGAGCCCGACGACGCGGGCCTGCTGGACGCGGTCGACGTGTGGTGCGAGGACCTCCTGGACCAGCTGCCGGACCTCCCGGTCCCGCCGGTGGCGACCGAACTGATCGCCGTCCGCGACCTCGACCTCGTCGACGACGACTGCTGGCCGCAGGCCCTGGCGATGCTCGCGCAGCCGCCGCTGCGCGACGCGCTGACCCAGCCCGTGCGGATCCTGCTGCCGGACGGCACCACGCAGTCGGTGCGCCCGTACACCGCCTGGTGGCTGCGCGACCACCCGGTGCTCGACGGCCGCCGCCCGGCGGGCCTGCGCGCGGCGGGCGGCGATCCGCTGCTGCAAGGCCTCTACACCTCGGCGGACGCCACGGGCTTCGAGGACGAGCAGGTCCTGCGGGCGCTGGGCGTACGGACCAGCGTGGCGGCCCTGCTGGACGAGCCCGGCGGCGCCGCCGAACTGCTGGGGCGGCTCGCCGACCCGGACCGCGAGGTCACCGGCCACCAGCTGCACGGGCTGTACGGCGCGCTGGCCGATCTGGACCCCGAGCAGGTCACCCTCCCGGACGAGCTGCGCGCGGTGGTGGACGGCGAGGTGCTCGTGGTGGACGCGGCCGACGCGGTGATCGCGGACGCGCCGGACCTGCTCCCGCTGACGGCGGGGCTGCCGCTGCTGCCAGTCCCCCCGGCGCGCGCGGCGGACCTCGCGGACCTGCTGCAGGTCCGCCGCCTCTCGGCGACCGTTCCGGCGGAGGTGACCACGCCCGGCGAGGAGCACGAGGTACCGGAGTCGGTGCTCGTACTACTGGGTCCGGCCACTCCGACGACGTACGTCGAGCACGAGGAGCTGGTCGCGGGCGGCACGGAGCTCGACTGGCGCCGCACCCCCGACGGCACGCTGCACGCGTCCACGCTGGAGGGCGTGGCCGCCGGCCTCGCCTGGTCGGCGGGCCAGTGGCCGCGCCGCTTCGAAGTGGCGGCGCTGCTGGAGGACCCGTCGCGCACGGCGGAACTGGCCCGGGACCGCTGGTTCGACTGACCGGAGGCGGGCCGGGCCGGGCGCTGACCCGGCCCGGGCCCGGCTCTGGCCCTGCCCGGGGCGGGTCGGGTCGGGTCGGGTCAGGTCAGGTCGGGTCAGGCCGGGAACTTGCGGTCGACCCACCTGAAGGTGAACTCGATCAGCACGGCCGCACCCACGGCGACGGCCACCGCGATCCACGGCACCGTGACGCCCACCAGTTTGAGCTGGAAGAAGTCCTGTAGCCACGGCACGACGAGGACGATCAGGAACGCCCCGCCCATCGCACCGACCAGGGCCACCCGCCACCACGTGTAGGGGCGGGCGATGATCGCCAGTACCCACATGGACGTCAGGAACAGCGTCAGCGTGGCCGCGCTGGACTCGGCTTCGAGGGCTCCCTGGCCCGTGTAGTGATGGCGGGCGATCAGGTACGAGACGAAGGTGGCCACGGCCGCGATGGCGCCGCCGGGGATCGCGTACCGCATGACCCGCTTCACGAAGTGCGGTTTCGCGCGCTCCTTGTTCGGTGCCAGGGCCAGGAAGAAGGCCGGGATGCCGATGGTAAGCGTGGACAGCAGCGTCAGGTGGCGGGGCAGGAAGGGGTACTCGACCTGCGAGCAGACCACCAGGATCGCCAGCAGCACCGAGTAGACCGTCTTGGTGAGGAAGAGGGTGGCCACGCGGGTGATGTTGCCGATGACCCGGCGGCCCTCGGCGACCACCGAGGGCAGCGTCGAGAAGCTGTTGTTGAGGAGGACGATCTGGGCCACCGCCTTCGTCGCCTCCGAGCCCGAGCCCATGCTGACGCCGATGTCCGCGTCCTTGAGGGCGAGCACGTCGTTGACTCCATCGCCCGTCATGGCGACCGTGTGGCCCTTGGACTGGAGGGCTCCCACCATGTCCCGCTTCTGCTGCGGGCTGACCCGTCCGAAGACCGAGTTCTCGTCGAGGACCTTCGCCATGTCGGCCCGGTCGGCGGGGAGCCCCCGGGCGTCCACGGTGTTCTCGGCGCCGGGCAGACCCAGCTTGCCGGCGACCGCGCCGACGGAGACCGCGTTGTCGCCGGAGATGACCTTCGCGCTGACGTTCTGGTCCTCGAAGTAGCGCAGCGTGTCGGCGGCGTCGGGGCGCAGCCGCTGTTCCAGGACGACCAGGGCGGTCGGTCGGACCCCGGTGGCGACGGCCGCGTCGTCGAGTTCGCGGGCGGAGCGGGCCAGCAGCAGGACGCGCAGTCCCTGCTCGTTGAGGCCGTTGATCTCCTCGAGGGCCGGATCCCCGGCGGGGAGCAGCACGTCGGGTGCGCCGAGCAGCCAGGTGTTGTTCTCGCCGTCGCCCTCGCTGAAGCTGGCGCCGCTGTACTTGCGGGCGGAGGAGAAGGGCAGGGACTCGGTGCAGCGCCACTCGGCCATGTCGGGGTAGGCGTCGATGATCGCCTGGAGGCTGGCGTTGGGGCGCGGGTCGGACTCCCCGAGGGCGCCGAGCACCTTTTTGACGTACGCCGGCTCGGCGCCGCCGAGCGGGCGCAGCTCGGTGACGTCCATGCCGCCCTCGGTGAGGGTGCCGGTCTTGTCGAGGCAGACCACGTCGACGCGGGCGAGGCCCTCGATGGCGGGCAGCTCCTGGACCAGGCACTGCTTGCGGCCGAGCCGGATGACGCCGATCGCGAAGGCGACGGAGGTGAGCAGGACGAGCCCCTCGGGGATCATCGGGACGATGCCGCCGACGGTCCGGGCGATGGAGTCCTTGAGGTTGTTCTCCTTGACGAGGAGCTGGCTGATGATCAGGCCGATCGAGGTCGGGATCATCATCCAGGTGACGTACTTGAGGATGGTGGAGATGCCGGAGCGCAGCTCGGAATGGACGAGCGTGAAGCGGGAGGCCTCTTCGGCCAACTGGGCGGCGTAGGCCTCGCGGCCGACCTTGGTGGCGGTGAAGGCGCCGCCGCCGGCGACGACGAAGGAGCCGGACATGACCGGGTCGCCGGGCTTCTTCAGGACGGGGTCGGCCTCGCCGGTGAGCAGGGATTCGTCGATCTCCAGGCCGTCGGCCTCGCCGACGGATCCGTCGACGACGACCTTGTCGCCGGGGCCGAGTTCGATGACGTCGCCGAGGACGATCTCGGAGGTGGAGATCTCGGCGGTCCGGCCGTCGCGGCGGACGCTGGGTTTGACCTCGCCGATGACGGCGAGGCTGTCGAGGGTCTTCTTGGCGCGCAGTTCCTGGATGATGCCGATGCCGGTGTTCGCGACGATCACGAAGCCGAAGAGGCTGTCCTGGATCGGTGCGACGACGAGCATGATCGCCCAGAGCACGCCGATGATCGCGTTGAACCGGGTGAAGACGTTGGCGCGGACGATGTCGGTGGTCGAACGCGACGAGCGCACCGGAACGTCGTTGACCTCGCCCCGCGCGACGCGCTCGGCTACCTCGGCGGTGCTCAGCCCGCCCGGCTTGAACCGGGGTGCGGGCGGTCGTACCGGGTGTACGGGGTCCAGCTCCGCTCCCGCGTCGATGGCGGGGGCGGCCGTCCCGCCACCCGGCTCCGGCCCGTCGGATTCGGTTCCAGCCCGCTGCGTCATGCCTTCGACGTTAAGCGGGGTTCTTTCGGTTCACCCGCCGAGCAGTCCGAAGATCAGACCTCAGGATGACCCGAATCGTCCCCTGGTAGCGCCGCGGGTCCTCCCGTGGGGCGGGGGCACTCCGGGGCGTCCCCGCAGGTCGAGCGAACCCACCGCCGGGCCGAGGAGACGTCCCGGAGGGGCACCGCCCCGCCGAAGCCGCGCCGCCGCGCCCGGTCAGGCCTGCGGCTCCGAGCCCGCCTGCCCCGCCTGCCCGGCCTGCCCGTCCTGCCCGTCCTGCCCGTCCTGCCCGTCCTGCTCGGCCCGCGCAGCGACCTCCGCCCGTTCCGCCGCGTGACGCGCAAGCGCCGCGTCGCGGCCGCGGACGTACCAGATGCCGATCAGGCCGAGGAAACCACCGGCCGCGCAGGTCCAGACCCACCACAGCTGGCCCCGGTCGGCGAACCACCCGTAGAAGGGCAGCTGGACCAGGAAGAGGGCGAACCACAGGATCGTGCCACCCGTGACGGTGGCGACGACAGGGCCCTCCAGGGGCTCGGGCGCCTCGTGCTTCGCAATCCATTTCGCCATGCGGCAAGTCTAGGCGGCGGGAAATGACATCTACGCGCGGAGATGGACGCCCTTTCGTTCATGTGTTCATACTGAAACGGTTTGGGCGCGGCCCATTTTCTTCGTATGAACCACCCAATGAGGACCGTATGAGCACCCCGGCCCCCGCCCCCGCCGTAGCCACCGCCCCGGAGCCTTCCCCCCGGGAACCCGCCGGCTCACTGGACCGCTACTTCAAGATCTCCGAGCGCGGCTCGACCGTCGCCCGCGAGGTCCGCGGCGGCTTCGCGACCTTCTTCGCCATGGCCTACATCATCGTGCTGAACCCGATCATCCTGGGCAGCGCGAAGGACATGTACGGGCACCAGCTCGACAACGGCCAGCTGGTGACGGCCACCGCCCTAACGGCGGCCTTCACCACCCTCCTCATGGGCGTCATCGGCAACGTCCCGATCGCGCTCGCCGCCGGCCTCGGCGTGAACACGGTCGTCGCGCTCCAGCTCGCCCCGCGCATGAGCTGGCCCGACGCCATGGGCATGGTGGTCCTGGCCGGCTTCGTGGTGATGCTGCTGGTCGCCACCGGCCTGCGCGAGCGGGTCATGAGCGCCGTGCCGCTCGGCCTGCGCAAGGGCATCGCCATCGGCATCGGCCTGTTCATCATGCTGATCGGCCTGGTCGACGCGGGCTTCGTCTCCCGCATCCCGGACGCCGCGCACACCACGGTCCCGCTGCAGCTCGGCGCCACCGGTCACCTGGACGGCTGGCCGGTCCTGGTCTTCGTCATCGGCGTGCTGCTCACCCTCGCCCTGCTGATCCGCAAGACCCCGGGCGCGATCCTGATCTCCATCGTGGCCATGACCGTCCTCGCCGTCGTGGTCCAGCTGGTCGCGGAGCTGCCCGACTCGGGCTGGGGCCTCACGGTCCCCGCATGGCCCGGCAACCCGGTGTCCATGCCCGACTTCGGGCTCGTCGGCGAGGTCAGCCTGTTCGGCGGCTTCGACAAGGTCGGGATGCTCACCGGCGCCCTCTTCGTCTTCACCGTGCTGCTGTCCTGCTTCTTCGACGCCATGGGCACGATCCTCGGCGTCGGCGACGAGGCGAAGCTGATCGACAAGAAGACCGGCGAGTTCCCCGGGATCAACCGGGTCCTGCTGGTCGACGGCCTGGCGGTCGCCTCGGGCGGCGCCACCTCCTCCTCCGCGACCACCTGCTTCGTGGAGTCCACGGCGGGGGTCGGCGAGGGCGCCCGTACGGGTCTGGCGAACGTCGTGACGGGCGGCCTCTTCGCCGTGGCGCTGTTCCTCACCCCGCTCGCCACCATGGTCCCGTCCCAGGCGGCCACCCCGGCGCTCGTGGCGGTCGGCTTCCTGATCCTGGCGGGCTCGGTCAAGGACATCGACTGGAGCGACTTCACCATCGCCGTCCCGGCCTTCCTGGCCATGGTGATGATGCCCTTCACCTACTCGATCACCAACGGCATCGGCATCGGCTTCGTGAGCTTCTGCGCGCTGCGCCTGGCGACCGGCCGGGGCCGCGGGGTCCCGGTGGCCATGTACGTGGTGTCGGCGGTGTTCGTCTTCTACTACGCGATGCCCGCCCTCGGCCTCGCCCAGTAGTTCACGTCAGCCAGTGGCTCACGTCAGCCCGTAGAACTTCTCCGTCTCGTCGACGGCCGCCTTGAAGCGCTCGTCGAAGTCATCGCGAATGAGCGTCCGGACCACATAGTCCTGGACGCTCATTCCGCGTTTGGCGGCGTGGATCCGGAGCCTGTCGAGGAGCTCCCCGTCTATGCGCATGCTCAGCACATGTGTCCCCATGCCGAAAGGGTCGGGGCACAGGGCGCGCACGCGTGTCGCTTTCAGCCGCCGACTCACCCGTATGAGTGACCCCCGGCGTACGCCTGAAATCGGTTTTCCTTAGGAAGAGTAATGAGTTATTCTAAATACATGCATGACCTCTCCCATGGCGACGACGCAGCCGCCGTGAACGACCTCCGCTCCGCCGTCATGCGGCTGGGGCGACGCCTGAAGCACCAGCGCGTCGACGAGTCGCTGAGCCCGACCGAGATGTCGGTCCTCGGCACCCTCGCCCGCTGCGGCCAGGCCACACCCGGCGAGCTGGCGCGGCGGGAGCACGTCCAGCCGCCGTCGATGACGCGCATCGTCGCGTTGCTGGAAGCCAAGGGACTGGTCACGCTGGAACCGCACCCCGACGACCGCCGCCAGAAGGTGGTCCGCCAGACGGAGGAGGCCGAAGCGATGCTCGAAGAGAGCCGCCGCAAGCGCAACGCCTTCCTGGCCGGGCTCGCGGCCGAGCTGACCGAGGACGAATGGGCCAAGCTCCGCGCGGCCGCACCCGTCCTGGAGAAGCTCGCGCACCTGTAAGGAACGACGCCAGGAGGCGAACGCTTTTGAGTACGGGAACCGGAGCAGACTCCGCACCCGGCCACATATCCACCACCACCAGCGCCGCGCACCCCGCGGCACGGGCGGGCAAGAACCTCGGGGCACCCCCCGGCGGCAGCCGGGGAGGGATGTTCAGCTCGCTGAAGGTCCGGAACTACCGGCTCTTCGCCACCGGCCAGGTCGTCTCGAACACGGGCACCTGGATGCAGCGCATCGCCCAGGACTGGCTGGTCCTCTCGCTGACCGGCTCCGCCTCCGCCGTCGGCATCACCATCGCCCTGCAGTTCCTGCCGATGCTGATGTTCGGCCTCTACGGCGGCGTACTCGCCGACCGGCTGCCCAAGCGGCTGCTGCTCCTCGCCACCCAGAGCGCGATGGGCCTGACCGGCATCGCCCTCGCCGTCCTCACCCTGGCCGGACACGTCCAGGTGTGGCACGTCTACCTCGCCGCCTTCGCGATCGGCCTGGTCACCGTGGTCGACAACCCGGCCCGGCAGACCTTCGTCTCCGAGATGGTCGGCAAGGACCAGGTGGCCAACGCCGTCAGCCTGAACTCCGCCAACTTCCAGTCCGCGCGGCTGGTCGGCCCGGCGATCGCCGGTGTACTGATCACCGCCGTCGGCTCCGGTTGGGCCTTCCTGCTGAACGGACTGTCCTTCGCCGCGCCCCTCGCCGGCCTGCTGCTGATGCGCACCGACGAACTGCAGCCGGTCGAGCCGAGGCCCCGCGCCAAGGGGCAGCTGCGCGAAGGCCTGCGCTACGTCGCCGGCCGCCCGGAGCTGATCTGGCCGATCGTGCTCGTGGGCTTCATCGGCACCTTCGGGTTCAACTTCCCGATCTGGCTCTCGGCCTACGTCAGCGACGTCTTCCACGGGGACGCGGGCACCTACGGGCTCTTCAACACCCTGATCGCGGCCGGCTCCCTGGTGGGCGCCCTGCTCGCGGCCCGGCGCGGACAGTCCCGCCTGCGGGTGCTGGTGGCCGCGGCCGCGGCGTTCTCGGTCCTGCTCCTGGTGACCGCCTTCGCACCCGGCTTCTGGCTGTTCGCGGCCCTGCTCGTACCCATCGGGATCTTCGGCCTGACGGTCAACGTCACGGCCAACTCGAGCGTGCAGATGGCGACCGACCCCGAGATGCGGGGCCGGGTGATGGCCCTGTTCATGATGGTGTTCACCGGCGGCACCCCGCTGGGCGCCCCGCTGCTGGGCTGGATCACGGACACCTACGGCGCCCGGATCGGCATGGCCTCGGGTGCGGTGATCTCCCTGGCCGCCTCGGTCGCGATCGCGGTCGTCCTGGCCCGGGTCGGCAACCTCCGGCTGCGGGTGAACCGGCACGGCGTGACCTTCGTCCCGGCCGTCCCGCACCGCCGCGAACTGGTGGCGGTGGCCTGACCCTGCGGCCCTGCCTCCCGGGCTCCGCCCGGACCCGCGCCTCGAACGCCGGCGTTCGAGGCGCGGGCGTCTGGGGGCAGAGCCCCCAGCAGCGGCGCCGCACCCTTAACCTCGGCCCATGAGACTGTTCGCAGCCGTCCTACCGCCGGACGCGGCCGTCACCGAGCTGGCCCGGGCCGTCGACCCCCTGCACGACGACCACCTGACGTGGACCGCGCGGGCGGGCTGGCACTTCACGCTCGCCTTCATGGGCGAGGTACGGGACGAGGTGCTCCCGGACCTGCACGCCCGCCTGGAGCGGGCCGCCCACCGCACGGCCCCCTTCACACTGCGGCTGCACGGCTGCGGCCACTTCGGGGAGCGCGCCCTGTGGACCGGCGCCGCCGGGGAGCTCGCCGCCCTGCAGATGCTCGCCGACCGGGCCGACGCCGCCGCCCGGCGGGCCGGCGTACCGATGCACCAGCACCACCGGTACCACCCGCACCTCACCCTGGCCCGCGGCCGCACCGCCACCACCCCGCTGCGGCCCTACCTGGACGCCCTCGCGGACTTCGAGGGCACACCCTGGCAGGTCGACACCCTGAGCCTGGTCCGCAGCAACCTTCCCGTCAGCGGGGTGCAGGGCGAGCAGCCCCGCTACGAGACCGTCGGGGCCTGGCAGCTCGGCGGCTGAACCCGCGCGCCCTGCGGCCGGAGCCGGGGGGCGTGCGGGGGAGCCGGCGGGCCGCGTTACGCTCGACGGGTGGATCCCAAGACCAGAAACCGTGTGATGGCCGGTGTACTCGTGCTGATGTTCCTCGTCGTGGCCGTGGCGGCTGCCGTCGGCCAGTAGTCCTTCGCCCCGGTCCGGGCCCGGTGGGCCCGGACCGGGCCGGGCCTACCAGGCGAAGGCCTCCGGCGACGCCCCGGGACCGGGGAAGATCTCCTCCAGGCCCGCCAGGACCTCCTGCGGGAGCTCCAGCTCCACCGCGCGCAGCGCCGAGTCGAGCTGCTCCTGCGTGCGCGGCCCGACGATCGGCCCGGTGACCCCGGGACGCGTCAGCAGCCAGGCCAGTCCGACCTCGCCCGGCTCCAGGCCGTGCTTGTCCAGCAGGTCCTCGTACGCCTGCACCTGCGCCCGCACGGTGCTGTTCGCGAGCGCTTCCGCCGACCGGCCGGAGGCCCGGCGGCCGCCCTCGACCTCCTTCTTGATGACCCCGCCCAGCAGGCCCCCTTGGAGCGGGGACCACGGGATGACCCCGAGCCCGTACGCCTGGGCGGCCGGGATGACCTCCATCTCGGCGCGCCGCTCGGCGAGGTTGTAGAGGCACTGCTCGCTGACCAGGCCGAGCCGGCCGTGGCGGGCCGCGGTCTCGTTGGCCTGGGCGATCTTCCAGCCGGGGAAGTTCGAGGAGCCGGCGTAGAGGATCTTGCCCTGCTGGACCAGGACCTCGACGGCCTGCCAGATCTCCTCGAAGGGGGTCAGCCGGTCCACGTGGTGGAACTGTTGAAGTGCTCTCCTGCATGAATGCGGGAGATTCCTGCCTACCTTGCGGTGGCGGGCTTGACGCGACGAGCGCGCCTGGCGACTGCCCTCCCGGCAGCCGGGATGAGCGCGAGGCCCATCCGGTACAGGTGCAAGACGTTCCGGGCCGGTGAGGATGGTTACGGATCTCCACGTCCGCATCCGTCGCCGCCGACAAATCACCTCCGTCCCGTGCCTCCCGCCGCTGCGCGATCAGGGCGCGGCACACCCCACATCCGTCCGCCGGTTTTGGCGGCAGGTTCAGGAGCAAAAGGTGCATCGGTCCTGACATGGTGGTCCGCGCTCGGCTCATGGCGTACGCCTTCCGGAGGTTCTCTACGACGGCACGTCATCGTTTCCCGGAGCAGGGCAAGACCTGCAGTTCCAGTCGCGTTGTGGACTAAAGATCAACCACGGCAGGTTGCGGACCAGAACGCGAAGTGCTCCCTGGCGGTGTCGCCGAAGAGAGCCAGTTCCTCGTACGCGGCGAACTCTTGAAGATGCGCACGTACGTCTCTCAGATCGCGGAGGAGCAGGACGCCCGTGGACACCTCCACCGTGGCGATGCGGTCGTCGTACACGGTGAAGGTGTTCAGCGGTGCTGGGGCCGTCCGTGAGCCAAGAGGGATGACACCCAAGCGCAGGTTCGGGAGATGTGTCAGCGAAATCAGCCGGTCGATCTGCACGGCCAAGACGTCCGGCGGCACGAGCGGCCAGCGGACGGCCTGCTCGGTGAGGATGAACGTAAACCGCTTCGAGCGGTCGTAGAGGACCTCCTGCCGCTCCAGCTTCTTCGCCACGGCCTTCGAGTCGTCGCCGGGGATGTGCGAGAGGCTGGCCCGGATGTATTCGGGTGTGAACAGCAGGCCCGTGATCATGGAGAGCAGGAAAAACCGGAAATCGCTGCTCGCCCTTTCGAGACCGGCCAGCTCGAACTGCTTCTTGTCCAGACCCTTGCGGCGAAGTGACCGTGCGTCCTGCCAATCGGTGTTCGCCATGCGTGCCAGGGCGGAGATCTCCGCGAGGAGATCCGCCGGCGCGTCGATCGCTCTCAGGATCTGCTCCACGTCGACCAAGGACGGCCGGACCTTGCCGTTCTCGATCCGGCTGATCTTCGACTGGGACATGTTGCAGCGCGCCGCGACCCGGACCCCGGAGAGACCGGATCGCTTGCGCAGCTCGCGGAGCTTGTCGGCCAGCTCCCGGCTGGAGTGGCCCATCCGCTCAGGCTCGAACGTCACGCGCGCACGTACTCCAGGAATGGGATGGACCCTTCCCGCGCGATGCGCTGATGGTCGATGAAGGGTGCGGGATCGCCCTCGAACAGCTCACGGGAGATCTGTCGCCCGTCCTCCGCGTAGTGCATCAGCACGACTGTGGAGCGGTCGAACATCCAGAAGTCCTGGACGCCCGGCAGCGGGTTCGGCCGGTCGGTTACGTCGAGGATGCGAATGTCTTCCCCGATGGGCGCTTGGTGCTGGTAGTACCGCTCGAACTCGAAGCGCAGGTAGTCCGAGAGTGGCTGCGTGACGATGTGCACGCGGCCGATACTCCCGCCTGCTGCCGTGTGCTTGCGGATCAGGTCCGTCCACGAATCCTCGTAGGGCCCGTGGAAGCGGGCACCGTTCTTGAAGGCGGCGAATTCCTCCGCCTCCTGGGGGACGAGGTACTGCGGCAGCGTCTCAAGCCTCCACGCCTCGGTCTTGAAGCCGCGGAATTTGCTCTGCCATTCGTCACCATCCAAGAGCACGTACAGCCTCCCTCAGGACGCTCTCGGGAATCTCCACGAGCCCCTCGCCGTCCGGCGGTGTGAAGGCAGGGGACAAGTCTCCCTGGACGACGAAGGAGCCGGAGGCGGTGCGGTACACGTTGGGGCAGTCGCCTTGTCCGCACTCGCCGTTCCCGTTGCCGGTCAGTCGGGTCAGTTCCTCACGAGCCATGTGAACCCCCTGGTTCGCGGCCTGGTCAGGGCCAGCCACCAAGACCGTACGGAGCGCAGTGGTCAGCCGTCTATGCATCAACGCGACTATGCGCGTTGTCGCATAAATCGAGGGCGGCGCGGGCCGCTCTTGCCTGGAGTGGACTCGAAGCAGTTGGCTTGGGTCCCATGAAGTACACGCAGCTCGGACGCACCGGACTCAAGGTCAGCCGACTTGTACTCGGCACGATGAACTTCGGTCCGCAGACAGACGAACCGACCAGCCACGGAATCCTGGACGCCGCCCTCGACGCAGGTCTGAATTTCGTGGACACGGCCAACGTGTATGGGTGGGGTGAGAACAAGGGCCGTACCGAGGAGATCATCGGCACCTGGTTCGCCCAGGGTGGTGGCCGTCGGGAGAAGACGGTCCTGGCCACCAAGGTCTACGGCTCCATGTCCCGCGGGGGAGACACCTGGCCGAACGAGGACCGGCTGTCGGCGCTGAATATCCGCCGGGCCGTCGAGGCCAGCCTCAAGCGGCTCCAGACCGACCACATCGACCTGTACCAGTTCCACCACATCGACCGCCGGACCCCCTTCGAGGAGATCTGGCAGGCCGTGGACGTACTGATCCAGCAGGGCAAGATCCTCTACGCGGGCTCCTCCAACTTCCCCGGTTACAAGATCGCCCAGGCCAGCGAGACGGCCGCCCGGCGCGGGATGGTCGGCCTGGTCAGCGAGCAGTGCCTGTACAACCTTGCCGAGCGGCGGGCCGAGATGGAGGTCATCCCGGCGGCCCAGGAGTACGGCCTCGGGGTCATCCCGTGGTCCCCGCTGCATGGCGGCCTGCTGGGCGGGGTCATCAAGAAGGAGGTCGAGGGCGGCCGCCGGGCCTCCGGCCGGTCCGCGGACGCGCTGGCCAACAGCTCGACACGGGCACAAATCCAGGCGTACGAGGACCTGCTCGACAAGCACGGCCTGGAGCCCGGTGAGACCGCCCTGGCCTGGCTGCTCACCCGGCCGGGCGTGACGGGCCCCATCGTCGGCCCGCGCACCGCCGAGCAGCTGGAGAGCGCCCTGCGGGCGCTGGAACTGGAGCTGAGCGAGGAGGTGCTGGCCGGGCTCGACGAGATCTTCCCCGGGCCCGGTCCGTCCCCGGAGGCCTTCGCCTGGTGATCAGGTAGCCGTACGTACGGTGGTCGTCGTCCCTTCTTCCTGGACGGCGGCCACCTCCTACTCAAGCTGGCGTCAAAGTGCCCGCTTGGCGGTGTCGAAGTAGTTGATGCCCGCGTCGAGGGCGGAGTCCATGATCGAGTGACTTTCGGGCTCCACGGTCTGGGGGCCGAAGTTCATGGTGCCGAGAACGAGTCGGCTGACCTTGAGGCCGGTGCGTCCGAGCTGCGTGTACTTCATGGGGCACTAGCCAACTGCTTCGAGTGCGCTCGAAGCAAGACCCCGTCGTGACGGGCGTGTTACGGCCCCTGCGCGGGCCGGTAGGGGCCGCCGATCCCCCACGCCTGGTGCAGGACGGCCGCGAACTCGCCCGCCAGCCGGTGCTCGCCCGAGGCGTTCGGGTGAGTGCCGTCGTAGGTGTCGCGGTGGATGTCGTACGCGTCCGGGCGCGCGGCCAGCAGGATCGGCGAGGCGTCGGTGGTCAGGTCGGCGACCGCCTTCGCGAGGAGCTCGTTGAAACGGGCCACCTCGGCCGCGAAGGGGGCGTCCTCCTCGGCGCGGCTGTTCGGGATGACCGGCAGCAGCACCATGCGGACGCCGGGGCGGGCGGCGCGGGCCCCGGCGACGAACCGGCGGACGTTGGCGGCGGTCTGCTCGGCGTCGGTGTAGAAGCCGAGGTCGATCAGCCCGAGCGAGACCAACAGGACGTCGGCGCCGGTGTCGGCTACCGCGGGGCCTATCAGGGGGGCCATGTGCTGCCAGCCCTCGCCCCAGCCCGCCAGGTGGCGGCGGGCGGGCTCCGGGAAGCCCGGGTCGGCGTACGCGTGGCTGCTGGGCACGTCGGCGACGGTGTCGTACAGCTCGCAGCGCGGACCGACGATCCGGTAGGGGCCGCCGAAGGTCGAGCTGAGGTGCTGCCACATCCGGTAGCGCCAGGTGTAGTCGCCGGCGCGCCCGATGGTCATGGAGTCGCCGACGAACATGAAACGCATCCGGCCATCATCGCGGATCGCGCGACAGAAACCCCTGTGACGCCGGACACGCGGCACGTACTGGCAGGCTGGGGGAATGCGCCTGCCCCTGCCGTCCGCCGCCGCGTCCGCCGCCGTTGCCGTTACCGCCGCCGCCGCCGCACTCGCCGTGCTGCCGGGCCCGGCCCTCGCGGCGGAGACCCCCACCGTGTCCTCCTTCACCATCTCCGACCCGCGGATCAAGGAGTCGAGCGGCCTGGCCGCCAGCCGGATCCACCCGGGCGTGTACTGGACGCACAACGACAGCGACGACGGCCCGTACATCTACGCGGTGGACTCGGCAACGGGCAGGACGGTGGCCCGCGTGACGCTGACGGGGATCGGCAAGCCGCGCGACGTCGAGGCGATCTCGCTGGGCCCGGACGGGCAGCTCTACGTCGGGGACATCGGCGACAACCGGAACGGCACCTGGGACCACGTGTGGATCTACCGCTTCCCGGAACCGAAGCAACTGGGCGACGTCACGGTCGAAGCCGCGCAGTTCACGGTGAAGTACGCGGACGGTGCCCGCAACGCGGAGGCCCTGATGGTCCATCCGGTGACGGGGCGCGTCTACATCGCGAGCAAGGACGAGAACAAGGGCGGCCTGTACGAGGGTCCCGCGGAACTGACGAAGGGCAGCACGAACGTGTTCCGGCGGGTCGCCGCCGTGCCGTGGGTGACGGACGGGGCGTTCTCCCCCGACGGCACCCGGCTGACGCTGCGGGGCTACTTCACGGCCCGCAGCTACCCGTGGAAGGACGGCCTGCCGGTGGGCGAGGGCGAACGGGTGGACGCGCCGTGGCAGGGCCAGGCCGAGTCGGTGACGTACACCCCGGACGGCTCCACGCTGATGTTCGGCGCGGAGGGCGAGGGCAGCCGGGTCATCGCCGTCCCGGTCGCCTCCGCCCCTTCGGCCTCGACCTCGGCCTCGCCGCAGCCGGGTGCCCCGTCGGGAGCGGCCCCCGCGGTGGAGCCGACGGGCAGCTTCGGCAAGGGAGCCCTCGTCCTGGCGGGCGGCCTGGTCCTGGTCCTCGGCGCCAAACGCCTCCTCCGCCGCCGCGGCGCCTGATCCGGCCCGTCCGGCTGCGCCCCCATCCGGCTCCGCCACCGCATACAGCCTCGCCAGGGGGCACCTCCCAGCGGTAGCTGGGGGAGTTTGAGGCGCGGGGGTCCGGGGGCGGCGCCCCCGGCAGCGGCGCCGCTGCCGGAAGCCACACGTTCGGCGCCCGCGCCGTTGCCGGGGCTCCGCCCCGGACCCCGCTCCTCAAACGCCGGAGGGGCTGGAACGGCCCGGCAGAGCCGGACGGGGCGGGCCCGGGGGCGCCGAGTTGCCCGGCGGCCGGGCCAGTCGGCGGTTACTCCTCGTGGATCGGGATGCGGCCGTTCACCGGCGGGGTGGCCGGGGACGGAGTTCCCGGGGTGGGGGGCTGGCCCATCGAGGCCAGGAGTTGGCGGGCCACGCCCAGGCCCGTGCCGCCCATCGTCAGGGCCTTCGCGAACATCTCCGACATGCCCTCGGCGCCGTTCAACAGGACCATGTGCTCCACGTTCCCGAAGGCCCCCGCGCCCGCCTCCACGATCGCCGGCCAGTTCTCGGCCAGCTGCTGCGCGACGACCGCCTCCTGGTTCTCCGCCAGCGCGGCGGCCCGCGCCTTGATCGCTTCCGCCTCGGCGAGACCGCGGGCCTTCGCCGACTCCGCCTCCGCGAGGCCCCGCGCCTGCGTAGCCGCGGCCTCCGCCTCACCGGTCGCCCGCGTGGCCTTCGCCGACGCGATGCCCCTCGCCTCCACGGCCTGCGCGTCGGCGGTCGCCGCCGTCGTCACCCGCGTCGCCTCGGCGGCCGCCGCGAGCTCCGTTTCCCGCGCATTCGCCTGCGCCGCCGAGATCCGCGCGTCGCGCTCGGCCTCGGCCCGGGTGCGGGTCTCGTACGCCGCCGCGTCCGCGGGCTTGCGCACGTCCGCCTGCAGCTGCTGCTCGCGCCGGTGCGCCTCGAGCTCCGCGACCCGGGTCTCCTGGACGACGACCTCCTGGCGGGCCGCCGCCTCCGACAGCGGCCCCGCCTGACGGGCCGTCGCCGCCGCCTTGTCCCGCTCGGCCTGGTAGCCGGCCTGGAGGATCTCGCTGTCCCGGGTCGCCTCGGCCATCCGGGCGAAGGCGGCCTGCTCGGCCTCCGTGGCCAGCCGGTTCGCCTCGGCCTGCGCGATCCGCGCGTCCCGCTGCACGGCCGCCGCGTGCGGCATCGCCAGGTTCTTGATGTAGCCGGTCGGGTCCTCGATCTCGTGGATCTGCAGCGAGTCGACAATCAGGCCGAGCTTCTCCATCTCGGTACCGCAGGCCATCCGGGTCTGGCCCGTCAACTTCTCCCGGTCGCGGATCATGTCCTCGACCGTCAACCCGCCCACGATGGACCGCAGATGTCCCGCGAAGACGATGTGCACCCGCTCGGGCATCATCTTCTGCTGGTCCAGGAAGCGGCGGGCCGCGTTGGCGATCGACACGAGGTCGTCGCCGACCTTGAAGATGACGACGCCCTTCACCCGCAGCGGGATGCCCTGGTGGGTGACGCAGTCCACGGACAGCTGCGTCTCGTTGAGGTCCAGGGACAGTTTCCGCACCGCCTGCACACCCGGGAGCACGAGCGTCCCCCGGCCGGTGACGATCCGGAACCCCATGCCCTGCCCGAGGCCCTCGGTCTTGTGCGTGGAGCCGGAGATGACGAGTGCCTCGTTCGGTTCGGCCACCCGCCACATGAGCTTGAACAGGCCGATCAGAGCCACGATTGCGGCGAGAACGATTCCCGCCACGACGCCGATAGCCATCGGCAACGCCCCCTTAGCGCGGTGCCGTTCGGCACCGACGGGGCTGAGTCTGCGCCTGCCGCGGCCCGGCCGGAAGATGCGGGCCGCGTCTTGTCGCCATCCTGATACGTACAGGTGGGACGGGTCGTCAGTTGTCGTAGGCGGCCATCACGTACACCGTGCGCGGCGGCAGGTACTCGACCACCGTCACCACCGTCCCGACGGCGATCCGACCGGTCCCCGCGACCGGGTGGGCGAGGAAGTGTTCCGCCCCGCCCCGGATCCGTACGATGACCTCGCCCACCAGCCCCGGGCCGACCGTCCCGGTCACCCGGCCGGTCAGTCCCACCATGTCCGCGTCGGCGCCCGTGTCCCCCATGGGGCGAGGGTACGCCGCCGCGCCCCGGGACCGGGCCGAGCTACGAGTGGCCGAGGTCCGCGGCCGACAGGTCCGACTCCGAGACCGGGACCGAGCCGCTGTCGGGGGCCGGCCGCAAGGTGAACTCGTCCGAGGCCATCGAGTCGAGCACCGGCGGGGCCGGCCGCAGCGGCGCCGGCATGACCGCGGCCTCCGAGTGGCCGCCGCAGCCGTAGGACAGCGACACCAGACGGCCGTCGGCCGGGCTGAACTCGTTCGCGCAGACGCCGAAGGCCTGACCGAGCGAGCCGCCGATGGCGACGAGGAAGCCGCAGGAGACGCAGGACGCGGGCGCGGCCTGCGCCATCGGGGTCTTGGCGCCGAAGGACTCGTCCCAGCGGTCGGCGGCGGTGTGCAGCCCGTACCGCGAGAGCACGCGGGCCCGGCGCATGCCCAGTTCCTCGGCGACCGAGGTGATGGAGCCGCGTACGGGGACCACCGCGCGGTCGGTGACGTCGGCGTCCTCGGCCTCGACCAGTTCGGCCATCTCGGTGGAGACGACCGAGTTCGGCGGCGGGGTGTCCTCGCCCGACCAGCCCGGCTCCAGGCGCAGGTCCTCGGCGTCGGTGGGCAGCAGGTCGCCGGGGCCCATGTCGCCGGGGCGCAGCCGTTCGCTCCACGGCACCCACTCGGGGGCCAGCAGCGCGTCGTCGCCGGGGAGCAGCACCGTTTCGTCGAGCGTGACGTTCTTCGCGCGGGAGGCGCGGGTCACGGTGACGGCCCAGCGCCAGCCGCGGTAGCCGGGTTCCTTGGACTCGAAGAAGTGGGTGACGACGCGGTCGCCCTCCGCCACGGCGGAGACGTGCGCGCCGACCACTCCGGGGAAGGCGGCCTCCTCGGCCGCCGCGCGGGCGAGTTCTACCGCCTCGACGCAGAGGCGGTCGGGGGTACGCGGGGTACGGCTTCGCGTCGCAGCACTCACTGGTCTCGTTCTCTCCTACGCCGTCTCACGTGTGCGCCGTCCGTACTGTCGTCCACAACGACCCGTCGGTGCTGTCCGTACGGGGCACGGGCGGAGCGGACCAGAGGGCCGCGTCGACGTCCGCACCCGATCGGACTCCGGGCGCACCTCACTGCAACCCATTCTGCGGGATCACGAAGAGGCGCGCGGCCAGGAGCATCCGCCGGTGGCGCGCTACGCACGCTACCTCCTCTCAAGCCTCGGGCACACATGCAAGGTCCGATTCGCGGACAAGCCACCGGCCGCGCGACGCGCCGGGAGGCACCCCGGCAGGGCCGGGTGGGGCACTATGTCGAGTGTGGCACCCGTACGGTCGTCCGACGACGGCTCGGGACCGGCCAGGCGGGCCGGCCGGGCCGTCGGGCGTGCGCTGCACCTTCCTGCGCGGGGGATCCGGCGGGCCACGCACGCGCACGGCGCGGGGGAATCGGGGCTCGGCAAGCTGATCGAGCTGCACGCCATCAACGGCGCCGGCGATGTGATGATCACTGTGGCATTGGCCTCGACGGTGTTCTTCTCCGTTCCCACGGACGAGGCGCGCGGTCGGGTGGCCCTGTACCTGGCGATCACGATGGCCCCCTTCACCGTGCTGGCCCCTGTGATCGGTCCGCTACTGGACCGACTGCCGCACGGCCGGCGGGCGGCGATGGCGGCCTCGATGCTGGCCCGCGCGCTCCTGGCGCTGCTGATGTCGGGTGCGGTGGCCACCGGGGGCATTCAGCTCTACCCGGCGGCGCTGGGCGTGCTGGTGGCGTCCAAGGCCTACGGGGTGGTCCGCAGTGCGGTGGTGCCCCGGCTGCTGCCGCCGAAATTCTCACTCGTGAAGGCGAACTCCCGGGTCACGTTGGCGGGTCTGCTGGCGACGGGCGCGGCGGCGCCGCTGGGTGCGGCCCTGCACCTGATCGGGCCGCCGTGGCCGCTGTACGGGGCCTGTGTGATCTTCGTGTGGGGGACCTTCGCGGCGTTCACGCTGCCGCACAAGGTGGACGAGGCCAAGGGCGAGCGCCGGGCGCGGCTGTCCACGCACGAGGCGCACTCGAAGCGGCCGGGCCTGCGGACGGTCAGCCGGTCGGTGCTGTGCGGGCTGCTGGCGAACGCCTCGATGCGTGCGCTGTCCGGGTTCCTGATCTTCTTCCTGGCGTTCCTGCTGCGCGAGCATCCCGTGGCGGGGCAGAGCGCGGCGGTGTCGCTGGGCATCGTGGGCGTCTCGGCGGGCGTGGGCAACGCCTGCGGTACGGCGGTGGGCGCGTGGCTGCGGGCGCGGGCGCCGGAGGCGATCGTCGCGGCGGTGCTGTGCCTGACCCTGGGCGTGGCGGTGCTCGCGGCGGTGTTCTTCAGCGCGCTGTTCATGGCCGTGCTGGCCGCGACGGCGGGCTTCTGCCAGGCGCTGGCGAAGCTGTCGCTAGACGCGATGATCCAGCGGGACGTGCCGGAGTCGGTGCGGACCTCGGCCTTCGCGCGTTCGGAGACGCTGCTCCAGGTGGCGTGGGTGCTGGGCGGGGCGATCGGCATCGTGCTGCCGCTGAACGGGGTACTGGGGATGTCGGTGGCCGCGGCGATCGTCGCGGTGGGTACGACGTGGGCGGTGCGCGGCGTCCTCTCGGCCCCCCGCCCCCACCACCCGGACCCCTCCCGCCCCCGCGTGGCGTAACGATCACCCACGCCGACTGATCCAGCCCCGCCGGCGTTTGAGGCGCGGGGTCCGGGGCGGAGCCCCGGGAATGCCCGGGCGGAGCCCGGGGCCGCTCGCGCGGCGGCGCCGCACCGGCAGATCCACGCCGCGCCGCAGGCCACCGGTACCCCGTGCGGCGGCGCAGCCCACCGGCCCGATAGCCTTCGGCTCATGACCGCACCGCTTTTCTCGGGTAGGGCCCGCCGCAGCGTCGCGGCCCTCGGAGCCGTGTCCGCCGGCCTCCTCCTCCTCTCCGCCTGCGGCGAGAAGCCGACGCCGCTGGCGACCGTGACGGTCGGCACCTCGTCGGTGTCCGCCGAAGCCTCCTGCCACAACGACGGCAAGGAGCTCTCCATGGACCAGGTCCAGGAGTGCCTCACCAACCTCAAGAACCCCAAGACCGTCGAGTACGCCCGGGGCGACACCCTGCGCCTCGGGGTCGAGCCGGAGATCGTCGAGGACGGCAAGCGCTGGTCGGCGGTCCTGGACGGGCAGCCGATCACCGAGCCCTCCTCGAACACCTACCGCAGCTTCCCGGGCGCCGACGTCTTCGCGACCGGAGGCCAGGGCGAGGCCCCCTCCTCGAAGAAGCTCGCGTTCCTGCAGATCGCCGAGGACGGCAAGCCGCTCGCCGTCTGGTCCTTCAACCTCAAGCTCAAGTAGCCGGGCGGCAGCGGTGCGCGCGCTCGTCGTGACCGCGGTGGCGGCGGAGGCAGACTCCGTCACCACCGGGCTGACCCCTCATCCGGACACGTTCGGTCCTGAGCCACGCACCTTGCCCGGGGGTTACCTCGTCCACCGCCGGGACCTTCCGGGCATCGCCTTCGACGTGCTCGTCGGGGGCGTCGGTCCGGCGGCGGCCGCCGCCGGGACCGCCACCGCCCTGGCCCTCGCCGACTACTCGCTCGTCGTCTGCGCCGGCATCGGCGGCGGGTTCGCGCCCGCCGCCCCGCTCGGTTCCCTCGTGGTCGCCGACGCGATCGTCGCCGCCGACCTGGGGGCCGAGACCCCCGACGGCTTCCTCGCCGTGAGCGAGCTCGGCTTCGGGCACAGCGTGCACCTGCCGCCCGCCGAACTCGCCGCCCGCGCCGCCGAGGCGACCGGGGCGCTGCTCGCGCCCGTGCTGACCGTCTCCACCGTGACCGGGACCGCCGCCCGGGCCGCCGCGCTCGCCGCCCGGCACCCGATGGCCGGGGCCGAGGCCATGGAGGGTTTCGGGGTCGCGGAGGCGGCCGCCGCACACGGGCTGCCCGTACTGGAGATCCGCGCCGTGTCCAACGCCGTGGGCCCCCGTGACCGTGCCGCCTGGCGGATCGGGGACGCGCTCACCGCGCTCGCCGACGGCTTCCGCGTGCTGGGGCCCGTACTCGCGAACTGGGGAGAACGCCATGAGCACGACCACCGGTGAACCGCTGAAGATCGCCTATTCGCCCTGCCCGAACGACACCTTCGTCTTCGACGCGTGGGCCCACGGCCGGGTGCCGGGCGCGCCCGCCCTCGACGTCACCTTCGCGGACATCGACATCACCAACGGCATGGCCGAGCGCGGCGAGCTGGACGTGCTGAAGGTGTCGTACGCCGTGCTGCCGTGGGTGCTGGAGGAGTACGCGCTGCTGCCCTGCGGCGGGGCGCTGGGACGCGGTTGCGGCCCGTTGGTGCTGACCCGCGAGCCGGGGATCGACCTGGCCGGGCGGACGGTGGCCGTGCCGAGCGAACGCTCCACCGCCTACCTGCTGTTCCGGCTGTGGGCCGCGGACGTGCTGCCGGAGGGCGTCGGCAAGGTCGTCGTCCTGCCGTTCCACGAGATCATGCCGGCGGTCCGGGACGGCCGGGTGGACGCCGGGCTGGTGATCCACGAGGCCCGGTTCACCTATCAGGACTACGGGTTGCACTGCCTGGCCGACATGGGTGAGCACTGGGAGTCCACGACCGGCCTGCCGATCCCGCTCGGCGCGATCATCGCCCGGCGCTCGCTGGGCGCGGAGCGGCTGCGCGCGCTGGCCGAGTCGGCCCGTACCTCGGTCCGGATGGCCTGGGACGACCCGGAGGCCTCCCGCCCGTACGTCCGCGCGCACGCCCAGGAGCTCGACCCGGCCGTCGCCGACCAGCACATCGGTCTCTACGTCAACGAGTTCACCGCCGGCCTCGGCGAGTCCGGCTACGCGGCGGTGCGCGGGCTGCTCACCCGGGCGGCGGCCGAGGGACTGGTACCGGCCATCCCGCCCGGCTCGCTGGACTTCCCGCAGGACTGACCGCCCTGTACGCGCGGCTGCGCCCCGCCGCTCTTTCGAGTGGCGGGGCGCAGCCGTACGCGTGACGGCGCGGGGCTCAGACGTCGAGCTGGTCGGCGACCGCGCGCAGCAGTCCGGCGATCTTCGTGCCGTGCACCTTGTCGGGGTAGCGGCCGCGCTCGAGCATCGGGGTGATGTTCTCGAGCAGGGTCGTGAGGTCCTGCACGATCGAGGCGAGCTCGTCGGGCTTGCGCCGCTGCGCCGCTGCGACGGAGGGCGCCGGGTCCAGTACCGTCACCGAAAGTGCCTGGTCACCGCGCTGGCCCGCGACGACACCGAACTCGACGCGCTGGCCGGGCTTGAGAGCGTCCACCCCGGCAGGGAGCACCGACGAGTGGACGAAGACGTCGCCGCCGTCGTCACGGGAGAGAAAGCCGAAGCCCTTCTCACTGTTGAACCACTTGACCTTGCCGGTAGGCACGTCCGTCCTCTGTCCTTGTGCTCGTCGGGGGTCCGAAGGGCCGCGAACGGCTCCGGACAACAGCGCAGCGGGCCATGAGTGACCCGCCACCTCAAGGCTAATGGTCGGGGGCCGGGTGACAAGACGTTCCCCGGTCCTTCACGGTCGGCTGCTTCGGCCAGGGAACTACCCTGGTGAGGTGACTGTTACTCCTCATTCAGACGAAGCGCGGCCCGGCGACGGACTGGTCAAGGCCGGCGGCATCGTGTTCATCGCCGGGGCCGTGGCGACGCTGGCGACCATGGCCCCGCTCTTCCTCGACATGGACCCGTTCCCGTCGTACGCGTGGGCGGTCTGCATGCTCATGGGCGTCGGGTTCGCCATCTCCGCGGCGGGCGTGCTCCGCTCGGCCGCGGCGCAGCGCAGGGCCGCGCGGGCCTCGCAGGCGTAGCGGCCCGGGCGGCGGTCAGACGGGCTGTGCGGCGACGTACTGCGCGAGCCACTGCGGCAGCGCGGTGAGGTCGGGCAGGACCACGTCCGCGCCCGCCTCGCGCAGTTCCTCCTCGGGGCACGGCCCGGTGGGCACCACCACGGACAGCGCGCCGGCCGTGCGGGCCCCGCGTACGTCACCGACGTGGTCGCCGACGTAGACCTGCGCCCCGTACTCGCGCAGTGCACCGGCCTTGGCCTCCGCCCAGAGCCAGCCGACGACAGCGTCGGCCTCGATGCCGAGGTGCGACAGGTGCAGGCGGGCGTTGGGCTCGTGCTTGGCCGTGACGACGATCGCGCGGCCGCCGAGCGCCTGGACGGCCTCGATCGCCTCGCGGGCGCCCGGCATCGCCGGGGTCGGCCCGATGGCGTACGTGGGGTAGATCTCGCGGTAGCGCTCCGTCATGGCCGGGATCTCGGCCTCCGGGAACCAGTGCGCGAGCTCCTCCTCCAGCGGCGGGCCCAGCCGGGTGACCGCCTCGTCGGCATCGATGAAGGTTCCCGTCTCGGCGGAGAGGGCCTGGTAGGCGGCCCTGATTCCCGGGCGCGAGTCGATGAGGGTCATGTCGAGGTCGAAGCCGACGGTGAGGTTCATGCCTCCCATTGTGCCGAGGCGGCCGTACGGGAGGCCGACTGCGGGCCTACGCCGGGGGAACGCCCGCCGAGGACTGCCCGACCTGAATTCTTCACATCCGTGCTCAACCTTTTCCCGGCGGCAGTGCTCAGGGCAGGGGTGAGAGACACGATGTGAAGGGGAGGGCGGATGCCACCAGGCACCGAGCACGACTTCGAGGCCTTTGCCCGGGCCAGTCAGCGCAAGCTGTACCGGACCGCGTACCTGCTGTGCGGCAACGCCGACGGCGCACGCGATCTGACACAGACGACGCTCGCGAAACTGTTCCAGCACTGGCGGCGGGCGTCGGCCGCCGAGTATCCCGACGCGTACGCCAGAACCGTGCTGACCCGTACCTTCCTCGCCGAGCGGCGCCGGCGGCTGCGGGACCTGCTGGCCCACCGGCGCGCCGGTCCGCCGCCCCGAGCCGAGCACGCCGACCTGCGCGTCACCCTGCTCGCCGCGCTGGCCGAACTGCCCCCGCGGGCCCGCGCCATGGTCGTCCTGCGCTACTGGGAGGACCTGAGCGTCGAGACCGTCGCCGAACTGCTGCGCTGCAGCGAGGGCACGGTCAAGAGCCAGTGCTCACGCGCCCTGGTGAAGCTGCGCGCGCGGCTCGGCGAGGCCCACATCTACGCGACCGAGAGCTGAGGAGACGCCATGGGTACCAACGAAGACCACACCGAGGACCGGGCCACGGCCGTGCTCGTCCGGGACGTGATGGACCGTGCGCTGGCGGAACTGCCCGCCACGGCGGACCTGGTGGGGCCGGCCCGCGCCCAGGGCCTGCGCCGCAGGGCGCGCGTCCGGGCGGCGATCGGCGGTGCGGTACTGGCCGTGGCCGGGCTCGGCCTGGCCGGGGCCTTCGTCCTGCCGGGCGACGGCGACGACCGGGGGGCGACGGGATCCACCGGGGTCGTGGACGTGGCCGGGCCGCCGACGAGCTCCGGACCGCCGCCGCCGATCCACCTCGAACCCAGCCCGGGCGAATCGTCGATGGCCGACCTGCCACCCGCCGAACGGGCCCGCCTGGAGAACTTCCAGAACCGGGCCGTCGGTGTGCTCCAGCAGCTGCTGCCCCCGTCGGTCGGCACCGTGCAGCGCATCGACCTGGGCGTGCAGCAGTACCAGGGCACCAAGGACGGCAAGACCTTCCGCATCACCTTCTCGGTGCGGCCGTCCGAACCGGGCATGGCGCCCGGGAACTGCCGCGAGATCAAGGGCACGGTCTGCTCGAAGGCCACCCTGCCCGGCGGCATCCGGGCCGATGCGGCCGTCTCGCCGATCAACAACGGCAACGTCACCGAATCCCGGCTCTGGTTCCGTTACGGAGCCAGCGACGTCTCGCTGAGGGTCGGCCCGCACGACGCGTCGAACACCTCAGCGCCCGTCACCGCCCAGCAGCTCCTCGACGTCGCCGGGTCGGCCGCCTTCCTCGATCTGGTCAAGGCGGCCGACCGCGACCCGGTGGAGGAGATGCCGCACACGGTCATCGGCGGCTGACCGGCCTACCGCCGCCGCGCGCGCCACACCAGGTACAGCGCGGATGCCAGTGCGGCGCCCCGCAGGACCCACGGCCACATCCCGTGCAGGGCCCCGCTCAGCTGGTCATCGGACAGGGCCTCGCCCCATTTGCCGTTCATCCGGCCCCACACCCACAGCACCGCACCGGTGAGCACCGCGCCGGGTGGGCCGAGGACCACCCACTTGCGCTCGGCCGGCCCCAGCACGCGCGAGGCGTACGGAAGGAGCCAGCCGACCACGAGGAGCAGCCAGTAGCCGGTGAGCACGCCGACGACGAGGACGGCGGCCGCCAGCATGAGCAAGGCGTTCGGTCGCGGGCGGCCGGCGGGGGCCGCCGGGGCGTCCGGCGCGGCGGCCCCGGCCGCCGCGTCCTTCTTCGCGCGCCGCCGCTCGCGCAGGAACCGTACGAGGCTCCGCGCCCGCCCCTCCTGCGCCCCGGGCGGGGCCGGTGCCGCCTCCTTCGCCTGCGGGTCGTCCTCCGGTCCTTCCTTGAACAGGTCCGGGATCTCGATGCCGCCCGCGAAGCCCTCGACCTGCGGACCCGCCCCGTGCGTCCCCGGGCTCATCCGCCACCAGTCGGGCTCGGCCCCGCCGGAGGGGCCGAGCTCGTCCAGCCCGGCCAGGTGCGGCGGCACGTTCTCGGGTTCCGCCGCCGGGCGGGCCGGGGGCACGTTCTGGCGGCGCAGACGGCCCGGTCCCCGCTGGACGGGGACCGACAGGCCGATGTCGGCGGGGGCGGGGGCGGGGGCCGCGGGGGCACGGGCCGCGCCCCGGCGGGCGCCGAGGGTGTCCAGTACCTCCTCGGGCGTGCCGATCCGCTCCAGGATGCGCCGTACGGCGGCCGGGGTGTCCGGGTCGTACTTGGCGCGCCGGCGGTCGATTTCGTCCCGCAGCCCCGACACCAACCGCATCCGGTCGCCGGAGGACAGCTGCCGTTGTTGCGCCAAGTCCCCGACGCGGCTCAGATATTCGTAGACCAGGTGGTCGCTTTCGATCCCCACGCCCAGGCTCCTCCCTTACCCCCTGTCCCGAAGGTAGCGCGTGCGCCCGTGGAGCTGCTGCGGGCGCAGCGGATACCGTTGACCGGATGGGGACCGGCCGACTGACCGGCCGACGCGACCAGGAGGCGACTGTGCCCGAGGCAAGCACTGCGGCGGGATCCGCCGGCGGGAGCCCGGCGGGAAGCTCCCCGCGCTCACTCGCCGAGGCGCTGCGCGCCCGTGACGACGCGGCGCTCGCGGCCCTGTTGCGGGCCCGCCCGGACCTGCTCGGACCGGTGCCCGGCGATGTGACGCAGCTGGCCACCCGGGCCGGAACCCGGGCGTCGGTGGTGCGCGCCCTGGACCGGCTGGACCGGTTCGCGCTGCAGACCGCCGAGGCCCTGGCGGTGGGCCCGGACCCGTGCCCGTACGCGGTGCTGGAGGGGCTGCTGACGGGCGGCGAGGACGAACGGGCCCGCGCCGCGCTCCCCGACGCCCTGGCCGTCCTGCGCGACCAGGCCCTGGTGTGGGGCGACGAGGACCGGCTGCGGCTGGTCCGCACGGCGCGCGAGCTGCTGGCCCCCTCGGCCTCCCGCCCCTCGCCCACCGGGCTGGGTCCGACCGTTGCCGAGGCCACGGCCGGGATGTCGCCGACCCGGGTGCAGGAGATCGTGGCGGCCGTCGGGCTGCCCGCCACCCACGACCCGGTGTCCGCGGTGACCGCGCTGACCGGGCTGTTCACCGATCCGGAGCGGATGTCGGCGCTGCTGGACGAGGCCCCGGCGGAGGCGCACCAGGTGCTGGGGCGGCTCGTGTGGGGGCCGCCGTACGGGGAGGTGACCCCGAATCCGACGCCGCCGGTGCGCTGGCTGCGCGACCGGGGGCTGCTGCTGCCCGCGACGGCGCGGACCGTCGTGCTGCCCCGCGAGGTGGCGCTGCACCTGCGCGGCGGGCTCGCGCACCGGGACACCGCGCCGGTGGCCCCGCCGGTGCCCGCGCACCGCGAACACCGTCCACAGCTCGTGGACGCGAACGCAGCCGGTCAGGCGCTGGCCGCGCTGGCCACGGTCGAGGAACTGGTGAAGTCCTGGGAGCACGCCGGTCCGCCGGTGCTGCGGGCGGGCGGGCTGTCCGTACGGGACCTCAAGCGGACCGCGGCCGCGCTGGACACGACCGAGCAGCAGGCGGCCTTCTGGGCCGAACTGGCCTACGCGACGGGTCTGCTGGCCAGCGACGGGGAGGCGGACGAGCGGTACGCGCCCACCCCGGCCTTCGACGACTGGCTCGAACTGCCGCCCGCCGAGCGCTGGTCGCAGCTCGCGGCGGCCTGGCTGCCGGCCACCCGCACGGCACCGCTGGTCGGCGAGCAGGACGCCAAGGGGCGCACGCTCTCCGCGCTCGGCCCCGAACTCGACCGGTCCGCCGCCCCCGAGGTGCGCCGGCGCGTGCTGGAACTGCTCGGGGAACTGCCCGAGGGCGCCTCGCCCGACCCGGAGGCCCTGCTGGCGCGGCTCGCCTGGGAGCGTCCCGTACGCGGGGCGAGCGATCTGCGGGCCCGGCTCGCGCACTGGGCGCTGGCCGAGGCAGAGGTCCTCGGCGTGACCGGCCGGGGCGCCCTGTCCGGGCCCGGCCGGGCCCTGCTGGAGCACCGCGACCCGGCGCCGCTGCTGGCCCCGCTGCTGCCGGAGCCGGTGGACCACGTACTGCTCCAGGCCGACCTGACGGCGGTGGCCCCGGGCCCGCTGCTCCGCCCGCTGGGCGACACCCTGGCGGTGCTCGCGGACGTGGAGTCCAAGGGCGGGGCGACGGTGTACCGGTTCACGCCCGGCTCGGTGCGCCGGGCCCTGGACGCCGGCCATGCCGCCGCGGACCTGCAGGCCTTCCTCAAGGAGCACAGCCGTACCCCGGTGCCGCAGCCGCTGGCCTACCTGATCGACGACGTGGCCCGCCGGCACGGACACCTGCGGGTCGGCGCCGCCTCCTCGTACGTGCGCTGCGACGACGACGCGATGCTGGGCGAGATCCTGGCCGACAAGCGCTCGGCCGGGCTGGGGCTGCGCCGCCTGGCGCCGACGGTGCTGGCGGCGCAGGCGGATCCGACCGTCCTGCTGGAGGGGTTGCGGGCGATGGGGTACGCGCCGGCCGCGGAGTCCCGTACCGGCGACGTGCTGGTGGCGCGGGCCGACGCCCGCCGCACCCCGGCCCGCTCGGCGCCCGTACCGGTGCCGGAGGGTCCGCCGGTGCCGGACGCGACGCTGCTGGCGGCGGCGGTACGGGCGATCCGCGCGGGCGACGTGGCGGCGACGGCGGTGCGCAAGGAGCCCGCGACGGCCTCCGCCGCCGGGGCCGGGGTGCCGGGCGAACTGCCGCGCACGAGCGCGGCGGAGACCCTGGCGACGGTGCAGGCGGCCGCGCTGACCGGGTCGGCGGTGTGGATCGGGTACGTGAACGCGGAGGGTGCGGCGAGCCAGCGGGTCATCGCGCCGGTCCGGGTGGAGGGCGGCTTCGTCACCGGCTACGACCACACGGCGGACGAGGTGCGGACGTACGCGCTGCACCGGATCACCGGTGTCGCGGAACTGGCGGACGATCAGGTGTAGGGGTGGAAACCCGGTGGCCGGTCGGGTGACGGGCCGCCATCCTGAACGCATGTCCGACGAGCACGTACCGAACCGCCAGATCCGCGCGGCGCACACCGACACCACGATCACGGTGTACCAGGCCTACTCCCCCTCGCTCGGGGTGCCGGCCGCCCGTGACGGCCGCTTCCCGCCCGCCTGGAAGCGCGAGCGCATGACGTGGATCAAGCCGTCGTTCCTGTGGATGATGTACCGCTGCGGTTGGGGGACCAAGGCCGACCAGGAGACGGTGCTGGCCGTCGAAATCACCCGCGAGGGCTTCGACCGGGCGCTGCGCGACGCCTGCCTGTCCCACTACGTGCCGGGTGTGCACGGGAACCAGCCGACCTGGAAGGAAGCGCTGCTCGGTGCGCCGGCCCGGGTCCAGTGGGACCCGGAGCGGGACCTGCGGCTGAATCCGCTGCCGTACCGCTCGCTCCAGTTGGGGCTGTCCGGTCCGGCGTCGCGGGCGTACGCCGACGAGTGGACGGTCGGCATCCGCGATGTGACCGGGCTGGCCCGGGAGATCCGCGGCCTGCTCGGGGCCGGGGACGAGGCGGCGGCGCGCGCCCTGCTGCCGGCGGAGACCCCCTACCCCGCGGGGCCGCTGCCGCACCTGGGGGCGTAGCCGGGCGGTTCAGTCCCGGATGAGCAGGACGACGAATCCCACGACGGCGCCCAGCAGCAGGGCGAGCAGGGAGTAGCGGGGCCGGTTCTCGCGCAGCACCGGCAGGTGGTGGTCGACGGAGAAGCGGCCTGGCCCGGTGAGGGTGAGGGCGACGATCGCGGCGAACAGGACCACTTCGAGTTCCACGCCCTTGGGCGGGAAGTAGGCGCTCAGGCCCCGGACGTCGAGGATGTTGATGAAGGTGCCGGTCAGGGCCGCTCCGGCGAGCGGGGTGAGCAGGCCGAGGGCGAGGCCGAGGCCGCCCAGGGTCTCGGCGAGACCGGCGATGACGGCCATGGCGTCCCCGGCGGGGTAGCCGGCCATCGTGAAGCCCTTGCCGGTCGCGGTGAGGCCCGGGCCGCCGAACCAGCCGAAGAGCTTCATCGTGCCGTGGCCGGCCATGCTGAGGCCGACGACGAGCCGGAGCAGGAGCAGGCCGGTGTCGTGGGTGACGGTGGTGGCGGGGGCCGGGGAGGGGCTGAAGAGCGTGCGGTCCCGGCTTGCTTGCGTCATGGGGGTCCGTTCCGACGTCGCCGGTGGGCGTCTGGGGCGCCCGGGGCCGCCTGCCACCCTAGAACGCTCGCAGGTGGTGCCCCGGCAGCGACGTCGCCGCCCGTCCCATCGGACCCCGGCGTCTACCCGTTCGGCCCCGGAACGCCTGAACGCACCCCCGCCGAGGGGCCGTCGTCGACGCCGGGAACGGTGCGCGGGAGCAGGCCCTCGTGGTCGGGGCGGCCAGCCGGAGCGGCCGCCGACGGCCACCGGTCTCACCTGGGGGCGTAGTCGATCCGCTCGGCGTCGAAGGGCCACACCTCGTGGAGCCAGCGGGTGATCCTCTCGTGGACCCGCGCGTCCAGCGCGGCCCGGTCGGCGCGCACCCAGTGGCTGACGGCGACCCGGCCGGGGGCCTCTCGGGAGCCGTGGACGTACAGGCAGCCGATCACCTCGCCGACGCCGTCGGCCTCCCCTTCCAGGAGGCTGTAGGCGAAGGCGACGCGCTCCTCGAACTCCTGCGCGTGCCGGAGCAGGTCGGCCAGGTTCGCCTCGGCGGTCATCCCCGCCACCGGCGGCCAGCCCCGCCCCACGAACCCGGGCGTCGCCCTGATGTGCGCGATGCTCCCGGTCCAGGCGGCGAGGTCGCGTTCGTTGTGCTCGGCGCCGAGCGGCTCCAGCCGGAAGCCGTCGGCGACGAGCGTCCGCGGTACCGCGAAGTCGGCCGGTACGAAGGGCTGCTGATCATGATTCATGCCAGGACGGTACGTGCCCGTGCCGCCAGGGTCAGCAGCTTTTCCACCGGCCACTGGTCGTCCGCGTGCACCCCGTAGCCGGCGGCCAGCACGCGTCCGTCGGGCGCGATCAGGAAGTCCGCCGGCAGTCCGAGCCGCCCGCCGTCCTGGTGAAGCGTCGGCGGCTTCGCCCGGCCGCGCAGGATGTCGAGGGTGCCGACGGCGATCGCCCGCCAGGCGCGGGCGGCCAGCAGGGCGCGGTAGGACGACTCGACGCCGAACTCCGCGTACAGCCGCTTGCGGGGGTCCGCGACGACGGCGAAGGGCAGGTCGGCCACGTGCTCGCGCAGTTCGTCGGCGCCGGAGTGGAAGACCACGACCTCCCGGATCCCGGCGGCTGCTATCTCGGCGTGCCGCCGCACCACCGAGCGCAGGTGCAGATGGCAGATGGGACAGCCGGCGAACCGGCGGAACTGCAGGTGGACGAGGTGTTCGGGGTCGGGGACGGCCACGGGTGCGCCGTCCGCGACGGCGGTGAGGGTGCGGGTACGGACGAGGGAACCGGTGTCGAGCTGCGCTGAGGGCACTGAGGGCACTGAGGTCTCCTTCGTAAGCGTATGACGTACACCTACAGCGTAAGCGTATGCCGTACGCTGTCAACACCATGCCGCGCCCCCGCTCACTCACCCCGGACCAACTGGCCGCCGCGGCCCTCACCGTGATCGACCGTGAGGGCCTGCCCGGGCTGTCCATGCGCGCCGTCGCCGTCGAACTCGGCATCAGCACCATGGCCCTGTACCGGTACGTCCAGGACCGCGGGGAGCTGGAGGCCCTCGTCGTCGAACTGGTCCTCGGCTCCGTCGACAGCACCCCGCCGCCCCTGACCACCGGCCCCTGGCGCGCCCGCGTCACGCTCCTCGTCGACCGGATGCGGGACACCGTCGGCGCGCACCCCGCCGTACTGCCGCTCACCATGAGCCACCGGCACCGCTCCCCCGGCGTACTGCGCTGGGGCGAGACCGTCCTCGGCGTGCTCGGCGAGGCCGGGTTCGGGCCCGAGGAGCGGATCATCGCCCTGCGGGCCCTGCTCGCCTACGTGATCGGCGCGATCCAGCAGGAACACCTCGGCGCCCTCTCCGGCGCGGGCACCGCCGCGATCGCCGAACTCCCGGCCCAGGAGTACCCGTACCTGACCGAGGCCGCGCTCGGCGCCCGCCACCTCACCCCGGACCGCGAGTTCCACGGCGGCCTCGCCCTACTGCTGAACGGCCTCGGCCGCTGACCGACCGCCCGACCCACCGGATGCCGCGCCCCTCGCCTCGTCCGTGCGCCTCGTCCGTGCGCCCCGTCCGGCGCCCCGCCGAAGCGCCGTGTTCCCAGCCTCCGCGCCGTACGGCACACTGGAGGTTTGACCTGAATGAAACGGGGCGCCGCGCGTGAATGGTCCACTCATCGTCCAGAGCGACAAGACCCTCCTCCTCGAAGTCGACCACGAGCTCGCCGGAGCCGCCCGGCGTGCCATCGCGCCCTTCGCCGAGCTGGAGCGGGCACCCGAGCACATCCACACCTACCGGATCACCCCGCTCGGCCTGTGGAACGCCCGGGCCGCCGGCCATGACGCCGAGCAGGTCGTCGACGCGCTCGTCGAGTTCTCCCGCTACCCCGTCCCGCACGCGCTCCTCGTCGACGTCGCCGAGACCATGGCGCGCTACGGCCGCCTGACCCTCAGCAAGCACCCCGTCCACGGGCTGGTGCTGACCAGCACCGACCGGCCGGTGCTGGAGGAGATCCTGCGGTCCAAGAAGGTCGCCCCGCTCGTCGGCGCGCGGCTCGACGCCGACACGGTCGCCGTGCACCCCTCCGAGCGCGGGCAGATCAAGCAGACGCTGCTCAAGCTCGGCTGGCCCGCCGAGGACCTCGCCGGCTACGTGGACGGCGAGGCGCACCCGATCGACCTGGCCGAGGACGGCTGGGCGCTGCGGCCGTACCAGCAGCAGGCCGTCGAGGGCTTCTGGCACGGCGGCTCCGGTGTGGTCGTCCTGCCCTGCGGCGCCGGCAAGACGCTGGTCGGCGCCGGGGCCATGGCGATGGCCAAGGCGACGACGCTGATCCTGGTGACGAACACCGTCTCGGCCCGCCAGTGGAAGCACGAGCTGGTCAAGCGGACCTCGCTGACGGAGGACGAGATCGGCGAGTACTCCGGCACCCGCAAGGAGATCCGGCCCGTCACCATCGCCACCTACCAGGTCCTGACGACGAAGCGGAAGGGCATCTACCCGCACCTGGAGCTCTTCGACTCCCGGGACTGGGGCCTGATCGTCTACGACGAGGTGCACCTGCTGCCCGCGCCGGTCTTCAAGTTCACCGCCGACCTGCAGGCGCGGCGCCGACTCGGCCTGACCGCGACGCTGGTGCGCGAGGACGGGCGGGAGTCGGACGTCTTCTCCCTCATCGGGCCGAAGCGGTTCGACGCCCCGTGGAAGGAGATCGAGGCGCAGGGCTACATCGCGCCCGCCGACTGCGTGGAGGTCCGGGTCAACCTGACGGAATCGGAGCGGCTCGCGTACGCGACGGCCGAGACGGAGGAGAAGTACCGCTTCTGCGCGACGACGGCGACGAAGCGCAAGGTCACCGAGGCCCTGGTGGCCAAGCACCGCGGCGAACAGACCCTCGTCATCGGGCAGTACATCGACCAGCTCGACGAGCTGGGCGAGCACCTGGACGCCCCCGTCATCAAGGGCGAGACCTCCAACGCGCAGCGCGAGAAGCTCTTCAACGCCTTCCGCGAGGGCGAGATCAACGTGCTGGTCGTCTCGAAGGTCGCGAACTTCTCCATCGACCTGCCGGAGGCCACCGTCGCCATCCAGGTGTCGGGCACCTTCGGCTCCCGCCAGGAGGAGGCCCAGCGCCTGGGCCGCGTGCTGCGTCCGAAGGCGGACGGCCACGAGGCGCGGTTCTACTCGGTCGTCGCGCGCGACACGATCGACCAGGACTTCGCGGCGCACCGCCAGCGGTTCCTGGCCGAGCAGGGGTACGCCTACCGGATCATGGACGCCGACGAGTTGCTGGCGAGCGACTGACTCCGGCACGCGCGGGCGGTCAGGACGGCCAGTAAGGGAGCGCACCAGACCCACAGCGGCGGCCAGTCCAGTACGAGGGCCCCGGCCGCGTCGGCCAGGTGCCGGGTCCAGAACTCGGCTGAGGCCTCCGGCAGGACCAGCAGCCCGAGCAGGGCGGTCCCGGCCGAGGCCGCCAGCGCGGTGAGCCCGGCGCGGACGCGGCGGGTCAGCAGGAGGTAGGCGGCGATGGCCGCCGGGGCGAGGGTGATCCCGGCGGCGACGCCCAGCGCGAAGCCCTTGCCCAGCGCGGAGCGCGGCCGGCCGAGGTCCCACAGGACCAGGCAGGCGAGGGCCAGGTTGATCAGCCCGGCCAACGGTGCCTGGAACAGCGGCTGCAGCCACAGCCCGGCAATGGTGGCGGCCAGCACGGGCCCGGGCCGGGACCGGAGTCCCGCGAGCCGGCAGGACAGGGTGATCAGCAGGGCGAGCAAGCCGGCGTTGCCGAGGACGAGGACGGCCTTCAGCACGCTGCTCGGCAACCACGCTGCGGGCGTGAACACGATCGCCGCGAACGGCGGATACGTGGCGGACGGCCCCCACTCGGCGGCGGAGAACCCCTGGACGAGGGCGTCGGCCACCGGAATGCGCAGGGCGATGCAGAGCACGCCGAGCAGCAGCAGCGAACCGGTCAGCAGCACACCGGCGAGAGACGACGGTGAGCGGCTGGGAACGGGACTGCGGGTCACCCGCGTGACCCTAGTGGATCAGTGCAGGTGCTGGGCGGGGCCCGAGGTCAATGGCGTATGACGCCCGCGTCCTCGGAGTAGTCACCGAGCACGACGACGCTCACGGCGGTCGCCGCGAAGATCTTGACGGCGCGCAGCATGCCGCCGAGACCGTTGCGCGGAAGGGAGTCGGAGTCGGCGCCGCGAGGACGGCTGCCCTGGATCGAGGTGAAGGTTGCGGGGCTCATGGATCCATGGTGCGTTTTCGAGCCGTCCCGCACATCGCTCCCGGGAGGGAACCTCACGGGCCCCCGGGTCCTCCTCCCGTCGCATGCGCACCCCTAGGGGTGGATACCAAGGTCTGACACTCCGCAGTACGACGCCCGGTACCCGTCCGGATGCACGGGGGCCGGTCGGGACGGACCCTGGGAAGGTCCGCGGTACCGGCGACCACCCCATGGGAGTGATCCGCATGACCCACCGTTCCCGGACGCGGCGCCTCGCGCTGCTCTCCGCATCGGCAACCCTGGTCACGGGCGGGCTGCTGCCGTCCGCCGCCGCGTTCGCCGCCCCGGCACACGCCGCCGCGGCCACTGCCGCCGCCGCTGCCGCCCCCACGCCCTCGCCCACGTCCACGTCCACCCAGCCCGCCCGGAGTTCGGTGAAGACCACCGATCCCCCCAGCGGCATCACGGCCCAGCTCCCCGGAAAGGCCAAGGTCCGCATGGGTGCCATCCCCATGGAGGGCGATTCCGTCGACGCCCGCGTGTACGGGGTGGAGACCCCGGACGGCGCCACCGGCTTCGCCGTCTACGACATGCCGGGCGACCGGATCCCGCTGGAGGACGCCCTCAAGGGCTTCGTCGACGCGTACGGCCTGACCGGCGGCGGCACCCTGACCACGGAAAACGTCCGCAAGACGACGGTGGACGGCCGCCCCGCCCTCGACGCGAGCCTCACCGGCGAGGGCCCCGACGGCGCCGCGGTCGGCTCCATCCGCTTCATCTCCGACGACGACCATCTCGTCATGGCCCTGACCTACGGTCCCGAGGCGCAGAAGAAGGACCTGGACGCAATGCACCAGCAGCTCCTCAACACCCTCCAGATCCCGTGATCCGCTGATGATCCGTTGATCCGTTGATCCGATCCCCGGCTCCTGATATCCGTTCGCGCCGCACCGCACCGGTGGCTAGAATCTCCGCTCTTGCCGCCTCCCGCCGCCTCATCGGGGAGAGCCGCCCTCCGGCCGGAAACCGGCGGGCCATCTGTTCCGCATCCAGCAGCTGGAGGCAGTTCCGTGCCCGCGCACGCCCCCGAGACCACGCACGACGATCCGACCGCGCCCACCGACCCGCTGGGTCGCGAGCGGGCCCACCTCGCCGCCTCGCGTTCCGCCCTGCGCGCCATGCGCGAGGACGTCGAGTCCCTCGACATCCGCGACGTCACCGCGAACTGGGTCAACGCGATCGTCCTCCAGGCCCAGATCGACGACCGCATCAAAGCCCTCGCCGACCTTGCCCACACCCCGCTGTTCTTCGGCCGCCTCAACTACCTGCACGCACCCGGCACGGAGCTCACCGAGGGCGCGGAGGGCGAGCAGTTCTACATCGGCCGCCGCCACGTCCACGACGCCCACGGCAACCCGATGGTCATCGACTGGCGCGCGCCCGTCTCCCAGCCGTTCTACCGCGCCTCCAAGACCGACCCGCAGGACATCGCGCTGCGCAGGCGCTTCGGGTACACCGGCGGCGAGCTGACGGCGTACGAGGACGAGCACCTGTCCGACCCCGGCGAGGCGACCGCGGTCAGCAAACTGCTCCAGCAGGAGATCGAGCGCCCGCGCGTGGGCCCGATGCGGGACATCGTCGCGACGATCCAGCCCGAGCAGGACGAGATCGTCCGCTCCGGCCTGACCGGTTCCGTCTGCGTGCAGGGCGGCCCCGGCACCGGCAAGACCGCCGTCGGCCTGCACCGGGTCGCGTACCTGCTCTACGCGCACCGCGACCGCCTCGCCCGCACGGGCACGCTCGTCATCGGACCGAACCGTTCCTTCCTGCACTACATCGAGCAGGTCCTGCCGGCCCTGGGCGAGCTGGAGGTCAAGCAGGCCACCGTCGACGACCTCGTCGCCCGCCCCGGGCTGGAGGTGCGCGCCACGGACGCCGCCGAAACCGCCGTGGTCAAGGGCGACGCCCGCATGGCGGAGGTACTGGGCCGTGCCGTCCGCTCGCACGTGACGCGCCCCACGGAGCCGCTGATGGTGGTCCGCGGCTCGCGCCGCTGGCGGGTGCCCGCGCACGAGCTGGCGGAGATGGTCGAGGAGCTGCAGCAGCGCACCATCCGCTACGGCGCGGCCCGGGAGGCCCTGCCGCAGCGCATCGCGCACGCGGTGCTCGTACGGATGGAGCAGGCGGGCGAGGCCCCGGACGACCGGGTGCAGGACGCGGTGGCCCGCAACGCGGCGGTGAAGGCGGCGGTCAAGGAGATCTGGCCGGCCGTCGAACCGGCGAAGCTGGTTCTGCGCCTGCTGTCCGACCCCGAGTTCCTCGCCCTGCACGCGGCGGACCTGCTCACCGAGGACGAGCAGAAGCTCCTGCTGTGGACGAAGCCGTTCCGGAGCGTGAAGTCGGCGAAGTGGTCGGCGGCGGACCTGGTCCTGATCGACGAGGCGGCCGACCTGGTGGAACGGACGCATTCGCTGGGCCACGTGGTCCTCGACGAGGCCCAGGACCTGTCGCCGATGCAGTACCGGGCGGTGGGCCGGCGCTGCACCACGGGCTCGGCAACGATCCTCGGCGACCTCGCGCAGGGCACCACGCCGTGGGCCACGCGCAGCTGGGACGAGGCCCTCGCACACCTGGGCAAGCCGCAGGCGGTGCTGGAGGAACTGACGGCGGGCTTCCGCGTGCCGCGCGAGGTGATCGCCTACGCCTCCCGGTTGCTGCCGTCGATCTCCCCGGGCCTGGCCCCCGTCTCCTCCGTGCGCGAGGCGCCGGGATCGCTACGGGTCGAGGAGGCCCCGGACCTCACTGCGGCGGTGATCGCCGCCTGCCGTGACTCCTTGGCGCGCGAGGGCTCGATCGGCCTGATCGCGGCGGACGCGCGGATCCCGGTACTGGCCGAGGCCCTGCTGGCGGCGAGCCTGCCGTACTTGTCGCCCGGCGAGGAGACCACCGCCGAGTCGCGGCTGACCCTCGTCCCGGCGTCCCTGGCGAAGGGCCTGGAGTACGACTACGTGGTCCTGGACGAGCCCGCGGCGATCGTGGACGGCGAGCCGGACGAGCGGACGGGCCTGCGGCGCCTGTACGTCTGCCTCACCCGCGCGGTCTCGGGCCTGACGGCCCTCCACTCGGCCCCGCTCCCGAACGCCCTGGCCTAACGGCGGTCGGCGGGTGATGTGCGGCGCCGCTGCGCAAGCGCCCCGGGCGGCGCCCCCCGGCATTTCAGCCCCGCCGGCGTTTGAGGCGCGGGGGTCCGGGGGCAGCACCCCGGCATTTCAGCCCCGCCGGCGTTTGAGGCGCGGGGGTCCGGGGGCAGCACCCCCGGCAACGGCGGCGCACCCGACAACCGCACCCCCGGTCAGGAGAAGGCGGCGCACCCGACAACCGCACCCCCGGTCAGGAAAGGGCGGTGCGCCAGTCCGCGACGGCCGCCGCGGAGACCGGACCGCCCCACCCGGAGGGACGCGCCGCGCCACCGATGTGAAAGGCGTCGATCCCGCCCGCGCGCAGCACCGGCAGGTGTGCGAGCGTCAGCCCGCCGCCCACCAGGATCCGCGCCCCGTACCCCGGCTCGCCGCCCCGCGCCGCCTCCGCCAGCAGCACCGGCAGCCCGGCTTCCACCCCGGCCGCCGAGCCCGCCGTGAGGTACGTGTCCAGCCCCGGCAGATCGGCCAGCGCCTTGCGCAGTTGGTCCCGGTCCGCCGCGCGGTCGATCGCCCGGTGGAAGGTCCAGCGGCAGCCGTCCAGCTCCGCGACGACCGCCTCGACGGCGGCCAGGTCGGGGGCACCGTCGGCGTCCAGGAAGCCGAGGACGAACTCCTGCGCGCCCTCCGCCCGCAGTTCCCGTGCCGCCCGGGCCAAGACGGAGACGTCGCCGGCCGCGAACCCGTCCGTCTTGCGGAGCATCACGCGCAGCGGGATGTCGACCGCCGCCCTGATCGCCGCGAAGGTCTCGCGCGGCGGGGTGAGCCCGTCGGCGGCCATGTCGGTGACCAGTTCGAGTCGGTCCGCCCCACCGGCCTGGGCCGCGACCGCGTCCTCCACGTCGAGGGCGATCACCTCCAGGAGCGCACGGTTGCTCATTCGATCCCATCCTTCTTCGAAAAGCTCGGGAAACTCGGAAAACCAGGGAAACCAGGGAGCCCAGGGAAAACCCTAGGAGAGGTCTAGTCCAATATTCAGAATACGGGCCTCCACCCGCCCTTCACCAGCACAATCGCGCCACCCCACAATGTGCCCATGGACACAGGCACCCAGCGCAGCGACACCCACCCGGACACCGCCGACCTGCGCGCCCGCTGGCAGGCGACCGTCACCGCCGCCGGCGCCGCCGCCGACCGCGACCCCGCGCCCTACGCCGACCGCCTCCTGGCCGCCTGGGCGGAACCGCAGCGCCGCTACCACACCACCGCCCACCTGGCCGACGTACTCGCACGGATCGACGTACTGGCCCCGCACGCCGCCGATCCGGCCGCCGTCCAGCTCGCCGCCTGGTTCCACGACGCCGTCTACCGCCCCGACCGGTCCGAGAACGAGGAGCGCAGCGCCGCCCTCGCCGAGCGCGCCCTCCCCGAGCTGGGCATCGACCCCGCGCGCACCGCTGAGGTCGCCCGCCTCGTCCGGCTCACCGTCACCCACGACCCCGCCCCCGGCGACACGGACGGCGAGGCCCTCTGCGACGCCGACCTGGCCGTCCTGGCCGGGGAACCCGACGCGTACGCCGCGTACACGGCCGCCGTCCGCGCCGAGTACGGCTTCGTCCCGGACGACGCCTTCCGCACCGGCCGCGCCGCCGTCCTGCGCCAGCTGCTCGACCTGCCGCGGCTCTTCCGCACGCCCCACGGGGCCGCGCACTGGGAGGCCCCGGCCCGCACCAACCTGGCCGCGGAGCTCGCCGACCTCACCGACCAGGGAATTTGATCGCGTTCGCACGGGTTGGTGACAGTCATGCCCGCAGCAGCCGTACGCCCCCGCATGCCCGTCGCCGTCTACGTCCTCGGCCTGTCCGTCTTCGCGCTCGGCACCAGCGAATTCATGCTCTCCGGCCTGCTGCCACCGATCGCCGAGGACATGGGCGTCACCATCCCGCAGGCGGGCCTGCTCATATCCGCCTTCGCGATCGGCATGGTCATCGGCGCACCGCTGCTGGCCGTGGCCACCTTGCGGCTCCCCCGCCGCACCACCCTCATCGCCCTCATCAGCCTCTTCGGCCTCGGGCAAGTCGCCGGGGCGCTGGCTCCCACGTACGAGCTCCTCTTCGCCTCCCGCGTGGTCTCCGCGTTCGCCTGCGCCGGCTTCTGGGCCGTGGGCGCGGCCGTCGCCATCGCCATGGTCGACATGGACCAGCGGGCCCGCGCGATGGCCGTCATGATCGGCGGCCTGTCGATCGCCAACGTCCTCGGCGTCCCCGCCGGCGCCTTCCTCGGCGAGCACCTGGGCTGGCGCTCCGCGTTCTGGTCGGTCGCCGCCGCCTCCGCGATCGCCCTCGTCGGCATCCTGGCGCTGATCCCGAAGATCCCGCTGCCCGCCGAGAAGCCGTCGCTCGGGCGCGAGCTGCGCATCTACCGCGACCGCCAGGTGTGGCTCTCCATCGGCATCACCGCGCTGGCCGCGGGCGGCGTCTTCTGCGCCTTCAGCTACTTCTCGCCGCTGCTCACGGACGTGGCCGGGCTGGACTCGCGATGGGTCCCGTGGATCCTCGGCCTCTTCGGCATCGGCGCGCTGGCCGGCACCACCGTCGGCGGCCGGGTCGCCGACGCGCACCTGTTCGGCGTGATGATCTGGGGCATCACCGCCTCGACCGTCTTCCTCGTCGCGCTCGCCCTGCTGGCCTCCGCCGCCGCCGCGGCGGTCGCCCTGGCCTTCCTGCTCGGCTTCTCGGCCTTCTTCACCGCCCCGGCGCTCAACGCCCGCATGTTCAACGTGGCCGGCGCCGCCCCGACCCTGGCCGGCGCCACCACCACCGCCGCCTTCAACCTCGGCAACACCGGCGGCCCCTGGCTCGGCGGCACCGTCATCGACGCCGGCCTGGGTTTCGCCGCCACCGCCTGGGCGGGCGCCGCCATGACCGTCACCGCGATCGCCCTCACCGCGGCCGCCCTGCGCCTGGACCGCCGTACGCCGCCGCGCGCCACCCGCGTGATCACCGGCAGCAGCGCCCCCGCCACCCCGGCGCCCACCCACGCCTGACGCCGCCCGCTACCCGTCCCCGAAGATCGCATCGGCGGAGGCCGCGGTGACGGCACGCCGGAGCCAGCGGCTCAGGGTCTCGGCGTCACCGCAGCCGGTGATCCGCTCACGGACCGCCTCGGGGACCTCGATGCTCCGTTCCGCGAGAACAGCCAGGACGTCCTCGGCCGCCCGACGCGCCTCGCCCTCGGCCCGGCCCTCGTCTCGGAGTTCCTCGGAGAGGGACGACTTGTAGAAAGAGAGGTCCACGGCCACCAGCTTCCTCCAGAGTGCTGCGGATGGGTGCTTACCCATGCCTTGTGCGACGAATTCGACGATCGGGTTGGCGAGGGCTGCGGGTGTGTCCCGCAGGACGTTGGTCATCGCTTTGAGTATGGCTCCGATGTCCGGATTCGTGGCGTGGGTGATCGCGGCCAGAGTGGCCAGCGCCAGGTCCTTCCGGACTTCGGCGGGACTGGTGATCAGGGGCATGTTGTGCGGCCCCGCCACCAGCGGGCACAGGGTGAGCAGGGGCCACTGCGGAGGCCCGAAGCGGACCGGGCGGGCGGCCCATTCCGCGGTCGAGCGGTCCTGGCAGACGACCAGCAGCATCGGCTGCAGCCGGTACTTCGTGAGGAGGTAGGAGGCGTAGTACGCCCAACTGGCGGGCTTGTCCGGGTCCTTCTTGCCTTGGGCCTCGACGGCGAGGAGGAAGGACCCGTCGCGCTCCGTGTCGAACCGCAGCAGGGTGTCGACGCGGCGTTCCAAGGGCTGGGTCTCGGTGAGGTCGTTGGGCAGGACGGTGAACGACGTGGGTGGGGCGAAGTCGACGCCGAGCACGGGAGAAGAGCTCCGGGTGTTCCTGGAAGATGCGGTGCATCGCCTCGTGGGGCGAACTGACCATCGGGGTTCCTGTGGGAGTGGCGAGGTGGGAAGTGCCTCTGGGAAGTGCCTCTGGCAAATGCCACGAATGGGTCTTGCGGGGAGCGTAGGAAGCGATGCCGTGCGGAACGGGCCGATGCGGCGATGGTTCACCCGGAGGGGTGAACCCCGGGCGGTTCGGTCAGGCAGCCGCGGCAGCGGCCGGGGTCGGCCGCGCGGAAGGCGCGGTCGCAGAGGTCGCAGTTCTGGAGCGGGTGTCTGACGGGCGGAGGTGCTGCCGGGGCGCGGAACGGCGGCACGGGCGGGAGCTGCGCCGCGAGGCGGTGGGCCAGGAGGGCGGCCGGGCGGCGCAGGGGCTCCGTCGGCAGGTCGGTGGTCAGGGCGTGGTGAACGGCGCTCGGGGACAGGTCGCGCTCCAGCCAGGCCGCGACCCCGGGGGCGAGGTGCTCGACCTCGGTGGCGGAGAGCAGGATGCGGGGATCTGCGCGGCGCAGGCCCACGAGGACCTCGATGGCGGCCCGGAGGAGGTCAGGGGCAGGGTAGGCGGGCTGCGGAACCGCGGGCAGGGCGCGGCGCGGCGGCTCGCCCTCCCGGCGGGCGGGGCGCCGGGGCTCCGGTCGCGGCTCGTCCGGGGCGCCGGTCCGGCCCGGCTGGTTGCAGGAGACCGTGCGGGTGACGACGCGGCCGCTGCTGGTGCGTTCGCAGGTGCGGCGCAGATAGCCGTGGGCCTCCAGTTCGCGCAGGGCGGCGGCGATCCGGGTCTTCCCCTCGGGGAAGCGGCCGGCCAGGGTCCGGATGTCGACGAGCGCGCCGCCGGGCAGGGACTGGATGTGCACGGCCAGGCCGATGGCCAGCAGCGACAGCTCGGCGTGCTGGGCGAGGTGGTTGCCGATCACCGTGAAGCGGGCGGTGTGGCGGGCGTTGTCATGGATGACACCGCCGGATCGGGTGTGCGCACGGGTTCGCCGGGAGGGGTGGTTTTCCCCGTCGTTCCGGGACTGGGCGTGCAGGCGCGCGCTAGTGTTCTGGGTATCCATCAGGAAGGGGTCTGTCTTCCTCGGTGGTCAGGCCCCCGCACTGGGATTGCAGTCCCGGCGGGGGCCGACGTGTGTCAGCGGTCATGTGGTGTGTCGCGCTGAGCGTAGATCAGGCAACCCTCCCCGAAGCCAGCCAAGTTGGCATCTTTCACCCAAGCGAGTGAGCGTGCGCCATGGGCGGGAGGGGTGGGGTTTGGTGTGGTGCTTTCCCTCTCGTGTCTTGAATCCTGGGATCGTCCCTCCCGCCGGAGTCCCACCGGGCGGACTCCGGTGAACGAGCGATGTCCGCAGGTCAGGTGGTGCGGCGGCGGCGGGACGGCTCCGGCCCGTACGGTCCGCCGGGGGACGGGACCGGGGTCGCCTCCTTCGGATCATGTCGGCCGAGCCCGCGGCGTCCGGCACCCCGGGCCACCCCGGGCCGCCGCGGGCCCGGCAGGACCGCAAGGGACGACACACCTGGGCCTGTTGCGAAAGTGTGTGCGGCGGCGGGTGTGCCGTAGTACTTGTGGAGGGTCCGAAGGCGTGTCTGTTCTCACCTGGAGTCGTCGATGGCCGCTCGCCGTGTCGTGCCCAACATTCAGTCAGAGGCCATGCAGGAGAGCCGGGAGTTCTATGGTCTGCTGGGCTTCGAGGAGGTCATGAACCACGGCTGGATCATGACGCTCGCCTCCCCGTCGAGTCCGGCGGCGCAAGTCAGCCTTATGACCAGCGACAAGACCGCTCCCATCGCGCCCGACATGAGCGTCGAAGTGGACGACGTGGACGCGGCCTATGCGGCCGTGCGGGACAGCGGTGCGGAGATCGTCCACCCCTTGCAGGACGAGGAGTGGGGTGTCCGGCGGTTCTTCGTCCGCGACCCCAACGGCCGGGTGGTCAACGTGCTGGGCCACCGCTGAGGCCGCTCCCGCACGACCGGGAAAGGCGCTGGTCACAGCCACTCGTTGATGGCCCCGGCTCGATGCCTCTTGCGGCGATCGATCCCACACTCGACCGCATGCCGAGCCTTGTCGTCCTCCGGGTCGAACTTCGGTGGCCGGCCAGCCGGCCACCACGGGTGGTCAGGCCGCCGCGCGAGCGTCCGGGCCGAGCTCCAGGGGGTGCGGACCCGGCTCCCACTCCGGCAGCCAGTCGGTGGCGAGCACCCCGGCGAGGGCTCCGCGGAACCATTCGCCGAAGCCGATCCCCGTGTCGTGCCAGTCCGCCCAGCCGCGCCGGAACGCCGACACCGTCCAACTGCCGTCGGCGTGCGGGACCAGGAACAGCCGGTCGCCCTCGATCGTGTGGCCGAAGGCCAGGACGCCGCCGGAGGTGGGCAGGACGGGATGGGGCACCGAGGGGGACGGCGCGCCCGGCGCGTTGCGCTCCCCGTACGCGCGCAGGCCGCGGGCGCCGAAGAAGTACAGGTAGTCGGAGATCATCGTGTCTCCGTAGGCGCTCGCCACGGCCACGTAGTCGGGCGGGAGGACGACCGACCAGTCGCGCGCCAGTGCCTCGATGACGAGTGCGTCCTCGCCCGCCGGACGGACCGGCTCCCCGAGCAGTTCCGGCAAGCTCCAGGAGGCCCGGACCGCGAGTGCGGCGGTACGTGCGGGGGTCGGAGCCGGGACGAGGGGTTCGCCGTTCAACTCCGTCTCCCCCTCCAGGTCCCACCACAGCTCCCCGTCACCGATCAGGTAGGGCGCGCAGCCGTCGGCCAGGCCGCCGTGGTCCAGTACGTCGGCCACCTCCGCGAGGTACGCCGCCAGCGAGGGCCACCCGTCCTCGAAGTGGGCGGTGTCGTCGTGGCAGGCCGTACCCAGCCGGCCCTGCTGCGGCCCCTCGCGCATGTCGATCACCTGCGCGGTCCCGTGGCTCTCGGCCCACGGGATCCACCGGGGGTGCCACCAGGGCTCGGCTCCCGGCTCGGAAGGCTCGCCGAGGTCCTCGTCGTCAGCGTCGATCTCGCTGCGCATCCGCCAGTGCGCCACGATCTGCGCCACCGACTGCGGCGGCGGGCCCGGCAGGACGCTGCCCCAGCGCAGGAGGCCGTCGTGGCAAAGCAGCGAGTCGACCAGGTCGGCCGGGAAACGCAGGCCCATCTCCGCCTGCGCCGCCTCGACCGCGCCGGCGTCGGCGGGTCGTGCGAGGTTCTCGTACGAGGTCGGGGCGTGCTCGCGCAGCCAGCCGTCGATGCGGTCCCAGGACGAGCGGACCGGCGGCACGGGTGAGTTCATGGTGCCGATCATGTCGGACGCCACCGACAACGCCGCGACCGATCGCCGGTGGACGCCCGTTCCCGGTCGCCGCCCCGGATCCGGCTTCCTACGATGGGAAGGTCCGCTCGGGGAGCTGGGGACCGCTCGGGGACGTGCGTCAGAGGTGATCCTCCATGGGCCGGTACCGGACGCCCACCGTCTTGGCAGCCGCCTCCCTGCTGCTCACCGCGTTGTGCGCGGGCCAGGCCCCCGCGGCCGCCCCGCCGGGCCGGGTCGGCATCGACCCGGCGACCGCCGAGCAGCTCGACGACGCGATCACCGCGGCCATGCGCAAGGCCGACATCCCCGGGGTGGGCGTCGGCCTGTGGATCGACGGCGAGGACCCCTACGTGCGCGCCTTCGGCACCTCCGACAAGGCCACCGGCACCCCCATCAAGACCGACATGCACACGCGCATCGGCAGCGTCACCAAGACCTTCTCCGTCACCGGCGTCCTCCAGCTCGTCGACGACGGGAAGGTACGGCTGGACGCGCCGATCTCGACGTACCTCGACGGCGTGCCCGGCGGCGAGAAGATCACCGTCCGGCAGCTCGCCGACATGCGCAGCGGCCTCTACAACTACACCGAGGACCCGCGCTGGACGGCCGTCTTCAAGGCCGACCCGCACCGCGCCTGGACCCCGCAGGAGCTGCTGGACATCGCCTTCCGGCACCCCGCGAACTTCCCGCCGGGCGCGCGCTGGGAGTACTCCAACACCAACACCGTGCTGCTCGGCCGGCTCGTCGAGAAGGTCAGCGGGCAGCCCCTGCACACCTACCTGGAGCAGCAGGTCTTCGAACCGGCCGGCCTGGATTCGACCTCGCTGCCGACCGGCGCGGAGATCGCGTCCCCGTACGTGCACGGCTACACGAACTTCACCCCGGACGGCGCGACCGTCGACGCCTCCACCTGGAACCCGTCCTGGGGCTGGGCGGCCGGCGCGATGATCTCCACCATGGACGACCTGCACTCCTGGGTCCCGACCCTGGTCACCGGGAAGCTTCCCGACGGTGACCGCCTGCTGGAACCGGCCACCCAGGCCCAGCGGCTGCGCATGCTGCCCACCGGGCACGCGGACGTGGGCTACGGACTCGGCATCGCCGAACTCGACGGCTGGATCGGCCACAACGGCGAGCTGCCCGGCTACGAGACCATCGCCGTCCGCCTCCCGCAGGCCCGCGCCACCATGGTGATCGTGGTGAACTCCGACGTCGACGGGAAGTTCGCCAGCCTGAGCTCCCTCATCGCCAACACCGTCACCAAGATCGCGACCCCGGACCACGTCTGGGAACTCCCGCCCGCGGCCCAGCCCAACACCGTCCCTGAGCCGACCTCGGCCCCGGCCCCCACCCCGGCCCCGACCCCGAGTTCCTGACGTGCAGCTTGATCTTCATCCTGTGCGGCGGGGGAACGCTTCAGAGGCTGTAAAAAATCTGCCCCGCGAGTCCATGTCATCGCCGCGCATGGGTGGTTCGAGGTCGCTGTCGCGCCATCCGCGAAGGAGCAGACGTTTCGGCTGTAGGCCGGCGGTTCAGGTGGTGGGCGGGGTGGTCGTGTTGCGGGTCTGCCCGATCAGGACAGTGGTGGCTCGTTCCAACAGTGCGCAGAGCGCGGCGTGTTCGGAGGGTGTGAACGCATCGGTGAGCGCCTGCTCAAGGACGTCCACTTCCCTGTAGGCGCGATCGAGGAGCGCCTGGCCCTCATCGCTCAAGGTCGCGATCTGCACTTTGGCGTGCACCGGGGAGCTTGCGCGGTGAATGAGTTCCTTGCCTTCCATATTGGTCAGCACACTGCCCATGCTCTGCTGGGTCACCCCGCAGGAGCGGGCCAGTTGGGCGCCGGACATGCCACCTTCGCGCGAGAGGGTCAGCAGCACGGTGTACTGCGTCATGGTCAGCCCGTAGGTGCGCAGCACCGCCTCGTGATGCGCCATCAGCGCCTGTTCGGACCTTCTGATCCGGGTACAGAGGGACTTCTCGACCGGGGGTTCCACCACGGGCTCCCACTCCACTAACAGGTTCATGGGTTGACTCAGGAACCTTACATACCTACTGTCTCGACTATAAGGATACTGAGTCAGCACAAGGGGTTGTGACTGTGAAGGTTGTGCTCTTCGACATCGAGGGCCGTTACTGCGCTGCTGAAGTGGATGAACCCGTGCCCGGTCCGGGCCAGGTGGCGATCAAGGTTGCCTACGCCGGGGTCCAGTGGGGGGACGTCATGGTTCGCGAGGGTCACTTCCCTTTGCAGCGGCCCTTCGTTCCCGGCTTCGAGGCATCCGGGCACATCGTGGGGGTCGGTGAGGGTGTGGACCCGGGCCGTGTCGGGGCGCCCGTCGCGGCGTTGACCACCGGAGGTGCGTACGCCGAGGTGGTCTTGGCGCCCGCTGCGCTCAGCCTGGAGGCCGGTGACCTGTCGCTGCGGACTGCCGCGGGCCTGGGTTGGGGCGCACCGACCGCCTATGACCTGATCAACACCATCGCGCGGGTTCGGCCTGGTGAGAGCGTGTTGATCCATGCCGCGGCCGGCTCGGTCGGCACGCTGGCCGCCCAGTTCGCCCGGCTGGCCGGGGCCGGCCGGATCGTCGGTGTTGCGGGTAGCCGCGCCAGGGCCGAATACGCGGCCGGATTCGGATACGACCGCATCGTATTGCGCGAGGACTTCCCGGCCGGGCTCGACGACGAACGCTTCGACGTGATCCTCGACCCGGTCGGCGGTGCCGCTCGCCGCGCCGCTCCGGAACAGTTGGCGGCTCATGGTCGACTCGTGGTCTTCGGCAACCTCGCGGGTTTCGAGCCCGTCCCGGCCGATGCGGGTGACCTGCTCATGCACGGCAGATCGCTCCTGACGTACAACAGCAACCTGCTCGGCCGCACCCATCCCGAGCGCCTCGCGGACAGTGCCCGCCGCGCCCTCGCTCTCGTTGCGGCCGGCACGGTACGGGTGGACATCACCGCCGAATACCCCCTCGCGGACGTGGCCACCGCCGTACGGCGGCTCGCCGAGGGTGCCACTCACGGCAAGAGCGTCTTGCGGATCGCCTGACGCCGGACCGAAAGCGAGATCGCCGGGGGCGGCTCCTGCGCTCCTGCCCTCGTGCGGAAAACGACTCCGCCGGCCGGGTCCGCCGGACAAGGTGCTCACGGGTGAGCACGGGCGCCTAAGCCGCCGGTCGGCCCTTCGGGCGGCGCAGGCCCGCCGCGGTGAGGCGGCGCACGAGTTCCTTGCTGCCGATCTCCACCGCGCCGGCGCCGACCGCGTCCGCGTACCAGTACGAGGGCACGTCGTAGTGGTCCCGCTCGAAGGCGCGCGGCGGGCAGCCGATGCCCGCCGCGAAGGCGTGCAGCTCCTCGTACGAGACGTCGCTGACCAGGTGCGACCACATGCGGCCGTGGCCCGGCCAGGTCGGCGGGTCGATGTAGACGGTCACCGGCGGCTCACCGGCGGCCGAAGACCGGGCCCAGGCCGCCGATCGCGGCCACCTTCACGCCCGCCTCCGAACACACCCAGTGCGGGTCGGGTCCCAGCTCCGGCTCCACGTCCAGCGCGTGCGGCTCACCGTGGTTGCAGACCGGGCACAGCGGCCATCGTCCGTACTTCTCCAGCAGCGAGTCCTTCACGTCCTGGGCTACGAGTCCGGCAAGGTAATCGACGCCCTCCGGCCACTGCTCCACCCACCACCGGCGGTGCGTGACCGAGTCCTCGACGAGGGAGACGACATCGGCATCGGCGACCTCGCCGGCGGCGAGGTCGGCGAGAACGAGGGCGCGGGCGACGTGCAGCGCCTGCTCCAGGGGGGTCGCGTGGTCCATGCGCCCATTGTGGACCCGCGAGGGCCCGGCGATGAAGGCCCTCTTTCCGCAGGCCCAATGGCGTATTGACCGGACCCGACCCTGAAAATAAATTTCAGAAGTGAGCCAGAATGCGAAAGAAACTGCCAGCCATCCGCCGGTCCCTGCCGGACGCCCCGCCGCAAGCCCTGCTGGACGCGCCACCGCAAGCCCTGCCGGAAGCGCCGTCCCGGCTCCCCCGCCCCACGCCCTCCGGGCCCGGATCCGCAGCCTCGGCCCCTCCATGACCCGCTCCATGCAGGCCGTCGCCGACGCCGTCGCCGCCGACCCCGCCGCGTGCGCCCGGCTCACCGTCTCCGCCCTCGCCGAACGCACGGGCACCAGCGAGGCCACCGTCGTCCGCACCGCCCGCCTCCTCGGCTATCCCGGCTACCGCGACCTGCGCCTCGCGCTCGCCGCCCTCGCCGCCCAGCAGGAGTCCGGCGCCGCCCCCGCCGTCACCGTCGACATAGCCGTCGACGACCCGCTCGCGGACGTCGTCGCCAAGCTGGCGCACGAGGAGGCGCAGACCCTCACCGACACCGCCGCCGCCCTCGACCTCACCCAGCTCGCCGCCGCCGTCACCGCGCTCGCCACCGCCCGCCGCATCGACATCTACGGCATCGGCGCCTCCGCCCTCGTCGGCCAGGACCTCGCCCAGAAGCTGCTGCGCATCGGCCTCCTCGCCCATGCCCACAGCGACCCCCACCTGGCCGTCACGGGCGCCGTCCAGCTCCGCCCCGGCGACGTCGCCGTCGCGATCACCCACTCCGGCAGCACCGGCGACGTGATCGAACCACTGCGCGTCGCCTTCGAGCGCGGGGCCACCACCCTCGCCCTCACCGGCCGCCCGAACAGCCCCGTCACCCACTACGCCGACCTCGTACTGGCCACCTCGGCCGCCCGCGAGACCCAGTTGCGCCCGGCCGCCATGTCCAGCCGGACCAGCCAGCTGCTCGTCGTCGACTGCCTCTTCGTCGGCGTCGCCCAGCAGACCTACGAAACCGCCGCGCCCGCCCTCGCCGCCTCCTACGAAGCCCTCGCCCACCGCCACAACGGCAAACCCGGCCCCGCCCCATCCAGCCCCGTCAGGGGGCACCTCCCAGCGGTAGCTGGGGGAGTTTGAGGCGCGGGGTCCGGGACGGAGCCCCGGTACTTCAGCCCAGCCCGCACACCACCCGCACCCGCCAGGGACCCGCACCCGTCAGGGAAGGTCACATGACCGCCTACGAAGAACTCCGCGCCCAGCTGGACACCCTCACCACCGAGGCCTTCCGCCAGGACCTCGCCGAGATCGACCGGCTGTCCACCCTCGACATCGCCCGCACCATGAACGCCGAGGACGCCACCGTCCCGGCCGCCGTCGCCGCACGGCTCCCGCACATCGCCGCCGCCGTCGACGCGATCGCCGAGCGGATGGCCCGGGGCGGGCGGCTGGTCTACGCGGGCGCCGGCACGGCCGGCCGGATGGGCGTCCTGGACGCCAGCGAGTGCCCGCCCACCTTCAACACCGACCCGGCCGACGTCGTCGGTCTGATCGCGGGCGGCCCGTCCGCCATGGTCAAGGCCGTCGAGGGGGCCGAGGACTCGAAGGAGCTGGCCGCCGAGGACCTCACCGCGCTGGAGATCGGGCCGCACGACACCGTCGTCGGCATCTCCGCCTCCGGCCGCACCCCGTACGCGATCGGCGCCGTCGAGTTCGCCCGTACCCGCGGCGCGCTCACCGTCGGGCTCTCCTGCAACGCCGGATCCGCCCTCGCCGCCGCCGCCGACCACGGCATCGAGGTCGTCGTCGGCCCCGAACTCCTCACCGGATCCACCCGCCTGAAGGCCGGCACCGCGCAGAAGCTCGTCCTCAACCTCATCTCGACCATCACGATGATCCGCCTCGGGAAGACGTACGGGAACCTGATGGTCGACATGCGGTCCTCGAACGAGAAGCTGCACGCCCGCGCCCGCCGCATCGTGGCGCTGGCCACCGGCGCACCCGACGCGGAGATCGAGGCCGCGCTGACCGCCACCGGCGGCGAGGTGAAGAACGCGGTGCTCGTCGTCCTCGGCGGAGTCGACGGCCCCACGGCCGCCGCCCTGCTCGCGGCCTCGCAGGGCCACCTGCGCGCCGCCCTCGAACTCGCCCCCGCCCACACCCGCTGACCCCGCCCCCGAACCAAGGCGATCCCACATGTCCACTGACAAGAACCGCGCCACCGCCGCCGCGATCCTTCCGCTGGTCGGCGGCCCGGACAACATCACCTCGATCTCGCACTGCATGACCCGCCTGCGCATCTCGCTGCGCGACCGCTCGCTGGTCCAGGACGGGGCCCTGCGCGCCCTGCCCGCGGTGCTCGGCGTGGTCGAGGACGACACTTACCAGATCGTGCTGGGCCCGGGCACCGTCGCCCGCGTGACCCCGGAGTTCGAGGCGCTCGTAGCGGAAGCCCGCTCGGCAGCCCCCTCACCGACCGCCCCGACCGCCCCTTCCCCTGCGGCCCCTGCAGCCCCGGCGGCCCCGCCCGCACGCACGATCACCGCGGACGACCTCGCCGCTCAGGGCGCAGCACTGAAAAAGGCCCAGAAGGCGCGCAACGCCACGCCCTTCAAGCTGTTCCTGCGCCGGATCGCGAACGTCTTCGTCCCGCTGATCCCGGCGCTGATCGGCTGCGGCATCATCGCCGGCCTGAACGGCCTGCTGACGAACCTCGGCCGGGTGCCCGCCGTCGTGCCCGCCCTCGCCGCCATCGCCTCCGGCTTCATGTCCCTGATCGCGGTCTTCGTCGGCTACAACACGGCCAAGGAGTTCGGCGGTACGCCGGTCCTGGGCGGCGCGGTCGCCGCGATCATCGTCTTCCCGGGCGTCGCGAAGATCGACGCCTTCGGCCTGGAGCTCAAGCCCGGCCAGGGCGGCGTCCTCGGCGCGCTCGCCGCCGCCCTCCTCGCCGTGTACGTGGAGAAGTGGTGCCGCAGGTGGGTACCGGAGACCCTGGACGTCCTCGTCACACCCACGCTCACCGTGCTGATCTCGGGCCTCGTGACCCTCTTCGGCCTCATGTACCTCGCCGGTGAGGCCTCCGCCGCCATCGGCACCTTCGCGAACTGGCTCCTCGCCACCGGCGGCGCCTTCGCGGGCCTGGTCCTGGGCGGCCTCTTCCTCCCCCTCGTGATGCTCGGCCTGCACCAGGCCCTGATCCCCCTCCACACCACCCTCATCGAGCAGGACGGCTACACCGTCCTGCTGCCCATCCTCGCCATGGCGGGCGCGGGCCAGGTCGGCGCGGCCATCGCCGTCTACTACCGGCTCCCGCGCAACGGCTCGCTCCGCGCCACCATCAAGTCCGCGCTCCCGGCCGGTTTCCTGGGCGTCGGCGAACCGCTGATCTACGGCGTCTCCCTGCCGCTGGGCCGCCCCTTCGTCACCGCCTGCATCGGCGGCGCGGCCGGCGGCGCCTTCGTCGGCCTCTTCCACCAACTGGGCGTCGCCTTCGGCTCCAGCGCCATCGGCCCCTCGGGCTGGGCCCTGTTCCCGCTGCTCGACGGCAAGTCCAGTGCGGGCACCACCCTCGCGATCTACGCGGGCGGCCTGCTGGTCGGCTACCTGGTGGGCTTCGTCGCCACCTACTTCTTCGGCTTCACCCGCCAGATGCTGACCGACCTCGACACCGACCCGGACGCAGACCAGGACCCGAACGCCGCCACGGCCACCACCGGAACGCCCCCGAAGGAACGGGTCCCCGCCTAAGCGGGTGTGGCGACGCCTAGGTCGAGGATGATGTCGGCAGCACGGGCGATGACCGGGTCGCGGGTGGTGCCGGGGTGGTCGGCAGCGAGGAAGTGGCTACCGATGGCCATGCAGAAGGCGAGCAGAGCGCGGGCCTCGACCTCGTCGGGGTCGTCGCAGAAGGTGCCGATCGCGTCGCGCGCCAACTGAATGCGCTTGTTGTCCACGCGGCGCAGGCGCTCCGCGACGGTGTGGTCGCGGCGGGCCCAGTCGCGGACGGCCAGATCGATGGGCAGCAGGCGGTCGCTGGAGAAGGTGAGCCGCCCCGCCAGGCGGACCTTGTCCCGCGCGTCGCCGCCCTCCCGCTCGACCTGGTCGATCACATCGTCCACGCTCTCGCGCTCCCAGGTGTCCAGCATCTCGGCCAGTAGTGCGTCGCGGTCGGCGAAGTACCCGTAGAAGCCGCCCTTGGTCACCCCCAACGCCTTGGCGAGCGCCTCGACCCGCACGGCCTCCGCACCGCCCGCGGCCAGCGCCCGCAGTCCCTCCTCGACCCACTTCTCGCGCGGTGTGCGCAATGCGCCCATCTGTGGCCCACCTCACCCTGTCGAACCTGTTGTACGAAGCCGTACAACAGGTCTAGCCTCGCGTTGTACGGCATCGTATAACGCGAGAGAGGACACCGTCATGTCATTCGGTTTCGTTGCCTTCCACTACCCGGCCCCCGAGCACGTCGATGCGTTCGTCGCCAAGTGCCACCGGGTCGCCGAGGCGCTACGGCAACAGCCGGGCTTCCTGTCCGTCGGGGTCTGGGTCACCCCGGACGGCGCCGCCGTCGTCACCACCGGCGCGTTCGAGTCCGAGGGCGCCTTCCGGGCGACGGCCGGCCTTGCCCGCGGGTTGGGCGCGACGCCCGACGGCCTGAGCGACCTGGAGGTCAGGCCCCGCGAGGTTCACTTCCTCGAGTCGCGGTAGGAGCACCGCGAAGGATCAGCACTCGGCTTCGCCGCATCCGTTGGGTGGGGGGTCCGGATCGCCCCGCGGTCCATCAGGTCCCGCCCCGGACTCGCCCTACGCGCTCGTCCTGCGCATGCGCATGCGCGCCGCGGGTCCTTCGCGATGCGGGCACGGGCATGATGCGGAGATGATCAACTCCATACCTCCCGTGGTCCCCGCCGGCCGGATGCGCGCCCTGCCGCAGCCTGAGCTCGAGCTGCCGGGCGGCCTGCTGCTGCGCCCCTGGGCGCTCCACGACGTCCCCGCGCTCGTCGAGTCCTGCCTCGACCCGGACATCCGGCACTGGAACCGACCCGCCCTCCTCACTCCGGCCGAGGCCGAGGAGCGGATCGCCCACTGGCACGCCCGCTGGCAGGACGAGGAAGCCGCGATCTGGGCCGTCGCCACCGGCGGCCCGGCCGTCGGGCTCATCGGCATCGGCGACCTCGACCTGGCGGGCGGCAGCGGCGAGATCCTGTACTGGCTGCTGCCCGCCGGGCGCGGCCGCGGGGCCATGGTGGCGGCCACGGAACGCGTCAGCCGCTGGGCGTTCGAGGACCTCGGCCTGCACCGGATCCGGATCACCCACTCCGTGGCGAACCCGGCCTCCTGCGCCATCGCGACGAAGGCCGGCTTCCCCCTGGAGGGCACCATGCGCGGCGCCCTCCTGCACGCGGACGGCTGGCACGACGAACACCTGCACGCCCGCCTGCGCACCGACGCCCCGGCGTGAGGGGGAGTCACCAAGGCTGGGGCGGGGGCTGGAACGGGGTCGGAGTCGGGGTCGCGGTCGCGGGCGGGGTCGCGCCCTTTTCGATGGCGCTGGCCTTTTCCAGGAGCTCCGTGTAGGGCGTCTCCGCCGTAGAGCCGCGCACCTGCGAGAGACCGTACCGGTCACCGGCCTTCTCTTCGTTGTTGCTGGGGTTTCGCGGGTCGAAGGGGATCCGTTCATCCGGTGGCGACACGTCCACGATGACGTGCGGATTCTTGCCGCCGGTCCTCCACAGGGTGATGCGCTGTGGGCCGCGGGTCACGTTCAGGACTTCGCTGCTGTTCGAGATCCCGGTCCGGTACCGGTACTTCGCATCGGTCGGATCCCCCGGCTGGCAGTCCTCCTTGAGCTCCTTCGCCGTCTTCATGGAGCGCTCGTATGCCGCGGTCAGCCTCATTCTGTCTTTCCTGATCACGTATACCTCGGTCCGGGCCCTGACCGCTTCGTACTTGTGAGGAACCGCGCCGTCTATCTCGATGACCGCGTCCTGGGCGATCTCTTCCCCTGGATGCAGTACGCGGCCGACCGGCGAGACGAACTCGCCATCGTAAATCAAGTCGGTCGCGCCAGGCTTGGCGTCGAACTTGCTGTTCGCAGGCACGCCGTGGACCCAGTAGATGCTGCCGAGGACGTAGACGGGCACTTGGCCGGCGTTCCTCACGAAGAGACGCACCGTCACATACACCCGCTGCGACCCCTTCTCCATGTTCGACTCCTTGAACTCGGCCCCACTCTGGATCAGCGGCATCGTCACGAAGGGAACATAGATCTGCGAATACGCAAGGTTGGCGGTGGCGAGGAGGGTGGAAATTATCAACCCGATCGCAACCTTCCTGGGAACGCGGAGCCCCTTCCACGCCCCGGCTTTGATAAGTCCGAACAGGGCCACCGAGGACCAGACACAGAGGGCTATCCCGACCATGGTGTAACCGGTGAACCGCTCGCCGATCTGCAGCAGGAGCAGGGCGATGCTGCAGAGGAGGGAGATCACGACTCCGACCAGAACGACCACTCCCGAGTAACGCCACCGACGCTTGGTCCAGTAGTCGATGGCGGCCAGGGCGGCCGCCACCTCCACCATGGACACGGCGAGGATGGTGAGTCCCGCGATCCGTCCGGCGTACGAGAGGGCATCGCCGCTGTCCGACATGCCGATCCGGAAGAGCGGACACGCCGTCGCGAGGAGGCCGACGACCATGAAGAAGCAAATGGTTCGCCGCACCCACGCCACGTCCGGCCAGACAGTGTGGTCTCCGCCGATCCAGTGGATCTCGTGCCCCGGTTCCACGCCGGCACGGTCCAGGATCTTTCGGAGTTCCTTGAGGGAGCCGGCCTTGCCGACCCGCCTGCCGCCGACCGAAACCGGCCGCAAGCCGAGGTCTCCAGGCGGTCCCACAGATACCTCGGGCGCATTCGCCATAACACCAGCCTGCCGCTCGACCGCGAGCGGCGCCCCTCGAGCGCCCCCTTGTGCGCCCCCTCGTGCGCCCCGGCCAGGGTGCGCACGACCCACCGCAGAGGGAGGCTGGTGTCGATGCGTTGAAGTTGCTCGACCCCGGAGGAATCCCATGCGCACCCGAATTCTCGCGGTCACCGCCGCCCTCGCACTGGCCGTCTTCGGCGCCTCGGCCCCCCTTGCACAGGGCGCCGTACCGACGGTCCCCGGACCGACGTGCGAAGCCCACCACGGAACCGTGGAGTACGACTCCGCCACCGGCGTCTACAACTGCGTGGGCGGCTCCTACGACGGCGAACGCATCACCAGCTGAATACGGCTGGCGAATACGGCTCAGCCCGCGGCAGTACGCAAGAACGACACCAGGTCATCGACCCCGTAACCGAGCTTCGGCCCGCGCTCGGCGGCCATCAGCAGCAACTGGCCCACGATCTCGGCACCCCAGCCGTCCGTGCCGTCCTGCGACCACTCCCACAGCTTCTCGATGCCGAGGTCGGACATGAGCAGCCCGTGCTCCGTCCGGACCTCCCGGCAGGTCTCGGCGACGGCGTCCAGTAGCCGCGCCCCCGGCCGCTCGCAGCGCAGCCCGAAGTACCCGCCGACGTACTCGACCACGCACCCCTGCGGCGGCCGCGCCTCGATGCGCTCGTAGCTCGGCTGCTCCCCCACCGGGCAGTGGATCAGGGTGAACCGATGCCAGCCTGGCGGCGGAGGCGGCTTGGGGCGCCACGCGGTCAGCCCGAAGGCCTCCTGTACCAGCGCGGTCGCCTCGTCCGCCGTGGCGGCCGTCCGCGACTCCCGCCGCTCCCCGTCGTCCCCGACGGCCGTCCAGAGCGTGCCGCACTCTTCGCCCTCCACGCGCACGGACAGTCCCATGCCTCCACGCCTCCACGCGCCGGCGGCGAGGGCCGTCTCCAACCCGCGCAGCTTCCAGCCGAGTTCGAAGGCGAAGTTCACCGCCTCCACGGACCCGCTCACGCGCCCGCCGCCCGCTCGTGCAATACGGCGGCCAGCCGGAGCGCGGTGTCGAGGTTGCAGCGGCCGAGGTCGACCAGCGGCAGGCCGTACGTGCCGGCGGCGGAGACCCGGTCCACGTCCAGCGAGGGGAACAGCACCCCGACCCCGGCGAGCGAGTTCCGCAGCTGCTGGACGGCCTCCTCGGCCGCCTGCATGCGCTCCTGTGGGGAGAGCACCATGACATGTCACCTTTCCACTCTGAGTATCCAACTTCTTCACACAGAGTGGCGATGTGCTCACTAGCCTTTCAAGTGAGGGCCCCTCAACAACCGGACATGTTGCTCAGGGAGTTGCCATGCCACGAAAGAACCTCGATCCCTCCTCCTCACCCCGCGCCCTCCTGGGCGCGGAACTGCGCGTGGCGCGCGAACGCGCGGGCATGAGCCAGGCCGAACTCGGCGAACGGCTCTTCGTCAGCGGCGCGTTCATCGGCCAGCTCGAATCGGGCACGCGTCGCATGCACCTCGAATACGCCAAACAGATCGACGAGATCCTCGGCACGGACGGCTTCTTCGCCCGCAACTGCGGGGCACTGGCCAAGTCGAAGTACCCGAACCACTTCGCGGAGGCTGCTGAAGCGGAAGCGGAAGCGAAGACGATCCGGGAGTACGCGCCCTTGGCGCTGCCCGGGATGCTCCAGACGAAGGCATACGCCCGGGCTGTCTTCATCGCCTACCAGCCAACGGCCACCGAGGAGGTCATCTCCGAGCTGGTGCAGAACCGGCTGGACCGGGCCGGTGTCCTCAGTGATCCAACAACCCCGTTGTTCTGGTGTGTACTCGACGAATCAGCTCTTCGACGAGTCGTCGGCAGCCGGGCAGTGATGGCCGAGGTCCTACGTCACATCACAACCCTGATCCGTGCACGCCGGATCTTCGTGCAGGTACTGCCGTTCAGTGCAGGAGCACATTCGTCCATGGGCGGCACCCTGAAGCTGATGACCTTTGAGGACGCTCCTCCTCTGGCGTATGTCCAAGGCAACGCCATAGGGGTGCTTCTGGACGATCCGGCAACCGTGGCACGCCATTCGCTGACCTACGATCTCCTCACGGCCGGCGCGCTGTCACCCAGCGAATCGCTGGCTTTGATCGAGTCCGTGGCGGAGGATTACGAACATGACCAGCACGCCTGAGTACGACCTGTCAGCAGCCACGTGGCTGAAGTCCAGCTACAGCGACGGCAGCGGCGGCAACTGCCTGGAGATGGCCACTTGGCGGAAGTCCACCCACAGCGACGGCACTGGCGGCGACTGCCTCGAAGTGGCCGACGGCCACCCCCACCTCGTCCCCGTGAGGGACTCCAAGCAGCCCGAAGGCCCGCACGTGGTGTTCCACGCGCAGGCCTGGGCCCGGTTCGTCGGGTCGCTCTGAGCGGTCAGAGACCGTCGGTGAACAGCAGCTTGTTCGGGCTGTCGGCGCTGAGGTTCTGGACGATGTCCTTCGTGGACACCTCGTCCAGGAAGTCCGTCACCTCCGCCGGCAGCGCGTTCGGGTGCTCCGACTTGTAGAGCGCGGCCACACCGGTGACGTGCGGCGCGGCCATGGACGTACCGTCCAGGGCCACGCTGCCGCCGCCCAGACGCGCCGAGATGATGTCCTTGCCGGGGGCGTAGAGGTCCAGGCAGGTGCCCCAGTTCGAGAAGTCGGTCTCCTCGTCGAAGCGGTTCGTCGCGCCGACCGTCACCACGCGCTCGGCGGAGGCGGGCGAGACCCGGCAGGCGTCGATGTTGTCGTTGCCCGCCGCGATGACCGGCAGCACGCCCCGGTCGGACACGGCGGTCGCGGCCGCGTTGACCGCTTCGAGCCGGCCGCCGCCCAGCGAGGCGTTCAGGACGGCCGGCTGCCGGATGTTGTTGGCCACCCAGTCGAAGCCCGCGATGATGCCCGCCCAGGAACCCCGGTTGTCACAGCCGAGGACCCGGACGCTGACCAGGGTCACCTTGCGCGCCACGCCGAAGGTCGAACCGCCGACCGTGCCCGCGACGTGCGTGCCGTGGCCGTTGCAGTCCCCGCCGTTGAGGCCGCCCCCGATCGCGTCGAAGCCCGGCCGTGCACGGCCCTCGAAGTCGGGGTGCCGGTAGTCGATGCCGCTGTCGACGATGTACGCCGTCACGCCCTGCCCACTGCGGTTGGCGCTGAAGTTGCCGTCCAGCGGCAGGAACCGCTGGTCGATGCGGTCCAGGCCCCAGGAGTTGGAGGGCGACTTGGTCCCGACCCCCTTCACGGGGGTCGGCGGCACGGTCACCGTCGCATCCTGCGTCACGGACGCCACACCGGCCGTCCCACGGACGGTCTTCAGCTGCTCCGCCGTGAGGGACGCCGCGAAGCCGTTGATCGTCTTGGTGTAGGTGAACTTCGCCGTCAGGCCCAGCCGCTTCGCGAACGCCGCCGGGGCCACCTTCTTGTCGAGGCTGACGATGTAGCTGCCCGAGATGGCGTTCGCGGACGTGTGGAGCGGCGCCGGGGTCGGCTCCGGGGCCGCGGCGGAGGCCGTACCGGCCGCGACGGGAGTGACGGTGAGGAGGACAGCGGTGGCCAGACGTGCGAGCAGACGCATGGAAGGAGCTCCCTGACGTGCTTGGAAGGTCGGCGTGGAAGAGCCGCCCCCGCGATCTGGAGTCCTCCGCGGGTGCGGCCCCCCTTTGCATCGGGCACCTCCTCGGCGCGGCTTGAACCTCCGCCGCCACCTGGCCGATCGTCCGATCGCCACGTCGACATGGCCTGTCGCGTACGCTGCAGAAAGGGTTAGTCCCTTGCGCCGCCCGGGCCGCAGCCCGCTCCGCCCCACCCCCGGAAACTCGTGCGAGATTCACCCGTACGTCCGCCCCCCACATCAGGGAGCGCGCGGCCGGTGCCCGCCGTGCATCCGCCACACCCCCGGGCGTCGTTGACCGGCCCCGCCGCCCGTGATCGCCTCGGACCATGCGCAACCGCCTGAAGCGAGTCCTGCCCGCGGCCGTCACCGCACTGGCCGCCGTCGCCACGCCCGCGCCCGCGGCCACCACCGACGTGCCGGAACCCGTACCGCACACGGCCCCCGCCGACCACGCCACGTACGTCGTCACCGTGCGGGAGGGCGTCGACCCGGCCGAGGTGGCCGAGCGCGTCGGCGTCACCCCGGTCCACGTCTACCGCACCGTCCTGCACGGCTTCTCCGCCCGGCTCAGCCCCGCCCAGGTCGAGGCCCTGCGCGAGATGCCGGACGTCGAGACCGTGGAGGAGGACAGGGGGGCCACCGGCTTCGGCACCGGCACCGGCACCGGCTTCTGAGGCCCGGACTCCCCGGCCCGACAGGGGGCCGGGGAGACTGGGTTCATGCAACTGCCCACCGAAGTCGTGACCGGTACCGCGTTGATCGAGGTGGTACGGATATCCGCCCTCCCGACCGAGGCGGGCGCCCCGTACCCGGGCAGGCCGGTCGCCCACTGGTCGGGGGACGAGGTGACCGACGCCCTCGCGCTCATCGGGACCCTGCCCGGCAGCGGGCAGCACCGGTGCGGCTTCGCACCCGGATGGAGCGTGCGCGCCTACGACGACTCCCTCGAACCGGTCCTGATGGAGGCCGCGTTCTGCTTCAGCTGCCACGAGGTGCGCATGCACGGACCGGCCGTCCCGCCCGCCCTCGCCAAACAGTTCTTCGACGCGGACGCCCCGCAGGCCGCCGCTCTCCTCGCCCGGTTCCGCGCGGCGGGGGCGTGAGCCGGGCGCGGGCCCGGATCAGAGCCCGCCGGTGAAGAGCAGGCGGTTCGGGGTGAGCGGGCTGACACCGCTCAGGACGTCCTTGGTGGACCTGTCCTTGAGGAAATCGGCGACGGCTTGCGGAGCCGCCGTCGGGTTCGCGGCCTTGTAGAGGGCCGCGACACCGGTCACGTGCGGCGCGGCCATCGAGGTGCCGCTGTGGGAGATGCTGCCGCCGTCGAGCTGGGCGGAGACGATGTCCTCGCCCGGCGCGTAGAGGGAGACGCACTCGCCGTGGTTGGAGAAGGAGCTCTCCTCGTCGGACCGGTCGCTCGCCGCCACCGTGAAGGCCTTCGGCGCGGAGGCCGGGGAGACCAGGCAGGCGTCCTTCGCGGAGTTGCCCGCCGCCACGATCGGCAGCACACCCGCGTCGGTGACCGCGTTGGCGGAGTTGTTCACCGCTTCGGACCTGTCCCCGCCCAAGGAGACGTTCAGGACCGCCGGCTGCCGGGCGTTCCTGGCCACCCAGTCCAGGCCCGCGATGATCCCGGAGAAGGTGCCCGTGCCGTCGCAGCTGAGAACGCGGACGCTGACCACGTTGGCCCGGCGCGCCACTCCGTACGTCTGTCCGGCGACCGTGCCCGCGACGTGCGTGCCGTGGCCGTTGCAGTCCTGGCCGTCGCGCCCGCCGTCGACGGCGTCGAAGCCGAAGGCGGCACGGGTGCCGGCCGGCCCGCCGAACTCGCTGTGCTGGTAGTCGATGCCGGTGTCGAGGATGTAGGCGGTCACGCCGGCGCCGTCGCCCGCGACGGTGAAGTCGTTGTCCAGCGGCAGCTTCTCCTGGTCGATCCGGTCCAGGCCCCACGAGTTCGCCGGGACCCGGGTGCCGGTCACGGTGCTCGGCCGCGGGACGGGCCGGACCGTCGCGTCCTCCTCCACCGAGGCCACCCCCGGGCTGTTGCGGACGGTCGTCAGCTGGAGCGGGGTCAGCGGGACGGCGAAGCCGTTGAGCGCCGAGGTGTAGACGAACGAGGGCTCCAGGCCCAGCTCCTGCGCGGCCCCGGCCGCGTCCACCCCCTTCTCCAACGTCACGATGTACTCGCCGGGCACCGGGTTGGCGGCGGTCTTCAGCGGCGCCGGGGTCGGCTCCGGGGCCGCGGCGGAGGCCGTACCAGCGGCGACCGGGGGGACGGTGAGGAGGGCGGCGGCGGCCAGGCGGGCGAGCAGGCGCATGGAAGGAACTCCCTGACGGGTGGCGGGAAGGCACGGGGGAGCCGCCGCCCTCACGGACGGCACCGGGTGCTCCTGCGAGGGCGGCCCCCAGCTCCATCGGTGCCACCTCTCGGCGGGTTGAATCACCGGCTCACCTGGTTGTCCGTCGGGTGGGCGCGTCGACGCGGCCAGATCACCCGTACGGCCCGCCCCCGGACCAGGGAGCGCACGGCCGGTGCGCCGCCCGTGCCCCCGCCACACCCGCGGGCGTCGTTGACCGGTCCCGCCGCCCGTGATGGCCTCGGGCCATGCGCATCCGCCTGAGCCGAGCCCTGCCCGTGGCCGTCGCCGTACTGGCCGCCGTCGCCGCCCTGCCCGTCGCCGCGGCCACCGCCGAGGTGCGGGAACCCGTACCGCACACGGCCCCCGCCGCCGACCACGCCACGTACATCGTCACCGTGCGGGAAGACAGCGACCCGGCCGAGGTGGCGGACCGGGTCGGCGCCACCCCGATGCACATCTACCGCGCCGTCCTGCACGGCTTCTCCGCCCGGCTCAGCCCCGAACAGGTCGAGGCCCTGCGCGAGATGCCCGACGTCGAGTACGTCGAGGCGGACGGCCGGGCCACCGGGGACGGCGCCTTCGGCAACGGCCAGTACGGGAGGTGGGGGCTCTCGGACGCGTGACCGGGGGGCGGGTCGTGCGCGTACGGCCGCGCCGCGCTCGGTACGCGCCGACCGTCACCAGCCGAAGACCGGGTCGATGTCGAAGAGGGGCGGCAGCAGGCCCTTGCGGTCCAGGTTGACGAAGACGTACGAGCCGGGCGGCCCGGGATAGAACGCGAACCGCTCGCCCAGGGGCAGGTCGCGCAGGACCGTGGGGACCGCCCTGCGCCCGCCGTCGCCCAGGCCGCGGTGGGTGAGGTACGTCCACCAGCGGTCCGAGGTCACCACGCCGACCTCGCCCGGGCCGGTCGGGGCCAGCCCGTGGACCTCGTCGTCGCCGACGCCCGCGTGCCACAGCAGCCGGCCGTCGGTGAGGGAGTAGGCGGACACGCCGTTCCCCTCCCCCTGCTTCACCGCGGTGACCAGCAGGTCTCCGGTCAGCACCGGCGACGGCTCGGACAGCAGGTCCCCGTCCGGACCCGAGGCGGGTATCGAGCCCCGCACACGGCCCGTGTCGTCTAGCAGCAGCACCCCGTCCATGCCCTTCTCGGCGGTCTCCGTGACGCGCAGGACCGGCGGGACGGCGGACAACACCCGCACCTCGCGCAGCCGGCTCGCCGTCGGCAGCGCGCTCTGCCAGACGCGGGTCCCCGTACGGGCGTCGACGGCCGTGATCCGGGCGGCGTCGCCGCACTCCTCCACGTAGAGGGCGCGTTGGTCCGAGCCGTCGACGGCCTTCACCGTGCAGTCGGCCGGGACCGGGACCCGCCAGAGCTCCTGGCCGCCGCGCAGGTCGAGGCCGGTCACCGTGTCCCGGTCCGCCACGACGGCGCTCGGGCCCGCCGCGGCCACCAGGGCCCGGCCGGTGTCCCGGGTCCAGCGGACCCGGCCCTCGACCAGGTCCACGGCGACGACCTGCGAGCCGCACGTGCCCACGCTCTCCCCGTACGCGAGGAGGCCGGTGCCCGACGAGATCGTCCGGCTGAGCGCGCAGAGCGGCGTGCGCTCCGGGGCGGGCAGCCGCCAACCCCTGCGGCCCTCCCCGTTGTAGGCGACGAGCCCGTCCGTGCGGGCCCGTACGAGCCTTCCGGGCGCGAGCGCCCAGACGCCGACCGGGGCCGCCGCCGGATGCACCGGCTGCTGCCACCCGGACAGGTCCAGCTGCGGGCCGCGCACCTGCTCGAAGCCCGACCAGCCGGGCCCCAGCGCGGCCAGCGCCACGCAGCCTGCGATCACGCGGACGTACACCGGGGGGCGGCCGTGGCCGCGCTTCCTCGGTGTGCGCCACAGCAGCCACGCGGCGGCGGCGCACAGCGGGGCGAGGAGCGCGAGGACGCCCGTGCCGCGCGGGCAGCTGTCGATCCCGCACACGCGGACGGGGGCGTCGGCGAGCACCAGCTTCGCCAGGAGGACCAGGTACAGGGCCGCCACCGCCGCGAACGCTGCGGCGGCAGCACATGCGAGGTGTCCCAAGAGCCGCACCGGTCGCGGTCGTTCCATTTCCATGATCCCCCCGAGTGGGACCCTATCGACCGGCCGCCGCCGTTCCCGACCGGGCCCCATCCGATCGGGGGAAGCCTCCCCAAAGACGACGTCAGGGCGCGCATATGCCCCTAGCCTGTGCCCCGTTCGTACCGGACGGAGGCGAGTGGGCCGACCCGAAGGGCGTGCTGATGGTCCTGGAGGCGACCTCCCACGACGCGGACACCGACCGGCGGGACCGGAAGGAGAAGCGGGACGGGTACGCGGCGGCCGGGATCCCGGTCCACCTGCTCATCGACCGGGAAAGCTGCACGCTGACGGTCCACAGCGATCCCGAAGACGGCTCGTACCGCGACAGCCCCTCCCTCCCGGACGGGGCCTCCGTCACGGTCCCCGCCCCGGTGGACATCACCCTCGACACCGAACCCCTCAAGGAGTTCGCCCGGTGACGCCGACCCGGTGCCGGGTAGGCGGTCAGAGCGCGGAGCCCCCGGTGGCGTCGACCACGCGCCCGGTCACCCGGCGCGCGGCGGCGGAGCCGGGGCTGCCGAGCCCCGCCCGGAGGGCACGATTTCCGTAACGATCGATACGGAAAACTAGGCGCGGGCCGCCGCGATGAAGGCGCGGATCAGGTCGGGGTCCTTCACGCCGCGCTCGCGCTCCACCCCGCTGGACACGTCCACGCCCCACGCCCCGGTGGCCGCGAGCGCCTCCCCCACGTTGCCCGGGTTCAGCCCGCCGGCGAGCAGCCAGCGCCCCTCGGGCGCGGCGAAGTCCGCCGCACCCCAGTTCCACGGCTTGCCGGAGCCCGGGTCGGGCGCGTCCAGCAACAGCAGGTCCTCGCCGTACTCACCGCAGCACTCCACGCGCTCGGCGGTGGCCCGCAGCAGGGTCCGGCCCTCGGCCCGCAGCGCCGCGAAGTCCTCGGGCCCCTCCTCGCCGTGCAGCTGCACGCCCCGCACACCGCTCTCCTCGGCGAACCGCCGCACTTCCGCCACCGACTGCCCCCGGAAGACGCCCACGGTGAGCACCCCGGCGGGCACCCGTGCGGCGAGCTCCCGCGCGGTGGCGGCGTCCACGGTCCGCGGGCTCCCGGGCGCGAAGACGAACCCGACGGCGTCCGCCCCGGCGGCCACGGCCACGTCGACGTCGTGCGCGGTCTTGAGTCCGCAGATCTTGACGAAGAGATCGCTCATGCGACCAGTCAACCAAACCCGCCGCATCCACGGGTGGCACGTCCCATAGGCCGGGCACGGCGGCCCCGCCGTCGCTAGCCTGGGACGAGGCACACACCCACGGCACGGCACGCCCCGGAGGACGACGGTGACGACCATGATCGAACGGGCCACACCCATAGGGACTCTGTCGCCGCCAACGTTCGAAACACTCCTGCGCACCGTCGAGGAGATGGACACGCCAGACGGCTTCAAGGCCGAGCTCATCCGGGGGAAGATCGTCGTGTCGCCGTTTTCCGCGCTGCGCTACCTGCGTCCCATGCGCGCGCTTCGCAAGCAGATCGAGGCGCACGCGCCCAAGGGGCACTTCGCCGAGACGTCGCCCTTCCTCTTCAGCTTCCCGACAGCGGAGCGCGCCTACGGCCCCGACCTCTTCGTCGCGGACGAGGCCTCTTTCGGCGAAGAGGGCCGCCACGCGGACGGGGCGGCCTTGTCGCTGGTCGCCGAGTTCACCTCCCTGTCGACCAAGGACGCCGACTGGAACGAGAAGCTCGACGTCTACGGACGCCTCGTACCGGTCTACCTGGTCGTCGACATGCAGGACTCGGAGATCACCTGCTTCTGGGACCCCTCCCCGCACGGGTACCGCTCCCGTACGACGGTGTCCTTCAGCGAGCCCCTGCACGTCCCGGAACCGTTCGACTTCGCGATCGACACCACCGGCTTCTGACCGGCCGGAACGCCGGATCCCGGACGAAAGGGGCCCGTCATGAACCACACCCGCTGGAAGCTGACCCGCGAGAAGACGGCCGCACAGGGGTACGTCGAGTCGGCCGAGGTGCGGGCCGAGCGAGCTGAGATCCGGCTGGCCATGGCGTTCGCCAAGGCCGTCTACGAGCGGCGCAAGGCGCTGGGCCTGTCCCAGGCCCAGTTGGCCGAGCGGGCCGGGCTCACGCAGGCGAAGGTCTCCCGGGTGGAGGGCGCCGACGCGGTGCCCACGCTGCCGCTACTGCGCCGCCTCGCTCACGCCTTGGACGCGGGTCTGACCATCGCCCTCGACGAAGACCGCGAAGAGGTCACCTTCATCGCACACCCCGCCGCCTGAGACCCCGTCCGGGAAACGCCCGAGGGCGGCACCCCCGTGGGGGTGCCGCCCTCGTTCGAGAACAGCCGATCAACCAGTGGCCGGAGCCGGGGTCGATCAGAAGTCCATGTCACCGCCCGGCATGCCGCCGCCCGCGGGGGCACCGGCCTTCTCGGGCTTGTCGGCGATGACGGCCTCGGTCGTCAGGAACAGCGCGGCGATCGACGCGGCGTTCTGCAGCGCGGAGCGCGTGACCTTCGCCGGGTCGATGATGCCCTCGGCGATCATGTCGACGTACTCGCCGGACGCGGCGTTCAGGCCGTGACCGATCGGCAGGTTGCGCACCTTCTCGACGACGACGCCACCCTCGAGACCACCGTTGACGGCGATCTGCTTGAGCGGGGCCTCCAGGGCGAGCTTCACGGCGTTGGCGCCGGTCGCCTCGTCACCCTCGAGCTCCAGCTTCTCGAAGACCGCGGAGGCCTGCAGCAGGGCCACGCCACCACCGGCGACGATGCCCTCCTCGACGGCCGCCTTCGCGTTGCGAACGGCGTCCTCGATGCGGTGCTTGCGCTCCTTGAGCTCGACCTCGGTCGCGGCACCGGCCTTGATGACGGCCACGCCGCCGGCCAGCTTCGCGAGGCGCTCCTGGAGCTTCTCGCGGTCGTAGTCCGAGTCGGAGTTCTCGATCTCGGCGCGGATCTGGTTCACGCGGCCCTGGACCTGGTCGCTGTCACCGGCACCGTCGACGATGGTGGTCTCGTCCTTGGTGATGACGACCTTGCGGGCGCGGCCGAGCAGGTCGAGACCGGCGTTCTCCAGCTTGAGGCCGACCTCCTCGGAGATGACCGTGCCGCCCGTAAGGATGGCGATGTCACCGAGCATGGCCTTGCGACGGTCACCGAAGCCCGGGGCCTTGACGGCGACGGACTTGAAGGTGCCGCGGATCTTGTTGACGACGAGGGTGGAGAGCGCCTCGCCCTCGACGTCCTCGGCGATGATCAGCAGCGGCTTGCCGGACTGCATGACCTTCTCCAGGAGCGGCAGCAGGTCCTTGACCGAGCCGATCTTGGAGTTGACGATCAGGATGTACGGGTCGTCGAGGGACGACTCCATGCGCTCCATGTCGGTGGCGAAGTACGCCGAGATGTAGCCCTTGTCGAAGCGCATGCCCTCGGTGAGCTCCAGCTCCAGACCGAAGGTCTGGGACTCCTCGACGGTGATGACGCCTTCCTTGCCGACCTTGTCCATGGCCTCGGCGATGAGCTCGCCGATCTGGGTGTCGGCGGCGGAGATGGAGGCCGTAGAAGCGATCTGCTCCTTGGTCTCGACATCCTTCGCCTGGGCGAGCAGGGCGGCGGAGACGGCCTCGACGGCCTTCTCGATACCGCGCTTGAGGGCCATCGGGTTCGCACCCGCGGCCACGTTGCGCAGGCCCTCGCGGACGAGCGCCTGGGCGAGAACGGTGGCGGTGGTCGTACCGTCGCCGGCGACGTCGTCCGTCTTCTTGGCGACTTCCTTGACCAGCTCGGCGCCGATCTTCTCGTACGGGTCCTCGAGCTCGATCTCCTTGGCGATGGAAACACCATCGTTGGTGATCGTGGGGGCGCCCCACTTCTTCTCAAGGACGACGTTGCGACCCTTGGGGCCAAGGGTGACCTTGACGGCGTCGGCGAGCTGGTTCATCCCACGCTCGAGGCCGCGGCGGGCCTCCTCGTCGAACGCAATGATCTTGGCCATCTGAAGTGGTCCTCCCGGACAGCGGTGGATTGCTCCTGGACCGCGCCCGCGCCCGCGACGGACGGCCTGCGTGCCCGACGGTTCCTTCCCGCCGGACCCTGCGGGCCTCACCGACCCGGTCCTCGTTCAGTAGCACTCTCAACCGGAGAGTGCTAACGCCAATGATTAGCACTCGACCCCTCCGAGTGCAAGCGGCTTGCGCTGTTACCGGGCCACTACCGGGCACACCACGAGGGGCCCCCATCCCGTGTCCAGGATGTGGGCCCCTCGTGTGTGTTCCAGGTCTTCACTGAAGACCGTGCGTCGGTGGTCGATCGCTCCAGGACTAGCCGAGTGCGAGCTTGACCATGTCCGCCTGCGGACCCTTCTGGCCCTGCGAGATCTCGAACTCGACCCGCTGACCCTCTTCAAGGGTGCGGTACCCGTCCATCTGGATGGCGCTGTAGTGGACGAACACATCCGCACCACCGTCGACCGCGATGAAGCCGTAGCCCTTCTCCGCGTTGAACCACTTGACGGTGCCCTGAGCCATGCCTAACTCCCCTATTACTGGCCCTTGCGCAGGAACGCACTTCACGATCCCGGGTCAGAACTTGCGTCGGAACGCGTCGACCGAGGCTGAATGTATCTGCGCGGATGCTGTCTGCAACAGGTCAATCCGATGAGAAATCTAGACACCGAGAAACATTGAAATAGAGTGAAAATTTGCCATACTCCCGGGCAACTCGGGCCTGACATATCTCGCCAAAGCCCCATACCGCACTCGCATGTTGGCTCGATGTCGACCCTTGCGCGGCCCGTTCATATGCAGGGGGCAAGAACAGCGGAGGGGACTTCCCCAACCCTACCGTGCCCAATCAAGCAGAATTGCCCCCTCCGCTTTAGCGGAGGGGGCAATTTCGTTTTGCGCGTGTCACCGGAGCGGTGACCGGGGGGATCCGGTGGGGATCCGGGGAATCAGCAACCGCCGGCGACGGCCGGAATGATCGAGACGCCGGCGCCGTCCGGCGTCGCCGCCTGCAGCCCGCCCTCGAAGCGCACGTCGTCGTCGTTGACGTAGACGTTCACGAAGCGGCGCAGCTTGCCCTGGTCGTCCAGGACCCGCGCGGCGATGCCCGGGTGGTTCTTCTCCAGGGACTCGATGACCTCGGCGAGGGTCGCGCCCTCGGCCGGGACCTCGGAGACGCCGCCGGTGTAGGTGCGCAGGATGGTGGGGATGCGGACGTTGACGCTCATGGCGCTACTGCCTTTCCGGGTGCAGGAGGAAGAGGATCAGGCGAGGCCGGCGGCGCGGAACGCGTCCAGGCTCGGGCGGATGGTGGCGGTCTGCCCGCTGTCCGCGGCCACCGCCTCCAGGGTCTTGAGGCCGTCACCGGTGTTGAGGACGACGGTGGTGAGCGTCGGGTCGAGCTGCCCGCCCTCGATGAGCTTCTTCGTCACGCCGACGGTCACGCCGCCCGCGGTCTCGGCGAAGATGCCCTCGGTCTGCGCGAGGAGCTTGATGGCCTCGACGACCTGCTCGTCGTTGACGTCCTCGACGAAACCGCCGGTGCGGCGGGCGATGTCCAGGACGTACGGGCCGTCCGCCGGGTTGCCGATCGCGAGGGACTTCGCGATGGTGTTCGGCTTCTGCGGGCGGACCACGTCGTGACCGGCCTTGAAGGCGGTGGACACCGGGGAGCAGCCCTCGGCCTGGGCGCCGAAGATCTTGTACGGCTTGTCCTCGACGAGGCCGAGCTTGATGAGCTCCTGCAGACCCTTGTCGATCTTCGTCAGCTGCGAGCCGGACGCGATCGGGATCACGATCTGGTCGGGCAGCTGCCAGCCGAGCTGCTCGCAGATCTCGTAGGCGAGGGTCTTGGAGCCCTCGCCGTAGTACGGACGCAGGTTGACGTTGACGAAGCCCCAGCCCTCGCCCAGCGGATCGCCGATGAGCTCGGAGCAGAAGCGGTTGACGTCGTCGTAGTTGCCCTCGATGCCGACCAGGTCACCGCCGTACACACCGGCCATGACGACCTTGCCCTGCTCCAGGTCGTGCGGGATGAACACGCAGGAGCGGAAGCCGGCCCGGGCGGCCGCGGCGCCGACGGCGCCGGCCAGGTTGCCGGTCGAGGAGCAGGACAGGGTGGTGAAGCCGAAGGCGCGGGCGGCCTCGACGGCGATGGCCACGACGCGGTCCTTGAAGGAGTGCGTCGGGTTGCCGGAGTCGTCCTTGACGTAGAGCTTGCCGGTGATGCCCAGCTCCTTGGCCAGGTTGGCCGCGTCCACGAGCTTGGTGAAGCCGGGGTTCAGGCTGGGCTTGGACGCCACGTCCGCGGGGACGGGCAGCAGCGGCGCGTAGCGCCAGATGTTGTTGGGACCGGCCTCGATCGCGGCGCGCAGGGCCTCGGGGTCGCCGGTCGGCAGGTCGTAGGCGACTTCCAGCGGTCCGAAGCATTCGGCGCACGCGAAGATGGGGCCGAGCTCGAAACGGGTACCGCACTCGCGACAGGAAAGGCCGGTGGCGGGTCCGAGATCAACAGAGGTGGCGACAGTCTGTGCAGCCATGATGGCGAGGCCCTTTCTCCTCATCTTCCCCATGGCGCACTTCGCCATGAGACGGAATTGGCACCTTCCCTAGCCGGGGACCTCGCTGACGAGCGCTGACGCGCGATCGCGAGAACCGACTGGAGGGTTGCCGGGGCTTCAACGGGCCGTGTCCCTCTGCCCCTCTGGATGAGCGGTATGGCACCGGCACACGCGCTCTATGGCGCGCCGGTGCGTTTGTGCGCGGGACCCCCGGCATGCGGTGGTCCTTCGCGTTGTTCAAGACTGTAACCGAAGGCTCGCGCGACTGAGACAGGCGTCCGAACCGCGAGATGGATCACATAAGGGCGAATATCGCCGACACGCAGGGAGTGCTGAGGGTGCTGGAAGAGGTGGAGCGATGGCTGGCCGACCGCTCCTGGTCCGCCGCCGACCGACCGCTCGACCAGCTGCTCGACCGGAAACGGGCGGCCGGGACCACGGTCAGCGTGGTGCTGCCCGCGCTGGACGAAGAGGCGACGGTCGGCGCGATCGTCGAGGTCATCCGGCGTGAGCTGATCGAGGGACTCCCGTTCCCCCTGGTGGACGAGCTGGTCGTCATCGACTCGGGCTCCGCCGACCGGACCGCGGAGGTCGCGGCGAAGGCTGGGGCCCGGGTGGTGCACCGCGACGAGATCCTGCCCCGCGTGCCGGCACTGCCCGGGAAGGGCGAGGTGCTGTGGCGCTCGCTGCTGGCCACCGACGGGGACGTCGTCTGCTTCGTCGACGCCGACCTGCGGGACTTCTCCGCCGCCTTCGTCTCCGGCATCGTCGGCCCGCTGCTGACCGACCCCGACGTGCAGTTCGTCAAGGCGATGTACGACCGGCCGCTGGGGGACACCCCGGGCCAGGGCGGCCGGGTCACCGAGCTGGTCGCCCGCCCGCTCCTCAACCTCCACTGGCCGCAGCTGGCCGGCTTCGTGCAGCCGCTGGGCGGCGAGTACGCCGTACGCCGCTCCCTGCTGGAGCAGCTGCCGTTCCCCGTCGGCTACGGCGTCGAGCTGGGCCTGCTGGTCGACGCGCTGCACACGGTCGGGCTGGACGCGCTGGCCCAGGTGGACGTGGGCGTACGGCTCCACCGCCACCAGGACGGGCAGGCGCTGGGCCGGATGGCCGCGGCGATCTACCGCACCGCCCAGGTCCGGCTCTCGCGCGGGCACCTCGTACGACCGGAACTCACGCAGTTCGAGCGCGGGCCGGAGGGCTTCCGGCCGCGGACGTACCCGGTGGACACGGAGGAGCGACCGCCGATGGCGGGCATCGAGGAGTACGCACTGCGTCGCGTGGCGTGAGCGAACGTACGGTTTGAGCGGGTGCGGGCCGGGCTAGGTTGGCGGCATGGCTTCCCAGGTGCTCGTCGCCGCGAACCGCGGCCCCCTCTCCTACGCGCTCGCCGAGGACGGGACGCTCAGCGCCCGGCGCGGCGGGGGCGGTCTCGTCTCCGGACTCTCCACGGCCCTCGCCGAGCAGCCGGAGGCGCTGTGGATCTGCGCGGCGCTGTCGGACGCGGACCGGGAAGCGGTCCGCCGGGGCGCGTCCGAGCCGGGCGTCCGGATGTTGGATATCGATCCCACGATGTATGACGACGCGTACAACGGAATCGCCAATTCTGTGCTGTGGTTCACACATCACCACCTCTACGACATCCCGCGCGAACCGGTCTTCGACGCCGAGTTCCACCGGCGGTGGGGGTCGTACCGGCGCTACAACCGGGCCTTCGCGCAAGCCCTCGCGGACGAGGCGGCGGAGGGCGCCCGCGTTCTGGTGCAGGACTACCACCTGGCGCTGGTTCCGGGGCAGTTGCGCGAGCTGCGGCCGGATCTGAAGATCGCGCACTTCACGCACACGCCGTGGGCGTCGGCGCCCTTCATGGACATGCTCCCGGACACCGTCCGCAAGGAGCTGGTGTGGGGGATGCTGGGGGCGGACCTGCTGGGCTTCCACACCTCGAAGTGGGCGAACGGCTTCATCGACGGCGCGGACATCGACGACGCGAGCGGCATCGCGAGGGGCGAGAAGCCGGCCGGTGTGAGGCACAAGAAGAGCGGCGCCGAGAAACGGTTCACGCGGGTGTCCAGGTATCCCCTCGGAGTGGACGACGCCGAGCTGCGGGAACTGGCGCACCGGCCCGGGGTCGACGACAAACTGGCGCAGCTGCGGGCCGAGGTCGGAGACCTGAAGACGATCGTCCGCGTGGACCGCACGGAACTGTCGAAGAACATCCTGCGCGGCCTGCTGGCCTACCGGGAGCTCCTGACCCACTTCCCCGAATGGCGGGGCCGAGTGGTCCACCTGGCGTCGGCGTACCCGTCGCGGCAGGACCTGAGGGTGTACCGGGACTACACGCAGTCGGTGCGGGATCTGGCGGCGGAGATCAACGCGGAGTTCGGTACGGCGGAGTGGCAGCCGGTGCTGGTGTCGGTGAAGGACGACTTCGAACGCTCGCTGGCGGCGTACCGGCTGGCGGACGTGGCGCTGGTGAACCCGGTGCGGGACGGGATGAACCTGGTGGCGAAGGAGATCCCGGTGGTGTCGGAGGCGGGGTGCGCGCTGGTGCTGTCCACGGGGGCGGGGGCGTACGAGGAGCTCCGCCAGGACGCGCTGAAGGTGAACCCGTACGACGTGACGGAAACGGCCGTGGCCCTGCACGTGGCGCTGTCCATGCCGGCGGCTGAGCGCGCGGAACGCACCAAACGCCTCGCGGCAGCGGCGACGGCCCTCCCACCGGCGGCCTGGTTCGAGGCCCAGCTCTCGGCCCTTGCCTGAACCGGGCTCTGCCCGGACCCGGTCCTCAAACGCCGGACGGCTGGAAAATCCAGCCCCGCCGGCGTTTGAGGCGCACCATCCAGCCCCGCCGGCGTTTGAGGCGCGGGGGTTCGGGGGCTGGCCCCCGACCACGGCGCCGCTGCCGGGGCTCCGCCCCGGACCCCGCTCCTCAAACGCCGGAGGGGCTGAACTTCAGCTTCGGATGGCTTCGGCCAGGGCGGCCAGGAAGGCGGCGACCGGGCCCGGGCCCGGGAGGACCAGGTCGGCCCGGGCGGCGAGCTCCGGCACCTCCGCGGAGCCACTGCACACCAGCAGCCCCGGCAGGCCGTCGGCCCGGCCCTTCTCCACGGCCGAGAACGCCGCCAGGTCACCCAGGTCGTCGCCCGCGTACAGCACTGCCTCCGCGTCCCGCTCCGCCAGGAACTCGGTCAGGGCGACGCCCTTGTCCATGCCGGGGGGCCTCAGTTCCAGCACCGCACGCCCCGGCTCGACCATCAGCCCGTGCCGCGCCGCGAGCTCCGCCAGCGGCTCCCGCAGCGCCGCGAAGGCCGCCGCCGGGTCCGCCGCCCGGCGGGTGTGCACGGCCAGTGCCCGGCCCTTCTCCTCGATCCAGGTGCCGCGCCAGGCCCCGATGGAATCCAGGAACCCGGGCAGCTCCGCCCGGACCGCCGCCACCCCGGGGTGCTCGGCGGGCGCGTGGACGATGCCGCTGACCGCGTCCCACCGTTCGGCTCCGTAGTGGCCGAGGACGACCAGGTGCTGCAGGCCGGGGACGCCGGCGAAGCCCCCGTAGCGGACGGCGACGCCCGCCGGCCGTCCGGTGATCACCGCCACCGAGTCGACCTCGGGGGCGAGTGCGGACAGGGCCGGGACGGCTCCGGGGTGGGCTCGGGCCTGGTCCGGGTCCGGGACGATGTCGGCGAGGGTGCCGTCGAAGTCCAGGGCGACCACGGACCGGCGGGGTGCGCGGAGCAGGGCTTCGAGTCCCTCGCGTCCGGCTGCGGTGACGGGCATCGGCAGGTCGTGCGGATGACTCCCCATACGCACGACCCTAACGGCCGGGCGGTGCCACGGCTACGGCTATCGCCGGGCTCGCTGGGCCTCTCGGATCCTGCGCAGCCGGTTCACCGTGCCCGGGGCGTGCGCCAGGGCCCGCGGGTCGTCCATCAGTGCATTGAGCAACTGGTAGTAGCGGACGGGGGTCATCCCCAGCCCTTCCCGGATGGCCCGTTCCTTGGCTCCGGGCCCGGGCCAGGTGCGTCCCTCGTACGCGAGCACCGCGGCCTCCGTGGCCGTCAGCTGCCCCTCGTCCGTCATACCGCCAGATTAACGCCGCGCTCTGACACCCGGCCCGCCGCCACCGGTCAGCGCGGGTCGGACGCGCGGGCGGCCCTGGCGATCTGCTCCAGCACCTTCGCGGGCTGTCCGCCGGGCTGGACGGTCTTGCCGATGTTCTGCTTGATGTCCTCGCTGACGCCCGCCCAGGACTTCTTGCCGACCGGGTACAGCCGGGAGCTGGGCAGTGCCGTGAGGAAGGGCTTCAGCTGCGCGGACGAGCCGCCGGTGGCGGCCTGCTTGGCCTGGTAGCCGCTGGTGGTGGCGGGCAGCAGGTCGTACTTCTCGGTGAAGGCCGTCACGTTCTTCGGCTGGTACAGGAAGTCCAGGAACTTGCCGGATTCCTGGCGGTGGCCGTTCTTGAAGGCCATGATCCAGTCCGCCACGCCCATCGCGGGCTGGTCGCTGCCGTCGGAGGTGGGCAGCGGCACCATGCCGAACTTCACACCCTTGGCCGCGGCCTGCTTGAGCAGTGTCGGGTGCCCGTTGAGCATGCCGACCTCGCCCTTGGTGAAGCCGTCGAAGGCGGCCTGCCGGTCCAGCTTGCCGGGCTCCACGGGGCCGGTCAGCCCCTGGCCGACCATCTTGTCCCGCAGGAACTCCAGCGCCTTGACGTTGGGGGCGGAGTCGATCGCGTACGACTCCTCGTTGTCGGTGTAGCCGCCACCGCCCGCGAGCATCCACATCATCGTCTCGGCCTGCGCCTCCTCGCGGCCCAGCGGCAGCGCGAAGGGGGTGGGCACGTTCGCGGCCTTGAGCTTCTTGGCCGCGGCTTCGAGGTCCGCCCAGCTCTTCGGCTGCCATCCCTTGGCGTCCTTGCCGATCACACCGGCGTCGGCGAGCAGCTTCTCGTTGTAGAAGAGCAGCCGGGTGCTGGAGACGAAGGGCATGCCGTACTGGACCTGCTTGACCTTGCCGGCGTCCGCGAGCGGCCCGAGGAAGTCGGCCTCGGTCTTCACGGAGAGCAGCTCTTCCGCCGAGTACAGCTTGCCGGCGGCCGCGTAGTCGGAGTAGGCGCCGATCTGGGCTATGTCGGGGGCCTTGCCGGCCTTGACCATCTCGGCGACCTTGGCGTCGACCTCGGACCAGGAGTAGACGCTGACCTCGACCTTGGTGCCCGGGTTGGCCTTCTCGAAGCCCGTGGCGAGGTCCTTCCAGTACGCCTCGGAGGAGTTCTGCGGATTGTCCCCGTAGTCAGCCGCCACGACCCGCAGGGTCACCTCGTTGTCTCCGGTGAGCCCGTCGAGGGCTCCGCAGCCCGTCAGCGTCACGGCAGTCAGGCACAGCACGGCGCCGGACGCGGCCAGGCTCAGGTAACGGCCCTTCACAGTTCTCCATCCACGACTTCTTGTACGTACGATCCACGTAAGGTCTACACCACTTTGGCGGCTCGTCCACATCGAGCTCCCGACCCGGGTCCCGAATTTGTATGGCCGCTCAACAATCTCCCTCATTGGACTAGACCTTTCCCCGCCGAGCACGCGAGACTGTCTCTGTGAAACCCGTGAAACACGTCATCGCCCTCGATGTGGGCGGCACCGGGATGAAGGCCGCCCTCGTCGCCGAGGAGGGCAACCTGCTCCACGAAGCGCGCCGGGCCACCGGCCGCGAGCGGGGCCCCGACGCCGTCGTCGAGACGATCCAGGACTTCGCCGCCGAGCTGCTCGACATCGGCCGGGAGCGCTTCGGACGGCCCGCCTCGGCCGCTGGCATCGCCGTCCCGGGCATCGTCGACGCCGAACACGGGATCGCCGTCTACGCGGCGAACCTGGGCTGGCGCGACGTACCGATGCGCGCCCTGCTCAGCAACCGCCTCGGCGGCATCCCCGTGGCCCTCGGCCACGACGTGCGCACGGGTGGACTCGCCGAGGGCCGCATCGGCGCCGGCCGGGGAGCCGACCGCTTCCTCTTCGTCCCGCTCGGCACCGGCATCGCCGGAGCCATCGGCATCGCCGGCCGCATCGAGGCCGGCGCCCACGGCTACGCGGGCGAGATCGGGCACATCGTGGTGCGCCCGGGCGGCCCCGCCTGCGGCTGCGGCCAGCACGGCTGCCTGGAGACCCTCGCCTCCGCCGCGGCCGTCAGCCGCGCCTGGGCCGCGGCCTCCGGCGACCCGGAGGCCGACGCCGCGGACTGCGCCAAGGCCGTCGCGTCCGGGGACGCGCGCGCCCGGGAGGTCTGGCTGGCCGCCGTCGGCGCCCTCGCCGACGGACTGGTCACCGCGATCACCCTGCTGGACCCGCGCACGCTGATCATCGGCGGCGGGCTGGCGGAGGCCGGGGAGACCTTGTTCACACCACTACGGACGGCCGTGGAGGAGCGCGTGACGTTCCAGCGGCTCCCCCACATCGTTCCGGCTGCCCTCGGGGACACCGCCGGATGCCTGGGCGCAGGTCTGCTCGCCTGGGACCTACTCGCCACGGAGGTACCTGCCTGATGTCCGGAAGCGCGCACAGCACTGTTCTTTCGGGCGCCAGGGTGGTGCTGCCCACCGGAACGGTGGCGAACGGCAGAGTCATCGTCGACGGCGACCGCATCGCCGGCAGCGCCCACGAGGGTGCGCTGAGCGTCGACCTGTCCGGGCACTGGATCGTCCCCGGCTTCGTCGACATGCACAACCACGGTGGCGGCGGCGCCTCGTTCACCTCCGGCACCGCCGAGGACGTCCTCAAGGGGGTCCGCACCCACCGCGAACACGGCACCACCACCCTGGTCGCCTCCACCGTCACCGGGGACCTGGACGAACTCGCCCGGCGGGCCGGGCTGCTCGCCGAACTGACGCAAGCGGGCGAGATCGCCGGCATCCACTTCGAGGGGCCGTTCATCAACCCCTGCCGCAAGGGCGCCCACAAGGAGGACCTGCTCCGCGACCCCGACCCGGCCGAGGTCCGCAAGCTCATCGACGCCGCGCACGGCGCCGCCCGCATGTTCACCCTCGCCACCGAACTGCCGGGCGGCCTGGACTCCGTACGACTGCTCGCCGAACACGGGGTCATCGCGGCGATCGGCCACACGGACGCCACGTACGAGCAGACGCGCGCCGCCATCGACGCGGGCGCGACCGTGGCCACCCACCTCTTCAACGCGATGCCGCCCCTCGCCCACCGCGAACCCGGCCCGATCGCCGCGCTGCTGGAGGACGAGCGGATCACCGTCGAGCTCATCAACGACGGCACCCACCTGCACCCGGCGGCACTGGAACTGGCCTTCCACCACGCGGGCGCGCACCGCGTCGCGCTGATCACCGACGCGATGGACGCGGCCGGCTTCGGCGACGGGACCTACCACCTCGGCCCGCTGGAGGTCGAGGTCAAGCACGGCGTGGCACGGCTGGTGGAGGGCGGCTCCATCGCCGGATCGACACTGACCCTGGACACCGCCTTCAAGCGCTCGGTGACCCTCGACAAGCTGCCGGTGGAGTCCGTGGTCCAGGCGATCTCCGCCAACCCGGCCAAGCTGATCGGCCTGTACGACGAGATCGGCTCGCTGGAGCCCGGCAAGTACGCGGACCTCGTCGTGCTGGACGCCGCGTTCGACGTCAAGGGAGTCATGCGCCGCGGCGAATGGATCGTCAGCCCGCCCTCCTGACCGCCGGTCTGACGGCCGGGCGGCTGTGCGGAGGGAACCGGGCGACCCCGGAACCGGGCCGACCGCCCGCTCCCCCGGCTACCGCTGGAAGGTACCCCCTGGCATGATCCCGGCAGCATCAGACCCGGGAGTACCCATGATCCTTACCGTGACGCTCAACACGGCGCTCGACGTCACGTACCGCGTGCCGCGGCTGCTCCCGCACGCCTCGCACCGGGTCTCCACCGTCACCGAACGCCCCGGCGGCAAGGGGATCAACGTCGCGCACGTCCTGGCCGCCCTCGGGCACGAGGTGACCGCGACGGGCTTCGCCGGCGGCCCCGTCGGCTCCGTCGTACGGGAGTTGCTTGCGCAGTCGTCGGGGGCGGTCGACGCCCTGGTGCCCTGCGCGGGCAACACCCGCCGCACGGTCGCCGTCGCCGACGCGACCTCCGGCGACACCACGCAGTTCAACGAGCCGGGCCCGCAGATCACCGCCGCCGAGTGGGCGCGGTTCCTGGCCCGCTACGAGGACCTCGTGCGCGGCGCCCGCGCGGTGGCCCTGTGCGGCAGCCTCCCGCCGGGCGTGCCGGTGGGCGCGTACGCGCTGCTCGTACGGTCGGCCCGCGCGGCCGGGGTGCCCGTACTGCTGGACACCAGTGGCGAGGCCCTGCGCCGCGGAGTGGCCGCCCGCCCGGAGATCATCAAGCCGAACGCCGCCGAACTGGCCGAGCTCACCGGATCCCGCGACCCGCTCCCCGCCACCCGCGACGCCCGCCGCCGGGGCGCCCACGCGGTGGTCACCTCGCTCGGCCCGGCCGGCCTGCTGGCCTGCACCGCCGAGGGCGCCTGGCGGGCGGCCCCGCCGCACCGACTGTCCGGCAACCCGACCGGAGCAGGCGATTCCGTGGTCGCCGGCCTGCTGTCCGCACTGGCGGAGGGCCTGGACTGGCCGGAACGCCTCACCCGCGCGGTCGCCCTCTCGGCGGCCACCGTCCTCGCCCCGGTGGCGGGGGCCTTCGACCCCGGCGTCTACGAGGAGTTGCGACACTCCGTGCGCGTCACCGACGGTGACTGACCGCTCCGCGACGAAGACTGAACATCCGTCACGGTGCCGTGTGGACGACGCCCTTGACTGCAGCACGACGGAAACAGGCCCTGCCGCACGGGTGCGGCAGGGCCTGATGTGTCTCCGGGGGCGTCCGTCCCCGCCGTCAGCGCCGTCAGCGCTTGTGGCCCGAACCCAGCTCCAGCTGGTCGAAGACGACGTCGCACTGGTTGCCGGCCTCGCACGAGATCCTCATCGTGTTCGTGCCCTTCTTGAGGGTGATGAACGCGAAGGTGCGCGTCCAGCCCTTCTCCCAGGCGCCGTCCGCCGCCTTGGCGAAATTGTCCAGGTTCAGCGACTGGTTCGGGCTCTGCCCGTTGACCGTGAGGGTCGCCTTGCCGGGCTTGCCGGGAACGCCGTAGTTGACGAACAGCGTGTATTCACCCGCCTCCGGCACGTCCACCGTCCAGGTGAGCGCCGCACCGGTCTGGTTGAAGCCGGCGACGTACTGGCCGCCCGAGCTCTTCGAACCGGGCACCGTGCTCTCCAGCCGCGCACCACCGGTCAGCACCATGCCCGCGCCGGCCGCCTCGCCCTTGGGGAGCGGGGCCTGCGAGGGCTTCGGGCTGCTGCTCGGGGCCGGGCTGGCCGGGTTCTGGGGAGCCGCCGACTGCTGGCCGTCGTTCGCAGTGGGCTGTTCCCCACCCTTGCCCTTGTCCTTGTCACCGAACTGCAGGGCGGCGACGATGCCGATCACGACGACGGCGACGACCGCGACGGCCGCGATCAGCAGACCGCGACGGCTGGAGCCACCGCCGCCGCCACCGTGACCGCCCGGGTGCGGAGTCGCCTGGGTCTGGTGCTGCGGGGGGTGCGCCTGCTGCGGAACGCCGTAGCCGCCGGCCTGGAGCGCTTCGGGGGCCTGGTACTGGGCCTGGTAGCCCGGGCCCTGCTGCGGGACGGGTCCGCGCTGGCCGCCGTTCCTGCGCTCGCCGACCGTCCGCACCTGGTGGTGCGAGGTGCGCGGGACGCCGGGCTGGGGACCGTGGTGACCGCCGGCCGACGCGCCGGGGTAGCCGTATCCACCGCCCGATGCGGGCGGGGTGGCTCCGGCCGCCTGGCCGTCCTCGTAGAGGTAGCCGAACGGATCGTCGTCCTCGGGCTTGTTCGCCCCACCGTACGGGCCGTTGTTCGCGGGCGTCGTCATCGCAGGTCACTCCTTTCGACCCCCGGGAGCCTACCCCGAACAGGTGCGCCCACGAGCGGCAGACCGCCTCATCCCGCCCGGCGATGGGCCTTCGACCGGGACCTTTTCTCGATGTACATCCGTTGATCGGCGGAGCGCAGCACCTCGTCGGCGGACATCCCGCAGCTGGCCCAGCCGATGCCGAAACTGGCCCCGACACGCACCGCACGGCCGTCCACCCGGATCGGCGGGATGATCGCGTTGCGCAGCCGGACGGCGAGGTCGGCGGCGTCGGCGGCGCCCAGGCCGTCGGCCAGGACGACGAATTCGTCACCACCCAGCCGGGCGACGGTGTCACCGTCCCTGACGCCGGTCGTCAGCCGCCGGGCCACCTCGATCAGGACCGCGTCGCCCGTGTGGTGCCCGAACCGGTCGTTGATCGACTTGAAGCCGTCCAGGTCGCAGAAGAGGACCGCGAGCCCCTTCGTCCCGTCGTCGACGTCGGTCGCGGGCGCCACCGTGTGCACGTGGTGGTCGTACGGGCCGTCCGACGGGGCGGGCGGCGCCCCGGGGAATTCGAAGGGGTCGGCCCCGGCGTACCGGTCGGGGCCGTCGGCATGAAACCCGTGCTCACCGGCACCACCCGCCTCCGCCCCCACCGGGTGCCCGTCGTACCCCGCGTGCGCCGCATGCCCCCCGTGCGGCCCGTGCGCGGCGTGCCCGTCGTATCCGTCGCGCCCCTCGAAGGCCGCGTCCAGCGCCTCGATCGCGCTGGCCCGTACGGACTGTGGCCTACGGCACAGCCGGGCGCCGAGCCGGGCCCGCAGCTCGGCACTGTTGGGCAGGCCGGTCAGCGAGTCGTGGCTGGCGCGGTGGGCGAGCTGGAGCTCGTGCCGCTTGCGCTCCTCGATGTCCTCGACGTGCGTGAGCAGGAACCGGGGCCCGTCGGCGGCGTCGGCGACGACGGAGTTGCGCAGCGAGACCCATACGTACGTGCCGTCGCGGCGACCGAGCCGCAGCTCGGCGCGGCCGCCCTCGGCGGAGGTGCGCAGCAGGGTGCCGATGTCCTCGGGGTGGACCAGGTCGGAGAAGGAGTAGCGGCGCAGGACGGAGGCGGGCCGGCCGAGGAGGCGGCACAGCGCGTCGTTGGTCCGCAGGAGCCGGCCGTGCTGGTCCCCGCCCATCTCGGCGATCGCCATGCCGCTGGGCGCGTACTCGAAGGCCTGGCGGAACGACTCTTCGCTGGCGCGCAGCGCCTGCTGCTCGCGCTCCAGCCGGACGAGGGCGCGCTGCATGTTCGCCCGGAGCCTGGCATTGCTGATCGCAATCGCCGCCTGGAAGGCGTACATCTGGAGCGCTTCGCGGCCCCAGGCGCCGGGCCGGCGGCCGTTGCGCGGTCTGTCCACCGAAATGACACCCAGAAGTTCCCCGCCGGACGCGTACATGGGTGCGTAGAGCCGGTCCTCGGGGTGCCACTCGTCCTCGAACCGCGGATCGGGGCCGTCGGTGTGCCACTGGGGCACGTCGTCCTCCATGAGGACCCAGCCCTCGGTGTGCGGGATGAACCTGAGCCCGTCCCAGTTCTCACCCATCGTCAGGCGGCGCTCCCAGGAGGCGCGGGAGCCGACGCGGCCGGTGATGAGGGCCTCCGCAGCAGGATCGCCGGCGAAGGCAGCGACGACGAGATCACCGTCCGGGCGAACGAGGTTGACACAGGCGAGTTCGTAGCCGAGCCCCACGACGATGCCGTCCACGACGGTCTGCAGGGTGTCCGCCAGGCTCCGGGCCGTATTGAGCTCGGCCACCACCCGATGCAGCTGCCGCAGGGTCGCAAGACGGACGTACGGCTCCGACTCGGTCTCCATTGCTCGCTCTCCCCGAGACCTCGACAGCAACTCCAGGTTTGTCATCGGCGTTTCGTTGCGGTGTCCCGTCCACTGAATCACAGTGAGCTGTGCGGCAGGTACACAGGGTCAACAAATCTTGCCCTCTGTGACTCAAGTCACATCAGGTGAATATCGGTGCGCAACGGGCCCGTACACCGACTGGGAGCGCTCCCCCACATTCTCGAGAGCAAACGATACGCCCGGGCCTAGGCCAAGGGGCGGGGGCGCGACTCGGACCAGGGCCCGATGTGCGGCGCGGAAGGGCGAGATTAGCGTTTCAGCGTGCTGAAGACGACCCCCGTACCCGCCCCGTCCCACGGAACCCCGCATGCTGAGGGAGTGAGCAATGACGAGTTCCGGGCCGCGATGTCCCGGCTGGCGGCGGGCGTGTGCCTGATCACCGCGCACGAGCCCCCACTGGCGGCGGACGGCCCGCGCGGCGAGGACGTCGGCATGACGGCGACCGCCTTCATGTCCGTGTCCCTGGACCCGCCGCTGGTCCTGGTGAGCCTGCGCGAGGGCTCCCGGATGGACGACCTGCTGGCGGAACAGCCCCTGTGGGCGGTGTCGGTCCTCGCCGACCACCAGCTCCAGGTGGCGGGCCGCTTCTCGATGAAGGGCCGCATCAGCGACCGGCTGCTCTTCGCCGACCTGCCGTACGTCCGCGGCGAGGCCTCCGGGGCGCCGCTGCTGAACGGCGCCCTGGCCACCTTGGAATGCCGTACGGAGAACCGCGTCGAGGCGGGCGACCACACCCTGGTCGTCGGCCGGGTCCTCACGGCCGCCCTGCCGTCCCCGGACGGGCAGCCGCTGGCGTACTTCCGCGGGCGCTACCGGCACCTGGGCGCTTAAGACGGGCACGGGCGGGACTACCAGTCCCGGCCCGTGCGGCCGCGCTTGGTCTCGGCCCGCGCCTTCTTCTCGCGCAACCGGCGCTCATTGATCCCGCGCGGGATCTTCGTCGGCCGGCGCTGCTTCGGCGGCGGCGCCGTCGCCTCGGCCAGCAGCGAAGCCAGCCGGACCAGCGCCATCTCCCGGTTGCGCAGCTGCGAGCGGTGCTCGGAGGCCCGTACGGTCACCACCCCGTCCACCAGCTTCGCCGCGAGCCGCTCCAGCGCCCGCTCCTTCCACACCTCGGGCAGCGCCTTGGTGGCCGCCAGGTCGAACAACAGCTCCACGCGCGAGTCCGAGGTGTTCACGTGCTGACCACCCGGCCCCGAGGACCGCGAGAACCGCCAGGCGAGCTCCCCCTCGGGAAGCACGACGGAACCGCGGATGACATAAGGACCAGGCATGCCCCTATGATCCGCCCCCGGCGCGGCCGCCGTCACCCGTATTTACCGCCTCCGCATTCGACACCCGGAGATTCCCCGTCACAGACAATTCACGACGGGAACCCGACCGGCCTCTCGTCGCGTTATAGGGGGCAGCGGTAGTTTGACCGCCTGTACGTGCATGTTGGATGAGGAAAGGGACAATCCCATGGCTGTCAGCCTGTCCAAGGGCGGCAACGTCTCGCTCTCGAAGGAGGCCCCGGGCCTCGCTGCCGTCACGGTCGGCCTCGGCTGGGACGTCCGTACGACGACCGGTGTCGACTTCGACCTCGACGCCTCGGCCATCGCGGTCAACCCGACGGGCAAGGTCGTCTCCGACGGCCACTTCGTCTTCTTCAACAACAAGTCCACCCCGGACCAGACCATCGTCCACACCGGTGACAACCGCACCGGCGAGGGCGCGGGCGACGACGAGGCCATCAACGTCAACCTCGCCGGCCTCCCGGCCGACGTGGACAAGATCGTCTTCCCGGTCTCCATCTACGACGCCGAGGCCCGCAGCCAGAACTTCGGCCAGGTCCGCAACGCGTACATCCGCGTCGTGAACCAGGCCGGCGGCGCCGAGATCGCCCGCTACGACCTCTCCGAGGACGCGGCGACCGAGACCGCCATGGTCTTCGGCGAGCTCTACCGCAACGGCGCCGAGTGGAAGTTCCGCGCCGTCGGCCAGGGTTACGCCTCCGGCCTCACCGGCATCGCGCAGGACTTCGGCGTCAACGTCTAAGACCGCCCGGTCCGGCACCCGCCGGACAACAGCGCTGGTGAAGCCCCCTCCCGGCCGTCCGGGGAGGGGGCTTCGCTACCGTTCGACAGGTGATCCTGCAACCGCTCGTCCCCGTCGACGGCGCCCTTCCCGGCCCGGTGCTCACCGAGATCGCCGCTCTCTACTCGACGAACCACGCGTTCTTCGAACTCAGCGGAGACTTCCCCGATCCGGACCGCATCACGGTCGAACAGGTCGCCGCCGCGCTCGCCGGTGAACTCGCCCACGACAGCGCCGAGGTGCTCCTCGCACGGTCCGCCGGACGCCTCGTCGGGCTGGCCGCCACCCTCGCGCAAGCACCCGCCGCCGACGACCCGGACCCGTGGATCGGCCTGCTGCTCATCGACGCCACCGCGCACCGCGAGGGGTACGGCCGCACCGTGGCCACCCTGGTCGAGGACCGCTTCCGCGCCGCCGGACGCGCGGGCGTCCGCATCGCCGTACTGGACAACAACCCCGAGGCCCTCGCCTTCTGGCAGTCCCAGGGGTACGTCACCCTCCGCAAGGCCAAGGACCGCGAGCTGGGCCGCGACTGCACCGTGCTGCGCAAGCCGCTCGAAGCCCCGTAGCGGACCGGGACGCTACTTCGGCCGGTCCTTCCCGTACACCCACACGTCCCAGACCTCCTTCAGGTCCTGCCCGGTCTTCTTCTCGGCGTAGGCGGTGAACTCGGCTGTGTTCGCGTTCCCGTGGCGGTGGTCGGTGGCCCAGCCGCGCACCAGGTCGAAGAACTTCTCGTCGCCGACCTCCTGGCGGATCCGGTGCAGGGCCATCGCGCCGCGGTAGTACACCGGAGCCGCGGTGATCTCCTCGGGCCCGGGCGGGGAGGCCGGCGGGAAGGCGTCCCAGTCGACACCGGCGTCCCCGTCCACGTCCGTGTCGCCGGCCAGGAACGCCTCGAAGTGCTGCTGCGCCGTGGGCCCGCCGTGGTCCTCGGCCCACAGCCACTCGGCATAGGTCGCGAAACCCTCGTTGAGCCAGATGTCCTTCCAGGACTTCGGCGACACCGAATTGCCGAACCACTGGTGCGCGAGCTCGTGCACGACGAGCTCCTCGTCCTCGGGCGCACCGGAGTAGACGGGCCGGCCCTGGGTCTCCAGCGCGTAGGTGAGGGTCCCGGCGGGCACCACGATCGCACCCGCCGTGGCGAAGGGGTACGGGCCGAACCGGCCCGCGCTCCAGTCCACCATCTCCGGCAGCCGCGTGAGCGGACCGGTGCTCGCGGCCTCTTCCCCGGGCGCCACGGCACTGTAGAGGCCGATCCCCGAGGGCGTCCGCCCGGTCGTCACCCGGTACCGCCCGACGGCGGCGGTCGCCAGATAGCTCGCCATCGGCTCCGGACTGTGCCACGCGAAGACGGTCCGCCCGTCCGCGTCCTCGGTACGGGAGCGCAACTCTCCGTTCGACACCGCCTCGTAGCCGCGCGGAACGGTGAGGGTGATGTCGTACGCGGCCTTGTCGCTGGGATGGTGGTTGCCGGGGAACCAGGTCATCGAACCGACCGGCTCGCCGACGGCGACCGCACCGTCCTCCGTGGTGATCCAGCCCTCCTTGGCGCCGTCCGGATCCGCGAGGGACTTCGGCTTCCCGCTGTAGTCGACCTCCGTACGGAAGACCTCGCCCTTCTTCAGGTCCTCGGCGGGGCGCACGGTCAGCTCGGTGCCGGTCCGGTTGTACCGGGCCCCCTCGCCCTGGACGGTCACGCCCTGGACGTCCAGGCCGCTGAGGTCCAGGTTGAAGGAGCTGAGCGCCTGCTCGGCGCGGGCCGTGATCACGGCCGTGCCGTGCAGCTGCCCGTCGGCGGGGTCGTAGTCCAGGTCCAGCGCGTAGTGGTCGACCTGGTAGCCGCCGTTCCCGGCCCGGGGGAAGTACGGGTCGCGCAGCCCCGACGCACCCGGCCGCCCCTGCACCGTTTCCCCCGTACACCCCGTGGTGAGGGCGAGCAGGACGGCGACGGCAGGGGCGGCGAGGCGGGAGAGGGCACGGAGTTCCACGCACTCGATCCTAGGCGGGCCGGCTCCGCGGGTTACTTGCCGAGCGCGTCCACGCCCGCCTTGGCGAACTTCTCGTCCAGGTCACCGCTCGGGGCGCCGGCCACGCCGACACCGGCGACGGGCGCGCCGTTCGCCTGGACCGGGGTGCCACCACCGAGGAAGAGGGTGCCGGGGATGTCCTTCAGGTTCGGGGTCTGGGCGAGGCGGCCCACGAGGACCGAGGTCGGGGCGTTCCAGGACACGGCGGTGAAGGCCTTGCGCTGCGCCGACTCGTAGGACTGCGGACCCGCGCCGTCGCCGCGCAGGGTGACGATGGTGTTGCCGTTGCGGTCGACGACCGCGACCGTCACCTTCTGGTTCTCGGACTCGGCGGCCTTCAGCGCGGCCTGGGCGGCGCGGGTCGCGGCATCGACGGTGAGGTGCGTCGTCGTGGTGAAGTTCTTGTCGCCCGCCCCGTCCTTCTTCGAGGAGACCGAGGCGACGGACGCCGAGGCGACGTCGGAGGCGGGGGTCGCGCTGGCGCTCACGGCTCCGAAGGTTCCGGCGCCCAGGGCGACGGCGAGGGCGGTACCGGTGAGAACGCGGGTGCGGGTGTTCATCTCTGCTCCTGAGAACGGTGGCACGGGTGCGCGGGGGCACGGGGCACGGGGTCGGCACGGGGCGCTCCGGGCCGGTCGGACCGGCTCCTTCACTGCTCCAAGCCTCGGCCCGGAACCCCCTGCGCCCCGTCCCCGTACCGGCTCGCCCCGCCCACCGGACCGGATGACCCCGGGGTCATCCGATCGGTCGATGCGGCCCGCCTCCAGCGAGGTATTTCCTGGTCAAGACCCCCTCCACCCCCACAGTCGCCCCCTCCCGCAGCCCGCCGCCGCCGGCCCCTCAACCCCGCCGCTCCCGCAGCCCCGCAGGCCCCTTCCAGCCCTGCCGGCGCTTAGGGCGCGGGGCCCGGGGCGGGGCCCCGGCAACGGCGCCGCGGGCGACAATGAACGGACCCTTCGCAAACCAGGAGCAACCGGTGAGCCACCCCGCCAGCAACCCGGACACCCGAACACTGGCCACGGTCGCCCACACCGCGTTCTTCCTCCTCCTCGGCGCCTCCCTGATCCGCTTCCTCCTCCGCCACCCCGGCGAACCCCGCACCCCGTGGATCATCGCCCTCAGCATCACGCTGGCCCTGCTCTACGTACTCGGCCCCGCCCTCGGCGCCGCCCCCACCGCCCGGCGGCTGCTGTGGCTCGGCCTGGTCGTCACCACCTGGATGGTCCTGGTCGTCCTCGCGCCGAGCTTCGCCTGGTGCGCGGTACCGCTGTTCTTCACCGCCCTGCGCACCCTCCCGCCGCGCGCCGCCATCGTCCTCGTGGCCCTCCTCACCGGCTTCGTGGTGATCGCCCAGCTCCAGCTGGCCAAGTCCTTCGACCCCAACCTGCTGCTGGCCCCGCCCGCCGTCGCCGCCCTCGCCACCGCCGTCTTCGTCCACATGGAACGCCAGGCCCGGGCCCAGCGCACCCTCATCGACGACCTGATCCGCACCCGCCGCGAGCTGGCGGCCACCGAGCGCCGCGAAGGCACCCTCGCCGAACGGCAGCGGCTGTCCATGGAGATCCACGACACCCTCGCCCAGAACCTGTCCAGCCAGCAGATGCTGCTCCAGGCCGCCGACCGCACTTGGGAGACCGACCCGGCCACCGCCCGCGCGCACGTCCGTACCGCCACCGGCATCGCCGCGCACGGCCTCGCCGAAGCCCGCCGGCTCGTCCACGACCTGGCCCCGCCCGAGCTCGCCGATGGAGCCGGCCTCGCCGAAGCCCTGCGCTCCCTCGACGCCGGCCCGGACATCGAGGTCCGGTTCCACCTCGAAGGCACCGCGGCCCCGCTCCCCGACCGCGTCCAGTCCGCCCTGCTGCGCATAGCCCAGGGCGCGCTGGCCAACGTCCGCGAACACTCCGGCGCGCGCACGGCCGCCCTCACCCTGAGCTTCCTGGGAGACCAGGTCGTCCTGGACGTCGCCGACGACGGCCACGGCTTCACGGAGCCCCGCACCCGCACCCACACAAGCACCGGCACCGGCACCGGCACCAGCACCGACACCCGCTCCGGCTCCGTCGACCGCGGGCACGGCCTCCCGGCCATGCGGGCCCGCGTCCGCCAGCTCGGCGGCACCCTGACGATCGAATCCACGCCGGGCGAGGGCACCGTCCTCTCCGCGGCCATCCCCCTGGAGCCGGCCCCATGACCACGATCCTCCTCTGCGACGACCACGTGGTGGTCCGCGCCGGGCTCCTGGCCCTGCTCGGCAGCGAGCCCGACATCGAGGTCCTCGGCGAGGCGGGCAGCGGCGAGGAGGCCGTCGCCCTCGCCGCGAAGCTCCGCCCCGACGTGGTCCTGATGGACCTCCAGCTGGGCGAGGGCATCGACGGCGTCGAGGCGACCCGCCGCATCACGGCGCTCCCCCGGCCCCCGCACGTCCTGGTCCTCACCACCTACGACACCGACGCGGACATCACCCGCGCGATCGGCGCCGGCGCCACCGGCTACCTCCTCAAGGCCGAACGCCCGGAGGAACTCTTCGCCGCCATCCACTCCGCGGCCCAGGGCCGCACCACCCTGTCCGCACCGGTGGCCAGCCGGGTCATGGCCCACATGCGCGGCACCCGCCCCACCCTGACCGACCGCGAACTCGACATCCTCGGCCAGCTGGCCCGGGGCCTGGGCAACCGCGACATCGCCCGCGCCCTGTTCATCAGCGAGGCCACCGTCAAGACCCACCTGGGCCGCATCTACGACAAGCTCGGCGTCGACACCCGCGCCGGCGCGGTCTCCGTGGCCAAGGAACAGCGCCTCCTGCCCTGACACCCGAGGTGAACGCCCCCGGCACCCGTGACACCATCAGCTACGTGCTCGACATCGGCTACTCCCTCTCCCGGCGCTTCCCGGACCCCCCGCAGACCGACTACCGCTCCGCGGACGTCCACGCCCTGCGGCACGACCTGTTCTGCGGGGACGTCTACCTCGCCGACACCAACGCGGACCGGGAAGTGTCCACAGCCTGGGGATGGGTGCCCGTACTGGACTTCGCGTGGGCCCTGTGCGACATCGTCGAGCAGCTCGACAAGGACCCCCGCGGCAACCGCTCCGCCCACCGGCAGTTCGCCGAACTCGACTTCACCGAGTCCACGGACCGGATGCTCTTCGAGCGCCGCTTCGGTTGGGTCGACGTCGAGGCCGACTGGATGCCGGCCGAGGAAGCCCCGCTGACCTTCAGCCACCGCCTGCTGCGCCGCGAGGCCCGCGACTTCCTGCACGACCTCATCGCTGACCTGATCGACATGCACGACGGCCTCGCCGACAACCCGGCCATCTGGACCCTCCAGGCCCGCTTCCCCCGCGTCCCGGCGTAGGCCGGCTCCCCCGGCCCGTCCCCCGGCCCGCCCTCCGGGGCGGTCAGTGCCGCGGCGGGCCCGTTGTCACCCCCGTCGGGCCGATCGGCCCGACCGGCCCGACCGGCCCGGCGGACAGGAATTCCCGGAACACCTGGCTGGAACGCGGGTTCTGCCCGCACTGCCACACACCGTGCGGGCAGTAGTCGGTGATGCTCTGGTAGAGCGGCTCGTGCTCGGCGAACCAGGCCAGCATGCCCCGCACGTACTCCGGATTGTCGCCGTGCCGGAACAGCCCCCATTCGGGGTACGAGATCCGCTTGCCGTGCGCCTTCGCGAAGTCGACCTGCTGCTGGAGTCCGTAGGGCTGGGTGACCTGCTCGTCGAAGGTCCGGCCGGGCTCCTGGTCGTAGGAGTCCATGCCGATGATGTCGACCACGTCGTCGCCGGGATAGCAGCTGGTCCAGGCGACCGCGTCCCTCCCGCGGTTGGGGGCGTAGTCGAAACGGAACCGCTGGCCCTCCACCGACCGCATGGCGGCCACGATGCGCCGCCAGTACGTCTTCCAGTTCTGGGGATCGGGACTGCACCGGTGGGTGTAGTCGAAGCCGTTCATCTCCCAGCCGAGCACGATCACCGTGTCCGGCACCCCGAGGTCGACCAGACGCCTCGCCAGCCGCTGGAAGTGGTGGTCGTTCGCACCCCGGGCGCCGGAGCGGATCAGCTCGGCGACCCGGTCGTCGGCAACACGGGCCTCGTTGTGTTCCTGCATGGGCACGTTCAGCACGAACAGCCGGTCGGCCTTCTCCTTTCGCCACCGTGCCCAGGCCTGCAGGAAATACGGTTCCCCCTCGATGTTCAGCCAGGTGTCGCTGGGCAGATAGGTGTGCCCGGCGCGCAGCTCGGTACCGCCGAGCCAGTGCGAGAGTTCTTCCATCCGCTCGACGCCGGGCGAGTCGTAGTGGAGATAGGCGCCCACGGCGACCCCCGTGACCTCGGCGCCCTCCGTCCCCGCGCTCCCTCCGGCCCCCTCCCGCAACGGCGGGCTCCCGAAGAAGCCCCCCACGACGAGCAGGCCGACGGCGACCGAACTGGCGCAGGCACCTGCCAACCAGCGGCTCCGACGGGACATGCCACCTCCACAGGCCTCGCGCACCGACGTCTCTGCCTGCGACGTTAAGCACCCCACCCGACACCCCGCCCGTCCAGGCGTCCGCCCGCTCGGCCATTCGCCGCAACCGCAGGGCCCGGGAGCAGCGCCCCGCTCTCCCAGCCCCGCCGGCGTTTGAGGCGCGGGGGCTCGGGGGGCAGCGCCCCCGGGCGGCGCCGCACCCGACCCACGGGCCCGCTACGGAACCACCCGCACCCCCAGCTGGGAAGCAAGCGCCGGGGCCAGGTCGAACAGCTGCGCCGGGCTGATCACCGCACCGGTCAGCGCATCCACCCCCCGCGCGATCTCCAGCACGGACGCCTCCCGTAGATCCACGTCCACCATCCGCACCCCGCTGAAATCCACCCCCCGCAGCACACAGTCCCGGAACTCCACCCGCTCCAGCACCGCTCCCGCGAAGTCCGGCTCCACCAGCACGCACCCCTCGAAGACCACGTCCTTGAGGCGCGCCTTCCGCAGGTTCAGGTAGTCGATCTTGCCCCCGTGGACCACCACCCGCTCCAGCACCGCCCCGTGCAGCTGCACCCCGCCCAGCCGCGCGTCCACCACCTCCACGTCCCGCAGCGAAGCCCCCGACAGGTCCGTCCCCACCCCCCGGACCCCCTCCAGCACCGAATCCAGGACCCTCGCCTTCGCCAGCCCCGCCTCGTCCAGCGCACACCGCCGCACCGCGCAGTCCATGAACCGGGACCCGATCCCCTCCTGCCCCACCAAGTCGAGATCCGCGAACTCCAACCCGTCGTAGTCCCCGTCCGGCTCCAGCCCGTCCCCCTCCCACACCGTCAACTCGGGCAACCTCAGCTCCGGCCGCCGCGCCGCCCTGACCGTCTCCTGCTGCCCTTTGCGCGCCATGCCCCCATCGTGAACCAGCCCACTGACAACAGCCGCCAAAGCCGGCCCTTGACCTCAACCGCGCTCGAGGTCGCACCGTGGTCGTCATGCCCACCATGCGAGCCATCCGCCTCCACGCCTTCGGCCCCGCCGAGAACCTCTCCTACGAGCACACCGACGCTCCCGTCCCCGCCCCCGGTCAGGTCCGCATCGCCGTCGCCGCCGCCGGCGTGCACCTCCTCGACACCAGCCTCCGCCAGGGCATCCAGGGCCCGCCCGCCCCGCTCCCCAAGCTCCCGACCATCCCCGGCCGCGAGGTCGCCGGCACCGTCGACGCCCTCGGCCCCGGCACCGACCCCGCCTGGCTCGGCCGAACCGTCGTCGTCCACCTCGGCTTCGCCCCCGGCGGTTACGCCCAGTACGCCGTCGCCGACGCCGACCGCCTGCACCCCGTACCGCCCGGCCTCGACCCCGCCGAAGCCGTCGCCATGATCGGCACCGGCCGCACCACCCTCGGGATCCTGCAGTTCGCCGACCTCGGCCCGGACTCGGTCGCCCTGGTCCCCGCCGCCGCCGGCGGCATCGGCACCCTCCTCGTCCAGTACGCGGTCAACGCTGGCGCCACCGTCATCGCCCTCGCCGGCGGCCCCGCCAAAACCGCCCGGGCCGCAGCGAACGGCGCCCACCTCGCCCTCGACTACACCGACCCCACCTGGCCCGACGCCGTACGCGCCCACCACCCCGACGGCGCGACCGTCCTCTTCGACTCCGTCGGCGGCGAAACCGCCCGCACCGCCCTCGGCCTCCTCGCCCCCGGCGCCCGACACCTCGTCTTCGGCTGGTCCGGCGGCCCCCTCCACCTCACCGACGCCGAACGCGCCGACCTCGACGCCCGCGCCATCACCACCCGGAGCGTCCTCGGCCCCACCATGCTCCAGCAGGTCGGCGCGCCCGACCCCCTGCGCGTCCTGGAAACCCGCGCCCTCGCCGAGGCCGCCGCAGGCCGCCTGCGCCCCGCCCTGACCCGCTACCCGCTCGCCGAGGCCTCCACCGCCCACCACGACCTGGAAACCCGCGCCACCACCGGCAAGGTCGTCCTGGAACCCTGACCGCCCCGCCCGTGTCCGCAACGGGGGCACGGCACGGAAGTAGTAGGCGAGACGACCTACAGGCGACGGCCCGGCACGTGCCCGAGGACCACCGGCCCTTTTGCTCCCGTCCCGAGAATCATTGCGAATCACGCAGGACAGGGAGCCCGCACCCGCACCATCCTGGTCGGGACTTGTCCGCTGGTGGGAGGGGAACGGCAATGACACGGCGACTCCGGTTCATCGGCACCAACTCCGGCAACGACGGATGCCCGACCCTGTACGAGGACCTGGACACCGGGGAAGTTCTGGTCCAGGGCAACGCCGTGACCGACCCCGACGACGTGGCACAGCTCCGGAACGTCAAGGACGGGGAGGGTTTCGTGGTCGTCCCGCGCGTGCTCCTCGCCGACTTCTCCCCCAGGGACGTGGAAAGGACGCCCGTGCTGATCGGCTTCGAGGAGTTCGCCGGCATGTTCCGGACCTTCGCGCACACGGCCTGGCGCCTGGAGACGCGGCGCCGCTACAAGTCGGACGAGGAGACCGAGACGTACCAGCGGTTCATCCGGGGCGAAGACGCCGGCTGGGACCTGGACGACCCCTGGTGCGCGTCCCGGCGGGAACAGTCCGCCCTGGGCAAGCGCTTCGAGCGGGTACGGATCGCCGACAACCCGCCCACCCCCGGCCAGCGCTATCTGCTCGACAACGCCCGCCGCAACAGCGCGGTGGGCGAGGACATCCGCAACCTGTGGCGCTCCGAAGCCGAAGCACTGCAACTCCCCGAGGAGGACTTCTGGCTCTTCGACTCCCGGGTCATCGCCCGGCTCCACTTCGATGACGACGACGTGATGACCGGCGTCGAGCTGGTCACGGACCCCGTCGAGGTGGCCCGCGCGTGCCAGGTCCGGGACGCCGCGTGGCACCACGCCGTCCCGTACGAGACCTTCGCGGAACAGGTGCCGTCCGCCGGGTGAGCACCGACTTCCAACAGGCAAGGGTTGCCCTCGGTGCGCGGCTGCGCGAGCTGCGCACCGATCGGCGTCTCACCGGCCGCCAGTTGGCGGTCCTCCTCGGCTGGCCCCAGTCCAAGATCAGCAAACTGGAGACCGGCCGCCAGACCGCGACGACGGACGACCTTCTGGCGTGGGCGGAAGGCACCGGCCATCCGGAGGCCGCAGAGGAGCTGATCACCAGGCTCCGGAGCCTGGAGTCCCGGTCCCGCGCGTGGCGCAGACAGCTCGCCGCAGGCCACAAGCCCGTGCAGGACAACCTCACGGCCGAGTACGAACGCACGAGGACGTTCCACGTCTGGCAGGGCTCCACGGTCGTGGGCATGCTCCAGACCGCCGAGTACGCCCGCCACGTCTTCACCCGCTACGCCGACCTCCACCAGTCCGTCCGGGACACGGAGGAGGCCGTACGGGCCCGCGTGAGACGTCAGGAGATGCTGTACGAGCCGGGGCGCACGTTCCACATCGTGATGTGGGAGGCCGCGCTCCACGCTCTCGTGTGCCCTCCCCCCGTACTGGCCGCCCAGCTCGACCGCCTTGCGGGCGTGCTTGGACTGGACACCGTCTGCCTGGGCATCGTCCCGTTCGGCGCCTCCCTGAAGATCCCGCCCGCCAACGGGTTCTGGCTGTACGACGACCGCCTGGTGATCGCGGAGGACTGGCACGCGGAACTCTGGCTGGACGACGCGGACAGCGTGGCCGTGTACCGGAAGGTCTGGCAGGCGCTCTCCGAGTCCGCGGTCTACGGTGCGGACGCCCACCGCGTGATCGCCCGCGCCCGGCGCGCTCTCGACACCGTCTGAGAATCCCCTGGAAGATCACGGACCGGCCCGAGAATCACAGCGAATCAGCCCCCCACGGGACCGGGCTACCGGCCCTAGCGTCCCTCTCGTGGACAGCTCGCACGAACTGGAGACAGTGACCTCGAGCACGGTCGTGGAGTCGCTGCACGAATCGCTTGTGTCTGCCGGAACCGTCCTCCGCTCCCTGAATTCCTGGCGGAGGCCGGAGCCGGAGAGCGACACGTGCAGGCCTCATCGCGGGCCGGGTTGGCACTCACCCTCACAGACTCCGCCCCGGTGCCCAGTTCACCGTTCAGCCGGGGCAGCCCACAGCACCACTCACCCCGCACGAGACGACCACCTCCCTGTCCCCGGAGGACGTGGCCGACTGGCTCCCCATGTTCGCCATCGGGCTCCAGACCCAGGGGATGTTCCCCTACCCGGAGAAGTACGACGGCGGGCGCTACACGCTCTGGCTCCGGGACACCCCGGTCACCTCCTGGGCGTCGGTGGACTTCGTACCCGGCGCGGAGGAGTTCGAGGTCTACCAGTCCGGGCCCAGGGAGCTTTGGGGTGAACTCACGGCGGCCCACGCCTGGTGGGACGACCAGGGCCGACCGGAATTCGAGCGGTTCGGCCTCACGGTCACCCCGGACGGAGCCACCTGGGCCTGGCTCGACTCCCCGGAGCACCCAGTCCCGGCCGTCGGGTAGCCATCCCGCTCGCCCGCCCGGTGCCCTCTCCTCACGGTCCCGGGCGGGCGTCCGGCAGTTACTCCGCCCCGCCCAGCTTGCGGAGCGCGTCGTCCGTCAGACGGTTCACGGTCCACTCGTCCATTGGCACGGCCCCAACTGATCGATAGAAGTCGATGGCAGACGAATTCCAGTCGAGGACCGACCACTCCAGTCGCTCGTACCCCCGCTCCACACAGGTCCGCGCCAACTCCTTCAGCAGCGCCTTGCCGTGACCACCACCGCGCACGCCCGGCCGCACGTACAGGTCCTCCAGATAGATCCCGTGCACCCCGCGCCACGTCGAGAAGGACAGGAACCACATCGCGAAGCCCACGACCTCCCCGTCCTCCGTCTCCGCGACGTGCGCGAACACCGCCGGGCTCGCCCCGAACAGCGCCGCCCGCAGCTGCTCCTCGGTGGCCCGCGCCTCGTGCGGCACCTTCTCGTACTCCGCGAGATCGCGGATCATCGCGTGGATGGCGGGCACGTCGTCGACTTCAGCGCTACGGATCATGCCCGCAGCCTAGGGCCGAGCACCTCGCCGACCGTCAACTGGTCCTCGTCCAGCCGCTCTTCACCGTCCGCCACGTCCCACAGGCAGTTCTGGAGCACCCGCCCCAGCGTCCAGGCCCTCGCCCGCTCCCGCTCCAGCCCCGCCACCTCCGTCAGCAGGTCGAACCGCCACCGCACGTCCCCGGCCCGGAAGTTGTTGATGATCGCCGGCATCAGATCGAAACCCGGATCGCCCGCCAAGGGCTTCGGGTCGATCGCCAGCCACGGCTCCCGGCCACCCGCCAGCACGTTCTCGTAGTGCAGGTCCCAGTGCAGCAGCCGGTCCCCCGGCTCCCCCACGACCTCCGCCACCGCCGCCGCGCAGTCCTTCAGCACCCGCCGGTCCCGCGCATCCACCAGCTGCGCCAGCGCCCGCGGCACCTCCTCCAGCATCCCGGCGGCCATCTCACCGAGCCCGCGCAACCCCGCCGGGGCGGGCACCGCCGTCAGCCGCGCCACCAACTCCCCGACCACCACCACCGCCCGCCGCGCGTCCTCCCGCGCGAACGCCGCCAGATCCCGCCCCTCGTCCAACCGCTCCAGCAGCAGGGTCCCGGTGTCCACGTCGTGCTCCAGCAGCCGCACGCACCCCTGCCCGGCCCACGCGCGCAGCGCGACCGGCTCCCCCACGCTCTCCTCGTCCACCGACACCAGCTTCAGCACGGCCCCGCTGCCGTCGGCCCGCTCCACCGGCAACACCAGGGCCGTCACCCCGTGCATCACCGGCCCGGTCCGCCGCAGCCCCCACTGCTCCAGAAATCGCGCCGCCCGCCCGGGCAACGCGGCGATGAACTCCCGCCCCGCGTCCCCGTTGTACCCGACCTGCGCCTCGATCAGCCCATCCGGAATCTCGACCATCCCCCGACGGTATCCCTGGCGGGGGCTCGGCGGATTTGCGGCTCGGTGGCACGTTGCCTCGTGCCGAGGTGGGTCGCCTCAATCGCCGGCGGGGCTTTGATGGGTGGGGCGGTGCCCCGCAGGAGGGTCTCCTCGGCTCGCGCCAGGCGGCCGCGGTCCTGCCAGACGGCCTGGGTTGCGCGCTCGTCCTGCGGGGACCCTCCTCCGTGTCCCCACCCCACGGCACGGCTCCGACAGCCCGACCTTGTCCCCCTTCCCCATGAACCTGCACCGCCAACGGGGCCCCTTCTCGATGGGCCTGCACCGTCAACGGGTGAGTGGAATCCGTCCCCATGGGCTTGCACCGCCAGGGGGAGGCCCCCTTCCCCGTGCGGCTGCGGCGCCAACAGGTCAGTGGGGGGCTTCCCTGTGGGTTGTGCGGCTGAGGGGAGGGGGGACGTGGTGGGGTGTCCCCGCAGGACGAGGCGCTACCACCGAGCACAACCGAGACGTGCCCGCACGCGCCGAGCCGAGGAGACACCCCACCACGGCCCCCCGGACCGACCCACACCAACAAACCCGCCACCCCCAACCCCGCCCACCCACCGAGGCACGGACCCACCTATCCAGCCTCGCCGGCGATTGAGGCGCGGGCCCGGGCAGCGCCCGGCAGACGGCAGCAACACGACCAAGCAGCCCGCAGGGCAACGGCGCGGGCCCGGGCAGAGCCCGGCGAGGATCCGGACCCGCCGGACGCCGCCGGGCAGGCCCGCAGGGCACACCGCATCGGACAGCCCGCCACCCCTACGCCCCCGAACCACGACACCCCGTCCCTGGACACCCTTCCGGAACGAGGTGTACCAAATCCCCCATGACGATCAACGGCGGTATTTCCTTCTGGTACGCGTCCGAGCGAAGCGGCACCCCGGCCGCCCCGCCCCGCGCCCCCCTCACCACCGACGCCACGGCCGACGTCGTCATCGTCGGCGGCGGCTACACCGGCCTGTGGACCGCCTACTACCTCAAGCGCGCCGCCCCCGACCTCCGCATCACCGTCCTGGAACAGAAGTTCTGCGGCTACGGCGCCTCCGGCCGCAACGGCGGCTGGCTCTACAACGGCATCGCCGGCCGCGACCGCTACGCCGCCCTCCACGGCCGCCCGGCCGCCCGCCGCCTCCAACAGGCCATGAACCAGACCGTCACCGAGGTCATCGACGTCACCGTCAAGGAAGGCATCGACGCCGACGTCCACCGCGGCGGCGTCCTCGAAGTCGCCCGCACCCCCGCCCAACTCAGCCGGCTGAAGGCCTTCCACGCCCACGAGGTCGCCTTCGGCGAGACCGACCGCGAACTCCTCGACGCCCCCGCCACCCGCACCCGCATCGACATCGCCGACGCCGTCGGCTCCAGCTGGAGCCCCCACGGTGCCCGCATCCACCCCCTGAAGCTGGTCAAGGGCCTGGCCGCCGCCGTCGAAGCCCTCGGGGTGGTCATCCACGAGTCCACACCCGTCACCGAGATCGCCCCGCGCCGGGCCGTCACCCCGTACGGCACGGTCCGCGCCCCCTACGTACTGCGCTGCACCGAGGGGTTCACCGCCGCCCTCAAGGGCCAGAAGCGCTCGTGGCTCCCCATGAACTCCTCGATGATCGTGACGGCGCCGCTCCCCGCCGAGACCTGGGCCCGGCTGGGCTGGTCGGACAGCACGCTCCTCGGCGACATGGCCCACGCGTACATGTACGCCCAGCGCACCGCCGACGACCGCATCGCGATCGGCGGCCGCGGGGTCCCGTACCGCTTCGGTTCCCGCACCGACCACGACGGCCGCACCCAGCCGGCCACCGTCTCCGCCCTGACCACCCTCCTGACCTCGTTCTTCCCGCAGCTCGCGGGTACGGAGATCACCCATGCCTGGTCGGGCGTGCTCGGCGTGCCCCGCGACTGGTGCGCCACCGTCACCCTGGACGGCGCCTCGGGCCTGGGCTGGGCGGGCGGCTACGTGGGCTCGGGCGTCGCCGCCGCCAACCTCGCGGCCCGCACCCTGCGCGATCTGGTCCTCGGCGAATCCACCGAACTGACCGCCCTGCCCTGGGTCGACCACCGCGTCCGCCGCTGGGAGCCGGAGCCCTTCCGCTGGCTCGGCGTCCAGGCCCTCTACGCCGCCTACCGCGAGGCGGACCGCCACGAGAGCGCCACCCACCGCCCGACGACCACCCCCCTGGCCCGCCTGGCCGACCGCATCTCGGGCCGCCACTGACCCGTTCCCGAACACGCGGAAGGCCCCGGGTGATCACCCGGGGCCTTCCGCTTCTGCACGAATTCCCTCGGCCAGAAAGCCCTGACCTGGGATGGAGCCGCCTATCGGAATCGAACCGATGACCTGGAGCTTACAAGGCAACCGCTCTGCCAACTGAGCTAAGGCGGCACACACCCACCCGCAAACGCACTGCGCGTGGAGCCGCCATCACTCTACACAGCGGCCGATTCCCCGAGCCATCGCATTGAACCCGCACCCGTAACCAGCCACACGCACGTTCGTTAAACGGACTGGTGTGTCGTTCTGAAGATCGGATCGGGGGAGGGGCGATGGCGGGCCGAGTGACGGGAGACGAAGCCCGGCACGTCAAGCGCGAACTCCTCGGGGTGGGCGACCGAACCAAACACCGGGCCCGCGCAGGATCGCCGCTCGAGAGCCGGACCAGACCGCCGGGCACGCAGCAGCGCGTCTACCGTTTCCGCTTCTATCCGACCGCGGACCAGGCCGCCCAACTCCGCCAGACCTTCGGCGCCTGCCGGTGGGTCTACAACGAGGGCCTCGCCCTCCGGGCGAAAGCGTGGGAGGACCACCGGGTGTCGCTGGGCTTCGCGGAAACCTGCCGGGCCCTGACCGGGTGGAAACGGGTGCCGAGGACGGCATGGCTGGCAGAGACCTCGTCCACGGTCCTCCAGCAGGCACTGCGCCACCTCGACTCCGCCTTCTCCCGCTTCTTCAAGGGAACGGCGAGGCACCCGCGACGGAAGTCGAAGCACCGGCCGAAGGAATCGGCGACCTACGTCCGCACCGGCTTCCGGTGGATCGAGGACCCGCAACGTCCGGGCACGGCCTCGGTCACCCTCGCCAAGCAGCCGGTCCCACTGGACGTGCGCTGGTCACGCGCGCTCCCGCCGGGGCTGTCACCGGTGAAACTGACCGTGACCCGGGACCGTGCCGACCGGTACTTCCTCTCCGTGCTCGTCGAGGAAGTGATCGCGGGCTGTCGGCCGCAATGCCCGTGGAGCCCTTGTAAGACCGACCGTGTGCGCCCCCGGGGCCGCACACGGTCCGGCAGCGGGCGTCGAAGCGGGAACAAAGCCAAAAGTGAGTTGCTCTGCCCGGCGCGGGGCACCACTGCATCGTCAATCACAGCCGCCAGGTGCTGACAGGAGCCGTCCGGGCGGGTAGCGTCGGCCGGAAGTCCATTTCGGTGGACTAGACCCATTCTTCCTTCCACTCGGATCGTCCGGCACGTTCCTGCCGGTAGAAGGGATTCATCACCATGGCTTCCGTCACTTTCGACAAGGCGACCCGGCTGTACCCCGGCGGCGACAAGCCCGCCGTCGACCAGCTCGAGCTGGAGATCCAGGACGGCGAGTTCCTCGTCCTCGTCGGCCCGTCCGGCTGCGGCAAGTCCACCTCGCTGCGCATGCTGGCCGGTCTGGAGGACGTCAACGGCGGCGCCATCCGCATCGGCGACCGCGACGTCACGCACCTGCCGCCCAAGGACCGGGACATCGCGATGGTGTTCCAGAACTACGCGCTCTACCCGCACATGACCGTCGCCGACAACATGGGCTTCGCGCTCAAGATCGCCGGTGAGGACAAGGCCACCATCCGCAAGAAGGTGGAGGACGCGGCGAAGATGCTCGACCTCACCCAGTACCTCGACCGGAAGCCGAAGGCGCTCTCCGGCGGTCAGCGCCAGCGCGTCGCCATGGGCCGCGCCATCGTGCGCAAGCCGCAGGTGTTCCTCATGGACGAGCCGCTGTCGAACCTCGACGCCAAGCTCCGCGTCTCCACCCGCACGCAGATCGCGGCGCTCCAGCGCGACCTCGGCATCACCACGGTCTACGTCACCCACGACCAGGTCGAGGCCATGACAATGGGCGACCGCGTGGCCGTCCTGAAGGACGGGCTGCTCCAGCAGGTCGACACCCCGCGCAACATGTACGACCGCCCCGCGAACCTCTTCGTCGCCGGCTTCATCGGCTCGCCGGCCATGAACCTGGTCGAGGTCCCGATCACCGACGGCGGCGTGAAGTTCGGCGACAGCGTCGTCCCGGTGTCCCGCGAGGCGCTGTCCGCGGCGGCCGACGCGGGCGACCGCACCGTCACGGTCGGCGTCCGCCCGGAGCACTTCGACGTCGCCGAGACCGGCGGTCTGACCATCGTCGTGAACGTCGTCGAGGAGCTCGGCGCCGACGGCTACGTCTACGGCTCCACGACCTCCGCCGGCGGCTCGCAGGACCTCGTGGTCCGCGTGGGCGGCCGCCAAGTCCCGGAGAAGGGCTCCAGCCTCCACGTGGTGCCGCGCGCCGACGAGATCCACGTCTTCTCGACCTCCTCCGGCGAGCGACTGTCCGACTAGCAGTTCCCGCCGGTTTCGCGGTCGTTGGAGGGGCGTCCCGTCAAGGGGCGCCCCTCCGGCGTCCGTTGCCCGTCCGGGACTGCGGACGCAACCCCGGCAGACCGGGCCATTCGACCCCAACCGTCAACCCCCAATTCGAAAGACCACGTCGAACCATCCCCCGACAGGGTGACTAAATGTCGCCAAATCTTCACCGAGCGCTACTCTCGCCCTCGTGACCCACACTGCCCGCCGTATCGGCCGATCCCTCGCCCTGGTCCTGCCCGTCGTCCTCGTCCTGTCCGGGACCCTCGCGGTCACCATGGTCCCCTGGGCGGACACTTCGTCCTCGCAGATCGTGACCGCCTCCGCCGAGGACGTCTCCGTCCCCGCGAAGCCGCGTGCCGCGCACGAGGTGCTGCGCGATCAGCTCGTCGGTGAGCTGCAGCAGGGCGGGCGGCCGGACGACGTCCTGACCCACCTCCAGCAGGAGGTGGACCGGCGGCCGTCGCTCGCCGAACACTGCGTGGGGATCGCGCGGGCGGTGGGGCGCGCCGCCGTGGACGCGTACGGTCCGACGAAGGCCCAGTCGTTCGCCCGGCCCGTCTGCGACACCTCGTACGCCTCCGGCGTCGCCTCCATGGGCTGACGCACGCCACCTCCCTACGCTGGCCGTCATGACCGACGACCACCGATCCGCGCCGCCCGCTCCCTCCGCAGCCGCGTTCCCCGCCGCCCCCACCCAGGCCGTCGTCCTGGCGGGCGGCCAGGGTTCGCGGCTGCGCCCGTACACGGACGACCGCCCGAAGCCGATGGTCGAGATCCCGGGCACGGGGGTGCCGATCATCGGGCACCAGCTGGCCTGGCTGGCCGCCGAGGGGGTCACGGACGCCGTGGTCTCCTGCGGGCACCTGGCCGGGGTGCTCCAGGAGTGGCTCGCCGGGGCCCGGTTGCCGCTGCGCGTGACCACGGTGGTCGAGGAGGAGCCGCTGGGGCGCGGCGGCGGCCTCAAGTACGCCGCCCGGCACCTCCCACATCCCGAGGGGGCCTGGTACGCGACCAACGGCGACGTGTGGACCCGGTTCTCGCTCCGCGAGATGGCCGCCTTCCACGCGGAGCGCGACGCGGTGGCCACGCTCGCGCTGGCGCGCCCGCGGATCCCGTGGGGGGTCGTGGAGACCAACGAGTTCGGTCAGGTGCTGGACTTCATCGAGGCCCCGCCGTCGCCCTATCCGGTCAACGCCGGCGTGTACGTCTTCAGTGCCGAATTCGCCGCGCTGCTGCCGGACTTGGGGGACCACGAGCGCACGACGTTCCCGCGCCTGGCCCGTGAGCGGCGCCTCGCGGGCTACCCGCTGCCGCAAGGGGCCTACTGGCGGGCGATCGACACCGCGAAGGACCTCAGCGAGGCCGCGCGGGAGTTGGCGGAGCAGAAGGCCGTCTGAGGCCCTTCACGGGCCGACCGACGCCCGTACGGCCCGTACGGCTCCGTACGTACGCGGCTCCGCGCGCCCGGTACGCGTACGTGCGGAGGCCCGGCACGCTCGCGCGTGCCGGGCCCCGGTTTGCCGTGCCGGCATCAGCCGATGAGTCCGCCGATCAGGCCCGGCTGCTTCGCGGCCGGAGCCCCGCCGCCCGTGCTGCTCCCCGCGGAGGAGGGCGGCTGCTTGGCCGGGGAGGACTGGCGGGGGGTGCTGCGCGGGGTCTGCTGCTTGCCGGTGGTGCCGCGCGTCGCGGCGGGCGACTCGGAGCGGGTGCCCGAGGTCCCCTTGGTGGGGGTGCCGGACGCGGTCTTCCCGGACTTGGCGGCGGGCTCGGTCGCGCTGGCCGAGGGCGAGGCGGCCTTGGTCGGAGCCTTCGTGGGCTGCTGCTGTACGGGCTGCTGCGTGGCCGGTGCCTGCGGCAGGGGCCGGCCGGGCAGGTAGTTGCTGGGGGCTTCGCCCGGCCCGGGGACGGTGACGACGGTGGAGGAGCGGACGGCGCCGCCGAGGAGCGAGCCGATGAGCAGGGTGAGCCCGCACACGACGGTGGCCATGACGGCTCCGCGGCGCAGGACGCGCCGCCGCAGCCGCCAGATCTCGGAGCGCGGGCCGAGGGTCCGCCAGGCCTCGCCGGCGAGGCGCCCGTCGAGGGAGTAGACCGGGGCGCCGGCGATGATCAGCGGGCTCCAGGCGGCGAGGTAGATGATGTCGGGCGCGTCGTAGGCCGGGACGGTCTTCCAGCTCACCGTCATCAGCAGTGCGGCGGACAGCAGGGCCCCGAAGCAGGCGGCGAACCGCTGCCACAGGCCGAAGACCGTGAGCACCCCGACGATGACCTGGAGGAAGGCCACGGTCAGGCCCGCGCCGACCGGGTGGGCGAGGGCGAAGTCGCGCAGCGGCTCGGCCAGGGCCCAGGGGTTCAGCGTGTGCAGCCAGGTGACCATGGAGCCGCGTTCGCCGCCGTCGAAGTAGACGGGGTCGCACAGCTTGCCCATGCCGGCGTAGATGGAGATGAAGCCGAGGAAGACGCGCAGCGGGAGCAGCACGACGCCGAGGTTCATCCGGCGGCCGGGGTAGTAGGAGGCTTGGCCGCGGGTGTCGGGGCCGGCCCGGCGGAAGTCGGCCCCGGGGCCGTTACCAGGGCCGGCGCCGGGCGGCTCCTGCTGGTACGGCAGGTCGCGCACGGCGGCCAGGGAGCGGGTTTCGGAGGGGTCCCCGTAGCTGCGCTGGCCGATGACGGTCGGCGTGGCGAGGGTGTCCTCGGCGAGGTCGTGGGCCAGGTCGACGCGGGGGATGACCTGGGTGGTGCCGCCGTCGTACTCGTCGTATCCGCGGCCGGCCTCGCGCACCGCCTGGAGCAGGCCGCCCATGGCGGCGGCGTCGCCGACGTCGGACTTGCCGCTCCAGACCACGGGGGCCCGGCGGCGGGTGGCCCCGGCGGCGGCCGCCACGGCGCCACCCAGAACGGGTGCGCGGCCGGGGACCCTCGCGGGCTTGGAACGCGCGCTCGGGCTCGGTGCGAGCCGCACGCGGAAGCTGGCGTGGTTGACGATGACCTGTGCGGGGTCGCACGGCACCTTGACCATGCTCAGCGCGGGCTGGTCGTCGAACCCTGACGTTCTGGTGTCCACACTCATCTAACCGAGTGATCAGTGCTTAGGACACTGCCTTGACGCCAGGGATGTGTCCGAGGCCCGTCAAGATCAAGCCACCCCGCCCGGATCGGGCGGGGTGACACGCTCACGGGTCATGTTCCATGAGCCAAATGGATCAGTTGCGCACGGGATCCGACGTGCGGGAACCCGGTGCGCGGGGGATCAGATGCGACCGCGGTCGGCGCGGCGGCGGGCCGCCTCGTAGAGGACCACGCCGGCGGCGACGCCCGCGTTGAGGGACTCGGCGCCGCCCGGCATCGGGATGCGGACGAGGTAGTCGCAGTTCTCGCCGACGAGGCGGCCGAGGCCCTTGCCCTCGGAGCCGACGACGATGACGACCGGGCCCGCCAGCTCGGGCAGGTCGTTGACCGTCTTCGTGCCCTCGGCCGCGAGGCCGACGATGGTGATGCCGGCCTTCTTGTAGTCCTGGAGGGCGCGGGTCAGGTTGGTGACGCGCGAGACCGGGGTGCGGGCGGCGGTGCCGGCCGAGGTCTTCCAGGCTCCGGCGGTCATGCCGGCGGCGCGGCGCTCGGGAATGACCACGCCGTGGCCGCCGAAGGCGGAGACGGAGCGGACGATCGCGCCGAGGTTGCGCGGGTCGGTGACGCCGTCGAGGGCGACGATGAGCGGGTCCTCGCCGTTGTCGTAGGCGGCCGCGGTGAGGTCCTCGGGGTGCGCGTACTCGTACGGCGGGACCTGGAGGACCAGACCCTGGTGGTTAAGCCCGTTGGTCATGCGGTCGAGCTCGGGGCGCGGGGCTTCCATCAGGTTGATGTTGCCGCGCTCGGAGGCGAGCTGGAGGGCCTCGCGCACGCGCTCGTCGTTGTCGATGAACTGCTGGACGTAGAGGGTGGTGGCGGGGACGCCGTCGCGCAGCGCCTCGAAGACCGGGTTGCGGCCGACGACCATCTCGCTGGTGCCCTTGGGGCCGCCGCGGCGGGGGGCGGGGCGGCGCTTGGCGGCCTGGCGGGCCATGGCGTTCGCGATGCGGTTCGCCTTGTGCTTCTTGCGGTCCTCGGCCTTGGGCGTGGGGCCCTTGCCTTCCAGGCCCTTGCGCCGCTGGCCACCGCTGCCGACCGTGGCGCCCTTCTTGTTGGACGTGCGGCGGTTCCTGCGCTGGCTGTTCCCGGCCATGACCTCTACCTGTTTTCGTTGGTGCTGCGATATGTACGTATGAAGAGTGTGCCGCCCGGAGCGCCGCGCAGCACACCAGGCTCAGCTGCCCGGGCTCAGCGGGTGCCGAGCGTCCAGCGCGGACCCGTGGGGCCGTCCTCGATGACCAGCCCGGACTGCTGCAGCTGGTCGCGGATGGCGTCGGCGGTCGCCCAGTCCTTGCGGGCCCGGGCGGACTCGCGCTGCTCCAGGACGAGTCGTACGAGGGTGTCCACGGCGCCGTGGAGCTCCTCGCCGCGGTCGGAGCCGTTCCCGCCGTCCCAGTGGGGGTCGAGCGGGTCCAGGCCGAGGACGCCCAGCATGGCCCGCACCTCGGACAGGCGCGCGATGGCCGCGTCCTTATCGTCGGCGGCGAGCGCGCTGTTGCCCTGGCGGACGGTGGTGTGGATGATCGCGAGCGCCTGCGGGACGCCCAGGTCGTCGTCCATCGCCTCGGCGAAGGCGGGCGGGACCTCGCCCGCCGGCTCGACGGGCCCGCCGGCCTTCTCGATGACGCGCTGGTAGAAGCCCTCGATCCGGGCGAAGGCCGACTCGGCCTCGCGCAGGGCCTCCTCGCTGTACTCGATCATCGACCGGTAGTGCGGGGTGCCGAGGTAGTAGCGCAGGACGATCGGGCGCCACTGCTTGACCATCTCGGAGACGAGGACGGAGTTGCCCAGCGACTTGGACATCTTCTCGCCGGACATGGTGACCCAGGCGTTGTGGACCCAGTACTTGGCGAACTCGTCGCCGAAGGCCTGGGCCTGGGCGATCTCGTTCTCGTGGTGCGGGAAGATCAGGTCGAGCCCGCCGCCGTGGATGTCGAAGGCCTCACCGAGGTACTTGTGCGCCATGGCGGAGCACTCCAGGTGCCAGCCGGGACGGCCGCGGCCCCACGGGGTCTCCCAGGAGGGCTCGCCGGGCTTGACGGACTTCCACATGGCGAAGTCGCGCGGGTCGCGCTTGCCGGTCTCGCCGGTGCTCTCCGGCTGACGGATGTTGTCGAGCTCCTGGCGGGAGAGCGAGAGGTAGCCGGGGAAGGACTTCACGTCGAAGTAGACGTTGCCCTCGGACTCGTAGGCGTGGCCGCGCTCGATGAGGCCGCGCATCATCTCGATCATCTCCGGGACGTGCCCGGTGGCGCGCGGCTCGTAGGTGGGCGGGAGGCAGCCGAGGGCGGTGTAACCGTCGTTGAACGCGCGCTCGTTCTCGTAGCCGATGGACCACCAGGGGCGGCGTTCCTTCCCGGCCTTCGTGATGATCTTGTCGTCGATGTCCGTGACGTTGCGGATGAAGGTGACCTCGTAGCCCCGGTACTCGAACCAGCGGCGCATCACGTCGAAGTTGAGGCCCGACCGGATGTGCCCGATGTGCGGGGCGGCCTGCACCGTGGCGCCACAGAGGTAGATCGAGACACAGCCCGCGGTGAGCGGGGTGAAGTCGCGGATCTGCCGGGCGCTGGTGTCGTACAGGCGAATAGTCACGGCATCCAGGGTAGTGGCCCTGTAGCAGTGCCCCGCGACCCTTTCGGGACCCGGGGCACGTTTGTTGCCGAAGATGTACGGACGCTGCGGGGGATCAGGCCCGGTTCGTCCGGTACACGAGGGCCGTGGCGATGGCGGCGAGGCCTTCGGCGCGGCCGGTCAGTCCCAGCCCGTCGGTGGTGGTGCCGGACACGGAAACGGGGGCGCCGGCGGCGGCCGCGAGCGCCTTCTGCGCTTCTTCGCGCCGCTTGCCGATCTTCGGGCGCACACCGATCACCTGGATGGCGATGTTGCCGATCTCGAAGCCTTCGGCGCGGACGATGCGGGCCGCCTCCGCCAGAAGGGTGACGCCGGCGGCGCCGGACCACTCGGGGCGGGAGGTGCCGAAGTGCGCGCCGAGGTCCCCGACGCCGGCGGCGGAGAAGAGCGCGTCGCAGGCGGCATGGGCGGCCACGTCACCGTCGGAGTGCCCGGCGAGGCCGTCCTCCCCCTCCCAGAGCAGGCCGGCGCACCACAGCTCGCGGCCGGTCTCGAAGGCGTGCACGTCGGTGCCGATGCCGACGAGCGGGATCAGCGGAACGGTGTGCGCGGTGTGCGCGGTGTGCGTGATCGGCTCAGTAGCCATCGTTGGCCCTCCTGCGGGCGAGTACGGCCTCTGCGAGGACCAGGTCGAGGGGGCGGGTGACCTTGAAGGCCTCTTCGTGGCCCGGGATCACCACGACGGTGACGCCGAGCCGTTCCACCATTCCGGCGTCGTCGGTGGCGCCCTCGCCGTCGACGGCGAGGGCGGCGTGCGCCCGCAGCAGGGTGGCGAGGTCGAAGCCCTGCGGGGTCTGCACGGCGCGCAGCCGGGCCCGCTCGGGCGTGCCGAGGACCGGCTCGGGCTCGCCGGGCTTGCCGGGCTCGACCTCCTTGACGGTGTCCGCCAGGGGCAGCGCGGGCACCACGGCGGGCGCTCCGTCGCGTACGGCCTCGATGACCGAGTCCACGGTGTCCACGGGGACGAGCGGGCGGGCCGCGTCGTGGATGAGTACGGAGGTGACGTCCGGCGGCAGCGCGTCCAGGCCGGCCCGGACGGACTCCTGGCGGGTCTCCCCACCGGGGACGACCAGCAGCTCGGTGCGCTCGGGCAGCGCGTGTTCACCCAGCAGCAGGCGCACCTCGGCGGCCTCGGCGGGCGGAGCCACGACCACCACGAGGGAGACCGCGCGGGAGCGGGCCATCGCGCGTACGGCGTGGATCAGCATCGGGGTGCCGCCGAGGGCCCGCAGGGCCTTGGGGGCACCGGGACCGAGGCGTACCCCCCGGCCGGCGGCCGGGATCACCGCGGCGGTGCGGTGGGGACGCGTTACGTCAGACATCAGTAGCTCCGAGCCAGGTTTGTGACTTCGGCCGACATGGGTATGGCCTGAAGGGTGCCGGGTGCGACGCCCTTCGCCCCTTCCGTGGACGACCGGTCGAGCGGGCTGCCCGGGCCCGGCACGCCATCGCAATGGTGGCAGTGAGGCAGTGAGACAAAAGATACGGATACAGACATGCCGCAGCGCCCGGCAACAGGCCTCTCGTGGAGGGAGAGACCTTGTCATCGGGCACCGCGGCAAGCTGCGCACCAGATGGTGCACGGGCACTCGCGTCAGGACGCGAGCACCTCGTCGAGGAGGGCCTCGGCCTTGTCCTCGTTCGTGTTCTCAGCGAGCGCGAGCTCGCTCACCAGAATCTGGCGTGCCTTCGCGAGCATGCGCTTCTCGCCCGCGGAAAGCCCGCGCTCACGCTCACGACGCCACAGGTCACGCACCACTTCGGCGACCTTGATGACATCGCCAGAAGCGAGCTTCTCCAGATTTGCCTTGTAGCGCCGGGACCAGTTCGTCGGCTCTTCTGCATACGGTGCACGAAGCACCTCGAAGACCCGGTCCAGCCCGTCCTGGCCGACTACGTCGCGAACACCGACGAACTCCGCATTGTCCGCAGGCACACGAACCGTCAGGTCGCCCTGGGCGACCTTGAGCACCAAGTAGGTCTTGTCCACGCCTTTGATCTGACGAGTCTCAATGGCCTCGATCAGCGCGGCCCCGTGATGGGGATAGACCACGGTGTCGCCAACCTTGAACGTCATGTGACAGGTACCCCTTCCGTGGCTATCCAGGGTAACACGAGAACTGACTGTTATGAATGGCGTTTTCGCAGGTCAGGGCACATCTCGGGGCTTGACAACAGCAACACGAACGTGCTGCGGAGGGCTCCCGGAAGAGGGTATTCGCAGGTCGGGGGCGCTACGCGGACCAGGCGAAAGGGCCACGCTACACCTGCCCGGCACCCCCATCAGTGTGACGTACGTCCCGTTTTGCCGGGTTCCGAGTCGGGAAACCGAACTACTCCGTCCGACTGGCGGCCGCCCTCACCGGGCGGGTTCCGGCCCAATCCGGAATTGATCACGAAGTGCCGTTCGGGGGAATCCTCGAATTGATCAACAGGGGTTCGGTGCGCGATATGCGAGCGGCACAAGATCGGTGCGGTGAACGGCGCCGGGGAATGCAAGATCGCGGGGCGCTCCCAGGGCAGGGGCTGCCATGCGGAGGGTCGGGTGCGGGGGCGGGGCGGCGGCTCGGTAACCTAAGCGCGCTGACACACCCTTAGAGCGGCTTTACCTCGGCCGTTCCGAGCGTCCACCCGCCCCTTCCGTTCGTCCAAGGAGATGCCGCCGCCGTGAGCCGCAGCCTTCGACGCGGCGCCCTCGCCGCCACCGCCATCGTGTTCTCGATCGCCTCGCTGGCCGCATGCGGTGCGGGCAACGACGCGCAGACCCTCCAGATCAAGCCGGACAACGCCGCCGCCGCCAAGGGCCAGATCGAGGTCCAGAACGCGCTGGTGATCACCCAGGGCCAGAAGGGCGAGAAGGGCCCCGCGGTCGTCTCCGCGACGGTCTTCAACAACGGCACCAAGGCGGAGACCGTTGACAGCATCACCCTCCCGGGTAGCAAGGGCAAGGTTGCGCTGAAGCCGGCCGAAGGCTCCGGCAAGGTCACCGTGCCGGCCCTCGGCTACGTGGTGATCGGCGGCAAGGGCAACGCCTCCGCCGTGATCGAGGACGGCGCCGCGAACGTCCGCGACGGCGAGGTCCAGAAGGTCGTCTTCCAGCTGAGCAGCACGGGCGGCGTCGAGCTGGAGGCCTTCGTGGTCCCGGCCACCGGCCCGTACGCACCGTTCGGCCCGACCGCGGCACCGGCCGCGTCCCCGGCCGCCACCCCGTCCGGCTCCCCCTCGGGCTCGCCGTCGGGCTCCCCGTCCGGCTCCCCGTCGGCCGGGGCCTCCGGTGCGGCCGCGGGTGCCACCCCGTCCGGCTCCCCCGCGGGCGCCGCCGCCGGTACGCCGGCCGGTTCCCCGTCGCACAGCGCCGGCCACTGACGCGGACCCCGCGTACGCATACGGGAAGGGCCCCCATCCGCATCGGCGGACGGGGGCCCTTCCCGTACCTTCCCGTGCGCCCCTCAGGGCCGGGTCCGGCCTACGGCTCGAACTTGTAGCCCAGACCACGGACCGTGACCAGGTAGCGCGGCGCGCCCGGGTCCGGCTCGATCTTGGCCCGCAGGCGCTTGACGTGGACGTCCAGCGTCTTGGTGTCGCCGACGTAATCGGCGCCCCAGACCCGGTCGATGAGCTGCATGCGGGTCAACACGCGGCCCGCGTTGCGCAGCAGCATCTCCAGCAGGTCGAACTCCTTCAGCGGGAGGTCCACCTTGCCGCCGGAGACGGTGACCACGTGGCGGTCGACGTCCATCCGTACGGGGCCGGCCTCTAGGGCGGCCGGGGTGACCTCTTCCGGCTCACCGCGACGGCGCAGGACCGCGCGGATGCGGGCGACCAGCTCGCGGGAGGAGAAGGGCTTCGTGACGTAGTCATCTGCTCCTATCTCCAGCCCGACGACCTTGTCGATCTCGCTGTCCTTGGCGGTCACCATGATCACGGGGACGTTGGAGCGGCCGCGCAGCTGCCGGCAGACCTCCGTGCCGGGCAGGCCGGGCAGCATCAGGTCGAGGAGGACGAGGTCGGCGCCGTTGCGCTCGAACTCGTCGAGCCCGTCGGGCCCGGTCGCGGCGATGGCGACCTCGAAGCCCTCCTTGCGGAGCATGTAGGACAGGGCGTCGCTGAAGGATTCCTCATCCTCGACGACGAGCACTCGGGTCACGGAAGGACCTCCGGGGCAGGAATGGCTGGAGCGGTTCTTGGTCAGGCAGGGGTCGGGTGGGTGCGGGGGGCCGCCGCCGGGGCCGGGGCGGCTGCTTCAGGGAGTCGCAGGGTGAACGTGGAACCCTGGCCCTCCGAGCTCCATACCGACACCTCCCCGCCGTGCGAGGCCGCCACGTGCTTCACGATCGCAAGGCCGAGGCCCGTTCCTCCCGTGGCACGGGAGCGGGCCGGGTCCACGCGGTAGAAGCGCTCGAAGATGCGCTCGCGGTCCTTTTCCGGGATGCCGATGCCCTGGTCGGTCACGGCGATCTCGATCAAGTCTCCCCCAGGAGCCGTCACCTTGCGTCCGGCGATGCCGACGCGGGTGCGGGCGGGGCTGTAGTTGACGGCGTTCTCGACCAGATTTCCGAGGGCGGCGGCGAGCTGCCCCCGGTTGCCCCATACGCGCAGGTCGGCGGTGCCGCCCGCGGCCATGGTGATCTGCTTCGAGGACGCGGTGTGGCGGCAGCGGTCGATGGCCTCGGCGACCAGCGTGTCCACGCGTACGGGCTCGGCGTCCTCCAGCGGGTCGTCGTTCTGCACCCGGGAGAGGTCGATGAGCTCTTGCACGAGGTTGATCAGCCGGGTGGACTCGATCTGCATGCGTCCCGCGAAGCGGCTGACCGCCTCGGGGTCGTCCGCGGCGTCCATGACGGCCTCGGAGAGCAGGGAGATCGCTCCGACCGGGGTCTTCAGCTCGTGGGACACGTTGGCCACGAAGTCGCGGCGCACGGCCTCGATGCGGCGGGCCTCGGTGAGGTCCTCGACCAGGAGGAGCACCAGCCGGGAGCCGAGCGGGGCGACGCGCGCCGAGACCGCGAGGGCCTCGCCCCGGCCGGTGCCGCGCCGGGGCAGGTCCAGCTCCACCTGCCGTATCTCCCCGTCGCGGCGGGTGTCGCGGGCCATGTGGAGCATCGGTTCCACGGCGAGCTTGCCGCCGCGGACCAGGCCGAGGGCGTACGCCGCCGAGCTGGCCTTGACCACCGCGTCGCCCTCGTCCAGTACGACCGCCGAGGAGCGCAGCACGGAGAGGACGGTGTCCACGCCGGGCGGCAGCACCGCATTGAGGTCGGGGCGGATGGAGCTCCGGGTGGGGCGGGCGTGGTCGCGCTCGCTCCAGCGGAACGCCAGCATCGCGACCACACCGGTGCAAAGACCGGCGATCGCTGCAGCTGCGGCGACCGCCGCGTTCACGTCCATGGATCCAGGTTAAGCAGGCACGACGACACTTCCACAGCCGTTCGGGTGGCACCTCGAACAGTCGTCGCCCAGAGTTCACCCTGGCGACGGGGTTGATTCACTTGTGGTGCCGGAGTCGGACGCGTTTGCGGCTCACCGTGTCAACGTGGGGCCGCTGGCCGCCCCGGCCCGCCCCCGGGCAGTACCGCAGTAGTAGGTCGAGAGAGGGACACGAGACATGCGCGACGCGTACCACGAGGAACTGGACTCGATCGGAGAAGGCCTGGTCGAGATGGCCCGGCTCGTCGGCTCCGCGATCGGGCGGGCCACGACGTCCATGCTCGACGCCGACCTGAAGCTCGCCGAGAGCGTCATCGCCGCCGACCAGAAGGTCGACGACCTCCAGCACGACCTGGAGGCCCGCGCCATCGCCCTGCTGGCCCGTCAGCAGCCGGTCGCCACCGACCTGCGCATCGTCGTGACCTCCCTGCGGATGAGCGCCGACCTGGAGCGCAGCGGTGACCTCGCCCAGCACGTCGCGAAGCTCGCCCGGCTGCGCTTCCCGGACCGGGCCGTGCCGCGGGACCTGCACGCCACCATCCTGGAGATGGGGCAGCTGGCGCAGCGCCTGATGGCGAAGGCCGCCGAGGTGATCATCACGAAGGACGTCGACCTCGCCCTCCAGCTGGAGCAGGACGACGACGAGATGGACCAGCTGCACCGCACGCTGTTCCAGCACCTGATGGACGACCGCTGGAAGCACGGCATCGAGACGGCCGTGGACGTGACCCTGCTGGGCCGCTACTACGAGCGCTTCGCGGACCACGCGGTGTCGGTGGCCAAGCGCGTGGTCTACCTGGTGACGGGTGAGCACGCGGACGACCTCCAGCAGCCGACCCAGGTCGAGGGCGTCTGACACCGGCCCGGAAGCGGAGGATCCGCACGAGGGCATCCGGACGAGGGCATCCCGGCCGCGGACCACGGCGAGCCCCAATGCGCCGTTGACGCGCCGGTAGCGCTGGGCATGAATGAGGGCGAGGGCGGTCGTCGTACGAAGTCCCGTATGCCACGGGGCCCCGCCCCTGCGAGGAGGAACCATGCCCGATTCCCCCGTCCCCATCACCCCGGAGCACGAACAGCCGTCGAAGCCGGAGCCGCTGCGGCTACCGCTGCTCGCGGCCTGCGGGTGCGGCTCCGGCTGCGGCTGCGGCTGCCAGTCCGGCGCCCCCTGCCAGTGCGGCGGCTGACCGCCTCCACCGGCTCACGCGCACGACGGGCCCCGTCCGACCTCCCTCGGCCGGGGCCCTTCGCATGCGCGGGTGTGCAACCGTCGCGCGTACCTACCCGTCCTACGCATTGAACGCGTTCGAATCGATCTTGGGGGTAGCGTGCCGCGGAAGACAAAATGGATGATCGCCCTGGCGGTCCTCTTCGTGGCCGTGGTGGAGGTGCCCGCCCTGGTCTGGTTCTGCGGGTTCTTCTACGCGTTTCAGCACGCGGGCCAGTGGGAGGAGCGCGCCATGGAGTGCGGGAAGGCCATGACGGCGATGGGCTGGGAGCTGCCGCCCGGGGCGGAGCGGCAGCAATGCCTGGAGATCGACGACCCGATCTTCCCCAGCCAGTGGTCGGGAACGTTCCGCATGCCCCGCGCGGAGGTCCGGGGCTGGCTCGACACCCACCCGAAGGATTCCCCCTCCCAGCCGGACCCGCGCGGCGTGTTCGAGTACAACGGCGGACTCCACCTCAACATCAGTTACCCGAAGGCGCCCAACTTCGGGAACGGCGACATCGACAAGATCGTGGTGGAGGTCGCCTGGGAGGGCGAGGACAGCGCCGCGGTCACGTTCAAGACCTACCCCGGCTAGGCCGTCTCCGGGCCGGCCACCGCGGCCAGCTGACCACCCCCTGAGCCAGCCCCGCCGGACGGCGGGTCGACAAGTCCCGGGGCACGACCTACGGACGACGGGGAGTCCGGGTCGCTCACCCGTCTGAGGGAGGCAGATCGTGCGGGCGGCCGACGCCACCGCCCGGCGGTCGGTGCGACGTTTCAGAGCATGACGACTGCTCAACGGACGACGAAGGCGCTGCGGCGCGCCCGGTGGCAGCGATGGCCGCATTGGGTGGCCCGGGCAACGGTGTTGTGGGCCGTGTCGTACGCCGGCTTCGGCCTGGTGTGCGCACTGAACGGAACCTCCTTGCTCCACCACGGCGGCGGCTCGGTGACCTCCGGACCGGGTTGGGCGGTCGTGGGAGTGGGTGCGCTGGGGGCGTCGGTCAGCGGAGCGGTGGTGCTGCGCGGGCTGCGGCCAGCGCTACGGGTGCTGCTCTGGGTGGTCTGCGGGCTGGCCGGGATGACCGCGTTCAGCCTGCTGATGGATGTGATCACGCTGGTGCTCGGTCAGGGAGTGGACAGCTGGGCCTCCACCGCGAACAAGGTCCTCGCAGCGGTAGGGGCGGTCCTGCTCGCCGCCACCGCCCGGTCCGGCCGCCGCCGGCCCGCCGGTAGCGCCGTACGAGCGCCCTCCGCCGCCCCGCGACTCATCCAGCTCGGTGCCTGGGCGGGGACGCTGGCCTTCGTCCCGTACGCGGCGATGAAGCTGGTCTGGGCGTCCGGGGGGACGTTCGCGGGGATCACCGGCGAGGAGGTGCTCGTGGTCTCGGAGCGCAACGGCGCCTCGGAGGTCTTCCTCACCCTGGAGTCGTGGGGGCTGGACCCCACCGCACTGCTGGCCGTGCTCGGCGTCTTCCTGCTGTGGGGCCTGGTCCGCCCGTGGGGGCAGGTCTTCCCCCGCTGGACGCCGTTCCTGCGCGGCCGACGGGTACCGCGCTGGCTCCCGCTCGCCCCGGCTCTGCTCGGCGCCGCCACGCTCGCCCCGTACGGCGTCGCGGGGGTCGGATACCTGGCCCTGGCCACGGCCGGCGCAGTGACGATGCGGCGCGGTGACTTCCACTCCGCGGGCGACGCGCTGCTGGTCGGCTGGATCGGGATGGTCGCCTTCGCCGTCTACGGGATCGCCCTGACCCTCGCGGCCCGCTCGTACTGGCTCCGAACGCGTCCGACCCACTGACCCTGACGGCCGACGGCCGACAGCCGACAGCCGGCCCCAGGGCAACAAGAAGCCCCCCATCTGCGGAGAACCAGCAGGTGAGGGGCTTCTTCGTGGGGAAGGGTTACTTCTTGCCCTGGGTCTGGCGGGCCCGTTTTTCTGCCCTGGTCAGAGGCCCGCGCACCCCGCCTGACCTGCTGCCGAGTGGTCATCGTTGGTCGTTGTCCGTCGCCCCAGGTCACCCTCGCAGGGCCCACAGAGGGCCCAGGAACGGGGCCCCGGCCAGTGCTGTCGCTTGTCTTGTCGCTTGTCGCTTGTCGTCCTTTTTCCCAGGTCACGGTTGAGCGGCATGGCACCAGACAGCAGTTGGGGCTTAAGGCGACAAGCGACAAGCGACAAGCGACAAGGACGGGAAGAACCACCCTCCGGGCGGCGGCCCATCGACGCCCCGGCCGGCGCGACTTTCACACTCTGGCCTTCCAAATAGGAGCACTTCAGAGGGGTGAGCTTGGGGATTGCCGTTTCCCCACCGCGCCGCCGCGGTGGTGGAACGATGTCGGTATGAGTCGAACCCAGGGCTTCACATCGTGGTTGAAGACGCACGCGAAGGATCAGAGCGCGATCGGTGACTTGGCGCGTGATGTCGCTGCCGATCCCGCCTGGCCAAGTCGGCGGCAGCTCAGCGGCCAACGGGAGTATCTGGAGGAGCGGGGCGCGATCCCGGCTGCGGTGGAGACCCTGGAACGCGCGTGGGAGCTCTACGAGGCTCAGCAGGAGCGGTGACGCACAAGCAAGAGGAGCACCCCCGGCGTCGGCGGAGGTGCTCCTCTTGCCTGTGGCTGCGGGAAGTCGCGGCCAACCTGGGCGCCTACTGGGTAGTGGGTAGTGGGGTCCCCAGTAGAAACGGGCTGTTGAAGGCCCCCACAAGCTCTAGTGGGGGCCTACTGGGTAGTGGGGCGGGCACCCCACTACCCAGTAGAAGAGCCGCGTGGGAGGGGGCCTTCCAAGAGGGCGGGTGGGGGCGCCCGCGCCCTTGGAAGGCCTCTCCAGTCGCAGGCAACGACGGCTCTTCAGAGAAGACGGCCGCAGCCACCTGAAGAGCCGTCGGCACCACGGGAGACATGCAGCTCTTAGCCTTGGGTACCTGCCGTCCTAGAGAGTTGAGGGAAGACAGTGTCCGCAGCGTCCGCTGGACGCTCTCGCTCTACTCTGACCTGCACGAATCGTGCGGACGCTAAGAGAATTGGCTAGCGTCCGACAGTGTCCGCAGCGTCCGCAGCACTCACCCCCGACTAAGAGCATCACCGCAGGTCAAAGCTGCCCCGAGGGAAAGCCCCTGCGGACGCTACGCCACCCACTCGGCGCGGCAGCGAGACGAAGAGGCCACCAAGGCGCGGCCAGGTGGTCTCTTCCACACGGCTGCCAGCGGGCGACGGCAGGGAGATCAAAACGGTCAAACACATCGGACGCGGTTACCGGTTACCGGTTACCGGTTACAGGCCGACGACACCGCCCCTCCCCGCCCTGAACAGCGCGAACCGGCGTCCACGCGACCTGTAACCGGTAACCGGTAACCGCCCCACGGCGCATCGAAAGGGGGCTCGGCGTCACGGGCGTCACGGTAGCCGTGACGCCAGAGTCACGCAGGTCCAGGGCACCGAGGCCAGCCAGGCCGTCACGCGCCACGAGGCGTGACGCGGGGCGTCACACCCATGACGTCCTGCCAGTCGCCCACACGGCCATGCCCCACTGAGCGGCGAGCGCGAGCGCAGCGAGCTGCCAGGAGTCGGCGGCCGAAGGCCGCTCCTTCTAGCTCCTTCTCTCGCTCGCAGAGCCCTGGAAACAGGTGCTAGGTCTAGCAACAGGTGGCGCTAGGTCTAGCACCAGTCCTAGCAACTTGGAGGGCCTCTGGCCTGGGAACTAGCGACTAGCAAGGGATAGGCGAAACCCCGGCATCCGACCGGAAATCGGGGCTTCGGGGCTCATCACAACGCGCTAGCCGGGCAGGAAACCAGGTTTCTCCTGTCCCAGCGTCCGCGGGTTGGCGAGGTCGCCCTGCGCAGCCTCTTCCAGCGCCTTCAACAAGGGGCCAGCGTCTCCCCGATAGACGAGGTGGGGCTCGTCTGGCTGCGGCGCCACGAAGCGCGCGCGGTAGCGGGTCAGATCGCTCTCGGAGAAGTAGATCGAGTTCGGATCCGCTTCGTGCCTAGCGTTCCGCCTACTCACGCGCTCCCAGAGCTCCTCGTGACTTGCCTCCAGGTACACCAGCACCGAGGCAGCGCCGGCATCCGTCGCAGCACCGTGCCACCGAGCGCGGTCATCCGGGGTCCAGAAGCCGTGGTCGACCACCACGTTGTCCCCGGCGCGGAGGTGCGCCTGAAGCTCTACCGAGATCTCTTCGAGGATCGGGCGCTCAAGGGTCGGGAAGGTGCCTCGGGGGAAATCCACGCCGTACACGCCGTGCCGACGGAACATCTCCTCATCAGGGCAGAGCCTGACGAAGCCGCGGTCCGTCAGCGCGCGGGACAGGGTGGTCTTCCCTGAGCCCGGCAGTCCAGCCATCAGCACGCAGAGCGGCCGGACCGCCCCGTCGGCGGCCGTCACTGGGTAACTTCCGATTCCGTCTGCCAGGTCCGTCCCGGGCTGCCGAGGTCGACTCCGTACTCCACGACGTCGCCCGCGCTGTTGACGAACTTGGCCATCATCACGACTACCGGCTCACGCGGGGGCTTGGCGCTGTCCAGCTCCAGGAGTTCCGCGTCCTCCGACGTCAGCAGCCGCGCCGCAACGGTGTCAATTCGGTGGGTGATCGGCTTGCCGGTGATCTGCGCGATGAGCTGGAGCGACGTTCCGCCGGTCAGCCGCTCGCTCATCGCAAGCTGCGGAATCGCCTTCCCGAACTGAGCAGGGATCCATGACGTCGAGTGGGCGACGATGCCGTGCCGGTCGCGATAGACACGGCGCCGCCGGATCACCTCCGAGCCGGGCTTGATGTCCAGCGCCTGAGCGACGTCCGCCGGCGCCGACACCACCGATGCTTCGTGGGAGTCGGACCGTTCTCCGGCCCCCCAGCTCGACCCGCTGTGGCGTCCCCGGTCCTGGCGCTGAGAGCCTGAGGACATCGGCGCGGGACGGTCCAAGACCTCGGTGCCGATTCCGTGGATGCCCCTGACGAGCCCGTCGCTGCGCAGCTTCCTCAGCGCCTTCTCGGCGGTCGCCGAGCTGACGCTCCACTCCTGCGCGAGGTTCTTGATACTCGGCAGCAGTTCGCCCGGCTGGAGCTGCCCCGATGCGATCAGCTCCGTGTAGTGGGCGGCGATCTGCGCGTACGGCGCCCGGTTGTCGGCCTGGTCCGGCATCCCGTCAACTCCCCTGTCTCAATGGGCTACTTCCCTAGCGTACCGCTTGACACCCTAGGGTGCCCTAGGGAACCTTAGGGATGTGCCCGCCGATCGATCCGATCGGAGGCCGCAAGGCCCTGTCATGGGGTGCTGTTGGATGCAAAATCCCTGGCCAGAGGCCCAGGGCGAAGCAGGGAGCGGCTCCCTACCGCCAAGCAGTCAGCCGCTCCCCGACCCTTGAAGGGGTAGACCCATCATGCCTGGAACTGTCGCAAAGCGTAGGAGTCGGATCTCTGGAACTGCCACGGGCAACGGCCCCGGGGGGCGACGCTTGGAGAACGGCGAGATCATTCCGCTGACGGCCGAGCAGTCCGACCGGCTGGCCGTGTTGTTCGATGCCTACGGGGACCGCTTGGTGCGGTTCGCCTACTCCCGGCTGTGCGGTACCCGGATGGGGAACGGCGAGGCATGGGCACTGGCAGAGGACGTCGTTCAGTCCATGTGGGTGCGGGTGGCCCGCAGCGGAGCGACGGATGTGCTGGGGCACCCGGAGTGGTCCGAGACGGAGATCCGCAAGGTCCTGTTCGTCCGGGTGAAGCGCGAGATTGCGGAGCACTTCGCGCTGATGCGGTCCTCGGAGACGGTGGTGGACTGGACGGAGCCCGCCACGTGCAACACGCTGTGCCCGCTGCTGCCCAACCAGTGTGCCTGGGTTGACCTGCCGGATTACCTGGCCAGGATGGTGGCCGCGCTTCCGGAGCGAGAGCGGGAAGCGCTGCTGCTGAAGCTGGACGGCATGCCCCACACGGCGATGGGCGAGCGTCTGGGGTGCAGCGCGTCCACCGCTGACCGGCTCGCGAAAACGGCGATCCTGCTGCTTCAGATCGACAACCCCGAGCTGTCCTGCTCCCCGGTGGACATGGAGTCACTGCCGGAGTGGGAGCAGCGCGCGCTGGCGGCACGAAGCGCGGCGCAGCGGGAGGTTCTCCTGCGACTGGACGACGTGGCCCGGGGTGCGCTGCTCCTGAGCCCGGAGGTGCCCACGCGGGACATCGCCAAGAGGCTGGGGGTCAGCCGGGAGCGGGTCATGGGAGCGACCGTGTGCGCCCCCGTGCTGCGCGCTCTGGGTGCCGCGGACATGGAGCGGGCGGCATGAGGAAAGGGCATCCGCTCAACTCCGCACGCCGACGGCAACGCAAGGAACAGCTGGCCCGCCGCGACGGGCAGCGGTGCGCCTACTGCGCGCGCCCGTTCGCCTCGCTGCGGGAGGCGACGCTTGATCACGTCGTGCCGGTGTCGGTGCTACGGACGTGGTCGGCCGGCCACCTCGTGCTGGCCTGCCCGCCGTGCAATCACGCCAAGGCCGACCGCTTCCCCCTGCTGATCGCGCTGCTGCTGATCGGGGCGGTGGACGGGGTGGACGCCCCGGCCGTCCACCCCGGCGTCCACCCGGCTTCCACCCTCGCCCAGTCGACCCCATCGGATGGGGAGAGTCCGCTGGTCGAGTCGGGTGGAAGTCGGGTGGATCGGGTCGATGTTCACCGCTCGACCGAGGTGTTCACGCTGGGCGTTTTGCGGGTCCTGGCGCGGCTGGCTCTGGCCCGGCAGTCGGCCGACCGGACGGCCGTCGAGTCGGGTGGACGGTCGGGTGTTCACCAGCGCGTTCACCGCGTTCACGAGGACCACCGCAAGGCCGTCCACCCCAGGTCACGAGCCGATCGATCGACCCGCACCCGACTGTGCTCCGACCCCCACGGCCCCGCCCACACCCCGCGAAAGGAGTCTGCGTGAACACCACGGTGAACACCGTGAACGGCCACGCCAAGACCACCGATCCCCAGCCCCCGACCGTCCCGCGAAAGGCCAACCGATCGACCCCGACCGACCGGGGAGCCGGGGAGGGGAAGAAGCCTTCGGCAGCGTCCAGGCTCGTCGCTCTGGCTCGGGAGGGGTATACGTTCGTCACCTCGACCGACGGCCGCCCGTACGCGGTCGCGATCGACGGGCCGAACATCGCCCTCCCCCTGCGCGGCCGGGCCGGACTGCGTCAGCGTCTCGCCCGCAAGTACGCCGACACCTACGACGGCGACGTGGCCTCACAGTCCGCGCTGGCGGACGCCATGATGGTCCTGGAGGGAGTCGCCGAGAAGGACGACCCCGCGCCGGTGGACTTGCGGGTGGGAGGCGGCCCGAACGGCATCGTCGTGGACCTGGGCAGCGCGGACGGCCGGGCGGTGACCGTGTCGGCCGGCGGCTGGCACATCGTGGACCGCTCCCCGATCCTGTTCCGCCGATCCGGCGCCATGGCGCCCATGCCCGCCCCGGTCCTGGACGGCGACGGCCTGGCCAAGCTCCACGCCCTGCTGAACATGGACGCACCCACCTTCCACCAGCTCGTCGGCTGGCTCATCGCCGCGTGGATCCCCTACATCCCGCACCCGGTGATCACCTTCAAGGGCGAGCAGGGCACGGGGAAGTCGAAGACGGCGCAGATGGTCGTCAACCTCATCGACCCTTCCCCCGCCAGCAAGCGGAGCCAGCCCCGGGACGTCAAGGCGTGGTCGGCTCAGGCCTTCAACTCCTGGGCCCTGTGCCTGGACAACATCAGCACCATCCCACCCTGGCTCTCCGACACCCTGTGCAAGGCCGTCACCGGCGACGGGATCGTGGACCGCGCGCTCTACACCGACGACGACGTGGTCGTGCTCTCCTTCCGGCGAGTCCTCGCCATGACCACCATCGACGCCGGAGCCCTGGCCGGGGACCTCGCAGAGCGGCTCCTCATGCTCGACTTGCAGCTCATCGAAGAAGACCAACGCCGCACCGAAGAGGAACTCGACACCGCCTTCGAGGCAGTCCGACCCGCCGTCTTGGGCGCCCTGTTCGACCTCCTGGCGGCCGTCCTCGCCGTCCTGCCCGGAATCAAGTTGGACTCCATGCCCCGCATGGCCGACTTCGCCCGGGTCCTCGCGGCCGTCGACCAGGTCCAGGAGTGGCACACCCTGGATTCCTACCTCGCCACATCCGCGAACGTCGCCGGGGACGCGCTCGAAGGCGACCCCTTCGGCACAGCCGTGGCCACCCTCGTGGAGGAGTGCGGGACCTGGAGCGGCACCGCCGCCCAACTCCTGGAACAGCTCCCGCTCCCCGGAGGGTTCCGGCCGCAGGGCTGGCCCAAGGACGCCACCCGGGCAAGCGGGCGCATCAAACGGCTCGCCCCGCTCCTGCGGTCGATCGGGGTGGCCGTGGACGACACGCAACGTAGCCAGGACCGGCACCGCCACCGCCTACTCGTCCTCTCCCGCATCGACCCCACCCCACCCGCAGCGTCCACACGCCCGCAAGACCCGCTCTGGCCCGAAGTGGCATCACTCGGGCAAGGCCGCACCACCCCTGAGCAGCACTGACACCGCCGGATCACCACCGGACCGGGCCGCGCACCAGCGGCCCGGGCACGTCAGCCCCTGCGGACGCTAGCCCCGCCGGCGTCCGCAGCGTCCACACCAGCGTCCACACCGCAAACCGGGTCCGACCTGCGCGGATAGAGACCCTTCGGACGCTGGGGCGCTATGGACGCTGCGATGCAGCAACTCTCCAGGACCGCGACCGCACCGACCCTCAGCACCCCCGCCACGGACACGAGGAGTCACCCCGCCCATGCCCGCCAACAGCCCGGACAACGACCCCCGCGCGATCCTCCGCGCCGGACTCCCCGACCGGTACCTGACCCCCGAAGACCTCGCCTCCATGCTCGTCGTCCCCATCGAGACCATCTACGGCTGGCGCAAGAAGCGCACCGGCCCGCCCGGATTCCGCGTCGGCCGGCACATCCGCTACGACCCCGCCGCCGTCCACGCCTGGATCCGCGAACAGGCCACCCGCGACGCCGCCTGACGAACCCCCGGCATCCTCCACGCAGAGCTACTGCCTACTGCCTACTGCCCACCGGGCACTAGGCAGTAGAACCCCTCCAGCAGCCACCCCACCGCCCCTGAACAGGCCCATAGGCAGTAGGCAGTAGGCACTAGCCGGTGGGCAGTAGGCAGTAGCTCCCCGTCACAGCGTCCGAGAGCGGGCCGCAGGTAGAGCTACCCCTTTGCCCCGGTAGCGGGGGCGGTAGCGCCCCTGACCAGCCCGGTAGCGCCGGTAAAGGGGTCCCGCCCCCACCCCTCGAAAACCCAGGGAAGCACCAGGGAGGCAGGGAGAACTCCCTGACCGCCTCCCTGGACCGCCTCCCTCCACCTGAGCTGCGCAGACAGCCCCTCAGGGAGGCAGGGAGGCACCCCACCGACCAGCCCCCAGAACCCCCGCAGAGAGCCCGCCGGACACCCCCGTCCGGCCTCCCTGGCACACCCAACCGAGAGGACTCAGCCCCATGGCTGGCCACATCCAAGACCGTTGGTTCAAGACAGAGACCAACGACAACGGCAAGACCGTCCGCACCAAGACGGCTCGCCACGGCACCGGCATGCGCTACAGGGCGCGCTACTTCGCACCTGACGGCAAGCAGAAGTCCAAGTCCTTCGAGGACGGGCAGAAGCGCCTGGCCGAGCAGTGGCTCAGCTCCATCCGCGCCGACGTGGCGCGCGGCCAGTACATCGACCCGAGCGCGGCCCGGACGTCCTTCAAGGAGTTCGCGGAAAAGTGGCTCGCGAGCCAGAGCGGCGACCCGAACACCCGAGCGTCGATGACGTCTCAGCTCAAGCTCCACGCCTTCCCACGCATCGGGGACCGTCCGCTGGGCTCCTTCCAGCCGAGCCACATCCGCGAGTTCGTGACGCAGCTCGAAGCCTCCGGCATGTCCGGCTCGTACGCCCGCGTCATCTTCTCCAATGTGCGCGCCGTCCTCAGCGCTGCCGTCGAGGATGGCTGCCTGCCCCGGAACCCCTGCAACTCGCGCACGGTGGCGCTCCCGGAGATGGGCGCGCGACGCGTGGTCCCCTGGCAGCCGGAACGGGTCTTCGCCATGCGAGGCGCCCTGGTCGAGCGGTTCCAACCCATGGTGGATGTGGGCGCCGGCTGCGGACTGCGGCAGGGCGAGATCCTGGGGCTGTCCGTGGAGGAACTCGACTTCGACAACGGGACGCTTCACGTCGTCCACCAGCTCAAGCAGAGCCTGAGCGTCCCCGTGTTCGCTCCGCCGAAGGGCGGCAAGCTACGCGACGTGCCGCTTCCCGAGCCCGTGGCGGACGCGCTCAAGGCGCACATGAAGCTCTTCCCGCCCGTGGAGATCACGCTGCCGTGGATGCGCGCCGGCGGCCAGCCCGTCACGAAGCGCCTGATCTTCACCGGCCCGCAGGGCGGGCACCTGTGGCGCACGTCGGTGAACGAGGACCACTGGAAGCCCGCGCTCGCCAAGGTCGGGGTCATCCCCGCAGCTAAGAGCCGTGAGCACGCCTCCGCGCGGGAGCACGGCATGCACGCGCTGAGGCACTTCTACGCGTCCGTGCTGCTGGACGTGGGAGAAAGCATCAAGGCCGTGAGCGAGTACCTGGGGCACTCGGATCCCGGGCTCACCCTGAAGGTCTACGCCCACCTGATGCCGAGCAGCCGGGATCGCGCTCGCGAGGCTCTCGGCAGGGCTCTGCGGCCGGACGGTCCCCCACGCTGAGGGCCCACAGAGGGCCCAGGGCAAACGAATGCCCCTGATCTACGTCGTCTGCGCAGGTCAGGGGCATGATCGTTTTTCCTACTTCTTCTTGCCCTGGTTCTTGACGGCCTCGATGGCGGCCGCCGCGGCGTCCGGGTCGAGGTAGGTGCCGCCCGGGTTCAGGGGCTTGAAGTCGGCGTCCAGTTCGTAGACGAGCGGGATGCCGGTCGGGATGTTCAGGCCCGTGATGTCGGCGTCGGAGATGCCGTCGAGGTGCTTGACCAGACCGCGCAGGGAGTTGCCGTGCGCAGCGACCAGGACCGTGCGGCCGGCCAGCAGGTCCGGGACGATGCCGTCGTACCAGTACGGCAGCATGCGCTCGACAACGTCCTTGAGGCACTCCGTGCGCGGGCGCAGCTCGTTCGGGATCGACGCGTAGCGCGGGTCCGCGGACTGCGAGAACTCCGTGCCGTCCTCGAGGACCGGCGGCGGGGTGTCGTACGAGCGGCGCCACAGCATGAACTGCTCCTCGCCGAACTCGGCGAGGGTCTGCGCCTTGTCCTTGCCCTGGAGCGCACCGTAGTGGCGCTCGTTCAGGCGCCAGGAACGGTGCACCGGAATCCAGTGGCGGTCGGCGGCCTCCAGCGCGAGCTGCGCCGTGCGGATGGCGCGCTTCTGGAGGGAGGTGTGCAGCACGTCGGGCAGCAGGCCGGCGTCCTTGAGCAGCTCACCGCCCCGGACCGCCTCCTTCTCGCCCTTCTCGGTGAGGTTGACGTCCACCCAGCCGGTGAACAGGTTCTTCGCGTTCCAGTCGCTCTCGCCGTGGCGGAGGAGGATCAGCTTGTACGGTGCGTCGGCCATGCGTACGAGCCTAGTGGACGCCCGGGGACGCTCGCGCGCGGTGCCGGGTCCCGCCGGATTGACGGTGCGCGTCAATCGAGTGGCGCCCGGACGCCCGCCGCTCGTAATGTGCACGCCGTACAAGTGATACTTACACCGCCGGGGGGATCCGTCATGTCCGCTGCCCGTTTGGCACAGGTTGTCCGGGAGAGCGTGTCCGGGCTTCCCCGGGCGTTCTGGTGGCTCTGGGCGAGCACCCTGGTGAACCGGCTCGGGTCCTTCGTCGTCACCTTCATGGCCCTGTACCTCACCCTGGACCGCGGCTATTCGGCCTCCTTCGCGGGACTCGTGGTCGCCCTCCACGGACTCGGCGGTGTCGTCTCCTCGCTCGTCGCGGGCGTGATGACCGACCGGCTCGGGCGCCGGCCCACGCTGCTGGCGGCCCAGGCCTCGACCGCCTTCTCGGTGGCGCTGCTCGGTTTCATGGAGCACCCGGCGGCGATCGCGGCCGTGGCCCTGCTGGTCGGCATGACCTCGAACGCCTCCCGCCCGGCGGTCGCGGCGATGATGGCGGACATCGTCCGCCCCGAGGACCGCGTACGGGCCTTCGCGCTCAACTACTGGGCCCTCAACCTCGGCTTCGCCGTCAGTGCCACGACCGCCGGGTTGATCGCGGAGTACAGCTACCTCGCCGGCTTCCTCGGCGAGGCCGCCCTGACGCTGGTCTGCGCGGTGCTGGTCTTCGTCAAGCTGCCCGAGTCGCGGCCGGACCGGCCCGCCCGGCCGAAGGACGCGTCGGCCGCCGGCGAGGAGCCCGCGATCAGTCTCGGGACCGTGCTGCGGGACGGGCGGTTCATGGGCGTCGTCGGGCTGTCGTTCCTGATCTCACTGATCTTCACGCAGGGCTCGGTGGGTCTGCCGGTCGCAATGGGTTCCGCGGGCTTCTCGCCCAGGGACTTCGGGCTGGTCCTCGCCGTGAACGGGCTGCTGATCGTGCTACTGCAGATCCCGGTCACGGCGTTCATCGAGCGGCGCGACCCGCAGAAGCTGCTGGTGATCTCGGCGCTGCTGGCCGGGTACGGGTTCGCGCTGACGGCCTTCGCCGGGCCGCTGTGGACGTACGCGCTGACGGTGTGCGTGTGGACGCTGGCCGAGATCGTGAACTCGCCGACCCAGATGGGCCTGGTCGTACGGCTCTCTCCGGTCCACGGGCGCGGCCGCTACCAGGGCGTCTACAACCTGTCCTGGGCGGTGGCCGCGCTGGTCGCGCCGCTGATGGCGGGTTTCCTGATCGACCGGTTCGGGTCCGACTGGCTGTGGGGGGCCACCGCCGTCCTCGGCACGGTCGCCGCGGCCGGCTACTGGCTGCTGATGCGGGGCCTCTCCGAGGGCGACAGGGGGACGACCCCGGCGGCAGCGGCCGACGGCGCCACCGCCCCGACGGACGAAGCGCTCCCCGCGGCCCCCGCGGCCCCCGCGCCGGCCACGGACACCGTCCCGGCAAGCTGACCCGCCCGGCCCGGGCGCGGGGCGGGCGCGGGGCGGGGCGGGCGCGTCAGGACAGGTGGCCGAAGATCGCGGCCAGCAGGACCCCGGCCGCGAGGAAGAGGACCGTCAGCACCGCCATGGCCGTCTTCTGCTCCGCCGTCACCTCCGCCTCCGGCACGGCCATGCCGGAGGCGTCCGCGTGGGCGGCGGCGGCCGGGAGCGGCTCGCCACCCTCCCCCAGCGCCCGTACCGTCCCCATCCCGTGCTTGAGGTGGTTGGCGACCAGCCACACGTTGACCGGGTACGCGAAGGCCAGGCCGGCCAGCACCGCCAGCGAGAACGTCGCCCAGAAGCGCACGTCGCCGGCGTCCCGCGCCCCCGGCACCTGGCTGCGCACGATCACGTTCACCGCAACCATGGCGCCCATCACGCAGTTCATCGAGAGCCACTCCGCGTACACCGTCGAGCGGACGGCCCGCACGTAGCTGCCGCCGAGCATGTCGCGCATGAACAGGGCCTGGAAGACCAGCAGCCCGAAGCCGAAGCCCACCGCGTACTCGAACAGGGCGTCGGCCCACGGCGGGAGGCCGAGCAGCGAGGCGACGACGGCCGCGACCATGATGCCGGTCGCGTCTCCGGCCACGCAGTGGATGGTCGAGCCGAGCGCCTGCTTCCACAGCGGCGCCACGAACCGCTCGTGGGTCCCCGGCCGCGGCTCCTTGCAGGACAGCACGTAGAGCGCGGCGCCGACCGGGCCGATGTAGAGGGTCACCAGCACCCAGCCCCACTTCATCACCGTGAGTTCGGGGTTCTTGGTGAACGCGTCGTGGGCGACGTAGCCGGTGGACAGGAGGGCCAGGGCGAACCAGGCGTACATGAGTGCTTCGGCTGTGGTCCCGCTCATCCCGCCACGGTGCGGGCGTCCGGGCCCGGCCTTCGGGGCCGACACGCCTTCGCGCACCGTTCGGTGCCGCGTGTCAGCCGATCGGAGTGCCGGGACCGTCGGCCGGTTCGCCCGGTCGGCCCGGTTCGCCCTGCGGGCGCGTCAGGTGCTTGAACGCGTCGAGGTTGAAGGTCGGCTCGCCGCGCGCGACCCGCCATTCGTACTCGCGCCGGATCGCGCTCGCGAAGCCCAGCTCCAGCAGCGTGTTGAAGGAGCCGTCCGCCGCTTCCAGGACCGTGCCGAGCAGCCGGTCCAGTTCCTCCGGGTCGACGACCGACAGCGGGAGCCGGGCCGTCAGGTAGATGTCGCCGAGCCGGTCCACCGCGTACGCCATGCCGTACAGCTTGAGGTTGCGCTCCAGCAGCCAGCGGTGGACGCCCGCCTCGTTCTCGTCGGGGTGGCGGATCACGAAGGCATTGACCGACAGGGAGTGCCGGCCGACCTTGAGCGAGCAGGTGGTGCTCAGCTTGCGGGTGCCGGGGAGCTGGACGACGTAGGACCCCGGCTCGGGGCTCTCCCAGCTCAGCTCCGCGCCGGTGAGCGCGCTCTCGATGATCTCGGCGGTGTCAGCCATGGTGGGAGCGTACGCGACGGCGATGATCATGCATGGCCGCGGTGTAGACGTCGGCCGTGCCGCTCGCCGCCGTGTCCCAGCCGAAGAACTGCGCGTGGCGCGCCGCCTGCGCGCCCATCCGGTCCGCGAGCGCCGGCTCGTCCACGAAGCGCCGCAGCTCCCGCGCGTAGTCCACCGGGTCGTGCCCGGGTACGAGGATCCCCGTGACCCCGTCGTTGACGGCGACGGGCAGCCCGCCGACCTCGGCGGCGAGCACCGGCGTACCGGCGGCCTGGGCCTCTATCGCGACGAGCCCGAAGGACTCGCTGTAGGAGGGCATGACCAGCACGGACGCCGCCCGGAACCAGTCCGCGAGGCCGTCCTGGGCGACCGGCGGGTGGAAGTGCACGAGGTCGGCGATGCCGAGCTTCGCGGCGAGCTTGTGCAGGCCTTCCGGCTTGGCGAGGCCGCTGCCGCTGGGCCCGCCGACGACGGGGACGAAGAGGCGGCGGCGCAGCGAGGGGTCCTGGTCGACCATGACGGCGACGGCGCGCAGCAGGATGTCGGGGGCCTTCAGCGGCTGGATCCGGCCGGCGAAGAGGGGGATGACGGCGTCCCGCGGGAGGCCGAGGCGGGCGCGGGCGGCGGACCGGCCGTCGCCGACGGTGAACCGGTCGAGGTTGACTCCGGGGTGGACGACGGCCACCTTGGCGGGGTCGGCCTCGTAGTGCCGGACGAGCTCGTCGGCCTCCTCCGCGGTGTTCGCGATGAGCCGGTCGGCGGCGGCCACGATCTGCGTCTCCCCTATGACGCGGGCGGCGGGCTCGGGCGCGTCCCCCTCGGCCAGTGCCGCGTTCTTGACCTTCGCCATGGTGTGCATGGCGTGCACGAGCGGGACGCCCCAGCGCTGCGCGGCGAGCCAGCCCACGTGGCCGGAGAGCCAGTAGTGGGAGTGGACGAGGTCGTAGTAGCCGGGTCGGTGACCGGCCCAGGCCTGCATGACGCCGTGGGTGAAGGCGCACAGCTGGGCCGGGAGCTCTTCCTTGGCGAGGCCTTCGTAGGGGCCCGCGTCCACGTGCCGTACGAGGACGCCGGGCGCCAGCTCGACCGCCGGGGGCAGCCCGCCGGTGGTGGCCCGGGTGAAGATCTCCACCTCGATGTTGATCGCGGCGAGCCGCTTGGCCAGCTCGACGATGTAGACGTTCATGCCGCCGGCGTCGCCGGTACCGGGCTGGTGCAGCGGTGAGGTGTGCACGCTGAGCATGGCCACGCGGCGCGGCTTGCGGTGGTGGCCGACGGCGGGAAGGCGCAGGCGGGGCGGCTCGTGGCGGGTGGCACGGGCGGCGGCGAGGCGGCCACTGAGGCGGGACACGTACTGGCTCAAGGGACCAGTCCTCTCGGCTCGGACGGGGCACGCACGACGCTCGGACGGCATGACGGACCGCATGCCGGACGGCATGACGGCGAGGGCGCGGAAGACGCCCTGCAAGGAGTGCAACCCGGATGGCCGTCCCGCGCATTCCGGGGTGTCCGGTTTTCCTGCAGGTTTCCTCTTCTTCAGTGGTGCGTACCGGGATTTTCCTGGTGCGCGGGCCCTCCGCTTACCCTCGGCTCATGGCCTCCCGCAGTACCCCGCCCTCCAGCCGCGCGCCCGGCCGCCCCGTGGGCTCGGTGACGCGCGGCACGACCAATCCGAACCGGTTGCGCCGGATGGACCGCTGGATCGCAGCCACCCACGGGGCGGCGCTGCGGCGTGCGGAGGCCCCGGTCGCGGTGGACCTGGGCTACGGGGCCGCGCCCTGGACGGCGGTCGAGCTGCTGGCGCGGCTGCGGGACGCGGCGCCACGGGTGCGGGTGGTCGGCATCGAGATCGAGCCGGCGCGGGTGGCGGGTGCGAAGCCGTACGAGCGGGAGGGGCTGAGCTTCCGGCACGGTGGTTTCGAGGTGCCGCTGGACGGCGGGGCCCGCCCGGCGCTGATCCGCGCGGCGAACGTATTGCGCCAGTACGACGAGGAGCAGGTCGCCGAGGTCTGGGCGCGGCTGTGCGGGCGGCTGGCCCCGGACGGGCTGCTGGTTGAGGGGACCTGCGACGAGATCGGGCGGCGGCACGTGTGGGTGGCGCTGGGGCCGGAGGGGGCGCGCACGGTGACGTTCGCGACCCGGCTGGGCTCCCTGGAGCGCCCCTCCGACCTGGCGGAACGGCTGCCCAAGGCGCTGATCCACCGGAACGTGCCGGGCGAGCCGGTGCACGCGTTCCTGCGCGACTTCGACCGGGCGTGGGCGGCGGCGGCCCCGTACGCCGCGTACGGGGCGCGGCAGCGCTGGATCCGGACGGCGCGGGCGCTGGCCGGCGACTGGCCGCTGGTGGACGGTCCCCGGCGGTGGCGGCAGGGGGAACTGACCCTGCCCTGGGAGGCGTTGCGCCCAGTGGGGTGAATGCGACGTGCGGGGGAACCGGGGGCGGGGGCGTGCCGTTGAACCGTGTGGGGCCGGGAAGGTCGTCCGTTGGGGCGGACAAGATCAGATCGCCATCCACAAGGGTGTTGGAATTCATCGACTCGTGGCACCATCCCGATGGCAGCGATAAGTTACTGATGAATAGTCAGATCTGATGCGAGGTCTGGCTCGGGTGCCTGGGGGGACCATGGGAGCCGTAAGGCGACGGCGAGGCGCAAGCTCTCTCGTGCTGCTGTGCACGATGGCGATACTGACGGCGCCGGGCCTCGCCACGGGGATGGCGCACGCGGCACCGGTGGCCCCGGCAGCCCCGGCCGCGCCCCTCCCCGAACCGGGCGGCAAGTCCCTGGAACAGGTCCGCAAGGAGATCGAGGAGCTGTACCGGCAGGCGGGTACCGCCACGGACGCCTACAACCTCGCCGAGGCCGAGACCAAGGCCCAGTCGAACAAGATCGTCGAGATCGCCAACGCCGTCGTCGCCGGCAAGGAGAAGATCGCCACCCTGAAGAACCGGGCGGGCGCCGCCGCACGCGCCCAGTACCGCGCGGGTGGAATGCCGCCGGGCGCGCAGCTGGCGCTGAGCGACGACCCGAACCACTACCTCGACGGGGCGGGTCGGCTGCGCCAGGGCGAGAAGGCCACCTCGGGCATGCTCTCCGAACTGGACCGGACCCAGGCCGACTTGCAGCGCTACGCCGAGGAGGCGAGCGAGCGCTGGGCCACCCTGGAGGCCAACCGGGTCAAGTCGGAGGACTCCAAGAAGCAGATCGAGGAGAAGATCAAGGCTGCGGAGGAGCTGGAGAGCAAGCTGGAGGCCGAGGAGAAGGCCCGGCTGATCCAGCTGGAGCAGGAAGCCCAGTACAAGGCCCAGACGGCGTGGTTGTCGACGGGCGCGATGAAGGACGTCAAGGGCACGGCCACGGATGCGGGCAAGCGGGCCGTGCAGTTTGCCACCGCCCAGATCGGCAAGCCGTACAAGTGGGGCGCCGTGGGTCCGGCGTCCTTCGACTGCTCCGGGCTGACCTCCCAGGCCTGGCTGGCGGCGGGCCGCGGCATCCCGCGCACCTCGCAGGAGCAGCTGCGGCTGCTGCCGAAGGTCGCGCTGAAGGACATGCGCCCGGGCGACCTGATCATCTACTTCGACGACGCGACCCACGTCGGCATGTACGTCGGCGACGGCGCGATGGTCCACGCCCCGCGCCCCGGCCGGAACGTGACGCTGGCGGGCGCGGGCTCAATGCCGATCAAGGCAGTGGTCCGCCCCGACGCGTAGCCCCTGCGGGGTCGCTCGGCAACGGATCCGGGGCTCGGCGGTGCCGGTGCCGGACCCGCTGCCGGTTCCCGGTCGGGGTCGGGGTCGGAACGGCAGTGCCGGCTCGGCGGCGAAGCACGGCAGCACGGGCCCGGCGGTGCCGGACCCGGTGCCGGTACCCGGTCGGGGTCGGAACGGGCCGGACCGGGGCGAAACGGGCCGGACCGGACCGGGGCGGCCGATCGTGTGACGCAGGCAACCCGGCGGGGCCCGGACACGTCTCGCTGAACGGGACGGAACGCGGCCCCGCCGTGACCTTTGTCATCCAGTGAGGCCGATTTTCCCCCGCGATAGGCGCATTTGACGGAGGCCCTCACCAAGAGCGGCATTCCGTTCGCCGGGCCGGGACCGCTAGGGTCTGCCGGACGAGCGCACCCTCGGGGGGAGGGAAGGAACCGGAGACGATGCCCGTACCCGTACCGCGGCAGAGGGACACCTCGGCCACGGAGAGCGGTCTGGCCGTTCTGCACACCGCCGCCCCGGCCGTAGCCGCCACGGGCGTCGCTCAGGCGACCCCTCTCGCGACCCCTCACACCACCCCGCTGACCCTCCTGGTCATCGAGGACGACCCGGCCGGCAGCCTCACCGTCCCCGAGATCCTCGACGCGGACGGCCACCGCATCCGGCTCCGCACCGCCCGCAACCTCACCGAGGCCGAGCGGCTGCTCACGCCCGACGTGCACTGCATCCTCCTCGACCTGTCCCTCCCGGACGCCAGTGCCCGTACGCCGGGAGCTGCGGCGGGCGGATCGGCCACCGGCACCGCCAACGGGACCGCCAACGGCACCGCCACCGGAACTGCCGCCGGCACCGCCATCGCCGTCGACGAGCTGATCGCCCTCCGTCAGGTGCTGCGCATCGCCCCGCGCCACGCCGTCCTCGTCCTCACCGACGAGGACGATGCCGAGCGCGCCGCAGAGGCCGTCCGGGTCGGCGCACAGGACTTCCTCTTCCGGGACGAGCTGGACGGCCGGCTGCTGAGCCGCGCCATCCGCTACGCCGTGGAGAGAAAGCGGGCGGACATCGCCCAGTACAAGCTCGCAGAATCGAAACTGCGCGCCCAGGAGAACGCCCGCCTGGAACGCGGCCTGCTGCCCACGCCCCTCCTGGAGGGCTCCGACCTCCGCTTCGCCGCCCGGTACCGCCCCGGCCGCAGCCGGGCCCTACTCGGCGGTGACTTCTACGACACCGTCCGCACCCCCGACGGCACCGTCCACGCCATGATCGGCGACGTCTGCGGCCACGGCCCCGACGAGGCCGCGCTCGGCGTCGAGCTCCGCATCGCCTGGCGCGCCCTGACCCTGGCCGGTCTCTGCGGCGACGACCTGTTGGCCACCCTCCAGGAGGTCCTGGAGGTGGAGCGGCCGTGCGAGGAGATATTCGCGACGCTGTGCACGGTCGACATCGCCCCGGACGGACGCCGCGCCGGTCTGTGCCTGGCCGGCCATCCGGCCCCGCTGATCTCCCGGCCGGGCCGCCGCGCGCGGCTGCTCCCGTACGAGAACAGCGGCCCCGCCCTCGGGCTGCTGCCCCGGGCCCGCTGGCCGCGCCGCCAGGTGGAGCTCGGCGGCACATGGAGCCTGATGCTCTACACCGACGGCCTGATCGAGGGCCACATCGGCAAGGGCAAGGAGCGTCTGGGCCAGGACGGCATGGTCGACATGATCAACCGCCACCTGGACCGCGGTCTGAGCGGCGAGGGCCTGCTGGAAGCCTCCGTCACCGAGGCCCGCCGGCTCAACGGCGGCGAGCTGACCGACGACGTGGCCGTGGTCCTGCTCTCCCGCGCCGAGGGCTGAGCCCGCCGCGCTCCGGCGCCACGGCTCGGGGTCCCCGGCCGCCGCCGGGCGCAGCAGCGGCTACCGTCCGCCGTTGTAGGGCCCGTACGGCCCGTCGCTGCTGCTGCCGCCGCGCCGGCCGCCGCCACCGCCCGAGACCTGCTTGAGGGCCGGCCGCACGTCGACGAAGAACACGATGGTCGCGACGAGACCGGCGATCTGCAGGAACAGCATCCCCAGGAAGAAGTCCACGGCCACGGTGACGCCGAGGATGACCAGCCAGAAGGTCTTGCTCTGCTTGTCGGCCGCCCGGTACGCGTCCTCCCGCGCCACCAGGGCGAGCACGAAGGCCACGACGGCGAGCACCAGCATGACGAGCCCCAGGAACGGGATCACGCCTCGATCGAACCCTTCCATCAACATCGCTTCGACCGCCTTCTCAGCTTCTGCTTCGCACTTCCGATGCCGCCCGACTCCACGCTACCGGCACGGGCCCCGTCATCAACCACAACGGGCCGGGCACCTGAAGGGTGCCCGGCCCGCCGTCGCTCATGCGGCTGCGCTTCAGCTCGCGTCGCCCGCCGTGACCGCGGCCTTCTTGGCCGTGCTCTTGCGCGCGGTGGTCTTCTTCGCGGCGGTCTTCTCCTCGCCGGCTGCCTCGGCGACCGGCTCCGACACCGGCTCGGCCGCCGGCTCCGCCTCGGGCTCTACGGCCACGGCGATGTCGACGATCTCGGCGGAGACCTCGCCCCGCCAGGTCCGCACGGCCTGCTCGCCGTGCACGGCGACCTTGTCGTACGTCTCCTTGGCGCGCACCGCGTACTCGGCGGCCACGCCGACACCGCGCAGCGCCAGGTCCTGGGCGGTCTCCCCGAGCTTCTTCGGGTCGATCGCGCCGAGCACCTCGGCGAACTTGGCGGTGACCGCATCCTGGACGGCCTTCGGGTCCGTGTTCTTCACGGCCTCGATGCGCGCGGGAGCTTCGGCGCGCAGCTGCTCGATCAGGTCGGGCACCTTCTTGGCCTGCTGCACGGCCAGATCGGCGGTGCCTGCGGCGAAGTAGAGGGGAGTGGGGTCGGTGAGGGTCTTCTTCAGGTCATCGGCGATGGCCATGTGCTGGTCCTCCCGGATCAACTTCAGTTCGTCTTCGACGGCATCTCGTCGGTGGGCACGTCGAGCGCGTTCTCCTTGCGGAACGACTCGTAGATCTGGAGCAGCACCTGCTTCTGCCGCTCGTTGATGGAGGGGTCGGCGAGTATGACGGCTCGCGTCTCCACCTCGTCCGGGTCCCGCTCGTCCAGGATCCCGGCCTGCACGTACAGCGTCTCCGCGGAGATCCGCAGCGCCTTGGCCAGCTGCTGCAGGATGTCCGCGCTCGGCTTGCGCAGCCCGCGCTCGATCTGGCTCAGGTACGGATTCGACACCCCCGCCTGCTCGGCCAGCTGCCGCAGCGAAAGCTGGGCCTGCCGACGCTGCTCACGGAGGTATTCGCCGAGGTTTCCGACGTTGAGCGATGCCATGCTCAGATCCTGCCCGACCTTGCTAACTATTGCAAGCGACTCGCTTGCAGCATCTCCCACCCGGTCACCCGGGCCGCGGATCACGGCCGGGCCGGGTGCAGCGGTACGACTCCGGGAGAAATCCGGTCGCGCCCCGGCTGCGGAGACAACAGGATGCGGCCATGGCTGACGACCTCTTGCTCAACCGTGCCCGCGCACTCTGGGCGGAGCTGGCGGGCGCACCGGTCGAGTTCCGGCCTTCAGGACGGGCGAAGGTCGTGATCGCGCCCGGGTCGCTGTGGTGTCCACCGTCGTGGACCGGGATCGTGCGGATCGGTGACGCCGCCCTCGTCACTGCGCCGAGCCCGCGGGCCGCCGGGATGGTGGACGCCGCCACGCGGAAGATGACCCACCAAGAGGTCGTTGACATCGCTCGGCTGCGTACGGTGCTGCCCGTTCTCGATGTCCTCGGGCCGGCTTCGCTCTTCTATCTCGGCCGGGACGGCTTTCTTCCTGCGCACGGAGGGACCGAGGTGGAGCAGTTACCGATCGGTGATGGCGACCTGGCCGCGCTACTGAGCCTGGCCGGGGAGGAGGAGGCCGGCGAGAGCGGTCTGGAGGACATCTCTTCTCCCGCGTTCTGTCTTCGCCGGGGCGATGAAGTGGTGGCCGCAGCCGGCTACCGGGTCTGGCCGCAGTCGGTTGCCCACCTGAGCGTGCTGGTGAGCCCGCACTGGCGGGGCCGGCGCCTGGCCCGGGCCGTGGCGTCCGCAGCAGTGGCCCGTGCCCTCGATGCCGGGTTGCTGCCGCAGTGGAGGGCGCGGCCCCGTCCATCACAGCGTGTGGCTGTCGCTCTGGGCTTCCACGAACTGGGCACCCAACTCAGCGTTCGACTCGACGACGTCCCCCTCGACCAGGGCCGGTGAGGACGGACTCCCTGTGCGCCTGCAGTCTCGCCGCCCCGCACGTTCCGTGCTCGGGCCCGGTCGGCGGCCGGCCGCTGGTCACCGGCCGGGTCACGCTCGCGGGACGGCGTACCAGCGGCGGTGCATGAGCGGTTCGACGGACAGCACCGCGGCGCCCGCGACCGCTCCCACCACGAGCTCGGGAACGCCTCCGCCCCGAACGAGGACGCCGGTGCAGGCGGCGGCCACGGCCAGCGGCCGCAGCAGGGTCAGCGGGCCCAGGCCCGCCACCATGGCCAAGGTGCTGGCGCGGAACGGCAGCACGAGGTACGCGGCGAGCGACAGCAGCACGGCTGAGGCGTAGCAGGCGAGGGGGACCAGGAAGCCGATGCCGCCCTCGGCGAGGGCTTCGTACGCCCGGTGGCGGTCGGCGGCGGCCAGCAGGACGGCGCCGGCCGTGCACACGGGGGCGAGCAGCAGCCCGCCGCCGACGGCCAGGCCGCGCAGGGACGCCCGTACGACGGCGCGGCCCTTGCGGATCCTCGCGTCCCGCCCGGCGTACGCGCGAAAGCCGCTGAACGCCGAGTCCACCAGGCCCAGCGCGAGGAGCGTCCCGGCAAGGGCCGGCGCCGCGTCCAGCGGGGTCACCGCGCCGCTCCGACGAGCTGCTCGGGGCCCACGAGGCGGCGCGCGGCACGGCCCATCGCCCTGCGCAGCGGTGCCTCCAGCTCGGGCCGGACCCCGATGATCGGGCGCAGGGTGGTGCAGAACGGGTTCGCCAGCCCCCGGGGTTCGTACAGCAGCGGCCGCATCCCCGGCGTGGCGGCCGCGTGCAGCAGCGCCTCGTCGGTGTGCGCCCGGCGGGCCGAGGCGACACCGTCGTGACGGCCGAGCGGGTGGCGCATCCGCGTCCGGTGGAACACCCAGGCCCCGACGGGCGCGAGCCGGGTGGCGGCGATGTCGAAGTGGCAGAAGGCGAGCGCGGGCGAGGCGGCCTGGGCCCGGAAGAACTCCGCGAGGTCGGGGCCCCGGAAATGGTGCAGCACCCCGGTGGACACGTACACGGTGGCCGCCTCCGGCAGGTCGAAGGCGTTCCCGTGGACGAAGCGGCAGTCCAACCCCTCCGCCCGGGCGAGCCGTTCGGCCTCGCCGACGAGCGCGGCGTCCAGGTCCACGCCGACGAGCTCGACCTCCGGGCCGAGCCGGCCGTGGGCGGCGAGCCAGCGCACGGCGTAACCGAGCCCGGAACCGACGTCGACCAGTCGCAGCGGGCCGGTGGCCGTCGCGCGGACGGCCTCGAAGAGCGGGCCGAGCACGTGGACGAGCCGCTCCCCGAGGCGCAGTTCCTCGCTGAGCCGCTGCAGTTCGGTGTGCACGCCGATCATGAGCCGGTCCACGGCGCGCGGGTCGAGCACGTCGTACGGGTCGGCGGGAAGCGCGGCGACGATGCGTGCGGCGCGCCGGTCCCCGGCCTCACGGAGCCTGCGCACGACGTCGCCCCGGTGCACGGGCAGGCGCGCTCCACTGCGCGGGTCCGTGACGGTGATCAGGTCGGATATTTCGAGGTGGAGCACGGTCGAGACCCTAGCCGCTGGCGCCCGGCCCCCACCGGTCCGCAACCACCGGCCACAGCCGCGGCGATACTCGGTGGATCCGGTCGGGCGGACGCCACAGGATGGGGCGCATGAATCCGTCGAACGTCCCGACCGGCCCGAACGTCCCGACCGCCCCGCACCGGGTGGAGTTCCTGCACCACCCCCACCCCGGTTACCCGCACCTCACCGCCTGGGGCATCCGCATCGACGACACCGACCTGCGCGTCCTCGTCGCGGAGGCGACGCGCGAGCTCTGGGACCAGGAGCTCGACGAGGACGACGACACCCCGCAGGAGCGCGAGGAGTTCCTGCTGGGCCACTTCGCCCCGCTGTACCTGGACGACGACGCCGACGCCGACGGCGCCCGGGCCCGGGCCCACTTCCTGGGCGAGGCGCCACCGGAGCTCCGCGACCGCTTCACCGGCGCCCTGTGCCTCCTGAGCTGCCCCTGCGGGATCGACGCCTGCAATCCCCTGCTCGCCACGGTCCGCGTCACGCAGAGCGAGGTCACCTGGTCCGGCTTCTACAAGATGAACCGGCCGCAGTGGGGCGAACTGCCCCTGGGCCCGTACGTCTTCGCGCGCCCGGCCTACGACGAGGCCCTCGCCGCGCCGGTCCCGCTCGCCGAGGACCCGCTCGCCCCGCTGCTCGGGAAGGACTAGCCCTACGGGGCCGAGGGCCGTACCTCCGGCAAGCAGCCGGAACGGGTCGACGCCGTGGAGGACCGCCGGAAGCCGGCGGGCCGCGTCAGGCCGTGCCGATGACCACCGTCGCGTACAGCTCCTCCGAGGTCACCGCGCGGACCGCGAGGCCCGCCGAGGTCAGGGCCGAGGCCGTCGACGGGGACTGGCGGGCGCTCGTCTCGATCAGCAGGCGGCCGCCCGGGGCCAGCCAGGGCAGGGCCCCCGCCGCCACCCGGCGGTGGATGTCCAGGCCGTCGGCCCCGCCGTCCAAGGAGACCAGCGGCTCGTGGTCCCGTGCCTCCGACGGCATGAGGACGATCTCCTCCGTCGGCACGTACGGGGCGTTGACCACCAGCACGTCCACCCGGCCGCGCAGCGAGGACGGGAGGGCCTCGTACAGGTCGCCCTCCCACACCCGGCCGCCGTACGGGGCCACGTTGCGCCGCGCGTACACCAGCGCCGCCGGGTCGATGTCCGCCGCGTGCAGCTCCACGCCGCCCGGCAGGTGCGCGGCCACCGCCGCGCCCAGGGCGCCGACCCCGCAGCACAGGTCCAGGACCACCGCGCCGGGCCGGGCCAGGGCCACCGCCTCCCGCACCAGGAACTCGGTGCGCCGGCGCGGTACGAAGGCTCCCGCGCCGACCTCCAGGCGCAGCCCGCAGAACTCCGCCCAGCCGACGACGTGTTCCAGCGGTTCACCGCCCACCCGGCGGGCCAGCAGCTCCGCCAGGTGGTCCGGGTCGGCGGCGGCCCCGGTCAGGAGCTCCGCCTCCTCCTCCGCGAAGACGCAGCCCGCCGCGCGCAGGGATTCCACAAGTGATGTCACAGGGTTCAGTGTCCTCGGTACTCGGTACTCGGTACTCGACTAGGGGCCCGCAGTCGTCCGGGGCGCTCAGAAGACGTCCGGGCACCACGGGCGGCGCGCCGTACGGAACACCGCGTCCGCCAGCACGGCCGCCCCCGGGCGTTCCTCCGTGACCCGTCCCAGCGCGGCCAGCCGCACCGCGGACGCGTCCCCCAGGTACAAGGAGCCCAGCTCGGCCACGTCCAGCCGCAGGTCAGGCGCCTCCTCGGTCCGCTCGCACGCACCGGTGCCCGCGTCCAGCCGGTAGCGGCCGGCCGCCGGCCCCCTCTCGTCCGCGACCTCCAGGACGAGCACCCCGGGCACCTCGTACGTCCGCGCGCCCAGCGCCCGTACGACGTCCAGCACCCGTACCCACATGAAGTCCGAGGCGGTGACGATCCGGGCCGAGCGCGGGTCGGGCAGCAGCTGCGGGGCGAGGTCGTCGGGGGCCCGGTAGCCGGTGCGGACCTTCAGCACCCAGTCGATCGAGCACAGGAACTGCCACAGCGCCCGCTCCGCCTGCGGAGTGACCGCCAGCAGGTCGCTGACCTGCACGGTGCTCTGCGGAACCTTCGCATCCGTCCAGTGGTCGTCGGCGCTGTAGACGGCGAGGCCGGCCACCTCCCCCTCCGCCGTCCGGTACACGGCGTGGAACTTCTCCTGATAAGTGCGGTACGACCACTGCTCCAGTCCGGTCTGCAGGCTCCACCAGCGCTCGTCCCGGTTCACGGCCCCGGGCGTGCGCGCCCGCAGCCGCTCGTGCAGCTCGGGCCCCACGCGCCGCAGCTCCTCCACGTCCACCAGCTCGATCCGGCCGCCGTCCACGGGCGCCGACAGCCGCCGGTCGAGCCCGGTGCGCGCGACGTCGATCTCCCACTCCACGAGGGAGGTGGCGGGCCCGAACCCGTACCGCCCGTAGATCGGGTACTCGGCGGCGATCAGCGTCGCGAGCGCGTCGCCGCGCGCCTTCGCCGCGGCGAACTCGGCGGCCATCATCCGGGTCAGCAGGCCCTGGCGGCGGTGGGTGGGCAGCACGCCCACGTTGGAGATCGCGGTGGCGCGGACGGCCGCCCCGCCCGGCACGGTCAGCTCCTGCGGGAAGGAACGCAGGGCGGCCACGCAGCGACCGCTGTCGGCGTCGAACGCCCCCTGCATCCGGGAGAAGTCGCAGTACTTGGCGCGCTGGGCTATGTCGGCCTCGGTCACCCGGTGGGTGGTCAGGAAACCGGTGTGCACGGCGCGCACCCAGTCGGGGAGTTCGGATTCGGCGATCGGCCGGACGTCAGCACTCATAACTGCCCACGCTAATCTCCCGGCCGCCGCCGGTCGCCCGAATTTTCCGCGCCCGTCCGCTACGCCAGCAGGTCGTCCACCTGCGCCTCTCCCTCCCGGTACCGCCGGGTGATCTCCGTACTGCAGTCGTCCACCGTGCGCTGGAGCTGCTGGCGGCGCCGCGAGACCTGCTGCTCGTAGCGCACCAACCGCCCCAGCCCGTCGTGCAGTTCGCCGTCCGTGCGGGCGCCCAGGTCAGAGAGCTCCACGTCGGCCAGCATCTCCGCGGCCAGCAGCCGGTACTCCTCGCTGTGCGGGGTGCCGAGCGTGACGTGCCGGGCGGAGGCGCTGCGGCTGGAGGGGGCGTCGGCGAGGATCACCGAGAGCCGGTCCACCACCGGCGCCTCGGGGTCCGTCCGCCGGGCCAGCTCCGCCCGCAGGATGTCGATGCGGCCCTGGAGCAGTCTGCGCACGTAGCTCAGATCGGCCTCGTCGCGCTGCGCGTCACGGCGCAGCGCGCGCAGTTCCGGTAGCCCGAGCGCGGTGGTCGGGCTCGGCGGCCCCTGCGTCTCGGCCGTGCGCTGCGCGGGCGGTCGTACCGCGGCAGCTGCGACGGAAGCGGGTGATGCAGGTACGGAGGTACCAGATGTATTCATACGAACGGGTCCGTCCCCTCGACCGGTGCGGCCACCCGCACCGCCTGCTTGCATCGTGCCACTCCCCGTAGCCCCCACGCAGTCCCACTCCACCCGATCGGCCCCGGACGGGTGCAAGCCTGATACACAGGTGGTATGCGAGCAGTGGTGCAGAGGGTGGACGGCGCGAGCGTCGTCGTGGGCGGCGAGACCGTGGGCGAGATCGTCGGCGAGGGGTTGTGCGTGCTGGTGGGGGTGACCCACGACGACACCCCGGAGAAGGCAGAACTGCTGGCCCGCAAACTGTGGTCCGTACGGATCCTGGAGGGCGAGAAGTCCTGCAGCGACAACGGCGCACCGCTGCTGGTGATCTCCCAGTTCACGCTCTACGGCGACGCCCGCAAGGGCCGCCGCCCCACCTGGAACGCGGCGGCCCCCGGCCCGGTGGCCGAGCCGCTGGTCGACGAGGTCGTGGCGCAGTTGCGCGCGCTGGGTGCGACGGTGGAGACGGGCCGGTTCGGAGCGGACATGCGGGTCTCGCTGACCAACCACGGCCCGTTCACCATCGTCATCGACATCTGACGGCGGCGGCGGTCAGGGGGCTACGACGACCTCCTGCGCGGCGGCCGTCTTCCCGGCCAGCAGCGGCGCGTCGACCGGCACGTTCCGCTTGACCAGCGCGAGCGCGATCGGACCCAGCTCGTGGTGACGGACGGCCGTGGTCACGAAGCCCAGCTGACGGCCCTCCTCCCCGTCCGCGGCGAGCCGCACCGGCGTGCCGTGCGCCGGGAGCAGCACCTCCGAGCCGTCCAGGTGCAAGAAGACCAGGCGGCGCGGGGGCTTCCCCAGGTTGTGGACGCGGGCGACCGTCTCCTGGCCGCGGTAGCAGCCCTTCTGCAGGTGCACGGCGGTACCGATCCAGCCCAGCTCGTGCGGGATGGTGCGGTGGTCGGTCTCCTGGCCGAGCCGCGGCCGGTGCGCCTCGACGCGCAGGGCCTCGTACGCGAGCAGGCCCGCGGCCGGGCCGTGCGCGGCGGCGAACGGCTCCAGCTCGCCGCGGGGCAGGAAGACGTCCCGGCCGTACGCGGTCTCCCGGACGATGTGCTCCTTGTCCGGGGTGACCTCGGCGATGGATCCGGCCGGCAGGTGCACGACCGCGAACTCCTCGGTGCGGTCGGCGACTTCGACGCGGTAGAAGAACTTCATGGACTCCAGGTAGGCGATCAGCTCGCCCTGGGTACCCGGCTCCACGTGCGCCCACGTGGTCTCGCCGTCGTCGACGAGGTAGAGCGCGTGCTCGATGTGCCCGTTGGCGGAGAGGATCAGCGCCTCGGTGGCCTGCCCGGCCGGCAGCTCGGTGAGGTGCTGGGTGAGCAGCAGGTGCAGCCAGCTCAGGCGCTCCGGCCCGCTGACGGTGACGACTCCGCGGTGCGAGAGGTCGACGAAGCCGCGCCCCTCCGCGAGGGCGCGCTGTTCGCCGTACAGCTCGCCGTAGTGGGCGGCGACGCCCTCGTCACGGCCTTCGGCCGGTACGGCGCCGGGGAGATGGAGCAAGGGGCTGCTGGTCATGGGACCAAGCGTACGACCCTGCTACGACTGCGCGGCACGCTGTTTGGCAGCGCACTTGCGGCACAGACCGAAGATCGCGAAGTGCTTCATGTCGGTCTCGAAGCCGAAGGTGCTGCGGAGCTTCGCCGTGAACTCGGCGGCGATGTCCACGTCCGCCTCGATGACCTCGGCGCAGTCCCGGCAGACCAGGTGGATGTGGTGGTGCCGGTCGGCGAGGTGGTAGGTGGGGGCCCCGTGCCCGAGGTGGGCGTGCGAGACCAGCTTGAGCTCTTCCAGGAGCTCCAGGGTGCGGTAGACGGTGGAGATGTTGACCCCGGAGGCGGTCTTGCGCACCTCGACGAGGATCTCGTCCGGGGTGGCGTGCTCCAGGGCGTCGACCGCTTCGAGCACGAGCTGGCGCTGCGGTGTCAGCCGGTATCCGCGCTGCCGCAGGTCGCTCTTCCAGTCAGAGCCTTCGGTGTCCACGCTGCTCCCCACCCGGCCAGTGTATGCGCGCGAAGGGGACCGCGGGCGATCCCGCGGTCCCCTTTCGCACAGCCTTGCGCACTGCTCGGCGCATTGCTTCGCGTACTGCCTCGTGTACAGCCGGTGGGCTCAGCGGAAGAAGGCGATGCCGTCGTCCGGCATGTCCGGGAGGTTGCGCGCCATCTCGGCGACCTCCTCGGGCGTGACGACCTTCTTCAGCTGGGCCGACATGTACGGGCGCAGCTCGACGTCCGGGGTGGCCTTCTCGCCGACCCACATGAGGTCGCTCTTCACGTAGCCGTAGAGCCGCTTGCCGCCGCTGTACGGGCCGGAGGCCGCGGTGCGGGCGACCGCGTCGGTGACCAGGTCGATCTGGGGCTTCTGGTCGGCGAGCTCGCCGTACCAGACCTCGACGACGCCCTGGTCGCGGACCATGACGATCTCGACCTTGCGGTCCTTGTCGATGCGCCAGTAGCCCGACTCGGACTCCAGCGGGCGCACCTTGTTGCCCTCGACGTCGAGCACCCAGGTGTGGGAGGTGTACTCCAGGAAGTCCCGGCCGTCGTGGCTGAAGACGACCTCCTGGCCGAAGTTGCACTTCTCCTCACCGGGGAAGTCGAAGACTCCCGCACCCTCCCAGTTACCGAGGAGGAAGGCGAGGGGGACGAGGCCCGGGTTCAGGTCGGACGGGATCTGGATCATGAATGGCTGCTCAGGCGATCTGTCGGAGGGGTTCCGGGGCGGTCTGCTGGGCGGATGCTCAGCGCTGACCCTGGTACAGCTTCTTGACGGCCAGGCCGGTGAAGGCCATGACGCCGACGCAGACCAGGACCAGCAGGGAGGTGAAGACTGCCTCAAGCACGGGGTGCTCCTCGGAATTCGTTCGGGGGGTACGGGCCGGTTCCCAAGCCTACTGTCCCGGGGCCGGGCGCACCGTGTGAGGTGGCCCGTAGCCCCGGTCCGGCCCGGGACCGGCCCGGGACCGGCCCGGGACCGGCCCGGCGGTCAGCTCAGCAGCTGGCTCTGCAGGATCACCGACTGGTGGAAGGGGACGGGGGCCACCTCGCCCTTGCGGGTCTGGATGACCATGCCCAGGACATCACCTGTCCGGAGGCACCCGATCTTGGTCTGCTCGTCCCCGAGGACGGGCTTCACTTCCTGGTAGATGCTGAGTTCGGTGCCGTCGAAGTTGGCCGCCCCCGGGAAGTCCAGCGTGGTGCTGTTCATCTGGGTGTTCTTGGCCTTGCTCCAGACGTCGTCCAGGTCCAGGGCCGAGACGCCGTTCAGCTGCGCGTTGCTGTCGCAGCCCTTGAACGCGTCCACGAAGCCCGAGGAGTGGAAGCGCAGCAGGTACACGTGGGTCCGCGTGCCGTCCGCCGTCGTCCAGCCCCGGCCGGTGATCTGCCGCAGCCCGTCCCATTCGAGGGACTGCTTCAGCTTCTCGCGGGCCTCGGACGTGTACTCCTCCAGGAAGGCGTCGACCGACACCGCCCCGTCCTTGTCCGCCTTGACCGTGTCGTCGGCCTTGGCACCCACGGGGGCGGGCAGCAGCAGGCCGTTGAGCTTCGCGTAGTGCGTCCCGTCCCTGTTGTCCGGGCCCTGGGGCACCGGGGCGCCGGCGGGCAGCGCGGGCCGGGACAGCTCCGGGAACGTCCAACGGCCGTCGCTCTCGGTGGCCAGGCCGGGGATGTCGGTGCGCTCGGGCACCGTGATCCCGAGCGCGACCCCCGTGCCGACGGCGGCGAAGACGACGACGGCGGCGGTCCAGCGCAGGGCGGCGAACAGACGCCGCCGGTCCTTGGGCGGGGCGGGCGGGGCCGGCCAGGGGCTGGCTCCGCCCTCGGCCGCGGCCGCGGGCGCGGTCCAGGGGTTGGCGCCGGGCTCGGGCGTGGCCCCGGGGGCCTGAACGGCGGGCGCGGGCTCCGGGGCACCGGCGGCCTCCGCTACCGCGGCGACTGCCTCGGTGGCCTCCGGCTCGGGCGCGGGCTCGGGCTCGGGCGCGGGCACGTGCTCGGCCCCGGCCCCGGCCTCGGAGGTCTGCGCGGCGGGCGCGGGCACGGCCGCCCCCTCGCCGCCGGTGGTGGTCTGCTCGCTCACGCGGACTCTCCGGGGGACTTGAGGTGGTCGAGTTGCTGCTTGAACAGGCCCGCGGCGTCCTTCACCGCGAATCCCTTGCTCCCGTACATGCGGAAGGTCACGAGGACGTCCCCTTCGACCGCCACGCAGTCGAGGGCGTCGATCTTCTCCTTGCCGTCCTTCCCGCCCTTGAGCGAGTCGTCCAGCCCGCACTTGGCCTGCGGATAGCCCTCGACCTGGGGCGCCTTGCCGTCGGCGCCGGTGAACTCGATGAGCTTCTTGGCGAACTCGCCGAACTTGGCGAGCTGCTGCGGATCGGCCTGGACGAGCCGGATCTCGGCGACCGCACCGCCGTAGCCTTCGCCGCGGGCATAGCTGCGCCCGGCCATGCCCTTGAGCTTCATGTCCGCCAGCGCCTTGTCCCGCTCGGTGCGTTCGCTGCTGGAGAGACCCGTACGGGCGTCCTTGAAGCTCTGCAGCGCCTTGTCGCTCGGGAGGTAGTAGAAGTTCCCCTCGGGGTCGACGTCGGGGCCGGGCCAGTAGTCGACGGGCATGGGCAGCAGCTTGCCCGTCAGCTCGTTGGGGGGCACCGACGGCACCGGGGCCGCCGAGCCGCCGGTCGTGTGGTTCTCGGGCACCCAGTACCGCGTCGGTGCGGTCCGGTCGGCGTTCGCGAACGCGGCCGTGGCGGCGACGCCGGCGCCCGCCAGGACGACGACGGCCACGGACGCCGCGACCAGGGCGAGCGTCCTGCGGTTCCGCTTGCGCGCGGGCGCGGCTGCGGGCGTCGGCGCGGCTGCGGGCTCGACCGTCTCGGCCGCCGCGATCACGGGCTGGGCCTCGGGCACGGGCTGGGCCTGGGCCGCGGGCGCGGAGTCGGGATCGGTGTGCTGCGCGGGCTCCGGCACGGCGTCGGTTGCGTTCTGCTGCTCGCTCACAGCCGCTCCATCTGTCGCTTGGCCAGCTCGACCACGGTCTTCTCGTCGATCTCGCCGCGGTTGTTCGTGTACTCGATGACCGCCACGATGTCGCCGCGGCGGATCAGCGCGCGGCCCTGGCGGATCGGGTGGTAACCGGGCTCCTCATGCGCTTCGGAGTCGATCCACAGGTGCCCGAAGTCCCCCGGTACGCCCGGGAGTTCCTTGCCCGTGTTGCCCGCGAAATCCTTGCCGGGCATGTACTTCACCATGCCCGCGTAGAAGTCCTCGGCGCCGCCGCGCTCACGGAACTGGAGCAGGTTGATGTCGACGAAGTTCCGGTCGTTCTCGGCCCAGTGGGCGGAGGCGAGGCGCTTGACGTGCCTGGCGAGCGAGCCGACGCCCTCGGAGGGGTCGAGGAAGTAGCCCGCGGAGAAGTTGTCCGGGGATTCGGGCCCCGAGACGCTGTCCTGCGCGCCGCCGGGAACGTCCAGCAGCTTCTTGGCCAGGTCCTCGTCCGCCTTGTGCCAGCGATTGGCGTTGATCGAGCGCCGGCTCGACGCGTCGTTCATGGCGGCCGGCGACGGCGCGGCCATCTTCTGCCGGGCCAGCGGCGGCAGCGGGGTGGGCTCGCGGTGGTACTGGACCGCGTAGCCGGTGATCGTCCCGGCGAGGACGCCGAGCGCTACCGCGCCCGCGATCAGAAGAGCCGTGCGCCCCGCCCGGCGGCGCGGGACCGAAGTGTCCGGCTCCGGTGCGCTCTCCCCCTCTTTCTGCGGCTCCGGGATGGTCTGTTCGTGTTCCAAAGGGGTCCCCCACAGGCCTGCGAGCGCGAGCTGGTTACCCGCGCGTACCCCTTGACCCACACCGCGACGGAGCAGTTGTACGAGGGAAGATCACATTCTCGTCTCGTGAGGTTTCAGTCGTCGTGGCGCCGTTTTCCATCCAGTTCGTCCCACCACTCGTCGGACTTCGGGTCGCCCGAGGGGTCGTCCCACCAGCGGTCGTCCGGGCCGCGCCGGTTGGCGATCATCGCGGCGACCGGCGGGATGACCATGGCGACCACGCACATGGCCACGGCAGCCTCCACCGACAGCAGGCGCACGAAGGTCCAGGCGGACACGAAGAGGACCAGGCATCCGCCCATGAGCAGGAAGTAGGCGCGCCGGCGCCGGGCGTACATGCCTCCAGCGTAGATCCGGCGCCCCCGCCCGCAAGGGACGCGGACGGCACGAAGGGCCGCACCCCGTTCCAGTGGCGTCCAACCCCCGGGGGTGCGGCCCTTCGGCCGTTCGATCAGGCGATCACACGTGCGGTGCTCAGACCGCGATCGCCACGTCCGTCACGCCGCCGGCCTCGGCGACGACCACGGCACGGTCCGCCTGGGCACCCGGGACGAGCGCCCGCAGCGTCCAGGAGCCGGTGGCGGCGTAGAAGCGGAACTGGCCGGTCGCCGAGGTCGGGACCTCCGCGGTGAACTCGCCGGTCGAGTCCAGCAGGCGGACGTAGCCGGACACCGGCTCGCCGTCCTTGGTGATCTGGCCCTGGATGGCGGTCTCACCGGGCTTCAGCGTCGCGAGGTCGGGCCCGCCGATCTGTGCTCCACACATGTTCTCTGTCCTGTCCTAGAGAGGTCGTACTACGAGGGCCGTCGCGTGCCCGGTGGTCTGCTTACTTGTTGGCGCCGAGCTCGATCGGCACGCCGACGAGCGAGCCGTACTCGGTCCACGAACCGTCGTAGTTCTTGACGTTCTCCTGGCCCAGGAGCTCGTGCAGCACGAACCACGTGAGCGCGGAGCGCTCACCGATGCGGCAGTAGGCGATGGTGTCCTTCGCCAGATCGACCTGCTCCGCCTGGTAGAGGGCGGTCAGCTCGTCGTCCGACTTGAAGGTGCCGTCGTCGTTGGCGTTCTTCGACCACGGGATGTTGCGGGCGCTCGGCACGTGACCGGGGCGCTGCGACTGCTCCTGCGGGAGGTGCGCCGGGGCGAGCAGCTTGCCGGAGAACTCGTCGGGCGAACGGACGTCGACCAGGTTCAGGGAGCCGATCGCGGCCACGACGTCGTCGCGGAAGGCGCGGATGGAGGTGTCCTGGGGCTTGGCCTTGTACGCGGTGGCCGGGCGGTTCGGGACGTCCGTGCCGTCGACCAGGTCGCGGGAGTCGAGCTCCCACTTCTTGCGGCCGCCGTCGAGGAGCTTCACGTCCTGGTGGCCGTAGAGCTTGAAGTACCAGTAGGCGTAGGACGCGAACCAGTTGTTGTTGCCGCCGTAGAGGACGACGGTGTCGTCGTTGGAGATGCCCTTGGCGGAGAGGAGCTTCTCGAAGCCCTCCTGGTCCACGAAGTCGCGGCGGACCGGGTCCTGGAGGTCGCTCTTCCAGTCGATCCGGACGGCGTTGGTGATGTGGTTCTTGTCGTACGCGGACGTGTCCTCGTCCACCTCGACGATGACGACGTTGGCGTCGTTCAGGTGGGCCTCGACCCAGTCGGCGTCTACGAGGACGTCGCTGCGGCTCATGGTGTTCTCCTCCGGGGCAGTGTGCGGCGGGGCTGTGCTGGTAACGCGTGCTGCGTGCCTACGGGTGCGCTCGAGGTCCTGCGCGGGGAGGCGTCAGGGAATCAGGAGGCTGGTGCGGTCACGCGGGAAGGGCCGTGGGGCCGTCGTCCGGTCGATGGAGCGGATGCGCTCACAGTTCACATGGATCGACAGAGCATGGCGGCGACGCGACACAGGTCTACTGCCCGTCGCTTCGTGAGGTCCGCCTGCTGATGCTTCATAGCCATGGATCGTAGGGACGAATCAGCCGCCCTGTCACCGGCGTGTCATATATCGAGACAGGATCGTCCGAATGTTGGGATGCGAGAGCCCGGGGCGGCCGCTGCGGCGCCCCCGGGACCTGCCGTGCGGCCCGTCCTTCTGCGGATCGGACCGCGCCGTCTCACGATCCGGCCACCACCACGTTCGTGCCGCCCAGCGCGAGGTGCACGCCGGCCTCGTCCGAGGTCAGGGACGAGAGCTGGAGTCCGGCCGGCATGCCGCTGCCGAGATCGCGGTCGAAGTCGGTCTTCTTGCGGATCATCCCCTCGACCCCGGGCAGGCTCGCGCCCGGCACCTCGTCGGCGCGCACCCGGACGATCTTGCCCTTTCCGCCGGTCGCGTCCTCCAGGGTGACGGTCGACACCACGCTGTGCGACAGCTTCTTGCCGGCGAGGTCCACTGTCGCGGTGACCTTCACCTTGCCCGGCGCCCCGCCGTAGGAGAGGGTCGCGCCGGTCTGCGAGGCCGCCGTCAGGTCGGCGTACGTGATGAGCGCGGTGCCCTCGGCCCGGTCGGCGGTGCCGCCGCTGTAGTCACCGTTCAGCTTCACCCCGTGGAAGCTCGCGTCCAGCTCCGACAGCCGCGTCTTGCGGCCCTCGGCGGTGACCTCCACGCCCCGCAGCTTCAGGTCGACCTGGTCGAGGTCGCGGCTGAGCACCTGGGTGAGGAAGGGGAAGCCGTGGACCTCCACCTCCGAGGAACCGGCCAGGCCCTGCCGCGCCTGTATTCGCTCGGCCAGCCGGTTCTCGACGTAACCCGCGGCCCAGCGGTCCACCCCCACGAACAGGGCCCCCAGAACCACTCCGACGATCACAACGACACGTAGGAAACGCACGTTCCCTCCCCCTACTAATCGGTACGTGCGTTCTAGTTGACCATGACCGTCGTCAGGCAGGGATCAGCCCACCACCCGGCCGATCAAGTACACGGCGGGGGCGGCCGCCGCGAGCGGCAGGGCCACACCGGCCGTCATGTGCACAAACTTCGACGGGTAGTCGTACGCCGCCACGCGCAGCCCGACCAGCGCGCACACCCCGGCCACGAGACCGATCAGCGCCCCGCCCGCACCGACCGAGGTCAGCCCGCCGACCGCGATGCCGGCACCGGCGGCCGCGGCCAGCGAGACGCCGACCGAGGGGGCGGTGGGCAGCGGCAGCGCACGGGCGAAGACGGCGACCGCGACGGCGACCGCACCGACCGTGGCGGCGGCGGAATCGGCCGCGAGATAGCCCGCACAGATGATGGCGAGGGCGGCCGAGGCCACCGAGGCCATCAACCCGTACATCCGCTCGTCGGGATCGGCGTGGCTGCGCAGCTGCAGGACGAGCGTGAGCAGCACCCAGGCACCGAGGGTGCCGACGATCGCACCGGCTCCGTAGAGGGGATCGACGGCGAGCACGGCCGCATCGGCGACGACGGCTCCGGCGAAGGCGAGGGCGATGCCCTGACGGGCGGGCCACATGCCGTTGAGGCGGAACCAGCCGGCTGCCGTGAGGCCCTGCAGGGCGATCAGCGGCAGGAGCAGGGCGTACTGCCCGAAGGCGGCGGCCACGGCGAGCAGCAGCCCGAGGGCAGCGGTGAGTATGGCGGACTGCGGACCGGGGTCGATGATCGGCGACCGGCCCTCGGCGCGCGCCTGGGCGGGGTCGACGGCGCGCAGGGTGTTGCCGGCGAGGGTGGGCGGGGACCAGGAGGTGATCTCCTGCGGCTCGGCGGCGGACACGTCGGCCACCGGCGGCATGTACGCCGTCTCCTCGACCGGCAGCGGCTGCCGGTGCTGCTGGTGCTGGTTCGGGGGCTGGTGCTGCTGGTCGGGCCCGGGGCCCGGGTAGGGCGGCAGGTAGGCCGTCTCCGCACCCTGCGGCCACTCCTGGACCGGAGCAGCGGCGGGCGCCGGAGCCTGGGCCCCGTCCCGGTACCAGCCCTCGGGAACCACCGGCTGCGGGTACGCATCCGGGGCCGGGGCGTAGCCGCCGACGGCTCCGGAGCCGTCCGGCCAGGAGCCCGGGGCCGCCGGGGCCGCCGGGGCCTCGTCGCGGAACCAGCCCTCGGGCGCCGCCGGCTGCCCGGGCACCGCGCCCAGCGGCGGGTGCACCGGCTGGTAGCTGGTGTCCCAGGTGTCGGACTGCCAGGTCTGGGTCCCGTACGGGTCCTCCTGGTGCTGCTGGTGCTGCTGCGCGTACTGCTGGTGCTGCTGCTGCGCGTACTGCTGGCGCTGCTGTTCTTCAGGCGTACTCATCGGCTCCCGCTCACCCGCCCGCGAACGGCGGGAGCACCTCGACGGTGCCCCCTTCGGTCAGCGGGACGGAATCATGCGGGCGCTTGCCCACAGGCTCGTCGTTCACGAGGAAGGAGCAGCGCAGCAGGACCCGGGTCAGCTCCCCGGGGTGGCGCTCCCGCACGGCGTCGAGCGCCTCGGCCAGTGTGCGCGCCGAGTACGGCTCCTCCGCCGTCTTGGCCGCAGCCTTGGCCGCCGCCCAGTAGCGGATGGTTCCGGTTGCCACTGCTGCTCCTATCGTCGGCTCTCTACCGTCGGCCTCCATGATGGCCCCTCCCACCGCCGACCCCCGCGTGCCCCGACGCGCCGGGTGTGCGCCCGTCGGCCCCGAGTTACCGCTCGGCGGGCCCCCGATCCGGTGAAACCCGGGCTTACGCAGGGCAGGGGCGTGGCATGAACCACAGAAGTGGAAGCGGAAGAAGCCTCGGCCACGCATCGACGGGTGGGCTATTCTGCTTGGCGAGAGGATCCGGGCAACGTTGCCCCCGGGTCCTTTTGTGCTTTCAGCGCGTTGAACGAACCGAGAACAGTGGTATCCATGCGGACCCCAGGGCGCGGGGATCGCGGGGACGCCGGGCAAGACGTACGAAGCAGTACCACGCATGTCCTCGACGGGACCGAGGAGGAACCGACGTGATGGACCAGCGAACCGTGCACCACCGTCCGACCCGGGCAGGTGGTCGGTCGTGAGCTCACTCCTGCTGCTCACCAACGCCCTGCAGCCGTCGACCGAGGTGCTGCCCGCCCTCGGCCTGCTGCTGCACAACGTCCGGGTCGCCCCGGCCGAGGGCCCCGCCCTGGTGGACACCCCGGGAGCCGATGTCATCCTCGTGGACGGCCGCCGCGACCTGCCGCAGGTGCGGTCGCTGTGCCAGCTGCTCCGCTCCACCGGACCGGGCTGTCCGCTGATCCTGGTCGTCACCGAGGGCGGCCTGGCCGCCGTCACCGCCGACTGGGGCATCGACGACGTCCTCCTGGACACCGCGGGTCCGGCGGAGGTCGAGGCACGGCTGCGCCTGGCCACCGGCCGTCAGCAGCTGGGCTCGGACGACTCCCCGATGGAGATCCGCAACGGTGACCTGTCGGTGGACGAGGCCACGTACTCCGCCAAGCTCAAGGGGCGGGTGCTCGACCTCACCTTCAAGGAGTTCGAGCTGCTCAAGTACCTCGCCCAGCACCCGGGCCGGGTCTTCACGCGCGCCCAGCTGCTCCAGGAGGTCTGGGGCTACGACTACTTCGGCGGCACCCGGACCGTCGACGTGCACGTACGGCGGCTGCGCGCCAAGCTCGGCCCCGAGCACGAGTCCCTGATCGGCACGGTCCGCAACGTCGGCTACCGCTTCGTCACGCCGGAGAAGGTCGAGCGGGCGGCGGCGGAAGCCGCGGCCCAGGCGGCGGCCAAGGCCGCGGCCAGGACCGCCGGTCAGCCGGCTGCGCAGCCGGCGCAGACGGCCGCGCAGCCGGCTTCACAGACCGCCTCGTAGTCGGCTCCGGCCGTCACCCGATCGGCCGAAGACGGTGTGAGCATCCACTTGGCAGTACGCCCTGCCCAGAGGTAGGTCACCCCGCGTAGACTGCCGCGCGTGGCCAAGGTGACGCGGGATGACGTTGCACGACTTGCGGGTACGTCGACCGCCGTCGTGAGCTACGTCATCAACAACGGACCCCGGCCGGTCGCCCCGGCCACGCGCGAGCGTGTCCTCGCCGCGATCAAGGAGCTGGGCTACCGCCCGGACCGGGTCGCCCAGGCGATGGCCTCGCGGCGCACCGACCTCATAGGCATGATCGTCCCGGACGCCCGGCAGCCGTTCTTCGCCGAGATGGCGCACGCGGTCGAACAGGCCGCCGCCGAGCGCGGAAAGATGGTCCTGGTCGGCAACTCCGACTACCGCACCGAGCGCGAGGTCCACTACCTGCGGGCCTTCCTCGGAATGCGGGTCTCGGGCCTGATCCTGGTCAGCCAGGGCATGAGCGAGCAGGCGGCCAGCGAGATCGAGGCGTGGGACGCCCGGGTCGTGCTGCTGCACGAACGCCCGGAGGCGATCGACGACGTCGCCGTCGTCACGGACGACATCGGCGGCGCCCAGCTCGCCACCCGCCACCTGCTGGAGCACGGGCACGAGTACGTCGCCTGCATCGGCGGCATCGAGAACACCCCCTCGGTCGGCGACCCGGTCGCCGACCACGTCGAGGGCTGGCGCCGGGCCATGCTGGAGGCCGGCCGCTCCGTCGAGGGCCGGCTCATCGAGGCCCCGTACAACCGCTACGACGCGTACACGGTCGCCCTGGAGGTCCTGGCGCGGCCCGACCGGCCGACGGCCATCTTCTGCGCCACGGACGACCAGGCGATCGGTGTGCTGCGCGCCGCGCGCGAGCTGCGCATCGACGTGCCCGGGGAACTGGCCGTCGCGGGCTTCGACGACGTCAAGGAAGCCGCCCTCACCGACCCGCCGCTGACCACGATGGCCTCGGACCGCACGGCGATGGCCCGCGCGGCCGTGGACCTGGTCCTGGACGACGGCCTGCGGGTGGCCGGCTCCCGACGGGAACGGCTCAAGCAGTTCCCGTCGGCGCTGGTGATCCGCCGCTCCTGCGGCTGCCGCTGAGCGCAGGTCACGCGTCCAGCGTGCACGGCATCAGCAGGGAGAAGGCGTCCTCGGTGTCGGGGCGCAGGAGCACCAGCGGGGCCTTGGGGCCGACGTACTCCAGCAGCGCGTCGTCGCCCACGGCGAGCGCGTCGAGGAGGAAGGCGGGGTTGACCCCCACCCGGTCCCCGTCGGAGGCGGCGCCGCTCTCGTAGGCGTCGTCGGCGACGGTCACGGTGTCCGTCAGGACCAGGGCGCACCGTTCGCCGTCCTGCCCGGCCAGGACCTTCCGCAGGGCCTTCCGCAGGGCCGGCACGTCCAGCGGGATGCGGCGGCCCTCGGGGAGCTGCATCAGGCGGCGGTGGTCGGGGAACTCCTCGCCCAGTCCCCGCCCGGCGACCCGGCGGCCCTGCGTCTCCAGCTCGACCGCGTCGCCGTCCACGGTGAGCCGGGCCGGGGAGCCGTCGGTCAGCAGGGCCCGCATGGCGTCCGCGAGCGGGGCGGGCACGGTCAGCTGGACCCGCCCGCCGCCGTGGCCGGTGGTGGACGCGCGGGCCACGGCCATCCGGTAGCGGTCGGTGGCCACGACGTGCAGGTCCGAGCCCTCCGCGTCGAAAAGGATCCCGCCGAGCACCGGCAGCTCGGGGTCGGTCCCGACGGCGAAGCGTACGGAGTCCAGCGCGGCCGCGAACTCCGGGGCGGGCAGGGTCAGCCGGGCGGTGCGGGTGGTGGTGGTCATGGTGCTCTCCTTGTGTCCGAGTCGTGCGCGTACCGCGGAGAGCGCGCCGCGCGCATCGGCGAGCTCGCGTTCGAGCCGGCGCAGGTGCCCGTCCAGCAGCCGGGGCACCAGGCCGGTGTCCCCGCCGGACCAGGCCGCCAGGACCAGCCGGACGTCCGCGAGCGGCATCCCCGCCTGCCGGAGCCGGGCCAGCAGCCGGGCCTCGTCGAGCTGTTCGGGCGCGTACCAGCGGTATCCGGTCGCCGGATCCACCCGGGCGGGCGGCAGGACGCCCGCCCGGTCGTAGAAGCGCAGCGCGCTCACGCCCAGCCCGCTGTCGCGGCCCATCTCACCAATGCTGTGCATCTCGCTCTCCACACCCGTGACTCTGGGACCTCCACCAGGTCGAGGGTCAAGGCCGGTTCTCAGGTCGGTCGTAGCAGGTTCTGTCGGGCTTCTCAGGCCTGACTCAGGAAGCTCTCATGATCTGCGGCCAGAGTCGGTGCCATGACCGACAGCTTCCGCCGCGAAGGCGAGTACCCGCAGGAGAACAGCCCGGCCCAGCACGCGCCGTTCGGCGAGGACTGGCAGCGCGGGCACGACAGGCTGACGCAGGAGGCCGGAGCCGGGACCGGGACCGCAGCGGGGGCCGGAGCCGGGGCGGCGGCCCCCGCGGCCTACCCGCCGCCGCCCTCGTACCCGCCGGCCGCGCCCGGCTGGCACGAGGCGCACCTGCCGCCGGTCATCCGGGGCGAGACGGTCCCGGCGGCCGCGGGCGGCGTCGGCGGGGGCGAGGGCGGCGGCCCCCGCCAGCCCGCCCACGCCGCGCCCCCCGCACCGCGGGCCAAGCGGCCCGTCGCCCTGCTGGCCGCCGTCGCGCTCGCCGCGGCCCTGGTCGGCGGCGGCACCGCGGCCGCCGTCCAGCAGCTGATGGAGCGGCAGGCCGGCAGCACCGGGGGCGGGGTCAACGGCACCAACGTCTCGCAGTCGAACTCCGGCACCGTCACGGGAGTCGCCGAGCAGGTCAGCCCTTCGGTCGTCCGCATCGACGTCCGCACCGGCTCCGGCCAGGGCACCGGCTCCGGCATCGTCCTCACCGCCGACGGCGAGGTCGTCACCAACAACCACGTGGTGAGCGGCGCCTCCCAGACCCAGGTGACGATGAGCGACGGCAAGAAGTACCCGGCCAAGATCGTGGGCACCGACCCCGACAAGGACCTGGCCCTGATCAAGCTCCAGGGCGCCTCCGGGCTGAAGCCCGCCGCGCTCGGCGACTCCGGCGGCGTCAAGGTCGGTGACCAGGTCGTCGCCATCGGCTCGCCCGACGGCCTCACCGGCACCGTCACCAGCGGCATCGTCTCCGCGCTGAACCGCGAGGTGAAGGTGCCGAAGTCGGAGCAGCAGTCCCCGCAGGGCCGGCAGCAGGGCGAGGACAGCTGGCCGTTCTCCTTCGGCGGCCGCCAGTTCAACGGGGACACCGGCTCCGACACCACCTCGTACAAGGCCCTCCAGACGGACGCCTCCCTCAACCCCGGCAACTCCGGCGGCGCCCTCGTCGACATGAACGGCCGGATCGTGGGCATGCCGTCGGCGATCTACTCGCCCGCCTCCGGCAACTCCGCCGCCGGCAGCGTCGGCCTCGGCTTCGCCATCCCGGTCGACACGATCAAGGCCGACCTGGACTCCCTGCGCAAGGGCGGCCCCGGCGGCGCGGGCTCCTCCGGTACGGGCTCCGGCTCCGGCTCCGGCTCCGGCTCCGCCGCAAACGGCTTCGGCACCAGCTTCTGACCCACCCGTGCGAGGCTGGAGGCGGCCCACCGGGCCGCCTCCACGGCCGACCACCATCCCTGGGAGACCCATCCATGAACGCCGCCGAAGGCGAAGCGCGGATCCTCGTCGTCGACGACGAACCGGCCGTTCGCGAGGCCCTGCGCCGCAGTCTCGCCTTCGAGGGGTACGCCGTGCAGACCGCGGTCGACGGGCTCGACGCCCTCGACAAGGCGGCCTCGTACGCCCCCGACCTGATCGTCCTGGACATCCAGATGCCCCGGATGGACGGGCTCACGGCCGCCCGCCGGCTGCGCGCCTCCGGCAGCGTCACCCCGATCCTGATGCTCACCGCCCGCGACACCGTCGGCGACCGCGTCACCGGCCTCGACGCGGGAGCCGACGACTACCTCGTCAAGCCGTTCGAACTCGACGAGCTCTTCGCCCGGGTCCGCGCCCTGCTGCGCCGCAGCTCCTACGCCGCCGCACGGGCCGCCGGCGAGAGCCACGAGGACGCCCTGACCTTCGGCGACCTGCGCATGGACCTCGCGACCCGCGAGGTCACCCGGGCCGGGCGGCCGGTGGAGCTGACCCGGACCGAGTTCACGCTGCTGGAGATGTTCCTCGCGCACCCGCGCCAGGTCCTGACCCGCGAGCAGATCCTCAAGACCGTCTGGGGCTTCGACTTCGAGCCCAGCTCCAATTCCCTGGACGTGTACGTGATGTACCTGCGCCGCAAGACGGAGGCCGGCGGCGAGCCGCGCCTGGTGCACACCGTGCGCGGGGTCGGCTACGCCCTGCGCGCCGGCGAGAGCGGGCCCGAGTGAGCCCGACCGCCAGATTCCGCGCGCTGCCGCTGCGCTCCCGCCTCGCACTGCTGGTCACGGTGGCGGTGGCGCTCGCGGTCGCGGCCGTGGCGGCGGTCTCCTGGGTGATGGTCCGCACCCAGCTGCGCGAGCAGCTCGACCGCTCCCTGATGGCGACGAACGTCGGCGCCGAGGTGAGCCGGACCCTGGTGCAGAACGACTGCCTCCCGCCGCCGCAGCAGCCCCTGCAGCAGATCGCCGGGAACCTGGGCGCGACCGTCCAGATCGTCCGGCCCGACGGCAGGCACTGCTGGGTCGCCGGGCCCACCGCCCTGCCGGTGACCGGGGCCGACAAGGAGATCGCGGCGGGCACGCGGGGCAAGACCCTGCAGACCGTGACGACTTCCGACGGCGTCGAGATGCGCGTCTACACGATCCCGGTGGTGGTCCCCAACACCGGCCAGGTCTGCTGCGGCGTCTCCATCGCCAAACCGCTCGCCGACATCGACAAACCCCTGTCCACCCTGGCCTGGGTGCTGCTCCTGGTCTCCGGGATCGGCATCGTCGGCGCCGGGGTCGCCGGCCTGTGGGTGGCCCGTACCGGACTCCAGCCCGTCGACGAGCTGACCGACGCCGTCGAGCACATCGCCCGCACCGAGGACCTGACGGTTCGGATCCCCGACGCCGGGGACGACGAGATCGCCCGCCTGTCGCGGTCCTTCAACTCGATGACGGCGGCCCTCGCCTCCTCCCAGGAACGCCAGGCCCAGCTGATCGCGGACGCCGGACACGAGCTGCGCACCCCGCTGACCTCGCTGCGCACCAACATCGAGCTGCTCGCCCGCAGTGAGGAGACCGGCCGGGCCATCCCGCCCGACGACCGGCGGGAGCTGCTGGCCTCGGTCAAGGCGCAGATGACGGAGCTGGCCTCGCTGATCGGCGACCTGCAGGAGCTGTCGCGGCCGGACGCCGGAGCGGGGGGCCCGCTCCAGGTGGTCGCCCTGCACGAGATCGCCGGGGCCGCGCTGTCCCGGGCCCGCCTGCGCGGTCCGGAGCTCCGCTTCGACTCGGACCTGCGGCCCTGGTACGTACGGGGCGAGGCGGCGGCGCTGGAGCGGGCGGTGGTCAACGTCCTGGACAACGCGGTGAAGTTCAGCCCGCCGGGCAGCACGGTCGCGGTGACGCTGCGGGCGGGCGAGCTGACCGTACGGGACCACGGTCCGGGCATCCCGGCCGAGGACCTGCCGCACGTCTTCGAGCGGTTCTGGCGGTCCGAGTCGGCCCGCGCCCTGCCCGGCAGCGGATTGGGCCTGTCGATCGTGGCCCGTACGGTGGCGCGCGCGGGCGGCAGCGCCGAGCTCCGGGCGGCGGCCGACGGCGGCCCGGGCACGGAGGCGGTGCTCCGCATCCCTGGGGCGCCGACCCCGCCGCCCTCCGATCCGTCAGTTGTGCCCGATCAGTGAGGCGACCAGGCCGGAGCGGGTGTTCGGGAAGTCCATCGGGACGACGCCCAGCCCGGTCCGGCCGGCCAGCTCCCCGCCGTCGACGAACGAGTGCACCTGCGGGTTCAGCCGGTCGGAGTTCCAGCGCGGCGGCATGTACGCCGCGGTGCTGACGTAGTTCACGAAGAGCTTGCCCGGCTGCTGGACGGCCTTGCGGAAGTGGTTCTCGATCCGGCCGCGCTTGGCGAAGGGCTCAGTGTTGTAGTCGTCCTGGATGTCGAAGACGTTGCCGTCGCCGTAGCGCAGGCCCGGCAGGCCGCCGTTGTCGGCGAGCAGGACCACCTTGCCGCGGGCCTGTCCGAGGGTGGGCAGGGTGTCGGAGATCCGGAACAGGGGTCGCCAGCCGCGGTTGTCCAGGTAATCGTCGAAGACGGCGCGGAAGGTGGCGTCGCTCTCCCCGGAGTACTCCTGCTTGACGCGCATCAGGACGGTCTCACCGGGGTGCGCGGCGAGGAAGTTCCAGCAGGCGACGAGGACGTCCCCGAACATCAGGTCCTGGAAGAAGGCCGCGTGGTGGATGGCGAAGGAGCCGCCCGTAACCCGGCAGCGGACGTCGAGGAAGCGGATGCCGGAGTCGAGCTGCTGGGCGATCGAGGTGTTCTGACAGGCGACGTAGAGGCCGCCCTTGGTGGCGCCGGAGTCGTGGGTGCCGGGGATGGTCATGCGCTGGAGGACGGTGGAGTCGCCGAGGCCGGCCATCCAGTCCTGGGTGCCGAGCGTCGCGGCCGAGGCGGGTGCGGTCCCCAGTCCCAGGGTCGTGCCGGCGGCCAGTGCTCCGGCCAGGAACGCCCGCCGGCCCAAGCCCGTGCGCCGGCCCGAGCCCGTGTCCGTGTGCAGGCCCGTGTCCGCGTCCCTGTCCGTGTCCGTGCGCGTGCCGATGCCCATGGCCATGCCCGCCCCTTCGCCGACCCGATGATGGCCGGATTATGGCGTGCACACGTCAGCTTTACTACCTGTCGGTAGCGGTCAGCTCTCGAGCAGCTCGACCATGGACCGCAGCCCCTGGAGGAGCTCGCGGCCGTCGGGGGCCTGCTCCGGATCGGTCAGGGTCTGCACCATCACCCCGCTGAGCAGCGCGATGTGCATCGAGCCGAGGGCCCGTACGTCCGCCTCGGAGACCTCCTCCTGCGGCACCCCGCGCAGGGCCGCGGCCACCATCCGCCGGTTGCGGCGCTGCCCCTCGGCGAGGATCGCGAGCAGTTCGGGCGAGGACTGCGCATGGACGAAGGCCTCGACGGAGGCCAGCCAGAGCCAGCGCATCTCGCCGAAGTCGCGGATCTTGCGGTCCCAGGTGTCGGCGTAGCGCTCCCCCGCGGTCTCGCCCTCACCGGTGAGCCGACCGGACCCCGCGGCCCACTCTTCCATGGCGGCGAACAGGGCCTGGTTGAGGAGGGCCTCCCGGGATCCGAAGTGGTAGCCGATCGCGGCCATGCTCACCCCCGCGGCCGTGGCGACGTCCCGCACGGTCGTGCGCAGGTAGCCCTTCTCCTCCAGGCAGCGCCGCGCTCCGGCCAGCAGGTCCTCGCGATTTCCCATGCGGGGATCGTAGCCGCGGCAGATCTTGCGCAAGCGCCCAATACATCTGTATTGCGCGCTTGCCTAAATCCTGGCAGGCTTCAGGCACCGTCAGATCAGAAGACCGACGAAACGGGGAGGAACACCATGCAGCGCCACGAGATGAAGATCGACGACCGCACCCTGTCCTACGTGGACTCCGGCGGCACCGGCCGCCCACTGCTGGCCCTGCACGGCGGCCTGTCCGAGGGCCTCGCCTTCGCCGGACTCGCCGCGCACCTCGGCGACGCCTGGCGGGTCATCGCCCCCGACCAGCGCGGCCACGGCGGCTCGGACCGGGCCCCGCACTACCGCCGCGAGGGCTACGTGTCCGACGCCGTCGCCCTCCTCGACCACCTCGGCCTGGACGCCCCCGTGGCCCTCCTCGGCTACTCCCTCGGCGGCCTCAACGCCTACCACCTCGCCGCCGCCCACCCCGATCGGATCTCCGCACTCGTCGACGTCGACGCCACCGTCGAGATCCACCCCACCACCGAGGGCCCCCTCTTCGACTTCCTGCACGGCATGCGGTACACCGCCCCCACCCGCGAGGAACTCCTCGAAGCCGCCGGGCCGGTGGGCGCCCAGTTCGTAGAGCAGGCCCTGCGCCCGCTCCCCTCCGGCGAGGGCTGGCGGCTACCGTTCCACCCCCAGGACATGCTCGACTCCATCGAGGCCTGCCGGGGCGACCACTGGGACGCCTGGCTCGCGAGCACCTGCCCGGCCGTACTGATCCACGGGGTCCACAGCCAGGCCCTGCGCCGGGACACCGCCGACGCGATGGTCGCGCGCCGCCCCAAGACCTCGTACACCCCCCTGAACGGCGACCACTTCGTGCCCTTCACGGACCCGGACGCCTTCCACACCGCGGTCGGGACGTTCCTGGCCGCCCTCTGATCCGTCCGGTCCCCGCGCCACGGGGGTGCACGGGGAAACGCCGAAGGGGCGGCGGGCCGACCGGCCCACCGCCCCTTCGGGCGCGCTGTGTGCGGGGGTTACTTGATGACGGTGATGCGGTTCGCCGCCGGCGGGGCGATCGGGGCGGCCGCCGAGGAGTTCTTCGTCAGGTAGGCGTTGAAGCAGTCCAGGTCGGACGCGCCCACGAGCTTGTTCTTGTGCTCCTTCAGGACGGTGAAGCCGTCACCGCCGCCCGCGAGGAACTCGTTCATCGCGACTCGGTAGGTCTTGGCGGGGTCGAGCGGCACGCCGTTCAGCTTCACCGAGTCCACGACGATGCGGTCCGCGCCCGCCTTGGTCGAGTCCAGGGTGTACGTGAAGCCCTTCGACACCTGCAGGATCTTCGGGTTCGGGCCGTTGACCGGACCGCTGACCTGCTGCTGAAGCGCGGTGATCAGCTGTGCGCCGGTCAGGTCCACGATGTTCATCATGTTGGTGAACGGCTGGACCGTGAAGGACTCGCCGTACGTCACCACACCGTCGCCCTCGTCACCCGAGGCCTTGTAGGCGAGGTCCGAGCGGATGCCACCCGGGTTCATGAGGGCCAGCTGCGCACCGCCCTTGTCCGCCGGGGCGAGCGCTTCGAGCTGCGCGTCGGCGATCAGGTCGCCGAGCGGCTTCTCGGGGGCCTCGGAACCGCGGCCGGGGATGTCGGCCGAGATGAAGCCCTGCGGACGGTTGGCGATCGGGGCCGCCAGCGCCTTCCAGCGGTCGATCAGCTCGGTCATGTCCGGGGCCTTCGGCTGGTCCCGGCCCACGATCTTGTTGATCGGCTTCGGCGAGGTGACCGGCGTACGGACGATGTCCTTGGTCTGCCGGTCGTAGGTGAGGGTGGTGTCGGTGAACAGGCGGCCGATGGAGGCGGCCGAGGTCACCGTGCGCGGGTTGCCCGCCGGGTCCGGGATGTTGCAGGCGTACGCCTGGTGCGTGTGGCCGGTGACCAGCGCGTCGACCTTGGAGTCCACGTTCTTGGCGATGTCCACGATCGCGCCCGAGATGCCGGAGCCGGCGCCCGGGACGTTGCAGTCGTAGTTGTAAGCGCCACTGGCGGGCAGGCCGCCCTCGTGGATCAGCGCGACGATCGACTTCACGCCCTGCTTGTTCAGCTCGGCGGCGTACTTGTTGATCGTCTCGATCTCGTCGCCGAACTTGAGGCCCTTGACGCCCTCGGCGGTCACGACGTCCGGAGTGCCCTCCAGGGTGACGCCGATGAAGCCGATCTTCACGTCCCCCTTCTTCCAGACGTAGGTGGGCGACATCAGCGGACGCTTGGTCTTCACGTCCGTGACGTTGGCCGCGAGGTACTGGAACTGGGCGCCGGTGAACTCCTTGCCGAATTCGAAGCAGCCCTCGACCGGGTGGCAGCCGCCGTAACCCATGCGGCGCAGCTCGGTCTTGCCCTCGTCGAACTCGTGGTTGCCGACGCTGGAGACGTCCAGACCGATCTTGTTCAGCGCCTCGATGCTCGGCTCGTCGTGGAAGAGCCCGGACAGCATCGGACTGCCGCCGATCATGTCACCGGCCGCGGCCGTGACGGAGTACTCGTGACCCTTGCGGGCCTCGCGCAGGCTGGTCGCCAGGTACTCGACACCGCCCGCGGGTATGGCCTTGGTGGTGCCGTCGGCCTGACGCTCGGTCACGGTGCCGGACGAGCCCTGCGGGGGCTCCAGAGTGCCGTGGAAGTCGTTGAACGACAGCATCTGCACGTCGACGGTCCGGCTCTTGGCCGCACCGCCACCACTCGCGGCACCGGCCGGCAGTGCGGCGGCGACCATGGCCCCGGCGCCGGCGGTGACGGCGAGGGCGGTGAGGGTCAACCGGCGGGTTCGGCGGTGCCGTTGTGGCGTCACTGACATTTAATCCCCTTATGTGGCAGCGGGAGAATGTGGGAGGTCCGCCGAAGCCTATGGTCAACGCGCGTAGCTCTACCAGTGGGTAGGAGTATCGCGTTGGTTACGTGCAGAAGAACGACCGACCCCCCAACCCGCACTCCGCCCGTCACCCGCGGCGGTCGTAGGCTCGTGCCATGACTGACGCAGCAGCGGCCCTCGAGCCGGGACGGCAGATTCAGACCCTCGACGAGCTGACGGAGGAACAGGCGATCGCCGTGCTCGACCTGATCGAGGACGCGGCACGCACCGACGGCACCACCGCCGTGTCCGAACAGGGCCGGCTCCAGCTGCGCGGCGGACCGCGCGAGGGGATCCGGCACTTCCTGCTCACCGAAGGCGGCCGGCTCTCCGCCTACGGGCAACTGGAGGACACCGACCCGGTGGAGGCCCCCGCCGCCGAACTCGTCGTGCACCCGGCCCTGCGCGGCCGCGGACACGGGCGCGCCATGGGCACGGCCCTGCTGGCCGCCTCCGGCAAGCGGCTGCGGGTATGGGCGCACGGCGGCAAGTCGGCCGCACGGCACCTCGCGCAGGTACTCGGCCTGACCCTCTTCCGCGAGCTGCGCCAGCTGCGCCGGCCACTGGCCGGCGGGGACCCGCTGCCGGAGCCGGTGCTCCCGCCGGGGGTGACCGTACGGACCTTCGTGCCCGGCACCGACGACAAGGCCTGGCTCACAGCGAACGCGGCCGCCTTCGCCCATCACCCCGAGCAGGGCTCGCTGACCCAGCGCGACCTGGACGACCGGATCGCGCAGCCCTGGTTCGACCCCAAGGGCTTCTTCCTCGCGGAGCGCGACGGCGAGCTCGTCGGATTCCACTGGACGAAGGTCCACGCGGCGGAGCAGCTGGGCGAGGTCTACGTGGTCGGCGTACGCCCGGGCGCCCAGGGCGGCGGCCTCGGCAAGGCCCTCACCGCGATCGGCCTGCGCCACCTGGCGACCCAGGGCCTGCCGACGGCCATGCTCTACGTGGACGCCGACAACCCGGCGGCCCTGGCCGTATACGAGGGCCTCGGCTTCACCACCCACGAGGTCGACCTGATGTACCGCACGGAAAGCTGATCCGCCTGCGGCGCCGCTCCGGGTCCACGCCCAGCCCCGCCGGCGATTGAGGCGCGACAAAACCAGCCCCGCCGGCGATTGAGGCGCGACAAAACCAGCCTCGCCGGCGTTTGAGGCGCGGCAAAACCAGCCTCGCCGGCGTTTGAGGCGCGGGTCCGGGCAGCGCCCGGCGGGGGCCCGGGGGCGGAGCCCCCGCAACGGCGCCGCACCCGCGCACGCCGGGGCGCACCGCACCGCCACCCCCGCCGGGAGGCAAACCGCACCGGCCCCCGCCACCCCCGCCGGGAGGCGACTCGTGCGCCATCCGGACCCGGGAAGCCACACGCCATTAACCAGGCATTCAGAAGCGCTTGCGACTCTCCCCCAATGCAGCCCCGACTCCGACTGACGGCGAACCCTTCCGACGCGCCTGTCCTGCCGCTTGCGCGGAACAATGGAGTCATGAGCCACCAGCCCAGCGCAGGCCCCACCGAGGTCCCCGCCCAGCACCCGTCTCACACCCCCGCCGCCACCCCCGGCCGGTCCGCCACCGGAGCCCACGCCCGCATAGGCTCCATCTCGGCGCACCGCCCGCACGTCGACCTGGAGCCCGATCTCGACGCGGATCTGGACGCCTACGACGACAAGGACGGCGACGAGCTCCCGCCGGGACGCTTCCTCGACCGGGAGCGCAGCTGGCTCGCCTTCAACGAACGGGTGCTGGAGCTCGCCGAGGACCCCACCACGCCCCTGCTGGAGCGCGCCAACTTCCTGGCGATCTTCGCGAGCAACCTCGACGAGTTCTTCATGGTGCGCGTGGCCGGCCTCAAGCGGCGCATCGCCACGGGCGTCGCCACCCGCTCGGCCTCGGGCCTCCAGCCCCGCGAGGTGCTGGACCTCATCTGGACGCGCTCGCGCGAGCTCATGGCCCGGCACGCCGCCTGCTTCCAGCAGGACATCTCCCCGGCCCTCGCCGAGGAGGGCGTGCACCTGATCCGCTGGCCCGATCTCACCGAGAAGGAGCAGGCCCGCCTCTTCACCCTGTTCCGCAACCAGATCTTCCCGGTGCTGACCCCACTGGCCGTGGACCCCGCGCACCCCTTCCCGTACATCTCCGGCCTCTCCCTGAACCTGGCCGTGGTCGTGCGCAACCCCGTCAGCGGCCACCGCCACTTCGCCCGGGTCAAGGTCCCGCCGATCCTCTCCCGCTTCCTGGAAGCCTCCCCGCAGCGCTACGTCCCGCTCGAGGACGTCATCGCCGCGCACCTGGAGGAGCTGTTCCCCGGCATGGAGGTGCTCGCGCACCACATGTTCCGGGTCACCCGCAACGAGGACCTGGAGGTCGAGGAGGACGACGCCGAGAACCTGCTCCAGGCCCTGGAGAAGGAGCTCATGCGGCGCCGCTTCGGCCCGCCCGTGCGCCTGGAGGTCGAGGAGTCCATCGACCCGGGCGTCCTGGACCTGCTGGTGCAGGAACTGAAGGTCAACGCCTCCGAGGTCTACCCGCTGCCCGGCCCGCTGGACCTGACCGCCCTCTTCGGGATCGCCTCGCTGGACATCCCCGAGCTCAAGTACCCGAAGTTCGTCGCCGGCACCCACCGCGACCTCGCCGAGGTCGAGTCCGCGTCCGCGCCCGACATCTTCGCCGCGCTGCGCGAGCGGGACGTCCTGCTGCACCACCCGTACGACTCCTTCTCCACCTCGGTGCAGGCCTTCCTGGAACAGGCCGCCGCCGACCCGGACGTCCTCGCCATCAAGCAGACGCTCTACCGCACCTCCGGCGACTCCCCGATCGTGGACGCCCTGATCGACGCCGCCGACTCCGGCAAGCAGGTCCTCGTACTCGTCGAGATCAAGGCCCGCTTCGACGAGCAGGCCAACATCAAGTGGGCGCGCAAGCTGGAGGAGTCCGGCTGCCACGTCGTCTACGGGCTCGTCGGCCTCAAGACCCACTGCAAGCTGTCGCTCGTCGTCCGCCAGGAGGGCGAGACGCTGCGCCGCTACTCGCACGTGGGCACCGGCAACTACCACCCCAAGACGGCCCGGCTCTACGAGGACCTCGGCCTGCTCACCGCCGACCCGCAGGTCGGCGCGGACCTCTCCGACCTCTTCAACCGGCTGTCCGGCTACTCGCGCCGCGAGACCTACCGCCGGCTGATGGTGGCGCCCCGCTCGCTGCGGGACGGACTGATCGCGCGGATCGACAAGGAGGCCGCCCACCACAAGGCCGGCCGCCCCGCCTACGTCCGGCTCAAGATGAACTCGATCGTCGACGAGGCCCTCATCGACTCGCTCTACCGGGCCTCCCAGGCGGGAGTGCCCGTCGACATCTGGGTGCGCGGCATCTGCGCGGTGCGCCCCGGGGTCCCCGGGCTCTCGGACAACATCCGGGTCCGCTCGATCCTCGGCCGCTTCCTGGAACACTCCCGGGTCTTCGCCTTCGGCAACGGCGGCGAACCCGAGGTGTGGATCGGCAGCGCCGACATGATGCACCGCAACCTCGACCGCCGCATCGAGGCCCTGGTCAGGGTCGCCGACCCGGCCCACCGCGCGGCACTGGACCGGATGCTGGAAACCGGGATGTCCGACGCCACCTCCTCCTGGCACCTGGGCCCGGACGGCGAGTGGACCCGGCACAGCACGGATGCGGACGGCCAGCCGCTGCGGCACGTACAGGAGACGCTCATAGACGCCCGGAGGCGCCGGCGTGGCTCAGCCAAACCATGACCCGATTACGGCGACGGCGGACGCAGGTGCCGTGCTCGGCGCGTACCTGCGCGCCCAAGCAACCGCTTTCCTCCGCGCGCTGCGCCTCCACGGTGAAGGCACGGCGGGCGGGGCCGATGCCGCCGAAGGGAGCGATGCGGCGCGCAGCCTGCGGGGGGCTGCGCGCCGCATCAGCGGATCCCTGGCCACCTTCCGGGTGGTGACCGAGTCCCCCTGGGCCGACGGGTTGCGCACCGAGCTGGTGTGGCTGTCCTCGACCCTGGCCGACGAGCACGCGTACGCGGCCCGGCTGACCCGGCTGATGGAGGCCCTGCACCGGCTGTCGGGGTCCCCGGAACTGCCTGCGCCGCGCGGCTCGGCCGGCGCGCTGACGGTGGGCTCGGCACGGGCGGGCGCGCTGCTGGAACGGCAGCTGACCCTGGCCCGTACGCGCGCCCACTCGGCCACCCTCCAGGCGCTCGGCTCCTCCCGCTTCCACGCGGTGGCGGACGCCGTGGCGGTGCTGGCCTCGGAGGTCCCGCTGGACGCGGTCGCGGCCCGGGGCCGGGTGACGGAGGTACTCGTCCCGCTGGCCGCCGTGGCCGAAACCCGACTGTCGGCGGCGGTCGCGGCGCTGCCCCCGGTCGACGGGGCCCATCCGTACAACGCGGACCACGACGGGCCCTGGCACGAGGTGCGCCGCCTGCTGCGGGTCCACCGGTACGCGCGGGAGGCGCTCGGCGAGGACGTGAGTCGGCCGGCGGCCGCGGGCGAGGCCCTGGACCGCCACCGTGACGCGGCCGAGGCGGCGACCGCCTCGGCGACGGCGGCCCGCACCCCGCGCATCGCCCCGGCGACGGCCTACGCCCTGGGCGTCCTGCACGCCGACCAGCGCCACGAGGTCGAGGCCGCCCGTCTCGAGTTCCAGCACATCTGGCTCCCCGAACCCGCGGTCACGCCGCGATAACGTGCGGGTAACGGATGATGACGGCCATGGGTGACCGGACCGGGATGCACCGGGTCGTCCGCCACGGTTCACCATCCGTTCACTCGGGCCGGTCGGCTGCTTCACCTGTTCTACCTAATTTCGGTGATGCACGGAGCGAGTCGCCCGGAGGTCGAGCAGCTCAGCCGCGCACAACCGACGTAGTCCTCTTCGCACGCCGCCCCGATACAGAAAGCGGCCGGCGGCTTCTGGAAGGAACACCCGAAAAGTGAAGCTTCAGCGCAAGAACATGCTTCGTGCCTCCGCCCTCGGGGCGCTTGTCGTGTCCGGCGCCCTGGTCCTCACGGCGTGCGGCTCGGACGACAACACCAAGACCGCCGACGGCTCGGCGAAGCCCTCCACGGCCGCCGCGGGCGACATCAAGTGCGACGACGCCAAGGGCAAGCTCCTGGCCTCCGGCTCCTCCGCGCAGAAGAACGCCATCGAGCTGTGGATCAAGAACTACATGGCCGCCTGCTCCGGCGTCGAGGTGAACTACAAGTCCTCCTCCTCCGGTGAGGGCATCGTCGCCTTCAACCAGGGCACGGTCGGTTTCGCCGGCTCCGACTCGGCGCTGAAGCCGGAGCAGGTCGAGGAGTCGAAGAAGATCTGCACCGGCGGTCAGGGCATCGACCTCCCGATGGTCGGCGGCCCCATCGCCCTCGGCTTCAACGTCGCCGGCGTGGACAAGCTGAACCTCGACGCCGCCACGGTCGCCAACATCTTCAACGACAAGATCAAGAAGTGGGACGACGAGGCGATCAAGAAGCTGAACCCCGGCGTCACGCTTCCCTCCACCGCCATCCAGGCCTTCCACCGCTCCGACGACTCGGGCACCACCGAGAACCTCACCAAGTACCTCAAGGCCACCGCGGGCGACGCCTGGCCGTACGAGGCCGCGAAGAAGTGGGCCGCCCCGGGCGGCCAGTCGGCCTCCGGCTCCTCCAGCGTCGCCGCCCAGGTCAAGCAGGTCGACGGTGCGATCGGCTACTTCGAGCTCTCCTTCGCCAGCTCGCAGAACATCAAGACCGTCGACCTGAACACGGGCGCCTCCGCCCCGGTCAAGGCCAACGGTGAGAACGCCTCCAAGGCCATCGCCGCCGCCAAGGTCGCCGGCACCGGCTCCGACCTGGCCCTCAAGCTCGACTACACCACCAAGGCCGAGGGCGCCTACCCGCTCGTCCTGGTGACCTACGAGGTCGTCTGCGACAAGGGCAACAAGCCCGAGACGCTCCCGACCGTGAAGTCCTTCCTGAACTACGCCGCCTCGGACGCGGGCCAGAAGGTCCTCCTCGAGAACGGCTACGCCCCGATCCCGGCCGAGATCAACACCAAGGTCCGCGAAGCCATCAACGGCCTCGGCTAAATCCTGACCCCGGGTCCGGTCCGCTCCCCCGTCCGGGAGCGGACCGGACCGGGACCCTTCCCCTTCACCCGGGGGAATCCGGTGCACCGCCGCCAGGGGGCCTGCCCCCCACACAGACCGGAAAGACCATGGCTTCCACCACACCCACCCAGATAGACACGGCTCCGCCTGTCACCCGTAGCGGAGGATCCACCGGCCGTGCCGGTGACAAGATCTTCGCCGGGCTCTCCAAGGGCTCCGGCATCCTGCTCCTGGTGATCATGGCGTCGATCGCCGCCTTCCTCACCTACCGCGCCTCGATCGCCCTGTCGAAGAACGAGGGGAACTTCCTCACCACCTTCGACTGGAACGCGTCGGCCAACCCGCCCGTCTTCGGCATCGCCGTCCTGCTCTTCGGCACCGTCGTCAGCTCGATCGTCGCGATGGCCATCGCCGTCCCGATCGCCGTCGGCATCGCCCTGTTCATCTCGCACTACGCGCCGCGCAAGCTGGCCGCGCCCCTCGCCTACGTGGTCGACCTGCTGGCCGCCGTGCCGTCGATCATCTACGGCATCTGGGGCGCCCTCTTCCTCGTCCCGCAACTCAACGGCCTGAACCTCTGGCTGGACGAGTACCTCGGCTGGACGTACGTGTTCGAGAAGACCCAGGTCGGCGTGGCCCGCTCGCTCTTCACCGTCGGCATCCTGCTCGCGATCATGATCCTGCCGATCGTGACCAGCGTCAGCCGCGAGGTCTTCCTCCAGGTCCCGCGCATGAACGAGGAGGCCGCCCTGGCCCTCGGCGCGACCCGCTGGGAGGTCATCCGCATGTCGGTGCTGCCCTTCGGCCGCTCCGGCGTCATCTCCGCCTCGATGCTCGGCCTCGGCCGCGCACTCGGCGAGACCATGGCCGTCGCGACCGTCCTCTCCCCGAGCTTCCTGATCTCCGGCCACATCCTGAACCCGGGCGGCGGCACGTTCGCGCAGAACATCGCCGCGAAGTTCGACGAGGCCAACGAGTTCGGCCGCGACGCGCTGATCGCCTCCGGTCTCGTCCTCTTCCTGCTCACCCTGCTGGTCAACGGTGCAGCTCGCCTGATCATCGCTCGCCGCAAGGACTTCTCGGGGGCGAACGCCTGATGAGCCACGCAATCCAGGACCAGCGGCCCACCCGGGCCCGCAAGTCCGCCGCCCCCGCCGGCCTCACCCGCGGCGGCCTGCCCCGCTGGGCCCCGGCGGCCATCGCAGCCCTCTCGATCGCCCTCGGCTGCGGCATCGGCCTCGCCTTCGGCCTCCAGAGCAAGATCCAGTGGGGTCTGCTCGCGGCACTGCTCTTCATCGCCGTCACGTACACCGCCAGCGCGGTGATCGAGAACGGCCGCCAGGCCAAGGACCGCGTCGCGACCTCCCTCGTGTGGGTCTGCTTCGTCCTCGCGGTCATCCCGCTGCTCTCGCTGATGTGGACCACGATCAGCCGCGGCCTGAAGCTCCTGAGCGGCAACTTCCTCAGCCACTCGATGAACGGCGTGACCAGCTTCGACGAGGGCGGCGGCGTCTACCACGCCCTGCTCGGAACCATCGAACAGGTCGCCCTCGCCACGCTGATCGCGGCCCCCATCGGCCTGCTGACCGCCGTCTACCTGGTCGAGTACGGCAAGGGCAGCCTCGCCAAGTCCGTCACCTTCTTCGTCGACGTCATGACCGGCATCCCCTCCATCGTCGCGGGCCTGTTCATCCTGACGACCTGGAACCTGATGCTCGGCTTCGGCCCGTCCGGCTTCGCCGGCGCCATGGCCCTGTCGATCCTGATGATGCCGGTCGTGGTCCGCTCCACCGAGGAGATGCTCAAGCTCGTCCCGAACGAGCTGCGCGAGGCCGCCCTCGCCCTCGGTGTGCCGAAGTGGCGCGTGATCCTCAAGGTCGTGCTCCCGACCGCGATCGGCGGCATCTCCACCGGCCTGATGCTGGCCGTCGCCCGCATCGCCGGCGAGACCGCGCCGATCATGCTGCTGGTCTTCGGCTCCCAGCTCATCAACGGCAACCCCTTCGAAGGCGCCCAGTCCTCGCTCCCGCTCTACATTTGGGAGCAGTACAAGGTCGGCAGTGAAGCCTCCTACGACCGGGCATGGGCCGCAGCGCTCGTCCTGATCGCCTTCGTCATGATCCTCAATCTGGTGGCCCGCGGCATCGCCCGCTGGAAGGCCCCGAAGACCGGTCGCTGACGCGACTCATGAAAGCGAAGTGACCCCCATGGCGAAGCGAATCGACGTCTCCGGACTGTCCGCCTTCTACGGCACCCACAAGGCCATCGACGACATCTCGATGACCGTGGAGCCCCGCTCCGTAACGGCCTTCATCGGCCCCTCCGGCTGCGGCAAGTCCACCTTCCTGCGCACCCTCAACCGCATGCACGAGGTCACCCCCGGCGGCCGCGTCGAGGGCAAGGTCCTGCTGGACGACGAGAACCTGTACGGCACCGGCGTGGACCCCGTCGCGGTCCGCCGCACGGTCGGCATGGTCTTCCAGCGCCCGAACCCCTTCCCCACCATGTCGATCTTCGACAACGTGGCGGCGGGCCTGCGGCTGAACGGCAAGTTCAAGAAGTCCGAGCTCACGGACATCGTCGAGAAGTCGCTCCAGGGCGCCAACCTCTGGAACGAGGTCAAGGACCGCCTGAACAAGCCCGGCTCCGGCCTCTCCGGCGGCCAGCAGCAGCGTCTGTGCATCGCCCGCGCCATCGCGGTCGAGCCCGAGGTCCTGCTGATGGACGAGCCCTGCTCCGCCCTGGACCCGATCTCCACCCTGGCGATCGAGGACCTGATCGGCGAGCTCAAGGAGCGCTTCACGATCGTCATCGTGACGCACAACATGCAGCAGGCGGCCCGCGTCTCGGACCGCACCGCCTTCTTCAACCTCTCGGCCGTCGGCCAGCCCGGCAAGCTCATCGAGCTCGACGACACGGACCGGATCTTCTCGAACCCGTCCGTCCAGGCGACCGAGGACTACATCTCGGGTCGCTTCGGCTAAACCGGGACAGGCGTCCTGCGGTGCTGCATGGCGGTGCCACCGCAAGGCGAAAGAAAGAAAGAAAGAGGGCCGGCTCCCCCTGGGTGGGGGGAGCCGGCCCGCTTTTCGTTCCGGGAACTACGCGAACGCCAGGTCCACGACCCAGAAGCACAGCGCAGCGACCACGGCCGCGGCCGGCATCGTGATGAACCAGCCCAGGATGATGTTCTTGGCGACGCCCCAGCGGACCGCGTTCACGCGCTTGGTCGCGCCCACACCCATGATCGCCGAGGTGATCACGTGGGTGGTGGAGATCGGCGCGTGGAAGAGGTACGCCGAGCCGAACATGATCGAGGCGCCGGTGGTCTCGGCCGCGAACCCCTGCGGGGGGTCCAGCTCGATGATCTTGCGGCCGAGCGTACGCATGATGCGCCAGCCACCCGCGTACGTACCCAGCGACAGCATCACGGCGCACACGACCTTGACCCAGACCGGGATCGGCGCATCCGCGCTCTGCACGTCGGCGATGACCAGGGCCATCACGACGATGCCCATCGTCTTCTGCGCGTCCTGCAGACCGTGGCCGAGCGCCATCGCGGCCGCCGAGACCGTCTGCGCGATACGGAAGCCGTGCTTCGCCTTGTGCGGGTTGGACCGGCGGAACATCCACAGGATGGCCACCATCACCAGGTAGCCGACGACCAGACCGACGACCGGCGAGACGAACATCGGGATGACGACCTTGTCGAGGACCCCCGACCAGATCACCTCCGTGCCGCCGGCCAGGGCCGCGCCCACCATGCCGCCGAACAACGCGTGCGAGGAAGACGAGGGCAGCCCGAAGTACCAGGTGATCAGGTTCCAGACGATCGCACCGACCAGCGCCGCGAAGAGGATCCACATGCCCGTGGATCCGGTGGGCGTCTCGATCAGGCCCTGGCTGACCGTCTTGGCCACGCCGCTGCCCAGGAAGGCGCCGGCGAGGTTCATCACGGCCGCCATCGCCAGCGCCGCCCGCGGGGTCAGCGCCCTCGTCGAAACGGACGTCGCGATCGCGTTCGCCGAGTCGTGGAAACCGTTCGTATATGTGAAGCCGAGCGCGACACCGATGGTCACGACCAGAGCAAAGGTGTCCACGAGGTTCAGGACTCCTTGACCGCGATGGTCTCCACCGTGTTCGCAACGTGCTCGAACGCGTCGGCCGCCTCTTCGAGCACGTCGACGATCTGCTTGAGCTTCAGCACCTCGATGGCGTCGTACTTGCCGTTGAAGAGCTGGGCGAGCAGCTTGCGGTGGATCTGGTCGGCCTGGTTCTCAAGGCGGTTGACCTCGATCCAGTACTCGGTGAGGTTGTCCATCGTCCGCAGGTGCGGCATGGCCTCCGCGGTCAGCTCGGCCGCCCGCGCCAGCACCTCGATCTGCTGCTCGACACCCTTGGGGAGCTCCTCCACGTTGTAGAGGACGACGAGGTCGACGGCCTCCTCCATGAAGTCCATGATGTCGTCGAGCGACGAGGCCAGGTTGTAGATGTCCTCGCGGTCGAACGGCGTGATGAAGGAGGAGTTCAGCTGGTGGAAGATCGCGTGAGTGGCGTCGTCCCCCGCGTGCTCTGCTGCCCGCATCCGCTCCGCGATCTCGGCCCGGGCGGAGGCATCCGCTCCGAGCAGTTCCATCAGGAGCTTGGAGCCCGTGACGATGTTGTCCGCGGATGCGGCGAACATGTCGTAGAAGCTCGTCTCCCTGGGGGTCAGACGAAATCGCACGTGAGGTCCTCGGGGTGCATCGGATTCGGTCAGGCTGATGCTAGGCGCATCCCCCGGCCACGGCTAACCGGCCGTTCCCCAGTGTGCTCCATCGGGCAGAGTGAGGACCACGGGCCCCTGCCCCGCAGGGCAGAGCCCAGTATCCTATACCCATGAGGGGTATGCGTTCGGCATGCACCCCTCATTCCGGACCACGGGAGGACGTATGACGACCATCGAGGCGGAGGGCTCCGGAGCCGTCCACGGCTACCACCACCAAAAGGACGAGCACCTCAAGCGACTGCGCCGGATCGAGGGCCAGATCCGCGGCCTCCAGCGGCTCGTCGACGAGGACGTCTACTGCATCGACATACTCACCCAGGTCTCGGCGAGCACGAAGGCACTGCAGTCCTTCGCGCTCCAGCTGCTGGAGGAACACCTGCGGCACTGCGTCGCCGACGCCGCGGTCAAGGGCGGCGCCGAGATCGACGCCAAGGTCGAGGAAGCCACCAAGGCAATCGCCCGCCTCCTGCGCACCTGAGCGGCAGCCGACGGACAGGGCACACCCGCGAGCCCACGAGCCCCGCCGGGAGGTGAACGGCCGACTAGTGCCCGAGCAGGACCTCGTCGATCCGGTCCAGGCTGAGCCGCTCCTCCGCGGCCGCCGAGGCGGCGATGATCAGCTCACCGCACAACTCGATCTCGGCGAGAGCAACGTGGTCCTGCACCGTCGTACCGCCTGCGGGAGTCACGCGCGTGTCACCTCAATCTGCCACCGGCCACCGGCCGTCATCGGTCATACCGCACCGCACCACGCGCCGGCGCCCGGCTTCTCAGCGTAGGGAGGCCGGGCCGTCCCCCGCATGACACGGATGGACCATTTCCGGATACCGGGCCGTGGCCCGATCGCGCCGCCCACTCCCCGCCCGCCCCACTAGTCCGAGATCTTTCCGGCGTAAATGTCCCCGCTTGCGGGCAATACGACGGTCACCGGAGTCCCGAACCCGTACAGCAGCGTGGTGGAGGACACATCGATCACGCCATTGTTGACGTACGTGAACCGGTGTCTGACCTTCCGCAAGCGCCCCTCCTCGTCGAGGTAGGCGTCGAACGGCACCGTGTCCGTGCTGAACCCTTTCGCCGCCGCCTCCAGTACCCCCTTCACCTCCGGCGACGCGCTCCCCGCGGCCCGCCCGATGTCGGTGGTCCCCCGGTAGTGCCGCACCTTCGTGCCCGCCACCTCGGTCTCCCCCACGTACGTCACCTCCTGCGCGCCCTTCAGCAGCTCGGCCGCGACCAGCGGATCGGTGGCCCCGCCCGTGACCAGGTTCCCGTCGTTCAAGGTCGTCGTGTCGACCCTGACCCACTTGTCGTCCGGGACGCCCGCGCCGCGGTTCTTCATGTAGAGCGCGCCCGGCACGAGCAGCTCCGTGATGGGCCGGTGCTCGGCCTTGCCCTTCACATCGGCCGGGAGCATCACAAGGAGCTGGCCCATCCGCTTCTTGAAGTCGACCCCGCCCTCACCGCGGATCGTGACCCGGGTGCCGCCCGTGGCCATCTCCATGGCCGTACGGGCCCGGGCGCTGCCGGTTCTCGCCAGTGCGTCGGCGGCCCCGCGGACCACCGCCGCCGCGTCCACCGGAGGTCGGCCGTCGCCCGCGTCGCCCGCACACCCGGTCATCGTCGTGACCGCCAGGGTGACGCCGGCGGCGAGCACCGCCTCACCCGCACGCCCGCGCGGCCGCCTGAGCTGGTGATCCACCATCGCCTGCCAACCCCCAACGCATGACCGCTGCTTGCCCGAGGCCCCCACCCGCTCCGCTTAACGAGGTCAGGGGTTTCCCGTCACGGGGACGCACCCTCCCCGCGCGCCGCCCGCCCCGGTACCGTGGACCCGTGGAACCGCACACCGAAGCGAGGCCGGCCCCTCCGCTTGACTCCCTGCCGCTCCCGCGGCCGCACGCACAGCCGGAAGCACCGGCCGGCCACATCACATCCACCGCGGACCGCGGGTCGTTCTGTCTGGCCGTCTGCACCTGCGGCTGGAGGGGGCCGGCCCGCCGCTCCCGCGACCTGGCCCGCAGGGACGCGACCCGCCACACGGAGTCGTAGCTAGACCGTTCGGACCGCCCGGCTGGCCGGGGCGCGCCACAGCGGATGCCCTTGACCCATGCCAGGTTCCGCAGACCGCCTCGCGACCCTCCTCTGGGCCCTGCTCATCGTGTCCGCCCCGGCTTCCGCTGCCTGGGCCGGGCCCGTGGGCTCGGCGGACAGCCCTGCCGACGTGACCCTGGCCATCGGGCTCACCTCGGCCGCAGCCGCGGCGACCGGTTGGTGGCTGCGTTCCCGGTACCGCCGCGACACCGACGGCGGTGATCCCTGATGCCCCGCACCCGCACCCGCTCCGGCTCCCGGACGCGCTCGCGGCCGAAGGCGGTGCGGGTGTTCTTCGGGGCGGCGCTGCTGTGCCTGCTGGCCGCCGCGCTGCTCGCCGTGTGGAACGCGTACGCGCAGAGCTGATCCCGGCCGCACCGGGTGCGCCGTCAGGCGGCGAGGTCGCTCTCGTGCGTACGCTGCCCCGCGGGCGGGGTCGGTGCCTGCGGGAGGCCGACCGGCCGGGGCAGCGCCGGGTTCTCGGCCCGTACGAGCCAGCCACCGCGCCGGGAGCGGGCCACCGCCCGCACCACCGGGGTCAGCGCCGCCATCGCGAGCGGCGCGAGCAGGAGCACCACGGCGGTGCCGAGCGCGAGGCCGCCGATGACGTCGGTCGGGTAGTGGATGCCCATGTAGACCCGGCACAGGCCCTCGACGAAGGCCAACCCGATCCCTAGGAGGCCGAACTTCCGGTTCGCCACGAACAGGCCCACGCCCAGGGCCATCGCGAGCGTGGTGTGACCGCTGACGAAGGAGAACTCGGTGCGCCCGAGCCCCCACCCCCAGCCGGGATCGATCACTTGCAGGCCCTCGTGTTGGCGGAACGGCCGCTGCCGCCCCACGAATTCGCGCAGCGGCACGTTCACGAGCAGCGCCAGTACGGCGGCCAGCGGGGCCCAGACGAGTGCGGCGAAGGTCTCGACGGTGGTGGCCCCGTCCTGCCGGCGGGTCCCGTGCCAGCACCACAGGACCAGGAGCACCAGGGCCAGCAGGATCCCGTACTCCCCGGCCAGGCTCACGACCCGGTCCAGCCACGCCGGGGCGTGCCGGGCGGCTCCGTTGATCTCGTACAGCAGGCTGACATCCACGTTCGGCCCACCTGTTGTGAGTCCAGCCATGGTGATGCGGCCCCTTGCCCTTGCCGTGGTTCTCCTGCGGAACGCACCCCTGTGTGCGCCCCTCCGCCCCCCACTTGATCAACCCCCGCGTTCATGGAACGCCCGTTCTGGCTCCTGCGTTCCATTCTCCACGCAATGATCACTCCAACGTTATCGAAGAGTGACCCATCGTCGCAGCTCAGGGCCTTTGCATTACGGAGAGTTGCTAAGGCGCCGGAGTGGCGGCGGGGCGCGTCGGAAGGGCCTCCGCACCGTCCTTGGTCACGCGCGTCGCGCCGAAGTAGTCAGGGGTGTCGATCTTGTCGAACCGGATGACGGCGCCGGTGTACGGGGCGTTGATCATGTACCCGCCGCCCACGTAGAGCCCGACGTGCCGGATCTCCCGAGAGTTCGTCAGATCGTCGGAGAAGAAGACGAGGTCACCGGGCAGGAGTTGATCGCGGGTGGGGTGCGCCCCGGCGTTGTACTGGTCGTTCGCCACTCGCGGCAACTCGATCCCCACGGTCTCGTACGCAGCCTTGGTCAAGCCGGAACAGTCGAACCGCCCGTCCTGATCGGGCGTCCCGTTCCCACCCCACAGATACGGCGTCCCGAGCTGCTTCTGCGCGAAGTAGATCGCCCCGGCGGCCTGTTGCGAGGGCGCCACCCGCCCGACGGGCCGCGCGAAGCTCTTCTCCAGGGACCTGATGGACTTCACGTAGCCCTGCGTCTCGCTGATCGGAGGCACGCCCCCGGCCTTGATCACGCGATAGGGGCCGGCGTTGTAGGCGGCGAGCATATTGTCAGAACGATCCCCCGGTACTTGGGCGACGTCCTTGGCGAGTTGGCAGTCGTACGAAGCGGCCGAGGGAATGGCGTCCTTGGGATCCCAGATGTCACGATCGCCGTCACCGTCACCGTCGACACCGTAAGTGGCCCAGGTTCCGGGGATGAACTGGGCGATGCCGCGCGCGTCGGCGTGACTCACCACGTTCGGCTTCCAGCCGCTCTCCGTGTAGAGCTGCGCTGCCAGCAGCGCCGGGTTGAGAGCGGGGCAAAGGTTTCCCCACTTCTCCACCAGCGGCTGGTAGACCGCCGGAACCGACCCCTTGACCAGTCCAACGGCACCTTGCCTGCCGCCGTTCGCGATCCCTGCCGCCGCCGAATACGTGCCGACGACCAGCAGGGCCACGAAGGTCAGGCACGCACCGATCCCGAGCCCGCTTGCCATCCAGAACTTGCGCACTCGTCAACAGTGCCTCATCGAACGTCACCTGACAGTGGATTCGTCAGCCAGACCCGGCACTATTTCACCGGAAAGCCGGTGCAATAGACACTGCTGTACTCCTTGATCCCCCGGACCCGGTAGACGAGCACAGTCCAGTCGCCGGGGTCGTTGGCGAGCGGGATGGCCGGAAACTTCTTCTTCGTTCCCTCGTTGTCCACCAACTGCGTGGCGAAGTCGTCCGGATACGTGAGCTCCACCTCGCCCCCGGTGGCCGGGTCCTTCAGGTCGACCGGCTTGCTGGTGTAACCGATGCTGTGGTTGTAGTCCTTGACGAACTCGTAGGGGCGCTGGGTGGTCACGTCGATCTCGTGCGGGGCCTTGACCCCGACGGAGACCGCGTAGGCGCCCTTCTCCGTGTTGTACGGCTTCAGATACACACGGATCTTGACCTTGCCCGTGACCGTCTGCGCGGTCGGGTCGTCGGCGTCGACGACGGAACCCACGAGGAACTCCGCCCGCTCCTCCGCGGGCAGACTGCAGCCCCCACCACCCGGACCGCCTCCGGTCCACAGGTCCCGCGACACCTTGTTCGGCTCGATGTGGTCGGGCACGGCCTCCGAACCACCTGCTCCGCCCCCGGAGGAGGCGGAGGGGCTCGAAGCCGGCTGGCCGGCACCGGACGGTCCGGACGGTCCGCCCGGCGTGGCCGGGCTGCTCGGAGCACCCCCCGCCCGCGACCCTCCCCCGGCCTCCTCGCCGTCCCCGTCCTTGAGGAACAGGTACCCGCCGGTGACGAGGCCGCCCACCGCCAGACCGCTGACGGCCGCCAGCGCCCACCGCGGCGGACGCCGCCAACCGGCACCCTGGACCTGCCCCTGACCCTGGTCCTGGGTCTGGCCGGCGGGAACGTACGTCGGCACGTAGCCCGAGCCGACCGGCAGCCCCGGGCCGATCGTGGACGGCAGCCCCGGCACCTGCGCGGCCCCGCCCGCGGCCCTGGTCAACGCCGCGTACACCGGGTCGTCGACCAGGGCCGAGTCCACCGCACAGCGCCGGATGATCTCGGCGAGAACGGGCCGGGCCCCCGGCTCCGTCGCCACGCAGGCCTTGACCAGCGCGGCCAGGTCCGGCTCCACGCCCTCGACGTCGATCTCGCCGTGGACCGCACGGAAGTTGACGGTGGTCGGGTCCCCCACCCCGTACGGTGCCCGGCCCGTCGCCGCATAGGCGATCGTGGCGCCCAGCGCGAAGACGTCCGCGGCATCCGCCGCCTCGCCCCGCAACAACACCTCGGGAGCCGTGTAACCGGGAGTGCCCGGAGCAGTGCCGTCCTGCGTGAGAGCCGTCTCGGCCACGCCCTTGGCGATGCCGAAGTCGATCAGCTGCGGCCCCTGCGAGCCCAGGATGACGTTCTGCGGCTTGAGGTCCCGGTGCGTCACCCCGTACGCGTGCACACTGGCCAGGCCCTCCGCCAGCGCGGCGAACAGCCTGCGGCACGCGGCGGCGGGCAGAGCACCGTACGCACGCACCGCGTCGCTCAGGGTCGGCCCGGCCACGTACTCGGTGGCGAGCCAGTAGGGAGGCGCCGCCAGCGAGGCGTCGATCAGGTTCGCGGTGTACGCGGAGCGCACCGCGCGGACCGTCTCGACCTCCCGGCGGAACCGCGCGAGGGCCTCCGGATGCCCGGTGATCTCTTCCTTGATCACCTTGATGGCGACCAGCCGGCCACCCGGTGACCGCCCGAGGTACACCTGCCCCATGCCACCGGCGCCGAGCCGGGCCAGCAGTGCCTGCGCCCCGATGTGCGCGGGATCCGTATCTCTGAGGGCCTCCATCCGCACGAGCCTGCCACACCCACGCCCCCGCCCTGACAAGGGGGTTGGATTGTCCGGGCCGTCGTTACCGGGGTGCCACGAACAAACTCTGCGCGCTCCGCCCGATGGGCCCCTTCTCATCGTGCAGCAGCGCGTCCGCCAGCCCGATCCCGGCCGCGTCCACACTCGTACGGGCCTCCACGCACGCCCACTCGCCCACCGGATGGCGGTGCAGGTGGACGGTCAGGTCACCGTTGATGAAGACGTACCGCCCGAAGTCCATCACCGAACTGATCCCGTTCCCCGAATCGGCGGCGATCAGCACCCGGTCCAGCGGCCTGGTCTCCTCACCGGCGATGAGCGGCACCTTCATCCGCATCCAGCAGGTACCGGGACCCAGCTCGACGAAGGCGCCCTCGGTGAACCGGGTCTCCATGGCCGAGTGGTAGCCCGTCTCCCACGGCACCGGGAAGAACGGCGTCACCTCCACCTCCCCGGGCGGCGGCAACTGCGGCCCCGGGACCACGGCCGGAACGGCCTCCTCCGCGACCCGGATCCGCAGGGCCCGCGCCAGCATCACGGGCGCGCCGCCCGCCGGCGCGAGGGCCGCCTCGACCACCTCGGTCCCGCGCCCGGCCCGCAGCACACTGGTGGTGACCTCCAGCTCGCCGATCGGCACCGGGCGCAGGATCTCGTACGTGATCCGGGCGGTCCGCATGTCCGTCCGCGCACCCGGCCGCTCCTCGACGGCCCGCCCGAGCAGCGCGGCCGGCGGCCCGGCATGCTGCGAGCCCGGGTCCCACGGCCCCCGCGTGTACTCGGTGGCCAGGAACCGCCCGGCATCGACCCTCTCGAAGAACCCCTCGACAGCACCCATACCGGCCACGCTACCGACAGGTAACTCCGTGCACCAGACCCGGCGGTCCACTCAACGGGCGAACCCCAACCCCACCCCCAGCCCCACCAGCACCGACCCGATGGCCCGGTTCAGCGCCTTCTGCGCCTTCAGCATCCGGTCGCGCAGCCGTGAGACGGAGAAGAACAGCGCCACCGCCCCGAACCAGCCCAGGTGCGCCGCCGACATGAACAGCCCGTAGCCCACCTGCTGCCACACCGGCGTCTGCGGGTTCACCACCTGCGTGAAGGTCGACACCACGAACAGCGTCGTCTTCGGATTGAGCACATTGGTCAAGAACCCCGACCGCATCGCCCCCAGCCGGGTCAGCTGCGGCTTCGACTCCAGGTCGACGGTCACCTCGGCCCGCGCCCGGAAGGTGCGTATCCCGATCCACACCAGATAGGCCGCACCCGCCAGCTTGATCACGGTGAACAGCGCGGTGGAGGAGGCGATCAACAGACCGACCCCGAGCATCGTGTAGGAGACGTGGACCAGCACCCCGGCCGCGACCCCGGCGGCGGCGAACAGCCCGGTGGGGCGCCCGTAGAGATAGCTGTTGCGGACCACCATGGCGAAGTCGGCACCGGGACTGATCACGGCGAGGAGGGTAATAACAGCGACTGCAATCACTTCTGTCATACGGGGATGCTCACCGCCGCCGCCCCGTGGATCAAGACCCCGAGCACCCGACGCGACGGGGGACAATGGACAACGTGCCGAATACCCCCGCCGCCGACCTCCCCACCCCCCTGCCCGTCCTGCAGGCCGACTGCGCGAACTGCTTCGCGCTGTGCTGCGTCGCACTGCCCTTTGCCAAGTCCAACGACTTCGCCGTGAACAAGCCCGCCGGAACTCCCTGCAAGAACCTCCAGCAGGACTTCCGCTGCGGCATCCACACCCGGCTGCGCGACAAGGGCTTCCAGGGCTGCACGGTCTTCGACTGCTTCGGTGCGGGCCAGCAGACCTCCCAGGTCACCTTCGGAGGCCGCGACTGGCGCACCCACCCGGGCACGGCCCGCCAGATGTTCGAGGTCTTCCCCGTGCTGCGGCAGCTGCACGAGCTGCTGTTCTACGTCAGCGAATCCCTGACCCTCCCGGCCGCCGGCCCGGTCCACGCGGAGCTGCGCCGGACCCTGGCGGAGACGGAGGAATGGACCCGCGCCGACGCCCGGGCCCTGACCGACCTGGACGTCGGCCCCCTCCGCCAAAAGATCAACACGCTGCTCCTGAAGACCAGTGAACTCGTACGGGCGAAGGTGCCGGGCCGCAAGAAGAACCACCGCGGCGCCGACCTGATGGGCGCGCGCCTGGCGGGAGCCGACCTCCGCGGCGCGAACCTCCGCGGCGCCTACCTGATCGCCGCCGACCTCTCCCGCGCCGACCTCCGCACGGCCGACCTGATCGGCGCGGACCTCCGCGACACCAACCTGCGCGGAGCGGACCTCCGCGACGCCATCTTCCTGACCCAATCCCAACTCAACGCAGCCCAGGGCGACCCCACCACCCAAATCCCCCCCACCCTCACCCGCCCCACCCACTGGACCTAAGCCCCCAGCCCGGCAACCCCAGCCCCGCCGGCACTCGCGGCCCGGGGCCGGGGGGTGTCTCTATGTCCTTCGTCAAGGACGTGGTGCCGGGTATGCGGGCGTTTGGGGTGGTCATGCGGCGAGGGTGATGGTGGGGGTTCTGGACTCGTAGAAGGTGCCGTCCCGGAGCATGGCGAACAGGACGCTGATGCGTTGGCGGGCGAGCCGGAGGAGGGCTTGGGTGTGTGTTTTGCCGCGGGCCCTTTGCCGGTCGTAGTAGGCGCGTGAGGCGGGGTCGGCGTTCATGCAGGCGAAGGCGGAGAGGAACATGGCGCGTTTGAGCTGCCGGTTTCCGCCTCGTGGCGCGTGTTCGCCGTGGATCGAGGTCCCCGAGGATCTGGTTGTCGGGGCGAGGCCGGCGTAGGAGGCGAGGTGGGCAGCGGTGGGGAAGCTGGTGCCGTCGCCGACGGTGACCAGCAGGACGGCGGCGGTCCTGACGCCGACTCCGGGCATCGAGGTCAGGACCTGGTGAAGAGGGTGGGCCTCCAGCAGGGTGCTGATCTGCGCCTCCAGGGCCCGGCGCTGGTCGTGGACCGCGGAGAGGGAGGCGGCCAGGGACGGGATCACGATGTCGAGAGTGCCGGTTCCCGGGACCACGACGGTCTGCTCGTCGAGAGCGTCGAAGACCTCGTCGATCAGCCGCGCGGCCATCCGCGGGGCCTTGGGCCGGATCACCTCGACGAGTCTGCGGCGGCCGGCCTTGCGCAGGGCGGCGGGGGATCCGTATCGCTCGAGGAGCCAGGTGACGGCGGGGTGGTCCAGCCGGGGCCCGAGCACGCGCTCGAGGCTCGGGTGGAACTGGGTGAGCAGGCCGCGTATCCGGTTGCTGGTGCGGGTGGCCTCGGCGGCGAGGTCCTGGTCGAAGCCGGTCAGCACCGTGAGCTCGGCGGTGATCTCGTCGGTCAGCTCCAGCGAACGCAGGGTGTGAGGCATCGTCCGGGCGGCGTCCGCGATGACCGCCGCGTCCTTCGCGTCGGTTTTCGCCTCGCCCGGGTAGAGGTCGGCGATCCGCCGCATGGCGAGTCCGGGCAGGTAGGCGACCTCGCAGCCCGCGTCCCGGGCGACGGTCAGGGGCAGAGCGCCGATCGAGGCGGGCTGGTCGACGATGACCAGGACGGTGCCGAACTTGGCCTTGAGTTTGTCGAAGACGGCCCGCAGCCTGGGTTCGCTGTTGGGCATGGGCTTGTCGAAAACCTTCTTCCCGGCCGGGGTGAGCCCGTGGCCGTGGTGGGCGGTCTTGCCGACGTCCATCCCGAGGAAGACGCCCACGCCTTCGATGTCGAACATCGCACCCTCTCAGGGTCGTTGACCAGGCCGGCCTCGGCAACGGCACCGTGCTCGCGCATCCACGTTATGCAGACCTGCCGCCCACGTCGCTGCCCGGCATTGCGCCGGACCGGGCGGTGGCCGGGTCTCTCATCAGCGTCTGTGACGGCACCCCACGGGCCCGGCGACACCACCCCCCAGGTCATTCGTCCGACAGAGGGGACACAGTCATACCGGGCCCGGAGGCCAGCGGCCCCATTGCAGGACCGCGAAAAACATAACGGGGGCGGAGCCCCACTCCCTCCAGCCCCGCCGGCGTTTGAGGCCCGAGACCCGGAGGCGAAGCCCCGGCAACGGCGCCGCACCTGTCCGCCCTCACCGCGGCGACGGCGACGGCGACGACGGCGGCCCTCACACCCGCGCCAAAAACCCCCGCACGGCAGCGCAGAACCCCTCCGGGTCCCCGACCCGCACCGCATGCCCCGCCGGCAGCTCCACCAACCGCACCCCCGCCCTCCGCACCGTCATCTCCCGCGCAAGCTCCGCCGACAACACCCCGCTCCGATCCCCCCGCACCAGCAGCGTCGGCTTCCGCACCTCCAGCCAGTCCCCCCAGTGGTCCCCGTTCAGCGCCCGCTGGGACTCCACCATGTCCTCCACCTCGAACACGGTCCCCCACCCGTCCGGATACTCCTGCAGGGACCCTTCCAGATGCGGCGCCGCACTCCCCACCCCCGCCAGGAACCCGGCCCGGGTCGCGGCCCGTCTCGGCCACTCCCGCACGAACGACAGGTCGTCGTCGACCACCGCCCCGATGTCCTCGACCACCACCGCCCGCACCAGATCCGGCCGCCGCGCCGCGAGCTGGTACGCATTGACCCCGCCCAGCGAATGCCCCAGCACCACCGCCGGCCCCAGCCCCAGCTGCTCCAGCAGGGCCGCCGCATCCGCCACGTACCCCTCCCGCGTGTACTCCGCCGCCCGATCGGACCTCCCGTGCCCCCGCTGGTCCAGGGCGATCACCCGCCACGCCGGACCGAGCTCCCGGGCCAGGCGCTCGAAGGCCCCGGCTCCCTCCTGGAAGTGCCCGTGCAACGCCAGCAGCGGCGCCCCCGGCCCCCCGAAATCCGTATAGGCGAGCCGCCGCCCGTCCTGCATCACCAGCGTCCCCGGCAACGGCCCCAGCTTGTCGATGACCCGCTGCCGCAACAGCTGGTACTCCTCCCAACGCCTGCGCAACCGCCCGCCCGGCCGCTTCACGATCCGCCCCGGCGTAACCGTCTCCCCCCGCCGGAACTGCTCCCGCGTCAGATCGATCCGGATCCCCCCGGGCAACAGGTTCCACCAGTGGTAGCCCTCCTGCCGACCCTCATGGAACACCTCGCCCAGCATCAGGTCCCCGCCCACGAGGTCCTGCACCACGAGGGCCGTGATGTCACAGTGCCCCCAAGCCGGATTCTCCGGAGTCCAGGGGATCTTGGTGATGTCGGAGGGCTCACAGGTCCCGGCCGACCATCCCGCCCGGATGGCCGCCTCGAGGTCCGCGAGAGTCCATGGAGTCGTCATGCTCCCCAGCCTGCCGCACCCCACTGACAACCCCACCGCCACGCCCTCGCGCACCGATGGAACGACTGGAAGAGGATCGGACGCATGTCGGCGGGCCGGCCCAACGACACGCCGTACCACTGCTCCGAACGGCGGCCCCTCACCCCACCCCCCGTACGTCGAGACGACAATCATTGCCCGGCGTCACCCTCCGTGATACACAGAGTGACCGCACGTTCTCGCGCATGCACGCCGCCCTCGCCCAGGTCAGAGCGCGGAAGCGGAGCACGGGCCGCGAGATCGAGTAAAGAGAGCCGTCAAGTCGACGACGGCGGCGGTTTCATCAGCGAAGATAGTGCGTGACCCCTGCCGTCGGGCGAGGGGCTTCCGGAACTACCCATACAGGGGCGGTGAGTTACATGATCCTGGCAGCCGAAAAGGGCGACATCACCACCATCATCGGCGGAATCGCCCCGAACTGGGGGCCTTTCGGCAGTCTCGGCAACGAAGCGAAGGTCATGATCGAGGTGGTCATGGCCGTCGCGATCCTGCTCTGCCTGGGCATCGCCATCTGGGGGGCGGCCAAACAGCGCATCGGAGCGACCGCCCTGCGCGACACGTTCAGCGCGGAACAGGGCAAGGGCCTGATCGTGGCCGGACTCACCGGAGTCTTCATCATCGGCTCCCTCGGGACGCTGTTCACGATCGTCTACGGGATGGCCGTCTAGCCGGGCCACGCGCCGGGCCCCGTAGCTGATGACGCATCACCACACCACATCCACGCGGGAACCAGCGCTACCGTCGTACGACGCGGAGGGGGCGGACAGGCAATGAGCAACGACGACGACCAGTACGGCGGCGCCGGCGGCTACGGCGAGGTCGGCGGCACCGGCCAGACCCGCACCCGCCTCCCGGACCCCCCGGCCGACCCCTACGGCCCCGTCCGCCGCACCCCCCGCACCTCCCGCAGCCTGATCACGGTGGTCGGCGTGGTGGTCCTCCTGATCGCCGCCATCGCCTTCGCCAACTCGACCCCGGACACCCCCTCGGACCCCGCCTCGGACAAACCCCCGACGGACTCCTCCACGGCGGCCTCGGGCACGAACCCGGTGACGGGCAAATCGGCGGGCATCCCCAAGGGCTTCGCCCAGGACGAACAGGGAGCCCAGTCAGCCGCCGCCAACTTCGCGGTCGCACTGGGTTCTGACGGCATGTTCAAGAAGAACTCCCGGCACGCCCTGGTGGACGGAATCTACACACCTGACGTGGCAGCCCGCATCAAGGGCCCGCAGGACGAGGCGTACTCGGCCGACTTCCTCGCGAAGCTGGGACTCGACGCCAACGGCAACGCCCCGCAGGGCAGCACCTTCGTCACCCGTACCGTTCCGATCGGCACCCGCGTCGAGAGCTACACGCCGACCACGGCCAAGATCGCCGTCTGGTACACCGGTCTGATCGGCATGTCCGGCCCCCAGTCCACCGACCCGGTGCGGACGCTCTGGAAGACCTGGACCTTCGAACTGATCTGGATCGGCGAGGGTTGGAGAGTCCTCGACGACACCCAGCAGGACGGGCCCGCCCCGGTTCCCGGCGACGTCCCTGTTTCGACGTCGGACGACATGAGCAAGGCCATCAAGGAATTCGGGGGATTCACCTATGCCCGCTAGCCTCCGGCTGCCCACCCGGCTAGGCATGATCGCCTCGGCCCACGTGGCCGTGCTAGCCCTGGCCACCCGCGCTCAAGCCGCTCCCGTGCCGACTCCGACGCCAACGCCAACGCCAACCGCCGCACCCTCCTCTACCGCTGACCCCTGCGCCCTGCTCGACGGCCCCTCCAAGCAGTACTGCCAGGGCGGAGCGGGCACATCCGGCAGCACCCCCGGGACAGGACTGGCACCCAGCGACGGCGGAGAGGCCCTCAACCCCCTAGCCTCCCTGGCCCGCGGCTGCGCCGACGCCGCCGCCTGGATCGTCACCAAACTCAGCGAAGCGGTCAAGGGCTCGGCCGAGGTCGACTTCACCAACCCCGCCTTCCTCAAGCAGTACTCCGTCGTCTTCGCCGCCTCCACCATCCTCACCCTCGTCCTGTGGCTCTTCGCCGTCGCCAAGCGAGCCGTCCGCGGCGTCCCCCTCACCACCGCCATGTCCGAAGCCATCGGCTTCCTCTGGCTCACCGTCCTCGCCTCCGCCTTCACCCCCCTCATCCTCTACACCGTCGTCTCCGCCACCGACGGCGTCACCGCCGTCATCGCCTCCACCACCGGCGGCCAGACCGACGTCTTCTTCGGCTCCTTCACCGAAGCCCTCAAGAAGGGCGACGACATCGGCGGCGGCCCGATCATGCTGATCGTCGTCGCGCTCGTCACCGTCCTCGCCGCCGGCGTGCTCTACCTGGAGCTGTTCATCCGGGCCGCCCTCCTCTACGTCGGCGCCCTCCTCGGCGTCGTCGTCTACTCCGGGCTCGTCGACCGCAACCTCTGGGGCCACGTCCGCCGCTGGGCCGGCATCATGATCGCCGTCATCCTCGTCAAGCCGGTCATCGTCATCGTCCTCGGCCTCGCCGGCGCCCTGACCGGCGAAAAGGGCCCCAACGCCTTCTCCGCCGTCGTCACCGGCCTCGCCATCATCCTCCTGGCGATCTTCGCCTCCGCGATGATCTACCGCTTCGTGCCCGGCTTCGGCGACGAAATCGCCTCCGCCCACTCCAACCGCAGCAAGGCCACCGACGGCGCCCAGGCGGCCGCCGTCATCAGCTCCCCGGCCTCCCTCGTCTCGCAGGGCATCAAGACCCACAGCAGCCGCGGCGCCCACCGCGGCGGCGACGGCAGCAGCAGCGGCAACCACGCGCCCCGCCCCGCCAACCCCCTCTCCGGAGGCGTGGCCGCCCACAGCAGCCGACCCACCTCCGGCGGCGGAGCCGGCGGCGGATCTGTCCCCTCCGCCGCACCCCCGCCCCGCACGAGCTCGAGCACGAGGAACACAGGAGGTGACGGGCGTTGACGACCCAGTCCCACCAGCTGCACCCGGTCGCGCCCCGCCGCACGTATCTCATCGGCCGCGCCCGGCCGAACGCGATCGTCGGCAAGAACCGCGAGACTGGCGAGATCGCCCTGATCATCGCCGGGGCGTTCCTCGGCATGATGAGCGGACTGCTCGTCCCCGACCTCACCCTGCGCATCGTCAGCCTCGCCGGCTTCCCCATGGTCGCGCTCGCCGCCGTGTACGTCCCGTACAAGGGCCGCACCTTCTACCGCTGGTTCGAGATCAACCGCAGCTACAAGCGGACCCTGCGCCGCGGTACGACCTACCGCTCGGGCGCCATGGAAGCCGGCATCCGCGGCTCCGACGGCCGCGAGGTCGAGGTCGGCCCGCCCCCCGGCATCGGCCGCATCAACTGGCTCGCCGCCCCCTTCGGCCCCGACGAGATCGCCGTCCTCCTCCACGCGGACCGCCGCACCGTCACCGCCGCCATCGAGATCGAGGGCCCCGGCGTCGGCCTGCGCGACAGCGAGGACCAAGAAGCCCTCGTCGACCGCTTCGGCACCCTCCTCAAGCACGTGGCCAACGGCGACGGCTTCGTCACCCGCCTCCAGATGCTCGCCCGCACCCTCCCCGCCGACCCCGACGCGCACGCCAAGGACGTCGCCCAGCGCGGCGACACCCAGGCCCCCGGCTGGCTCCGCGACTCCTACGACCAGCTCCAGTCGATGGTGTCCACCTCCTCCGAGCAGCACCGCGCGTACCTCGTCGCCTGCATGCACTACACGCGCGAACTCGCCGCCGAGGCCAACGCCATCGCCCGCGCCGGCACCCCCCACAAGGGCCGCAAGATCGACCGCGACACCGGCCTCGCCATCGTCATGGCCCGCGAACTCACCGACATCTGCGCCCGCCTCGCCGAGGCCGACATCCGCGTCCGCCAGCCCCTCGGCCAGGGCCGCCTCTCCTCCCTCGTGCACTCCATGTACGACCCGGACCACCCCATCGACCACATCCAGGCCATGACCAAGCGCAACGCCTGGCCCGCCGAGCTCGACGCCGTCGAGCCCACCTTCCTCCAGGCCAAGACCCGCGAATCCTCCACCCGCGCCCCCTGGTGCCACGCCACCGCCTGGGTCAAGGAATGGCCGATGACGCCCGTCGGCGTCAACTTCCTCGCCCCACTGCTCGTCCACACCCCGGACGTGATCCGTACGGTCGCCGTCACCATGGACCTGGAGCCCACCGAGGTCGCCATCGAGCGCATGCTCACCGAGAAGACCAACGACGAGGCCGACGCCTCCCGAGCCGCCAAAATGAACCGGACCGTCGACCCCCGCGACATCGCCGCGCACGGCCGGCTCGACCAAAGAGGTGAAGATCTCGCCAGCGGTGCGGCGGGAGTCAACCTCGTCGGGTACATCACGGTGTCCTCGCGTTCGCCGGAGGCCCTCGCCCGCGACAAGCGGACGATCCGCGCCTCCGCCGGCAAGTCCTACCTGAAGTTGGAATGGTGCGACCGCGAGCACCACCGCGCCTTCGTCAACACCTTGCCGTTCGCCACCGGCATCCGACGCTAGCTGGAGGGAAGTGCCGCCCATGCGAGATCCCATGTCCGCCCTGACGGACGCCTTCACCAGCTTCCTCTTCGGCAAAGTCGAAACCACGCGCCTGCCCGTACGCACCTCCACCGGGCAGGCGCAAGCCGTCTACCTGCCCACCGCGGCCCCCGGCCTCGGCGACTCCGGTGTCATCATCGGCCGCGAGGTCTACAGCGGCAAGGGCTACATCTACGACCCCTTCCAGCTGTACGGCCAGCAGCTCCCGGCCCCCCACTGGCTGGTCCTCGGCGAATCCGGAAACGGAAAGTCAGCCCTCGAAAAGACCTACGTCCTGCGCCAGCTCCGCTTCAAGGACCGCCAGGTCGTCGTCCTCGACGCCCAGGGCGAGGACGGCGTCGGCGAATGGAACCTGATCGCCCAGCAGCTGGGGATAACCCCCATCCGCCTGGACCCCATCGCCGCCAACGACGACGGGATCCGCCTCAACCCCCTCGACCCGGCCATCACCGCGACCGGCCAGCTCGCGCTGCTCCGGACCATCATCGAGGTGGCCATGGGCCACGGCCTCGACGAGCGCGCCGGCTTCGCCCTCAAGGTCGCGCACGCCTACGTCGTCGACACCATCCGCGACCGCCAGCCCGTCCTCACCGACATCGTCGAGCAACTGCGCCACCCCGAGGCCGAATCCGCCCTCGCCATGAACGTCGACATAGACGATGTCCGGGCCTGGGGCCTCGACGTCGCGCTCGTCATCGACCGACTCGTCGACGGCGACCTGCGCGGCATGTTCGACGGCCCCACCACCGTCGGCATCGACCTCGACGCGCCCCTCATCGTCTTCGACCTCTCCCACATCGACCGCAACTCCATCGCGATGCCGATCCTCATGGCGATCGTCGGCGTCTGGCTCGAGCACACCTGGATCCGCCCCGACCGGAAGAAGCGCATCTTCCTCGTCGAGGAGGCCTGGCACATCATCAACAGTCCCTTCGTCGCCCAGCTGTTCCAGCGCCTGCTGAAGTTCGGCCGCCGCCTCGGCCTGTCCTTCGTCGCCGTCGTCCACCACCTCTCCGACGTCGTCGACGGCGCCGCCGCACGCGAAGCCGCGGCCATCCTCAAGATGGCCTCGACCAGAACGATCTACGCCCAGAAGGCGGACGAGGCCCGCGCCACCGGCCGCGTACTGGGCCTCCCGCGCTGGGCGGTGGAAATCATCCCGACCCTCACCCCCGGCATCGCGGTCTGGGACGTCAACGGCAACGTCCAGGTGGTCAAACACCTGATCACCGAAGCCGAACGCCCCCTCGTCTTCACCGACCGCGCCATGACCGAGTCCTCCACCCCCAGCCACCTCCCCGCCGACCTGCTCGCCGCCGAACTGGAGGCGGAGGAACGGGCCCTGTCCATCGAACGCCGCCGCGGCGGCGGTCCCGGATCCGCGACCACGGTGGCCTGACCATGCACGAGGCACGACGTACGGAGCCCCCCGCACGCGGCGGCGGCATCCCGGACGGCCTCCTGGTCGGCCTCCTGGCCTTCCTCCTGGGCCTCGCCGTCCTCGTCTGGTCGGCCACCGGCCTCGCGGCCCTCTTCGCGAACGGCACCTGGCCCGACACCGTCACCTTCACCCGGACCCCGGGAGCCGTCCGCGCCCTGATAGCGCAACCGCACGACATCCCCGCCGCCTGGCCGGACACCGACCCGGCAGCCCTGTCGGGCTGGGGCCTGTTCTGGGGCCTGTTCGTCAGCCAACTCCTGGTGATGTTCGTACTCACCGTCTTCGCCATCGGCGTGATCGCCCGCACCAAATCCCGCCGCGCCCTGGCCAAGCAGGCGGCACAGGTCCCCGCACCGGCACCAGCACATCCAGCCCCGCCGGCATTTGAGGCGCGGGGGTCCGGGGGCAGCACCCCCAGCGGCTCGCCCGCACCAGCGGCCACCGCACCAGCCGCCACCGCCCCGGCGGACGAGGCCTACCGCTACGGCTTCGGCTACGCCCCCCGGCCGGCCGCCACCGCCACCACCCTCACGCCCACCGATACGGCAGCGAACGGGATCGCGTACGGCGGCCCGAACGACCGCCTGCGCGCCGCGGCCCACCGCATCGGCGAAGTCGAGGGGGCGGCGCTCGTCGTCACCTCCTCCCCCACCCTCTGGGCCGAAACCAAGGACGCCCGCGCCAAACTCGGCCCGGTCCTCCTCTACGACCCCTCCCACCTGTGCGACACCCCGGCCCGCATGCACTGGAACCCGGCCGAGGGCTGCACCGACCGCGACACCGCCGCCGCCCGCGCAATCGCCCTGCTGGCCCCCGTACGCCCCCAGGCCCGCATGGACGCAGCGGTCGCCGACACCGCGGAGACCCTCCTGCGCAGCTGGCTCCAGGCCGCCGCCCTCGAGGGCCGCCCGTTCAAACTGCTCCACCGCTGGGCCCAGGGCAACAGCGCCCAGGAACCGGTCCGCGTCCTGCGCACCCACCCCCAGGCCGCCCCCGGCACTGCCGGCGAACTGGAGAGCGCCCTCACCGCCCACCCCGAACGCCGCGAGCTCGCACTGAACCTGACGGCCCGTGCCCTCTCCTGCCTGACCTCGATCCACATCCGCGAGGCCTGCAACTCGAACCGTGCCGATGCCCTCGCCCTGGCATCATTCGTCGCCGAAGGGGGCACCCTCTACCTGGTGGGTGAAGCTCTGGAGGATCCCCGCACCCACCCGGGTGCGATGCCCCTGCTCACCGCACTCGCCTCTCACGTGGTCGAGCACGGCCGCCGCATGGCCGCACGGTCATCCCACGGTCGGCTCGACCCACCACTGACCCTGGTGCTGGACGACGTGGCCGCCGTGGCCCCGATCCCCCAGTTCCCGGAACTCCTGACCGAGGGAACGCTCCCCCTGCTCGCCCTCTGCCGCAGCCGCGAACAGGCCCGCTCCCGCTGGCCGGAAGCCGCCCTCACCTAGAGGACCCACTCCCCGGCGACGAGCGTTCCCCACGTGTCCGTGTCGAAGCAGCACGCGTGCCGCCTTCCCACCGGAGCGTGCTCTTCCTTCCTCACGCGCCTGACGCGCCTGACGCGCCTGACGCGCCTGCGCCGGGCCCGGCCGGCCGCACGTAGTGTCGGCGACGGCTGAACTCGGACCCTCTGACGGCGTATCAAAAGTGACCCACTTGGTGATCTTCATCTGACTCTGACCTTGGTGATCAAGGTCAGGAGGGAAGGGTGATCCTCGTGGAGGACTGGGCAGAGATCCGCCGGCTGCATCGGGCCGAGCGGATGCCGATCCGGGCAATCGCCCGGCATCTGGGGATCTCGAGGAACACGGTCAAGCGGGCTCTGGCCACGGACCGGCCACCGAAGTACGAGCGTGCGGTGAAGGGCTCGGCGGTCGACGCGGTCGAGGTGCAGATCCGTGAGCTTCTGCGGGAGACCCCGACGATGCCGGCGACGGTGATCGCGGAGCGGATCGGCTGGGACCGCGGGATGACGATCCTCAAAGACCGGGTGCGCGAGCTCCGGCCGGCCTATGTTCCGGTCGACCCGGTCTCGCGGACGGTTTATCGGCCCGGCGAGCTGGCCCAGTGCGACCTGTGGTTTCCCGAGGCGGACATTCCGCTGGGCTATGGGCAGTGCGGGCGGATGCCGGTGCTGGTGATGGTCTCCGGCTACTCGCGGGTGATCACCGCGAGGATGCTGCCCTCGAGGCGGACCGGGGACCTGATCGACGGGCACTGGCGGCTGCTGACCGAGTGGGGTGCGGTGCCCAAGACGCTGGTCTGGGACAACGAGGCCGGCGTCGGCCGCGGCCGCCCGACCTCCGAGTTCGCCGCGTTCGCGGGCCTGCTCGCCACGAAGATCTACTTGTGCCGACCTCGCGATCCAGAAGCGAAGGGCCTGGTCGAGAGGGCGAACGGCTACCTGGAGACCTCGTTCCTGCCCGGCCGCCACTTCAGCGGCCCGGACGATTTCAACAGCCAGCTGACGGCCTGGCTGAAGGTCGCCAACCGCAGGATCCACCGCACCCTCGGCGCCCGCCCGGCCGACCGATGGGAAGCCGACCGGGCCCAGATGCTGACCCTCCCGGCCGCCGACCCGCCGACCTGGTGGCGGTTCCAGGTCCGCCTCGGCCGCGACCACTACGTCCGCGTCGACACCTGCGACTACTCCGTCGACCCGGCCGCGATCGGCCACCAGGTCACCGTCCTGTCCGACAACGAAAAGGTGATCGTCCTGGCCGCGGGCGGGGAGATCGTCGCAGAACACACCCGCTGCTGGGCCCGCCACCAGACCATCACCGACCCCCAGCACGCCGAAACCGGCCGGATCATGCGCCGAGAACACCACCACCAGCGGCCCACCGGTCACATCCGGTCCGTCGATTCCGGCCCGCTGGTCGAAGTCGAACAACGCGAGCTTGGCACCTACGACCGTCTGTTCACCGTGATCGACGGTGGAAGAGAGGTGATCTGACATGCCCCGCACCACCATCGCCGACACCACCGAGGACACCACCGCCGCTTCGGCTGGAGTGAACCGGCGGACCGGGCAGCAGACCGCCTCCGACCTGGCCTTCCTCGCCCGCGCGATGAAAGCCCCCGCACTCTTGGATGCCGCGGGCCGACTGGAGGAACGGGCCCGCAAGGAATCCTGGACCCACACCGAATACCTCGTCGCCTGCCTCCAGCGGGAGGTATCCGCCCGGGAATCCCACGGCGGCGAAGCGAGAGTACGGGCGGCGCGTTTCCCCGCGGTCAAGACCCTGGAGGAACTCGATGTCACCCACCTGCGCGGCCTGACGCGCCAGCAGCTGGCGCATCTGGGCACGCTGGACTTCATCGCGGGCAAGGAGAACGTCGTCTTCCTCGGCCCGCCCGGCACCGGCAAGACCCACCTGGCCACCGGACTTGCGGTCCGGGCCTGCCAGGCCGGTCACCGCGTCGCGTTCGCCACCGCGGCCGAGTGGGTCGACCGCCTGGCCGATGCCCACCACACCGGCCGCCTGGCCGACGAACTCACCCGACTCGGACGCTATCCGCTGATCGTGGTGGACGAGGTGGGATACATCCCCTTCGAGGCCGAAGCCGCGAATCTGTTCTTCCAGCTCGTCTCGAACAGATACGAACGCGCGTCCGTGATCGTCACCAGCAACAAGCCCTTCGGACGCTGGGGAGAAGTCTTCGGCGACGAGACTGTCGCCGCCGCCATGATCGACCGCCTCGTCCACCACGCCGAGGTCCACTCCCTCAAGGGAGACTCCTACCGCATGAAAGGACGAGAACTCGGCCGCGTTCCCACCGTCAACGACAACGACTGAACCGACACCAGCGGGTCACTTTTCAACCGGCCAAACTGGTCCACTTTTCAGCCGACGCCGACACGTAGACGTACTCCCGTTCCTTGGCGCCCGTCTCCAGTGGTATCAGCAGGCCGCTCGCCTCGAAGCCGTACCGCCGGTAGAAGCTCTCCGCCCTCGGGTTGTCCTCGTGCACGAACAGCCGCACCCGCTCGGTCGCCGGCTCCTCCAGCGACCAGGCCCATTCGAGCCCGGCGTCGAACAGCCTCTCCACGAGCCCGCTCCCCCGCTGCTCGGGTCGTACGAACACCCCGACCACGTGGCCCTGCTGCTGCTCGATGGGCTCGCCGAAGTAGTCGGCGCCACCCTGCGCCTCGATGAGCACGGTCACGGACCCGACCCACCGTCCGTCCGCGGCCTCGGCGATGAACTGCCGGGCGCCCCGCCCCTCGGCGGCCCCCGCGGCACGCTGCTGCCAGTACGCGTCGCCCTGGGCGAGGGCCCCCTCCTCGGTCTCCAGGAATGCCACGGCCGCAGCCGGATCCCGGAGCGCCACCAGACGCAGCTCCTTGACCTTTTCCCACTCGTCGCCCCGCACGGCCCTGATCACATAGTCATCGCTCATGCCCGGGATCTTAACGACGTACCATCACCGGCTCACCTGCGTTTCCCGGCTCCGACATCCGATCCGGCCGGTGAACGCAGAAAAGCCCCGCACCGAACCCATAAAGGGCTGGTGCGGGGCTTCCGCAATAATTGTTCGGCGGCGTCCTACTCTCCCACAGGGTCCCCCCTGCAGTACCATCGGCGCTGAAAGGCTTAGCTTCCGGGTTCGGAATGTAACCGGGCGTTTCCCTAACGCTATGACCACCGAAACACTATGAAATTTGAACATGCTGGTGTTGACACAGCTGTTCGTTATTTCAGAACTAACACAGTGGACGCGAGCAACTGAGGACAAGCCCTCGGCCTATTAGTACCAGTCAGCTTCACCCGTTACCGGGCTTCCACATCTGGCCTATCAACCCAGTCGTCTACTGGGAGCCTTACCCTCTCAAGGAGGTGGGAATACTCATCTTGAAGCAGGCTTCCCGCTTAGATGCTTTCAGCGGTTATCCCTCCCGAACGTAGCCAACCAGCCATGCCCTTGGCAGGACAACTGGCACACCAGAGGTTCGTCCGTCCCGGTCCTCTCGTACTAGGGACAGCCCTTCTCAATATTCCTACGCGCACAGCGGATAGGGACCGAACTGTCTCACGACGTTCTAAACCCAGCTCGCGTACCGCTTTAATGGGCGAACAGCCCAACCCTTGGGACCGACTCCAGCCCCAGGATGCGACGAGCCGACATCGAGGTGCCAAACCATCCCGTCGATATGGACTCTTGGGGAAGATCAGCCTGTTATCCCCGGGGTACCTTTTATCCGTTGAGCGACGGCGCTTCCACAAGCCACCGCCGGATCACTAGTCCCGACTTTCGTCCCTGCTCGACCCGTCGGTCTCACAGTCAAGCTCCCTTGTGCACTTACACTCAACACCTGATTGCCAACCAGGCTGAGGGAACCTTTGGGCGCCTCCGTTACCCTTTGGGAGGCAACCGCCCCAGTTAAACTACCCATCAGACACTGTCCCTGATCCGGATCACGGACCTAGGTTAGACATCCAGCACGACCAGAGTGGTATTTCAACGGCGACTCCACAACCACTGGCGTGGCTGCTTCAAAGTCTCCCACCTATCCTACACAAGCCGAACCGAACACCAATATCAAACTGTAGTAAAGGTCCCGGGGTCTTTCCGTCCTGCTGCGCGAAACGAGCATCTTTACTCGTAGTGCAATTTCACCGGGCCTATGGTTGAGACAGTCGAGAAGTCGTTACGCCATTCGTGCAGGTCGGAACTTACCCGACAAGGAATTTCGCTACCTTAGGATGGTTATAGTTACCACCGCCGTTTACTGGCGCTTAAGTTCTCAGCTTCGCAACCCCGAAAGGTCACTAACCGGTCCCCTTAACGTTCCAGCACCGGGCAGGCGTCAGTCCGTATACATCGCCTTACGGCTTCGCACGGACCTGTGTTTTTAGTAAACAGTCGCTTCTCGCTGGTCTCTGCGGCCACCCCCAGCTCAAGCAGCAAGTGCTATCACCAGTGATGGCCCCCCTTCTCCCGAAGTTACGGGGGCATTTTGCCGAGTTCCTTAACCATAGTTCACCCGAACGCCTCGGTATTCTCTACCTGACCACCTGAGTCGGTTTAGGGTACGGGCCGCCATGAAACTCGCTAGAGGCTTTTCTCGACAGCATAGGATCATCCACTTCACCACAATCGGCTCGGCATCAGGTCTCAGCCTTATATGAGGGACGGATTTGCCTACCCCTCGGCCTACACCCTTACCCCGGGACTACCACCGCCCGGGCTGGACTACCTTCCTGCGTCACCCCATCGCTTACCTACTACAAGTCTGG